>JAGBBD010000063.1 GCA_017938625.1 Oscillospiraceae bacterium | reverse complement strand
TGTGGACGGTATGCGTGAGCAGAATATTGACATCTACTACCGCTTTATCGGCAAAATTGAGTAAAAACAAGGATATGAGTGCCTATGCAAATGGGCGTAGGCACTCGTACATAACCAATATCTTTAAGTACGGGAAACGGGTGATTCCCTGCCGGATATTGCCGTTCTGGTGGAAATGGCAGATCTGTTCGGCGTGACACTGGATCAGCTGATCCGCGGAGAAGACACTCCCGCTCCTGCCCCTGCTGCACCGGACAATGCACACTTCCGCCATGGCATCATTACGACCGTGTCGCTTCTGCTGGTCTTTTTTATCTGCCTGCTGACCTTTGTGCTTTTCTGCATTATCTCCTCCGGTCGTCTGTGTCCCTGGATCGTGTTTGTCTACGGCATCCCCGTGGGCTGCATCGTGTGGCTGGTCTTCAACAGTATCTGGTTTAACCGCCGCAGAAACTATCTGATCATCTCCATCCTCATGTGGTCTATCCTGGCAAGCATCCATCTTTCCCTGCTGCTGGCTTCGATCCATGCCGCACTATTGTATCTTCTCGGCTTGCCCGGTCAGTTGGTGATCATTTTGTGGTCGCTGCTGAAAAAACCGGCAAAGCATTGAAAAACAAAGCTTTTTTGCGACTCCACTATTTGTGGAGTCGCTTTTTTTCACTCTACCGGCTGAGTTTTGACCGGTAGAGCCGTCTGCCACAACAGTAGGTAGCCTTCCAAAAAGACTTTGGGTACAATTGGAAAAAACAAAAAGGAACGATGGTATGAACATTCTTTACTGCGGTGACAAAAACATTCTGGACGGTGTGCTCATTTCCGTGCTCTCTTTGATGGAGCACGTGCACGAGCCGCTGCATATCCATCTGCTCACTGCTGCCATTGAAACGCAAGAGAAGAATTTCGAGCCGCTACCGGACACGTTTGTATCGTTTTTGAACAGACTGCTGAAAAATCATCACGAAGGCAGCTGTGCCAAGCTTTTTGATGTGACAGAGCTGTTCCGTGAAGATCCACCGACAGCAAATCTGCTCACACGCTTTACTCCATGCTGTATGCTCAGACTCTATGCAGATCGTGTGCGGGAGCTGCCTTCCAGAGTCTTGTATCTGGATACCGATGTGATCTGCTGCAAGGATCCGAGTAAATTCTATCACCAGGATCTTTATGCCTGGCAGCTGGCAGGTTGTTTGGACTACTACGGAAGCCTGTTTTTTCGCAAAAAGCTGTGGAAGCGCGATTATCTCAACTCCGGTGTGCTTCTGCTGAATATGGATGCCATTCGCATTACGGAGCTTTTCGAAAAATGCCGGAAGCTATGTAAAGAAAAAACCATGTTCATGCCGGATCAGTCCGCCATCAACAAGCTGGCGCATCGCAAAAAGATCTGTGGCAGACAATACAACGAGCAGAGAAAACTGCACAAGGAAACTGTTTTTCAGCACTTCACAACGAGTTTTCGCTTCTTCCCCTATTTCCATGCAGTCAGCGTGAAACCATGGAACATCGACGGCATGCACAACATTCTCAAGCTGCATGAATACGACCACATTCTGCAGCAGTACACCCAAGAAAAAACAAACTACAACGAGGAGATATTTGTATGATACCCATTTTCTTTTCCATTGATGATGCCTACGCGCCTTATCTGGCTGTAGCCCTGCGTTCTGCCATCTGCCATGCAGATCCGGACAGAACATACAAAGCCATCGTGCTTTATCAATCACTCAGCGAAGAAAACCGCAGCAGGCTTTCCGGGCTTGCCACGAAGAATTTTTCTATTGAATTTTCGCCCATGGAGCAAGGTTTAGACAGCATCACAGACACCATGTCCAACCGTCTGCGGTGTGACTATTTTACCCTGACCATTTATTTCCGTCTTTTCATCCCCCGGATGTTCCCCCAGTATGACAAAGCCATCTACATTGACAGCGATGTGGTGGTACTGGAAGATCTCGCCAAGCTGTATGACACGGATCTGGGAGAGGCGCTCATCGGCGCCTGTGTGGATCGTTCTGTGGGACATGTGCCGCCGCTGGTAAGATACATGGAGGAGGCAGTTGGGATCCCCAAAGAGGAATACATCAATTCCGGTGTACTGCTGATGGATCTGAAAAAGCTGCGCGAAGCACAGCTGGATGACCATTTCCTCCACCTACTGAGCACGTATCACTTCGACTGTATCGCTCCCGACCAGGACTACATCAACGCACTATGCTACGGCAAGATTCGCTATCTTGACGACGGTTGGGACACCATGCCGGATGCGTCTGTTCAGCCGAAAGAACCAAAGCTCATTCACTACAATCTGTTCTCCAAACCGTGGTGCTACGACGGTATCGCTTACAGCGACGAGTTCTGGCACTATGCCAAAGACAGCGGCTATGAGACGCAGATCCGCGCTTTTAAAGAAGGCTACACAGAAGAACAAAAGCGCTCTGACAGCCAATGCCTTGAAAAGCTGCTGCAGCGCGGTGCTCAGATCCCCGATCAAGCCGTTACATTCAAAAAGATGTTCCAGCAAGGAGTGAAGATCCGTCTATGATTCTTGGAAATAACAGACCGGCCGTCATAGAAAACATTGCCGCGGCGGCAGAAAGCAGCGATTTCTATGCCAAGGTGGAGCTTGATGATCCCACTCCCTCTCCGGAGGAATGCAGGGCTTTTACCCAACGTTTTCTGGCTCAGCGGCACAGCTTTTCTCAGTCGCTTCGCACAGCGCCTGCCCGCCTGTTCGCCAACTGGGGCTCCGATATTTTAAATCGCAGCACCGAGTATGTCATAAACGGCGATCTGTCCGCTCTGGAGCAGGGGTGCTTTCTCACCAGCAACCACTTCTGCCCGCTTGAAAACACCATTCTCCGCGCCTTTGTGAGAAAGCACGGCAAAAAGAAACTGAATGTCATCAGCCAGATGTGCAACTTTTTTATGAAAGGCCCACTTGGGTATCTGCTGCGCAACGCTGATACCATTCCCCTGTTGGAAGAGCCGCGGTATCTTGCGGGAGAATTCCTCACGGTGCTGACAGAGCGCTTTGCAAAAGAAGAGCCGGTACTCATCTACCCGGAACAGGAGATGTGGTTCAACTACCGAAAACCAAGACCGCCAAAACGTGGTGCATACTATTTTGCTGCCAAGCTGAATGTGCCGGTCATGTGCTGCTTTGTGCAGATCATAGATCTGCCGGGGATGGACACGAAGGATTTTCACAAGGTGCGCTATGTGCTCCATGTACTCGATACGCTCTATCCCGATCCTGAAAAGAGCGCTCGCCAGAACAGCTTTGATATGAGTCAAAAGGATATGGAGCTGAAACGTGCTGCATATGAAGCCTGCTATGGAAAGAAGCTGACCTATGACTTTGATCCTTCGGACATTGCCGGGTGGAAAGCATAAAAAAAGCGCCTTGAGCAGACGCTCAGGCACCGGCATATAAAAGAGAAATGACCCTTGACTGATTTGTTTTTTCAAACACCACTCAGCCAAGGGTCATTTCTCTGAACTCTTGATATCTAACATCTTGGTTACCTCTCTTTCTATTGTATCGACTTAACCCTTCCATTTGCTTATGAGATCCATTCTGATGATCCTGTCATTGAATTATGATGTCCTGTTCGTTCGAGTACGAAGCTAAACATCAGAACATCTCCTGCAATTTGGGGCTTGTCGTAATGGCTCATTTGATCTTTTGAGCCTTCGGTTTTACCTGTACATTGGTATCACCCTTTCTGTCTATAATATACTACAGCACCTATGGCTTTGCAAGATGGAATGTTGTATAAATTGAACGATTTTCGATTGTGTAAAACGCAGATTTGATTTATTTTGCACAAAATCCATTGACGTTTTCACCATCGTTTGATATAATGATCATGTTGGCGCGCTGTAAAAAAGCACTGCTTTGGTTTTTCCAAAGCAGTGCTCATTTTTTATAATCTTTCCAAGACCTCTTTGTAAGTTGGGATGCTGGAAATACCGCCGGGCCTGGTGGTGGAGATGCCTGCCGCAGTGCAGGCAAAACGCACTGCATCCGTCAGTTCTTCCTCATTTAAGCTCCCTGGATCTTTCCCAAGCTGCAGCAGCTTCCAAACGGCACTGCCGCCAAAGATATCGCCGGCACCGGTGGTATCCACGACCTTGATGCCACTCAGACTGGGCACGCTGCCGCTGCAGACTGCGTTCTTAAAGTAACAGCCTTCTGCGCCGCAGGTAACAAAGACCAGCTTCACGGGATAATTGGTAAGGATATGGGCTGCGCCCTCTTCTACACCGAGACCGAAAAGGAATTCCACCTCTTCATCGCTGATCTTGACCACATCCGCTTGACCAAGTCCCCAAAGGAGCTGCTTCTTGGCTTCCTCCAGATCCTTCCACAAAGGCTTTCTCAGATTGGGATCATATGTAACCAGCTTACCCTTGGATCTGGCATATGCCACAGCCTTACAAGTGGCGGTACGAGCCGGCTCGTCTGTGAGAGAAAGGGTGCCGAAGTGGAAGACCTTGGCTTCATCGATCAAAGATAGATCTACCTCTTCAAAGCTCAAACAGGTGTCTGCACCCGGCTTTCTGGAGAAGGCAAACTCACGGTTGCCGGTGTTATCCAAAGTAACAAACGCAAGGGTTGTGAACACATCGTCCGCCGCCACCAAGCCGCGGGTAGACACGCCCTTTTCCTGCAAAGTCGCCGTTAGCAGCTTACCGAAGGTATCGGTGCCCACTTTTCCCAGCATACCCACCTCAGCACCAAAGGATGCCAAAGCAGCCAAAAAGTTTGCAGGTGCACCGCCGGGATGGGCTGCCATAGTGGGATAGCCCTCAGCATCGGTGCTGACACAGGTAAAATCAATGAGCAGTTCGCCCAAAGCTACTACATCCATGTGGTTCCTCCTTACTTCGCTGCAGGATACTCGTTGCACAGCAGACGGTACGGCGCCTCATCTTCTTCAATGGCAGGGAATCTGCCCATGGGAGGATTGAAGCGGTTGTCATTGCTGTCGTCATTACACTGGCTGACCTCACCAAGGAGCACATTGCCGCTGCCCGGCTCCACCGTAAAGTCGTGGTACATATACTGCTGGATATGGATGCTCTCACCGGGCGTCAGTCTGACCTGCGTACCGGCAGGAACGGTGTAGGTACGTCCATCTGTATGGACTGTTACATCAGACTCATAGTCGATCTCTTCGTTGGGAAGAGAGTTATAGACACGGATCAGCACATTGCCGCCGCCGCGATTGATGATATCTTCCGTCTTATACCAATGGAAATGGTTGGGAGCATACTGACCTTCCTTCAGATACAGCAACTTTTCGGCATAGACCTTGGGGTACTTATCTGCCATATTACGATTGCCGTTTCGGATGGTGATGAGGGAAAAACCCATCTTTTCAAAATCACCCATACCATAGTCCGTGATGTCCCAGCCAAGGCAGCAATCACGGACTTCGTCATACTCATGACCCACATCCTGCCACTGCTCAGGCGTGAAATGGCAGAAAGGCGGCAGGTAGCAGCGATACTCCTGACAAACAGCCTCCAGCTCTTTCAATGCTTTGTTGATCTCAGAACGCTTCATAGCTCACACCTCTTCAGATTCTTCGTCATTCAGTTTTTCTTCTCTTTTGTTGCCGTACTCCATAAAGATGGGAGCAAAGCGGCAGGCAATAAAATATGCGGTCACACCCGGGAAAAACACGACCCAGAAGGCGCTGGTATACAGCACAATGCCCGGCTCAATAAGAAACACAAACAAAGGAATCGCCGCAAACAGAGCGCTGACTATGGACTGTTTGCGATGCTTGACCGCAATAAAGAGTGCATTTCGCAATGTCTTTTTCAGCGTATTTTCAAAATACGCTGCCAGAGGGAACAGGCAGATCATCACGAGCCACAGCACCAACAGAGCCGCGCAAGCCAGGGCGATGGCTGCCGCAACAAACAAAGACAGGCCAAAGGCTGCCGCCACCTGCGGGATGCAAGAGACGATCAGACCGAAGCCGATGACAGAGAGCCAGCACAGAGTGCCAATCTTAAAATTTTCGGCAAACGCTTTAAAGAAACCTTTGATCACGTTGCCCTTGTCTTCACGCAGATCGAACATGGAACGGTACATGGCGCAGCTGGCAGCACCAAAGGTCACCACCGGAAGACTGCACAGCAGCCACATAAAGTTGATCACGATCATATGTCCCACTTTGGTCAGAAAACGCATAATGGGAGAATCCAATGAGAATAATTTTTTCATAACATCGCTCCTTTCCCTCCATTATACAACAAACACCGCCCTGTCTTCAAGACAGAGCGGTGTTTATTTTTGTCGCTTTTGTGCCGAATTTTATTCGCCGATGATCATGACCTGCACGGTTCTGGTGCGTCCACGGGTCTGATCCCAGTCGATGAAGTGGATGCGGCCGAACTCGCCCAGATCCATTTCTCCGTCCACAGTAACGATGGTCACATTTCTGCCAATGATAGAAGAACGCAGATGGGCATCGGTGTTGTGGCAGCCGAAATTGTCTTCACCGTGCTCTTCGGCAAAGACCAGAGCCTTCTGACCGGGATGGAGGTACTGACCTTCATAGCGGCAGGTGGGGATCCACTCTTCGAAGCAGTTGACCAGATCCTGCTGCAGAGTCTCCAGACCGGTCATGGACATATCAAATGCACACTCCTGGGTGATGACAGAGCAGGTGGTGTGGTGGGAATAGACCACAACGATGCCGTCCTTCAGACCGGACTTCTTGGCAATCTCCTTAACGGTATCGGTGATATCATGGAAAGAAACGGCGCGATGGCGGCTTTCCAGCTTAAAACTCTCTTTGTAAACCATTGTTATTCTCCTTTAACCTTCCAGTTTTTTCAGATCATCCGCTGCACGGCGAGTCGCTGCGATCATTTCATCGATCATTGCCAGAGGATCTTCGGCATTCATGATACCGGAAGCAGCACCGGCTGCTTCAGAGCCTGCCATGATGAAATCATAGACCTGCTGGCCGTTGGTGATGCCGGCTGCCTGCTCGACCATAATATCGGGATAGATCTCCTTGATGACCTTGATAGAATCCTTCACATATGCCATGGGGCTGACACCGTTGCCGCCGCCGATGATATCGGAGGGCTCGGGGTTGATGATATCGGGATGCAGCTGAGCAATTGCCTTGGCTTCTGCGATGGTATCTGCGCAGGCAAAGACCAGGAAATCCAGTTCTTTGGCACGATCGCAGACTGCCTTCATCTGAGGAAGGCTCATGGGCTTCTCGCAGTGGTTGATGACAACGCCCTGTGCACCGGCAGCCTTGAGACCCTCGGGCAGGATGTCTGCCATGCCGCGTCCGGGACGGAGCGTGTCCATGTAGGGAGCCAGAATAATCAAATTCTTGGTGTTCTCACGAACACGGCGGATCTCGATGGGAGAGCAGATGAACAGCACATCGATATCATACTTTTCTGCCGCCTTGTCACAGGCAATTGCATACTCCAGCAGCTGATCGCCATAGACATAGTTCTTGGTGCCGACTTCAAAATAAGGGACTCTGATTTGGGGTTTCATAATTATCTTTCCTCTCTGGTTTCATTATCTTCGCTCCCGACGCAGATCAGCTGCGCTTTGTGGCTTTTCAGCTGCTCCAGCGTTTCGGGATCGATCTGATCATCTGTGATGACCGTATGCAGGTTTTCAATGGAGGCATACGCCACATGGGACGAGATGCCGAATTTGGAGCTGTCCACCAGCATAAAGGTCTTTTCGGAATTGCGCATGGCGATCTGATTCATCCGCGCCGTGTCAAAGTCCGTGGTGGTGAACTGTCCCTCCCCTACGCAGCCGTCTGCGCCCACAAAGCTTTTGGTAAACCGCAGTCCTTGCAGCGCCTGCTCTGTCAGATAACCGCAGAAATCCTTGCGATAGGCGCGGTACTCGCCGCCCACCAAATTGACCTGCATGCAAACCGACAAAAGCTCCAGATTGGCAAGGGAATTTGTGTAAAGCTTGATCTTCAGTCCATCTTCCCGGATGCGGCGTGCCAGTTCCGCGCACAGGCACTGAATGGTGGTGCCTGAGTCGCAGAATACCACATCGCCGTCTTCCAGAAATTGGACAGCTTTCCGCGCAATGGCGGATTTTCGCTCAATATTGGTACGTGCTCCGTATTCAAATGAATACATGGTCATCGCGCCGCCCACGCTTTGTACGCCGCCGTGTGTGCGGATGGCCACACCTTCCTGTTCCAGCTTGGCGAACATTCGGCGGGCTGTGGATTCTGAAACATTCAGCAGTTCCATGGCTTCGCTGAGCGAAAGCTTCTGCACCACGGAAAGCCGTGCCATGAGCATTTGTTCACGGTCGTGTTTCACACGCTGCCCTCCTTTTTCGTCATGTTTTTTAAATATTCTTCAAGAACTGACGGATCTCGGTCAGACCGTCCAGCACACCCAGCTCCAGATGGTTTTCAATGCTGGAGTAAGCAGGCAGAATGGCTGCCTTGTCTTCCGCGATCGCCTGAGGACGGCTGATGCCCCAGGTGTTGCAGGGCTCCAGACCCAGCACGTAGTCATGAGACTTCATGCTCTTCCATTCCAGCAAACGGGGCAGATTCTTGGTGTCGTATGCCACATACGCACCCAGTTCCAGACGCTCGTTGTAGATCACACCAAACGCCTTCTCGCCCTTGTTCACATGGAAGAACAGTTCTTCCTGCTTACCGTCGATGGGAGCGGACATATTGATGGGATCATCCGCATTGGGGGTGAACTTAATGGTCTCGTTCTCAGAGAATGCCGCCACAGAATCAGACTGCAGGATGGGATAGCCGAAGTTGATATGATACAGCAACAGATAAGGCTCATCCTCCGCCTCGTGGTTGGTAACAATGTCGTGAATCTTCAGGCACTTGTCATTCAGGCCCGTTTCAATGGTGCGCTCAATGGAAAGGTGACGCCCGAAAAGCTTGCCCTGATGAACTTCACCATTGGCACACAGAACATAGTTGTTGCCTTCCCAGCCTGTCTTGGTGCCGAAGCGCTTGCAGGGCATATGGGAGATACGGCCGTGGGTGGGGAATTCGCCGCCTTCATGGCTGTGACCGCCCACATTATCCAGACCGCAGGTGACCATCATGCCGGCAGGCCACTGTTCGCCAAATTCTCCGTCTGTGGGGCAATAGCCCTGAGGGGACAAAATGCCGTTCTTGCTCTGGAAGGAGAAGTTGATGCCCTTATAGGAAAAATCGTACAGATCCATGCAGCGGTCGGGCATGACGGTAAAACGAAGACCTGCAGCATTATAGAATTCTGCAATGTGCATCTGCTCACCGCGTCCGCGCAGCAACTGGCTCTCACGGATGCCGGCGATCTGGTCTATATTGCCAAGATACTTTAACAGTTCAATATTCATATGCATCTCCTTACTCAATGACAACAACGTCAAAGCCCATCATCTGACCAAACGCCTTAAGCTCTTCCACGGGAACATCGTAGACCATGGCGGAGTGGTGGGTACCGCCTGCCATGGAGTATTCCTTGAGGAACTGAGGCAGAGGCTTGCCGGGCTTGAACCAGCCCTGAGTGGAGGATGCATAGGCACCGCGCTCCAGTCCCACATCCAGCATCTTGCCGGGGCAGAGAATCAGAGTGAAGGAATCGTTCATGGGAGCCAGATTGACGATGGTTGCATCGCCCGCTCTGCCGCAGGAATACATACCAACTGTATTGCCGCAGGAGTTGTAGCTGAAGTTGCAGTCACGGATATAGGGCTTCCACTGCGCCAGGTTGGGGTTGCTTTCACCCATATGGCTCATCAGAATCACATCCTGCTCCCAGTCGGGACAGAACATCTCGGTAAAGGTGGTCTTGGGATAGGCTGCAAACAGAGCACCCACAAGACCTGCTGTGAGCACATCGCCCTCACCTGCATAGCCCTGACCACGTTCAAGAACCTTGCAGCACTCGGGGAAGGGCATCTTGGGCAGGCCGCAGATATCCAGTGTCAGGAAGTTGACAGTGACGGAGCCAAGCTCCTTTTCCTGCATCCACTTACGGATGGCAAGGCCGGACTTGGTCGCCAGCTTGTACTCGTCCATGTAGGACACTTCCACATTGTACTTCTCTTTGTCCTGCGCCATTTCTGCCGCCACTTCTTCATCGGTGACCTTGGCAAGATACTCCTTGACCACCTCGGGAGTCATATAGCTGACCTGTGCGCCGATGTCTTCTTTGTAACGCTCATCAGAAACAAGGAAGTCACCCATACCGGTGAAGCTGCCGCCGACAGAGCCGACCTTCATGGTCTCGTATGCCTTTTTGACCTTGGCTGCACGGCACATACCGGCAAGCTCTGCGATCACTTCGCTGTGCAGGGCATGACCTGCGCAGATGAAGTAAGGCTTACCGTTGCGCTTGAGCAGGTTGCACATATCCTGCACACCGTGGATGCCGTGGTTGGGGCTGATTCTGCCCTCATAGCCGGCGACCTTGATCAGCTCATAATGGGGGGTGGAATCGAAGACGATGATGGGAGCCTTCAGCTTCATCAAGGCTTCTATGGATTCAAGCGAGGGAGAATATGCCAGATGGAAGGTAATGACTGCATCCACATCGGCCGCGTTGAACTTTTCAGCAGCTGCATCAAACTCCGGCTTGATGCGGCAGACCTGATCGGCAGGCAGCACCTCGATGCCTTCATTCTCCAGCATCTTGATCGCCATATCCATATACTTTTCCATGGGAATGCGATAGGACGGCCCGGAGGAATCGTCATAGAGTTTAATGTACAAAGGAAGGAAACCGACTTTGATTTTTTTCATCGTTTTTGCTCCTTTCAAATCATTTTACATCAAAAATTCTCGCACTATTAGACCAGAAAATCTTCTCCACATCCTGCTTACCAAGGCCCAGACGCTCACACGCCATCCGGCAGGCATTGATCTGCTCATAGATGAAGAAGGTGATCTTCTCTGCTTCAGGGAACGGGATCTCACGCATATGGCTGTCTGAGGCAATGGCGCTTTTGGGGAACTCCCCTTCCGGTACTTCGTTGATATAGAAGCCGTTTTCCACGGTGCGTCTTGCCTTCATGCGGAAGATGGGAAAATCCGTTCCATAGATAAAACGCTCGGAGCCAAAATACTCCAGCACCTTTTCCATGACATAGTCGTTGGTATTGGCTGTGAAATCCCAGACCATCTTCTCTGTATGCTTGAGGAAATCCAGAGCATCGCCAAGATCCTCATTGGCATAGGCTCTGCCAAGGTGCGCCACCAGCAGCTGCAGATCGGGATACTGCTGCTCGATCTCCAGCAGCTGATAGTAGTTCACAGGATCTGCAAGACGTTTGGGTCTTGCGATGTGCAGCTGCACCACCCACTTATGCTTATTGGCAAGTGCCAGATGCTCGTGGGGCAGGAAATCGTAAATGCGGATCTCATCGGCAGGGATATAGGCAGGAGCAAACTGCAGGTAGACCTTCAGTCCCTTGAATTCCGGGTGCGCCAGCACCTTTCTCTCCAGTTCCTCCACACTCTGCCCCGGATGGGACAGATACAATGCCGGGAAACCGTTCTCCTTCGCCTTCTGTGCCACATATTCGTTGCTCTTTTCCCGATCAATGGTGACGATGGCATCACTGTAGAGGGTGGAAATGACCTGATTGTCCGGGAAGAGCAGACGGTTCGTCTCGTTCAGATCCTCCACAGAGTTCTCCGAAGCAACCATTCTGGGCCAGAGCTGACTGCCCTCACGCATGCTGCCCTCGTTATGGAACGCATTCAACCACACATGGGCGTGGCAGTCAATAAACTTCTGAGGCAAAAACGGTTTCAGAACAGTCTCATAGTACCATTTGTCATAAGGTTTTACATCCAACAGTGCCATAGTGTTCTCCTTATCCGTAGATGGACTTTCTTGCGCCCTCAATCAGACGGACGATGTTGTTGTACATGACATCCTCCACATCTTCCTTGGTCAGTCCGAGAGTCTTTGCTGCGCGCTTGAAGGCCAGCAGCTCTTCATAAGCAAAGAAAGTGATGGTCTTGGCTTCTTCTTCGCTGACTTCGCGCAGATGGGGGTCTCCATAGGGATCGGGATACAGTCCGGGAGGAACGAGGTTTACATAAGTTCCATTTTCTTCAATGCGATGGGTACGCATACGCAGAATGGGCATATCGGTACCGAACATGACATGCTTGGGGCCTGCATGCTTGAGCACTTCTGTAATGGCATACTCACAGCAGTTGGCACAGAAATCATACATCAGATCGGGATACTTATCCAGCATCTCAAAGGCATTGCCCACATCTTCCTTGGTATAAGCTCTGCCGATGTGTGCCACGATCAGGCGAACATTGGGGAACTCTTCCTTGATCTCGCAGATCTGGTGCAGATTGACGGGGTCTTTCAGTCTGCCGTTCCTGGGAATATGGAGCATGACGATGGCGCCCATTTCATCCAGACGCTTCAACTGATGCTTGGGGAAAAAGTCAAAAATGCGAATTTCGCCCACAGGCAGATACTTGGGGGACAGATCCAGATAGGACTTGACACCCAGGAAGCCGCCTTCGCGGATATTCTTTTCCACCTCGTCGGCAGACTGAGTGGGATGAGAGTAGTACAGAGCAGGCCAGCCGGTCTCCTTGGAGACTCTTGACACATAGTCATTGTTAGGCTTCAGATCCAGACCGCCGCCGCCAATGAACATCATTGCGCTGACGTCCTTGCCGGGGAACATCAGTTCATAGGTTTCTTTCAAATCTTCAATGGGGTTATCCTTAGCAACGGTAGCCGTCCAAGTGACAGTACGCTTCTTTTCATTGGGATCCACAGGAGGATAGACCGTCAGATCCTCACGATAGACGTGGGTGTGGCAGTCAATGAACTTGTCGGGCAGGAAGTCCTTCAGTTCTTCTTCCCACACTTTCTTGTCATAATCAGTTACGGGAAACAGTGCCATTTTTTCTTTTCTCCTTTTTATGGTGTAGGTGTGCCGCACAAGGCAGTCACCAAGGTATACATGACAGGAAGTGTCACAAGGGACAAAATACTGGAGACCAGCACCATGCTGGCGCCGGGTCTGCAATCTTCCCCGTACGCTGCCGGGAACACAACAGAGTTCATGCCTGCGGGGCAGGAGGAGTTGAGCACAAAGAGCATACACAGCATGGCAGGCATCTGCAGAAGCGGCTGCAGCTGCCAGACCAGAACCAGATAAATACAGGGAATTACGATCAGCCGCAGCAAGGAAAACAAATAGACCTTTGCGTTGGCGATCATATCAAAGATGGGATAGTCCGCAATGGTAAAGCCTGTCAGCAGCAGTGCCACGGGAACATAGCCATCGGAAAGGTCACTGATGGTGGTCAGAACGATGGACGGAATCCAGTTCTTCGCGCCGATAACGCCAAGAACCATGCCGATCACCAAGGTGATAAAGTTCAGGTTAAACAGGCGTCTGAGATAGAACCTCAGATCATGCCGTCCGTGCGCCGGCTGTAGCTGCATAATGCCCCAGGTATAAGTGGCAATGCTTTGGGCAAAGCAGAACATCTGACCCAAGAAGACGCCCTTTGTACCAAACATGGCAAGCAGCAAAGGAGTTGCACCGGCGCCTGTATTCGGCATAGCGAAGGTATAGCGGTAGACGCCCTCTGTATAAGCATGACCGCCGGACAGCCGCGGCGCAAACAAATAAGCAAAGCCGATGCCAAGCAGCGTAAAACAGGCTCCGTACAGCACCCAGGGCCCATACTGCAGCAGGCTGCCGAAGTCACACTCTACAATATAGGCATTGAGCACCAGACAGGGCAAAAACAGCATGGTGGTAAATTTGGACAAAACCGCCTCAGCTGCTCTGGGAATCAGATGGAGTTTATTGAACATAAAGCCCAGCGCCAGCAGCAAAATGATGCGAACCATCTGTTCAAAGACTGTCAGGAATGTGGTAAGCATGGGGTCAATTCCTCACTTTTCTTTTCTCTTACGTGCTCCTTTTATTCGCCGTAGATGGACTTTCTGGCACCCTCGATCAGTTCCATCGCATTGTTATACATGATATCTTCCACATCCTGCTTACTCAAGCCAAGCGTCTTGGCAGCACGCTTGAATGCCAGCAGTTCTTCGTAGGCAAAGAAGGTGATCTTTTCGGCCTCTTCGGCAGAGACCTCACGCATATGAGGATCGCCGCTGACATCGCCGTAGAGTCCGGGAGGAACGAGATTGACGTAAGTATTGTTCTCTTCAATGCGGTGAGTGCGCATACGCAGGATAGGCATATCCGTGCCGAACATGACCTTTTTGGGGCCTGCGTGCTTGATGACCTCCGTAATGGCATACTCGCAGCAGTTGGCGCAGAAGTCATACATGAGATCCAGCTTGTCCAGGGTATCGAACGCATCGCCTACGTCATAGGCAGTATAGGCTCTGCCGATATGGGCAATGATCAAACGGACATTGGGGAATTCCTGCTTCAGCTCCGTGATCTGGGCAAGGTTGACAGGATCCTTCAGTCTGCCGTGACGGGGTATATGAAGCATAGCAATGGCACCCATGCGGTCAAGAACTGCCAGCTGATTCTTGGGGAAGAAGTCAAACACGCGGATCTCTGCCTCGGGCAGATACTTGGGGGTACGGTTAAGGTAGGACTTGACGCCAAGGAACCCGCCGTTGCGAATGTTGGCTTCCAGCTGCTCGGGAGATTCGGCAGGATCTGCATAGTACAGAGCCGGCCAGCCGCTCTTCTTGGAGCTTTCGGAAACATAGGCGTTATTTTCATCCCATGCACCCTTGCTGGTGAACATGAGCGCCTTTACATCCTTGCCGGGGAACATAAGGCGGTAGGTCTCCTGCAGGTCTTCCAGAGAATTGTCGGGCGCCACCAGATTGGGCCAGTTGACGGTTCTGCCGTCTCTCTTCTTCAGCCAATCGGGATCCAGGAACTTGTTCAGCCACACATGGGTATGAACGTCCAGAATCTTATCGGGAAGGAAATCCTTCAGTTCTTCCTCCCAAATCTTTTTGTCATAAGCAGTTACTTCAAAAAGTGCCATGTTGTGTTTCTCCTTTTAGTTGCGATGTGTTTTATTTAGCCCTTGACTGCACCTGCGGCAATACCCTTGATAAAGTATTTCTGCAGGAACAGGAAGAGAATGACCATAGGGATGGATACCAGCACAATACCGGTAAAGGCGTAGCCAAGCTCAGAGCCGCGTGCGCCGAAGAAACCGTTGATGCCCACCATCAAAGTGGGGTTTTTGTTTTCGTTCAGCAGCGTTCTGGAAACAAGATAGTCATTCCAGATACCCACACCCTGTCGGATGCAGCAGGTGGCTGTGACGGGAGCAAGCAGAGGCAGGAAAATGCGGGAATAGACACCAAAGGTGGAACAGCCGTCTATGTAGGCAGCTTCCTCCAGTTCCCTTGGCAAACCTCCCATAAAACCTGCATACAGGAAAACAGAAAAGGGCATATTCCATGCAGCCTGGATCAGGATACAGCCCCAAATGCTGTCATAAAGCCCCAGCTTGGAAGACAGGGTGGTCAAGGGCAGCAGACAGCCGATGAACGGAATGACCATCAAGGTGACCAGCAGCTTATAGTAGCCGGAGAAAATACGGCTGCGGATCCGCGCAATGGCAAAGCCTGCCAGAGATGCGCAGATGATCACGATCAAAAGCGCCATCAGGGTGATGAACACTGTGTTGCCCAGTGCCTTCCAATATTTCATTTTCTTAATGACATAGGGGAAGTTTTCCAGCGTGAAGATCTGCGCATTGAGGGTCAGAGGGAATTTGACAATATCGGTACGCTGTTTGAACGCGCCGATCACAAGATAATAGATCGGAACCATCATAATGATGGTGCAGACAGCAAGGATCAGTTCCTCGATGATCGTCCGAAGTTTCTTTCTGGCTTTCATTAGTAGATGTCCTCCCTTCTGCGCAGGTACACAAGCTGAATCAAGGATATCAGCGCAATGATGATCAGCAGCATCACAGAAAGGGCTGAGCCAAGACCGTAGTCATAGTCCTGGAAGCCAAAGAAGAAGATACGCTGTGTCATCAGCATGGTGGACTTGCCGGGCAGACCCTGTGAAATGTTGTAGGGCAGCTCATACGCTTTGAAGCCGGCAATGGTCGTAGTAATAACGTTGATGGTAATGGAGGATGCCATCATCGGAAAAGTGATGTGCCAAAGCTGCTGACGGGGCTTTGCTCCGTCCAGCGCAGCAGCTTCATACAGTTCCTGAGAAATACTCTGCAGTCCTGCCATAAACACGATCACGCAGAAGCCGATCTGCACCCATGTCGCACCAACGATAACAGCAATGTTAGTGACAACGCGCGTTTCCAGCCAGTTGACGGCTTCGCCGCCAAGCCCTGTGATGATCTTATTGATCACGCCGTTGTTATAGTTGTACATCACGCGCCACAAAATACCGACCACAACGCCGGAGAGCAGAGCAGGCAGGAACCAGAGAGAACGCATAAGTCCGCGATTGATACGGCCCTTTCCCCTCTTGTCCAGCGCCAGAGCGGTGATGAAGGCAATAAAGACTGTCAAAATGGTCGTACCGATGGCAAAGGTGACCGTTGCGATCATCATGTCCTTAAAGCCATCGATTTTGAAAATATTCAGATAGTTATGCAGTCCGACATAGTCATATTCCTTAGCTATGCCGTCCCAGTCGGTGAAGCTGTAACGAATGACCTCAAAAAGAGGATACAGCATAAAGATCGCGCAGAGAATCAATGAGGGCAGGATGAAAACCATGCCGGATCTGACCTGGTTGCGCCCGAGAGCGTTTCTCTTGCCGGTGGTCTGTTTCGTGTGTTTCATAGGATCCCTCGTTTCTGTCGGCGGTTGCTTCAACATTGCCCCAATGGAGGGCAGGATCCTCCATTGGGGCAGTTTTTAAGTCCTAATCAGGCTTTTTGCTCAATATTCTGAACAAATCAGCCCTGGTTCTTGAAAGAGGTGGGCATGACTTCGACCATCTTGTCGACCATGTCCTGTGCGGTGGCATTGCCGGACAGCAGATCCTTGATCATGCCATTGGCAGCATCGGAGAATTCAGCAGCCCACAGGTTGAAGCCCATGAGAACAGCGGGAGCTGCGTTCATAGCAGGAACAACAGGCAGCATGCACTCGGGCAGAGCGATGAGATCATCGGTCATGCTGGAGATAACAGGCACAGTGCCGCGGGCATTCTGGATGTACTTGAAGTTCTCGCCTTCGAACAGCCAGTTGAAGAAAGTCTCAACAGCAGCCTGCTCGGCATCGGAACGCTCGGGATCTGCAGTCACGCAGAATGCATCCTCGGGAGAGTTGGAGATCCAAGTGGTCTCGCCATCGCCGAAGGGAGGCAGAGTTGCAACGACCTTGCTCTCGTCACCGGAAGCGGTGGTAATGGCATCAGCCAGCATGCCGCCGTTCCAGTTACCAGCCAGGCACATTGCTGCCAGACCGTCAGCCATGTAGGTCGCTGCATCTTCTTCCAGAGCAGCTGCGGAGCCTTCCAGGAAGTAGGGAGCGATAGCATCCATTCTCTCGACCAGTTCCGGATATGCAGCCCAGTCGAAGGTGCCGTTCTTGAAGTCTTCCTCATATGCCTTGACGGCATCAGCATCGTTGAGGATATTTGCAAGCACCAGTTCCAGAATCATCCAGGAAGTGGTGGTCTTGCCGGCAGCGGTGACCAGAGGAGCAGCGTCGGTTTTTGCTTCAATGTCAGCGCAGCACTGCAGCAGCTCTTCCCAGCTTGCAGGAGGTTCTGCCCAGCCGGCTTCCTCCAAGATAGCCATGTTGTAGAACATGCAGGAGAATGCAGCGCCCTGGCACATGCCGACCAGCTTGCCGTCCTTGGTGTAGGCATCCTTATAGGTGTCAGCCATGAGAGCGGCGCACTCCCAGTCGGTCAGATCCACCAGCATATCGCCGGCGACCATGGCATCCATGTTGGGGGTATTGTTGCTCTGGATCACATCGGGCAGATCGTTAGCGGCGATACGGGATGAAAGGAATGTAGCATCCTCGCCCAGACCAACGTGCTCAACTTCGATCCAGGGATGTTCTTCTTCGAATTTTGCTTCCAGTTCGTCCCAGGCATCTGCCCAGTCGACCTGTGCGATCCACACTTCAATGGTGGCTTCTTCCTGAGTTTCGGTAGGAGTAGTTTCTACGACTTCTTCGGTGGTTTCGGTGTCGGTATCGGGGGTGGTTTCGGTCTTGGCACCACAAGCGATCAGGCTGAAGGCCATCACCAGAGCGAGCAACAGGGCAATCCACTTTTTCATCATTTGATTTTTCCTCCTTAAACTGTTTTGTTTGCGGTTTTTTACAGTCCGTAAACTGTGCCGAGGGTACCGGCATGCTTCTTATAATCCTCAAACAGAGCGGCATAGATCCTGGCACGCTCCGGATCGGGCTGCAGCACACGTTCCCGTACAGCAAGACGTTCATATCCTTCTTCGGCATTTCGATAGATCCCACAGCCCGTGCCTGCCAGAACTGCGGCACCTACACAGGCAAGATCCGCCACCTCGGGGATCCGCACGGGCAGGTTTGCGATGTCCGCCACCATCTGACACCAAAGGGTGCTCTTGGATGCGCCTCCTGCAAGCTTCAGGCCTTCCTTAGAGGGCTTCGTCTTGAACGACGCCATCTTCCAGACTACCTGGAACGCAACACCTTCCATAATGGCACGGGCAATATCAAAACGGTCATGAGAAAGATCCAGACCGATGAAGGACGCTTTGGAGAATCTCGCCTCCTGAGAAGCAAGACCTGCAAAGGGATAGAAGAACAAGCCGTCTTCTGCCGCTTTGCGCTTGGCGATCTCTTCGTTGAGCACATCAAAGCCCAACTGCTCGCCATTGGGACCCACGGCAACATTTCTTCTCAGCCACTCCAGGCACACACCGCCGGAGGACAAAGACCACAGAGAGCCCCATTTGCCGGGCACAGCTGCCACAGACTGAGAAAGACCGGATTCAAAGTCAGCTTCGTCACCGATGGCAGTGACCACCCAGCATGTACCGGAGCCGATGAGGATATCACCAGCCTTGCTGGCACCTGCGCCAAGAGCAACAGCATACTGGTCATGCGCACCTGCCACCAGAACACAGTCGGTGGAAAGGCCCAGTTCCTCAGCCGCTTCCTGCGTCAGATTACCGATGACTTCACCGGAGCGCACCAGCTTGGGCAGACGATCTTCCGTAATACCGGCAAATGCCAACAGCTTGGGATCATAGGCGCCCTTGCGGATATCGATCAGCTGATTGATACCGGCATCGGACATATCCACAGCCGCGATCCCTGTCATCTTCATGGACACATAGTCCGGCACAGACAGGAACTTGGCAGTCTTTGCAAAGTTCTCCGGCTCGTTGTTTTTCATCCAGCGGATCTCATTGGCAAGCAGAGCCTTGCCAAGCCGCCAGCCGGTGGTCTCATACATATAGTCGGCAGGGCCGACCTCTTTCAGAAACTGCTGCTGTTCCTGCTCGCATCGGGCATCGTTCCAGACCATAGCAGGACGGACAGGTTTTCCTTCCGCATCTACCGCAGCCAGCGTACCGCCCTGCAGGGACAGGGAGATGGCTGCCACGTGCTTGCCGATCTCGGGATCTGCGCAGACTTCTGTGACAGTTTCTTTCACAGCCTTCCACCAATCCTCCGGGTTTTGCTCGCTCCAGCCTACACGAGGTGTGGACAGACCATAAGGACGATATGCCTGACCCAAAAGCTGACCGTCTTCACAGAACAGCAGCGTCTTGGTGCCGGTGGTGCCCACATCAATGCCCAACAGATAACGCTTCATATTTTTGCCTCCGGGAATTTGATTACTTATATGTACATTTTAATTGTTTTGGTCTTGGTTGTCAACGAGTTTTGACCGTTTCGTTCAATATCTGTGTGTTCTTCCAAATTGCGCACGAGTTTTTTGTAAGAACACCTAACGTCCCTGTTTCATCCCTCACAAACAGACAAAAAAGCAGGGAAATCCGCAGGTTTTCACCCTGTTGATTTCCCTGTTTTTTTATTCCTCTGTATCTTGCAGATATGCTCCGTAATCCTTTTTCAGATGCGCCTTCATCAGCTGTTTTGCCCCGGCGGCATCTCCTGCTGCCACAGCCTGCGCGATCTGACGATGTTCTTCGATTCCGTCACGATAGACCGCTTCCGTTAGGCTATCCAGCACACGCATGCTGCGCAGCTGATCTGCCGCGGAACGATAGAAACCATCCAGCACCACATTGTGAGAAAGACGTGCCAGTTCCATATGGAAGGCATGACCTGCCGCCATAAGTTCAAAGCGCTCTGTCTGCTCCGCCATACGATCCACCAGATAGCACAGATGGCGCTTTTCTTCATCGGTTGCCTGCGCTGCCGCCAATGCCGCCATCTGCGGCTCAAGGATATAGCGAGTCTGCACCAGATCGTGCAGATGCTCCCGGTCGCCCATAATGGCAGCCAGTTCTCTCGTCTGCAAGATCACAGGCGCATTGGGCGCCACATAGGAGCCGGAGCCTGCCTTGGAACGAATCAAGCCTGTGCGCTGCAGACTGCGGATGGCTTCCCGGACCGTGGAGCGGCTGACATCAAATTCCTTTGCCAGCTCTGCCTCCGGTGGAAGCCGCTCCCCTGCCCGCCACTGCGCCGTACGAATCCGCGCAGTAATACGGTCAGCAACATCTTCATAGAGCTTGACACGGAAGATCGGCTCGCTCATTTTGTCATATCAACACGGGTGACATCCACACCGGCTGCCTCGATTTTCTCCAAGACCAGACCGGCCAGCGCCACATCCAGCATACCGGTACCAATGATCTGGGTATAGATGCGGTCATCGGGGTTGGTGCGGGCAGGCATTTTGCCGGCAAGAACTTCGGGAATACGGATATCGAAAGAATTCTCGTTGATCTCACCCATTTCCGCCAGTTCTTTGACATTGCCTCTGTGCAAAGACTGTCCCACCTGATCCACCGCGATCTTGTCTGCCTTGCGTACCACGTCGAAAGAGGTCTCACGGAAGGAGCCCATGGTCATAACGAGAGAGCCCTTCTTCAGCCAAGGCTCTTCCACCAGATCTGCATTGGCATTGGTGATGGTGATGATCACATCTGCTCCGCGACAGCCTTCTTCATTGCTCTTGCACTTGACAAACTTGAACGGCGCATCGGGGAATCGGGCAATAAAGCGATCCATGGCTTCCTCAGAAATGTCGCACAAGCGGATCTCCTTCATCTCCAGCACCTTACTCATGCACAGCAGGCTGTAGTATGCCATAAGACCGGTGCCGATCAAGGTGATCACATCGGTGGATGCTGCCAGCAGCTTTGTCATAATGGCAGGCTGCGCGCCGGTACGGGCATCATTGATAAAGTCGCCGGAAACCAGAGCGCGGAGCACACCGGTCTTGGAATCAGTGACCAGCAGATTTGCCTTGATATAAGGCAGACCCAATGCGCGGTTGCCATCGTAGCCGCCAACGACCTTGATACCGGCAACGTCCATGGGGCCAATGTAGGCAGGCATGGAGTTAAACCAACCGGCAACACCCAGTTCGGACATATCGGTGGTGATCTTGTTGGGCATGACAACGCTGCCCTCGCCGTACCATCTCCATGTCTTTTCCACACAATCAATGACATCTTCGATGCTCAGATATTTTTTTACGGTTTCTTCGCCAATAATCATGGCTTTCTGTTCAACCATATATAACACTCCCCATAATAATTTGTCGGACAGTATCATTATTAGAGAAGTTTTTTCCGTTGTCAAGGGACAAAGCTGCCTGTTTATCAGTCAGATTTATGTTTGCCGCCCAGCACTAACAGCGCGATCAGATTGGGCAGACACATGAGCCCATTGCACACATCTGCCAGCGCCCATGCGTTGGACAGATCCATAGTCGCCCCCAGTACCGTTACTGCTGTATAACAAACAGCATAGCCTTTCGCCCCACTCCTGCCCCAGAGATACTCGGCACATCGCAGACCGTAAAGCTGCCAGCTTATCATGGTAGCCAGCGCCAACGACCCCAGAATCAGCGTACAGATCCACGGCGCACCTGATGCAAACACCGTTTCCAAGGCATCTATGGCAGGCTGTGCCCCCACGGCTGTCCCATATGGGAGAGCGATGCCGCTTGTCAAAATGGCAAGGGCTGTCAAAGTACACAGCACGATGGTATCCAGAAACACTTCGAAGATCCCCAGTAATCCTTGTTCTTCCGGCCGTGCTTTGGAGCCTGCATGGGCGATGGGCGCTGAGCCCAATCCTGCCTCATTGGAAAACACACCGCGGCTCACACCCCAGCAGATCGCCTGCCGCAGCCCGATCCCCACACCGCCGCCCAAAACAGCCCGTGGGCAAAAAGCCCCTGTAACGATCGCAGACAGAGCATTTCCCACCGCACCCCAATGCAGGACGATCACAGCCATCATGGAAACAACATAGACACCTGCCACGACAGGTACTAAAAGTTCCATTACCCGACCGATGCGTTTGACGCCACCCAAGGTGACCAGACCCACCAAAAAAGCTGCCGCCAGACCAACGGCAAGCCCTGTCCATCGTGGATCTACAGAAGGCAGCGCTGCTATCACAGCGCCGGTAATGGTGTTGATCTGCACCATATTCCCCATGGCAAAAGATGCCAGTACCGCAAAAAATGCAAAGCACGTCGCCAAAGGTCGGAAACGCTTCCCCATGCCTCCTACAATATAGTACATCGGGCCGCCTCTGCCCTGCTCTGTACGGTATCGCATGGCAAGGGACACCTCTGCATATTTGGTCGCCATACCGAAAAATGCCGCCACCCACATCCAGAACACCGCACCGGGCCCACCCAGCGCGATGGCACCTGCCACACCTGCAATATTCCCCGTACCGACCGTTGCAGCCAATGCGGTACAGACTGCCCGGAAACCGGAACGCTCCTGCCGCAGGCTCTTTCCCATCTGAGAAAGAGCAGCAGGCAATCTTCTGAGCTGCACGAAACGGGTACGCTTAGTCAGTACCATTCCTGTAAACAACAACAGAAGCATCATCGGCGCGCCCCACAGAAGCTGTGCCAGTCGTTCCACACCATCACCTCTTTCCGCATCATACAAAAAGCTTATTCGCCGGACGCACAACTATTCCCAAAGACACAAAAACAGCACTGCCACAGGCAGTGCTGTTTACATAATCAAATTATAGTCCACTTACGCCATCGGGCTCATGTTCCCGCAAAGGCGCAAGGAAGCCAAGTGTTTTCAGACGAAGTTCGATCTGATCCAGAGTCTGTTCCGTATCCGCCGTGACAGTATGATAGTGAAAGTCGTCGGTGATCTGCATCAACGGGGCAGAGCTGCCCTCCCCAAGACGCTGCATGAACTCCAGAACATCTTTTCTCGATGCGATGTTCAGCTGTCCACGGACGATTCCGTAGACACGGTGGTAAATAAGCACATCCTCCACCTTGCCGCTCAGATCCACGATCTCCTGCAGTTCCTCCTGCGTCCGCTCTGCGCTGTGGCGCACCTTGAACACGCGGCTGCAGCGCGACTTTTCCTTCAAGAGCACATAGCCCTGATAGGTGGAAATGATCGCTTCCCCCGTCTGTGCGCGCAGCAATGCCATGTCCTGCACCACGATCTGACGGCTGACACCCAAAAGCTTTGCAAGAGCAGATCCGGACAAGGGTGCTTCCGCCTGCCGCAAAAGTTCCATAATTCTATGTCTTCTTTGTTCCGCGTTCATAGTTCCACCTCACCTTTTGTTTATCATAACGCAATTCTCCGGCAAATTCAAGTTTTATGGAAAAAGTTGTAGTTTTTATTCAATTGTGGTACAATTATTTTATCTTTTTTACGAGGTGCTTATTATGAAAACCGCCATCATCACCGGTGCTTCCTCCGGTCTTGGTAAGGAGTTTGTCCGCCAGATCCATGACGTTTTCCCCCAGATCGAAGAATACTGGCTCATTGCAAGACGGGAAGATCACCTGCAGGCACTTTCCGTTCCCGGTGTCGTTCTGCGTGTACTTCCGCTGGATCTGACATCGGATGCGTATTTATCCCGGCTGCAGGAGGAGCTTTCTGCGCAAAAGCCCGACGTGCAGCTGCTGATCAACTGTGCCGGCTGCGGCTACCTTGGCAATTTCCACGAGAGCGCTCTGCAGGAGCAATGCAGGATGCTGGATCTGAACATCCGCGCCCTGTCCTGCGTGACCCACGCCGTGCTTCCCTTTATGGCAGAGGGTGGCAGGATCCTCAATATTTCCTCCATTGCCTCCTTTGTGCCCAATGTGCGTATGACGGTCTACTCCGCCACCAAAGCCTATGTCAGCTTTTTCTCCAGAGGTCTTCACGAAGAGTTAAAGCCCCGCAGAATCAGCGTCACCGCTGTCTGCCCCGGCCCTATGGACACGGAGTTTATTCAAACAGGACGCATCAAGGGATATTCCAAAACCTTCGACACGCTCCCCTACTGCATCCCCCACAAAGTTGTTCGCGGTGCTTTGAAGGCAGCCAAAAAGCGCCGCGCTGTCTACACGCCGAAATTCTTCTATAAACTCTATCGCGTCCTATCTGGACTCATCCCCCATGCAATCTTGCTCCATTTGGCGAAAACATAAAAAAGTCCGTCCTATCAAAATAGGACGGACTTTTTATATTACTTCTTCAGTTTGTTGTCCACAACATCCTTCAGCAGAGCATTGAAAGCCTCAAAGCTCATGGCGCCGAGGTCACCGTCCACACGGTTGGTGGGGGAAACAGTGCCGTTTTCCATATCGCGGTCACCCACGACCACCATGAAGGGCACCTTGTCCAGACGAGCTTCACGCAGCTTCTTGCCGACCTTTTCGTTGCGGTAATCCACCTCAGTACGGTAGCCCTGCAGGTTGAGCTTGCGGCTCATATCGGCGCAGTAGTCAAATGCACGGTCGGTGACAGGCAGGAAGCGAACCTGCTCGGGAGCCATCCACGTGGGCAGCGCACCTGCGTACTTTTCGATCAGCAGAGCCAGTGTACGCTCGTAGCAGCCCATGGAGGTACGGTGGATGATATAAGGCAGAGCCTTCTCACCGTTTTCATCAATATAATACATACCAAACTTCTCTGCCAGCAACATATCGATCTGGATGGTGATCAGCGTATCTTCCTTGCCGAAGACGTTCTTGATCTGGATATCCAGCTTGGGACCATAGAAGGCAGCTTCATCGATACCGACCTTGTAGTCAATGCCCAGATCATCCAGAATCTCCTTCATGATGCCCTGTGCATGATCCCACTGCTCGGCAGTGCCTTCATACTTTTCGGTATTATTGGGATCCCACTGAGAGAAACGGAAGGAGCAGTCTTCCTTCAGACCCAGCGTTTCCATGCAGTAGTTGGCAAGCTCGAAGCAGCCTCGGAATTCTTCTGCCAGCTGATCGGGACGCAGAACCAGATGGCCCTCGGAAATAGTAAACTGACGCACACGAATCAGACCATGCATCTCACCGGAGTCCTCATTGCGGAACAGCGTAGAGGTCTCACCAAAGCGCATGGGCAGATCACGGTAGGAGCGCTGACGGTTCAGATAAGCCTGGTACTGGAAGGGGCAGGTCATGGGACGCAGGGCAAAGCATTCCTTGCTCTCATCGTCGGGATCGCCCAGGATGAACATACCGTCACGGTAATGATCCCAGTGACCGGAGATCTTATACAGATCACTCTTTGCCATCAGAGGCGTCTTGGTCAGCAGATAGCCGCGCTTCTGCTCTTCATCCTCGATCCAACGCTGCAGAGTCTGGATGGTACGGGCGCCCTTGGGCAGCAGGATGGGCAGGCCCTGACCAATGCAGTCCACAGTGGTGAAATACTCCAGCTCACGACCCAGCTTGTTGTGGTCGCGCTTCATAGCTTCCTCGCGCTCGGCAAGGTAAGCATCCAGCTCTTCCTTCTTGGGGAAAGCCACCGCATAGATACGCTGCAGCATCTTGCGGTTGGAATCGCCGCGCCAGTATGCGCCGGTGGCAGAGGTCAGCTTGATGGCATTGCCCTTGATACGACCGGTGGAATCCAGATGTGGGCCTGCACACAGATCGGTAAAGTCACCCTGCTTATAGAAGGAGATGACAGCATCTTCGGGCAGATCGTTGATGAGCTCTACCTTGTAGGGCTCGTCCTTCATCAGTTCCAGAGCTTCAGCACGGGGCAGTTCAAAGCGCTCAAGCTTCAGCTTTTCCTTGCAGATCTTGCGCATCTCAGCTTCGATGGCTTCCAGATCTTCGGCAGTAAAGTTCTTTTCACTGTCAAAGTCATAGTAGAAACCGTTTTCAATGGCAGGGCCGATCGCCAGCTTGGTGTCGGGCCACAGACGCTTGACCGCCTGTGCCATCACATGGGAACAGGTATGCCAATAAGTCTTGCGGTACTCGGCATTTTCAAATGTGTAGATGTTTTCTTCGCTCATGGTTATTGCCTCCTTGTGATTTGGGGCGGTAAAAAATATGATCCCACCCCTGAAATGATCAGGGGTGGGATACAAAATACGTATTCCACGGTTCCACCCTGCTTGCAGCCTTGGCTGCCGCTCGTAGCCTCTGTAACGGGATGGCCCGTCGCCTCTTATTTCGAAGCGCGGTTCGGAAGTGGTAAGTACAGCGATCCTGTGCAGCCTCTCTTTCAGCCAATGAAGAGACCTCTCTTGGCACGGTTTCCGCAGACTCGTGTCTTCGTCTACACCTTTATTCCAACACAATATAGCACGTTTTTTGACCCATGTCAAATGGTATTATCACAAAGAAAGATGCAAGCTTTTAGTCTGTGGAGAAAAGATTTACATAATTTATTTTTGGTTTCGTTTTTGTAATATTATGTGAACTAAATTGTAACCTTTAACAACATATTGTGGGGGATTTCGGCACCATCTCAGAATATATTGTGCGTTTTCGTACATTGTCGTTTTATTTGTAAACCTGTCAAAAGTTGGAGTTTTATCTCTATTTTCGCCTAAGGCTTGACTTTTTAGAATTATTTGTTATAATGAGCATAACCAAAGGTGTATTGGTATCAATGTAACCTTTTGTAATCACTTGTTAATTTCAGTTCTTCAATCCTGTTGAAAGGAGGTTTTCTGATGCGCTATGTCAAGCAGTTCGTGACAGAGAAGTCCCCGCGTGCCAGTATTCTGCGCTGGATCATCATCTCTGTTACCATCGCAGCAACGATCCTGTCCCTCACCCTTCCGGCCTTTGCACAGACCAAGTATGTCATTACCGACGGCGATAACATCATCGTCTGCATGTCCAGCAGTTCCGATCCTATGGTCGTGATCGAGGAAGCAGGCTTGAAGCTCGGCGCGGAAGACACCTACACTACACAGACAAATGGAGAGATCTCTGAGATCTATATCAACCGAATCCAAATGATCACCGTTCAAGACGGCGGTGATACTGTGGTCGTAGGATCCTACGGCGGTACGGTGCGTGAACTCCTGTCCTCGCTGGACATCACGCTGACAAGCTCAGCACAGCTTTCCTGCGATCCGGACGAGCTGACCTATGACGGCATGACCATCACGCTGACTTACTCCGAGATCGAGGTCGTTTCTTACGACGAAGTCATTCCTCACAAGACCAATGTCTACGAGGACACTTCCCTCACCCCCGGTGAAGAAGTGGTGCTTTCAGAGGGCTCCGATGGTCTGATGCATTGTACCGCTCAGATCCGTTATGAAAACGGTGTGGAAGTCGAGCGCACTGTGTTGTCCGAAAAGACCGTGACAAAGGCTGTGGATACTGTCATTCTCCGCGGTGTGGATCGTTCCGTCAAAGAGCAGGAAAACAGCGGCCAGGATGATTACCAGCAGTCCCACACATCTGAGATCGGCACCGGTGACACAAAGCATGTGCCCGGCACCAATCTGGAATACAGCGAGATTCTGGACTTCCAGGCAACAGCTTACTACTGTGAGCCCTACGCATGGAACACAACATACACCGGCACAGAGGCTCGCGTTGGTGCCATTGCAGTAGATCCCAATTTCATTCCTTTGGGAACAAAGATGTACATCGTCTCCGCTGACGGCAAGTATATTTACGGCTACTGCACAGCAGAAGATACCGGCGGTGCCATCAAGGGCAAGATCGTGGATCTGTACTTCAACACTTATGAAGAATGTATCCAGTTCGGTCGCCGCGATGTAAAAATCTACATCCTGAAGTAAATACAAAAAAGATCCCGCTGGTTAAAACCAACGGGATCTTTTTTATGCTTTTAAACCTGCAGGAAGAACGTATCCGGTCTGTCCGGGTCAAAGGTCTCATTTGCCCACATGATGGTGATCAGATCTTCTGTATCAGACAGGTTGATGATGTTATGGGTATAGCCGGGAACGATCTCCACCACCTGCAGCTTTTCACCGCTGACCCGGTATTCCACGATCTCGGGATCGCCCACCTTTCGAAGCTGGATTAGTCCTTCACCCTTGACAACAATGAATTTTTCATGTTTGGTGTGATGCCAGTGGTTGCCCTTGGTGATACCGGGTTTGGAAATGTTGACAGACACCTGTCCGCGATCCGGTGTGCGAAGCAATTCCGTAAAGCTGCCTCTGTTGTCGCAGTTCATCTTCAGATCGCTGCACATTTTATCGGCAGGCAGATAACTCAGATAAGTGGCGTAGAGCTTTTTGGTCAAAGGATCGGACAGATCCGGCACCTGCAAACCCAGCCGTGGGAACGATAAAATGGTCTGTGCCACATGGCCCAGAGTCGTTTCGTGGTGCACAGGAACGGAACAGTAGCCATCAGACTGCAGATTAGGCGCGCCCTTCAGCGCAGCGATCAATTCATCCACCACATCGTCGATATAGCAAAGATCCAACTCTACGGAAGGATCATTGACCTGAATTGGCAAACCATTGGCTGTGTTGTAGCAGAAGGTCGCCACGGCGCTGTTGTAGTTGGGACGACACCACATACCGAACAGATTGGGAAAGCGGTAGACCAAAGTCTTTGCCCCGGTTTCCTTTCCGTAGTTAAAAAACAGTTCCTCCCCTTCCCGTTTGCTCTGACCGTATTTACTGCCGGCATAGCGACCCGCCAAAGTCGCCTGTACAGAGCTGGAGAGCATAACAGGACAGGTGTTGCCGTGACGGCGCAGCGCATCGAGCAGATCACAGGAAAAGCCCACATTGCCTTCACGGAATTCTTTCTCTTCCTTGGGACGGTTGACGCCTGCCAGATGGAACACAAAGTCACAATCGGAGCAAAATGCATCCAGCTCCTCAGCGGTATTGTTCAGGTCATATTCATAGATAGAAAACTCCGGCAGTTCATGGTCAGGACGACGATCATGACCGGCACGGATCTCTTCCAGCGCAGTCACGAGATTTCTGCCCACAAAACCGGCTGAACCGGTCACAAGAATCTTCATATCAATCTACCTCAAATTCCAAGCCCAAGCCGACATCGCGCAGGCTTTTTTCAAATGCATCCATTTTTTCTGTTTCCATGGTGCCAAGACGTTCCTGCTGGCGTTTGATCCTATCTCTGCCAAACAGCGCCAGCCGTCCGCCGCGGTAGATCCACATGGCAGGCAGCAATGCAGGGCACTTGCGCAATACAGGGTAAGAATACTGCATATCATCCAAAGGCGGGAACAGCAGTCTGCACACATTTTTCCGTCTGCCGCCTTTGCGCAATCCGTCAGCCAGCACCTTGGTCTCGTGTGTGCCGAAAGAACCGCTGTTTGCGATATACTCTGTGATCTTCTCAGTGATCTGTGTCTGTTCACCACCCTCAAACCAGTTTTCAAGGGTTTTTAGAATGTTGTGATAGAAGGTATCCAATGACATTTTCTTCAAAACATCCTCCACCACACCACTCTTCAGTTCCGGTGTTTTCAGACGATAGTACCAAATATCCGCCATATGACGGATGCCGACTCCGCCTTCGCGGTAGTGTCTTGCAAAGTGAGTGAACAGGAACAGAAATTCATCTTCCCTGCTCATCTCATATCGGCTGCCCTGTGCAGGCACCGCCAGCTGCCAACCGTCACCGAAGTAGGCATAAAAATCCTTGACAAAGGACGGGATCAAACGCTTGTGAAGTTCCAGATACAGTCCCTTTGTCCGCCACTTAAGCTCGCAGTCGCTCTCTGCAAGGAAGCGATATTCCAGCTTCTCCAACAAAGGCTTGATGGCATCATATTGTTCCACACGAATAAGGATATCCGCATCATTCATAGCACGCAGTTCTGCCTTGGGATACAGACCCTTCATGATACAGCCTTTCAAAGGCAGATAGTCGATCTTCGCCGCATCAAAGCTCCTGTAAAGCGTATTAAGATTTTCCAGCTGCAGATCACTTCTCACAGCCGCGCGGCAGTATGCCTGAAACAGCTGTTTCATGGCAGGCTCCTGCTTGGAAATGCCGCTGCGGATCGCACCGTCATAGACAAGTGCTTCGATCTGATGCAGGACAGCCAACTGCGCCACCTGCTCCAGATCCAACGGTTCCGGTAGAACTGCCGGTTCACAGCACAATGCACTGCGGACAAGGCGGAGCACTGCATTCAGAGTTTTCTCCATCATTTTGTCTCCCACGCCGCCAGCTCATCACGGATATACTGCAAAGACAGAAGCTTTTCCTGCACAGCCGGCACATCCAAAAGCTGGGTATTGTTGGAGTTGAACTCCGTCAGAGGATTGCGCTCCACATCCCCCTGAGAATAATACTTGTCATAGTTGAGATCTCTCTTGTCACAGGGCACACGATAGAAGTCACCGAGGTCTGTGGCATTGGCACACTCCTCATTGGTCAAAAGGGTCTCATAGAGCTTTTCGCCATGACGGATGCCTATCACCTTGATCTCGTGGTTCGGCGCAAACAGGCCCGTCACAGCCTTTGCCAGCACCTCGATGGTGCAGGCAGGTGCCTTCTGCACAAGGATATCGCCGCTGACGCCGTTTTGGAATGCAAACAGGACAAGATCCACTGCCTCTTCCAAGGACATAATAAATCTGGTCATGGTAGGCTCAGTAATGGTAATGGGATTGCCCGCCTTGATCTGCTCGATCCACAGAGGAATCACAGAGCCGCGGGAGCACATAACATTGCCGTAACGTGTGCAGCAGATCTTGGTTTTTTCCGGTGACACCGTGCGGCTCTTGGCAACGACTACCTTCTCCATCATGGCCTTGGACGTACCCATGGCGTTGATGGGGTACGCTGCCTTGTCCGTAGACAGGCAGATAACAGACTTAACGCCTTCGTCAATGGCAGCAGTCAGCACGTTATCGGTACCGATCACATTGGTCTTGACTGCCTCCATAGGAAAAAACTCACAAGACGGCACCTGCTTTAGCGCTGCAGCATGGAAAATATAGTCCACACCATGCATGGCATTCTTGACCGATGCCAGATCCCGCACATCACCGATGAAGAATTTGATCTTACCTGCATGCTCGGGCATACGTACCTGGAACTCATGGCGCATATCGTCCTGCTTTTTTTCATCACGGGAGAACACGCGGATCTCACCAATATCCGTTTCCAGGAAACGGTTGAGAACAGCATTGCCGAAAGAGCCGGTACCTCCGGTGATCAATAAGGTCTTATTTGTAAAAGTCGTATCCATTTTCATTCACTTTCCTTTTCAACGCAGGTCAGACCTGCCAGAAGAATGTCAAGTTGAAGTAGGCGCGGCTCCAAAGCATATAGGCGATCATACACGCGCCAATGATAATATACATGGTTGAATGATTCTCTCTGCGCTTGTTTTCCACCACCGCATTGGGAACAGCAGCAATACAGCAGATGGTGTAATAATATGCAATACGGAACATCTCCGCGATCTGCGTAGAAAGCACCAGCAGACACAATCCGATGACCATACAGTTGATAAACGCGTCAATACGCAGCCAGCGCCACTGGGAGTTCAGCTTCATGTCCTTCCGGAAGAACAGACAGAACACCAGAATACACAGTTGGATCACAAAACCCGACCATGACAGACCTTTTGTTCTGGTTGCATAAGATGCAATCGTATCGTTCCACGCCAGTGCTTCGATCGCAGATCGGATGGAGTCCGGAAAAAAGAAGAAAATAAACAGCAGCACACTGACCAGAACGACCTGCTTCCATCCAAGCTTCCATCCCGCCACAATATATGCCGGCAGGAATGCCAGCGCAGAGGAGTGGAACAAGGACGCCACCAGCAGAGATATGATAAAATGAACGGGTTTTCGCTGCAGGATAAACTCATAGGAAAACAGCAAAACGATGGAAAGTGCCATGGTCTGCCGCAGACCGGAAAGGGTAAACTGAAAATACTCCAGACTAAGCAGCAATGTCAGACTGAGCATGGGTTTTGCAGAGTTGCGGAAAATAAACCACGAAGCACCTGCCGCAAAAAGCAGGGAGATGAAGCCCATCCAGACAGAAGATGACGCACCCACCTCGCTGAAAACCTTTGCCAGCATGTAGAACACGCCGTCCTTGACCGTTTCCTCAACCCGCCATCCATCCCAAATTCTGCGGTAAGACCAGCCGGGAAGACGGTTGAACGATGCATCGTATGAGATCAAGTCCGGACTGGCAGGGATGGCTTTAAATGCCGAAATGAGGAACAGATATAAAAAGATCAAGATACACAGAGTTCTGTTTCTCTTGTAATTCTGGCCTGCAGCAAACTGCATATAAACCAGAAAAATCAGTCCGCTATATACTAAAAGCATGGATTTTTCTCCATTCTATGCTTGAATTGCCGTACAAAAATCTGACCGCATCTGCGGCGGTCATAGGTAGTTTCACGCTGCCGGCAATTTGGCAGCTTCATTTTCTATGCAGGATAACACGCTCCGCCTGCCATCACAGACGATGGCAGGTCGGAGAAAAATTCGTATGGAATGCTTACAGTCTCCAGTAACGATAGCCTGCAGCTTCATAGGTCTTGCGATCCAGCAGACCCTTGACATCCACGATCAGCTTCCGGTCGTTGGACACATTCTTAAAGAAACGATCCAAATCTTCCATGGAAAGGCTTTTGAACTGCTCATGCGCGACGGCGAGGACAACTGCGTCCATATCCTTAACATCGGCAACATCCGAAAACTCCAAGCCATACTCACGCTTTGCCTCCTCTGCATCGGCGCAGGGATCGGCGATCATAGGAGTGATTCCGTATTCGTTCAGTTCCTTGACAATGTCGATGACCTTGGTATTGCGGGTGTCCGGGCAGTTTTCCTTAAAGGTAAAGCCCAAGATCGCCACCTTGGCAGACTTGACAGGAACATCGGCTGCGATCAGCTTTTTGACCAGCTGCTCTGCCACATAGGCGCCCATATCATCGTTGATACGGCGACCGGACAAAATGATCTGGCTGTGATAGCCCATCTGCTCTGCCTTGTAGGTCAGATAATAGGGATCCACACCGATGCAGTGTCCGCCGACCAGACCGGGACGGAAAGGCAGGAAGTTCCACTTGGTACCGGCAGCCTCCAGAACGGATTTTGTGTCGATACCCATCTTATTGAAGATGATAGACAGCTCGTTCATAAACGCAATGTTGATGTCGCGCTGACTGTTCTCAATGACCTTTGCAGCCTCAGCCACCTTGATGCTCTCAGCTCTGTGAACACCAACTTCCACCACCAGTTCATAGACCTTGGCAACAGTATCCAGAGTCTCTTCGTCCATGCCGGAAACGATCTTAGTGATGTTTTCCAGACGATGCAGCTTATCACCGGGGTTGATGCGCTCGGGAGAATAGCCGACCTTGAAGTCCACACCGCACTTGAGGCCGGAAACACGCTCCAGAATGGGAACACAGACCTCTTCGGTCACACCGGGATAGACGGTGGATTCATAAACCACCACACTTCCCTTGGTCAGATTTCTGCCAAGGATGGTGCTGGCTCCCTCCAAGGGGGTCAGATCCGGAGTGTGGTCACTGTTGACAGGGGTAGGTACTGCCACGATATGGAACTTTGCTTCGCGCAGCTTTGTTTCGTCTGCTGTAAACTCCACGGTACTGGCGGCGATCACATCATTGCCCACTTCATTGGTGGGATCGATACCGGAACGATAGAGTTCGATCTTTTTCTGGTTGTAGTCAAAGCCGATCACGCGCACCTTTTTTGCAAATGCCACAGCGATGGGCATACCGACATAGCCAAGGCCGATCAAAGACAGTGACTGCTGCCCGGAGATCAGCTGCTCATATAGACTCATCTGTTTCTTCCTCCTAAATGGGAATCCTCCACACCCGGCTACGAAGCATCCGTAACGCTATGGAGCGATTTTCACCTTAAGCAGGCACGCCGCATTTTGCAGCGTGCCTGCTGTGTCCATGTTTTATTTTTCAAGCAAAGACCAGTCGGGGATAGCTTCCAGCTCTTTCCAGTACTCGAAGTCGCTGTTCTTTCTGGCATAGTCATGGCTGTTGGTAGCTTCCTGCACAGCCAGATAGTACCATGCTTTTTCGTTCATGTTGTCCCACCATTCAGCCATGCCGGGCAGCAGATCTTCGGGCTCTTCAGGGTTACGATGCAGCACACGGTTGACCAGTGTCATAGCTTCCGCTCTGGTGATATCCTGGTCGGGGCAGAAGGTACCGTTGGGATAGCCTTCGATCCAGCAGTTGAAGTATGCGCGGCTGATCTCCTCAGCGCCCCAATGCCCTCTGATGTCCTTGAAGGCAGCCAGCTTGTCAGCTTCTCTGCCGTCAAAACGGGCAGCGATGGCAGCAAACTCAGCACGGGTGATGGGTGCGTTAGGACGGAAGGTACCATCGGGATAGCCGTTGAGCACATCCATGACAGCCATGGTGGAGATGGCGCAGTTGAACCACTGACCTTCGGAAACATCGGAGAATTCATTTTCCTGGGTCATATTGGCCTTGCGGACATTTTCCTTCAGCAGACGGAAGAAGATGGTAGCAACTTCCGCTCTGGTAATGTTGTTGTTGGGTCTGACGGAGCCATCCTCGTAGCCGATCACATAAGCAACGTGGTCGCTGCCGTTGAGTGCGCCGGGCACAGGAGCCAGTTCGCGGTCATCCTCGTCGCCCCAGATGTCATCATCGTCCTCTTCGCCCCAGACAGGATCTCTGCCATCATAATCCAGAACGATATAATCCATGGTAGCAGGAATCAGAATGGTCTTCAGATTAACGGAAGGAATGGCCGTCTTCATGCCATTGGGCTCGTAGGTCAGTTCCAGATGACCATGGCACCAGACCTCGTCATCATAGTTTGCTGCTTCGCGCAGCTCTGCTTCTCTGACACGGGCATCGCAGTACATGGTCACTTCAGTCTGCAGCACATCCTTCAGCTCAGCCGCAGCCATATAGCGCCAAGAGGCCCATTCTTCCCTGTTGAGCTTGTACTTGATCATAACGCCCTCATCATAGGCTTCTTTTTCGATCAGATCATACATGCCCTGAGGGTCTTCAAAGACCAGATCCTGCAGATCCACATTGTGCTCGCTTTCAATGACATCGCTTTCCAGATAGCAGGTAAAGCGCATGTTCAGCAGCTTCTCATCGGTTTTATTGGCGATAACATACATTGCCAGATCATCGGACATAGAGAGTCTGGTCTCAATGTAGATCTGATAGGTTCCGTCATAATTGTTTCTGCCGGTAGTTTCCAGATGGTGGATGGTACCCTGCTCCAGAACGCCCTGAATAGGCATCATAGCAAAGTAGCGGCAGCCTGCCTCCTGGTAGGTGACAGTCACAGCACCGTTGCTGTACTCACCCAGGATATAGTGCACATGGTGGCCTGCCAGAGCATTGCCGTTTGCATCCACAGCCTGAATGGCAACAGCCACAGTACGGCCGGGCACACTCAGATCATGGGGCAGTTTGGCGGTGACAGCATCACCTGCGCGACCGGCATCCACAAAATGATAGTCGTCGATATAGGCTCTGGAGAATCCAACAGATCTTGCACCATCTGCCAGAGTCTTCTGCACAGCAGCATTGACTCCTGCTGCACTGACAAGACCGGTAAACATCGTCAGGGTCAGGCATACAATCACAAACAAGGCTGCGATCCGCTTCAGCGTTCTTTTCATGTTTCGGTTCCTCCTAATTTAAATATCGGTCAAAATAATATGCTTTTTCTGCTTCCTTCTCATCGCAGTAAAAATACCACAGATCATCGATAGGCTTGCTGTCCTCTCCGATCTCGGCCATTTTTGCACGATAGGAAGCCAAAATCTCCTGGACTCTGCCATCGACCTGCGCCTCATAGGCATAGCATTTTCGAAGCCCGTCCATGGATATTTCCATCTTTTTTGCGCTGGTGCGCTGGCTCTTTTCCAAGCCGTTCCATTGATCGATCGCCGCCTGCTTGAGTCCTCCAAGGTATGCCATCACATCGACCTTGTAGGCATAAAGCTCCGCGACACACTGATCCACCAGATTTTGCTTTGTGATGCCCACAGCCTCTGTCTCGGTCGGCTGCGCAACACCCATGGCATCTTTGACTTCATCGGCTGTCACTTTGCCGTCGATCAAGTCTCTTCCCTGCTCGGTAGTTACAGGCTTAACGGTCAGTTCGCCGCCTGCAGCTTCCTCCATGGCTTCATGGTGCTCCGCTCTCTTGCTGTCCAGTTCATCGGCAATGACTTGGGAATCGGAAACGAACACCTTGATCAATGCATGAATGTTCTCCCGCTGCCACAGGTACAGACCGCCTAAAAGCAAAATCAGCACCGCCAACACAATAAGGATCACTTTTTTCCACATTCTCATGGACTGCTCCTGTTATCTGCTCATTGCCGCTGCGTTGTGTTCCTGGGGCGCACGGTAGGTGGGCACCAGTTCCTTCATCAGTGCAATGACATCTTCCTTGACAGGATCTCCCTCTACAGCAACGCGCAAGCGCTCCAGATAACGCTCCATATCGTTCTGGTCAATGGGCTGATGCTGGTCGATGAAGATCTTTTCGTTCTCCGTGGTTTTCAGATCAATATTATTGATCAACAGTTCCTCATAGAGCTTTTCACCAGGACGCAGTCCCACTTCCTTGATCTCAATATCACGATAGGGCACAAAACCGGAAAGTCTGATCAGATTTTCCGCCATATCCAGGATCTTCACAGGCTCGCCCATATCCAGCACAAAGGTCTGGTTGCTTTCGGCAATGGCACCTGCTTCCAGAACAAGCTGTACCGCTTCGGAAATGGTCATAAAGTAGCGGATGATCCGTTTGTCTGTAATAGTCACCGGCCCGCCCTCTTCGATCTGACGCTTGAACAAAGGTACCACGGAGCCGTTGGAGCCAAGCACATTGCCAAAGCGGACAGACACAAACTCTGTCTTGCTGTTGGCGCGGCTCTGCAGGATCATTTCACCGAAGCGCTTGGTCGCACCCATCACATTGGTGGGATTGACTGCTTTGTCGGTAGAGATCATGACAAACTTCTTCACACCATATGCTTCGGCAGCCAGTACCACATGGTAAGTACCGAAGATATTGTTTTTGATTGCCTCTTCCGGGCAATCCTCCATCAGCGGCACATGCTTATGGGCAGCCGCATGGAATACGATATCGGGATGATAGCGCTCAAACAGACCAAACACTTTGTCCTTTTCACGGACAGAGGCGATCTCCACGTTGATATCCAGATCATCACCATAAGTACGCTTCAGCTGCTGCTGAAGGTCGTAGGTGGTATTTTCGTAAATATCAAGAATAATAAGCTTTTTGGGGCGGCAAGCTGCGATCTGACGGCACAGCTCACTGCCGATGGATCCACCGCCGCCTGTAACAAGAACCGTCCGGTCTTCCAGGAATTGACGGATCTTCACAACATCCAGCCTGATGGGATCACGGTTGAGCAGATCTTCCACCTGCACATCCTTGACCGCCGCCATGCTCACGTCGCCGTTGACCATCTGATAGATGCCGGGCAAAATGCGGATACGGCAGCCTGTATGCTTACAGATATCCAGAATATCCGCACGGTCTTTGGCAGAAGCTGTGGGAATCGCCAGAATGATCTGGGTGATCTTTTCACGATCCACCATACCGGGGATACGCTCTCTGCCGCCGTATATACGGACACCTTCCAGATACTTGCCCCACTTATCTGCGTTATCATCGATCAAACAGCAGACCTTCGCCGTGATTTTGGCGCTGGACTGGATCTCACGCAGCAATATTCTGCCGGCTTCACCGGCACCGATCAGCATGATGCGTTCCATCTTTTCACCGGGTACACCGGAGGCATGACGGAATGTCGTATATACGCGCAGAACACAGCGCATACCGATATGCGCAGCCATCTGGCAAACCAGGGTGATAAAGCTCAGCCCATAGGTCATGGTATTATGCGTAACCCATGCCATGGCATAGGACAGGGCAAAGCCAAGCAGCACGGATAAAAGCATATTCACCACATCCTGCAGGCACACAGACCGCCAGATATAGTGATACATTCTGCGCAGCAGATACACGACCAATGTTCCGCAGATCTGAAACGGCAGAAAAGCATGCCATGTGGCAGCTGCCGCTTCCGGAATGGAATTAAAGGAAAAATCGTACCGGACAAACAGGGCGATCCCACCGGCAGCGACCATTAGGATCACATCAAGGGTGACGATCAGCAATATCCGGAGCAGTGACTTGCGTCTCATACTCCCCCTCCTCACGAACTCAGGAGTTCAGTTATTCTTCAGTCAACTGAGCTGTCAGCTCAGCTATCTCCACGCAGCGGTCAACCCCAAGCTTTTTTTCTGCCAATTCATAGGCATCACCAAGATTGGGTCTGCGTGAAAGCAGATCGTGGCAATCAGACGCGATCAAATGCCCCCTGCCCTGCTTGAGCAGCTTCATGGCAGGAGAAAACATACCGTGCAGCATATCCGTCCCCACCTGCACCGGCAGCCCCAGATCCAGAATCTCTTGAAAGAGCTTCCGTGGCTGGCAAGGGATATACCGCTCAATATGAGCAAGAATGGGAGTCACACCACCCTTTTCCAGAAAGGCATACAGCTGACGAATCATCTGTGCGCTCCATGCAAAGAACGGCAGCTCCAAAAGAAGATTTCTTGTATTTCCAATACACAGGCGGCGCAGATCTGCCATAGCTTCCAATCCCGGAACATAGGCGACCTCCGCTCCCAGCACCATGGCAGGCATGCTGCTGCGCTCTTCCTGCGGCAGTGCCCGGACGGCAGCATTCAGCTGCTGCCATGCCTGCTCTCTGCGCTGTAAAAACACCTCAAACGGCTCACGATCCGGATAGTAGTGAGGCGTCAGAACCACACGATCCACGCCCTGCTCACGTTGAGCCCGAAGCAGATCCAGACTATCCTGCACCGTTTTTGCACCGTCATCCACACCCGGCAGGATGTGGGTATGCAGATCCGTCATTGTCTTTTGCCGCTGCCATCGGGCATTTCGGTCACAGCAGGAATCTCTTCCTCGGGATAAACATCGTTCTGACCATAGCCGTAGCCATAGCCGTAACCGTAGCCGTAGCCATAGCCTCTGCCGTAACCGCCGCCATAGCCGCCGTAACCGGTGTTATAGCCGCTGTACTTGCTGTAGCCGCCGTAGCCATAGATTTTACCGAAGCTGTTGCGGTACTGCTGATAACGATAACGGCCATAAGGATACTTGCGCTTACGCTCCAGATCCACACCGTTGAGCACAAAGCCAAGGATCTTCGCCTGGGCATACTCCAGCTGTGCCACAGCGTGGGCAACGGGACCGCGTTCGGAGATACCGGCACGCACCACCATCAGAACACCGTCAGTATGAGGTGCCAGAACCATGGCATCGGTGACCATGTTGATGGGAGGCGTATCGATGATGATGTAATTATACTTTGTCTTCATTTCCTCCAGCATCTGGTGCATTCTCACAGAGCCCAGCAGCTCAGAGGGATTGGGGGGGATATCACCGGACAGCAGAACATCCAGATTATCCGTGCCGGAAGGAATGATCGCCTGCTCCAACAGCTGAGGCTTGACCAGCACGTTGCTCAGACCGGCAGTGGCGCTGAGCTCCAACAGGCGCGCCAGCTTGGGCTTACGCAGGTCGCAGTCGATCAGCAGAACACGGTTGTCATTGTTTTCGGCATAAGAACGAGCCAGATTGATGGACGTGGTACTCTTACCCTCACTCTGCAAAGAGGAGGTGACCAGCAATACATGGCAATCATTGTCGTCTGCAATGGAGAAATTGACATTGGTACGCATAGCCTTGTATGCCTCGCGGACAAAGAAGTTGCTCTTGGAGGAGAGCAGCGCCTTACGGTCACTAAGCAGCTGTGCGCTTCTGGATCTGGTCACGGTCTTTTTCTTGGTTTTCTTAAACAATTTCAAAAATGACTTTGACATTGACATGTTTCACACTCCAGTTATAGCTGTAAGGTTATTTACTCTCGCCGCCGGCTTCTTCCGCATACTTGGCATACGCGCCTCTCGTCTTGGAACGCACCAACATAATATCGGGGATCTGACCCAGAACGGGATACTCGAACATTCTCTCCAGATCCTCGGCATCGTTGACATGAACATCCAGAAGGTAGCGGATGGTCAGATAAGCGATCGCCACAAAAGCACCTGCCAGGAAACCGATGGCCGCATTCTTCACATAGTTGGGAGAATAGGGGGAAGTGGGCACCTTGGCATAGTCGATGATCTTGGTGGAAGAACCCTCAACAAAGTTACGGATCTCACCGGGTGCAACATCGGCAATAGCATCGGCAATCTTGGCTGCCATCTGGGGACTGGGATTACTGACAAAGACCTTGAAGATCTCAGTCTTATCCACCTGCTCGGCAGTCAGCATGGAGCGAAGCTGACCGGCAGAATAAGGCAGCTGCTTTTCCTCAGCGACCTTGTTCAGAACGGTGTCGCTGGTGATGATATTCACATAGGTATCGACCAGTTTCTGAGAAACAGACAGGTCGGTACTTGCAATGTACTCCACATTGGTATTGATAGAGTTGTTGACATAGATCGTAACGCTTGCGCGATACAAAGGAGTTACAAACAAGTTCGTATAAGCCATTGCCATACCGACAAAAGCCAGCACACACAGGGCGATGACCCACCAGTGGTGCAGATAGGAAAACAGCATTTCCTGAAGGTCGATCTCACTTTCTACTTCCTGACGATTGTTTACTTCTTCTCTCATAGCAGTTCCTTTCGCTATTGTTCCGGTCTCAAAGGGACGACCTGTATTTTCCGATCATTGACACACAGCTGATAATCTGCCTGCTCCAGCGCCGCAGGGCGATGGGTCACAGCAATGCAGGTGCGGCTCTTCATGGCGCAGATCCGCTGCAGGACTACAGTTTCTGTCTCACCGTCCAGCGCAGAGGTCGCTTCATCCAAAAGCAGCACAGGTGCACCGCTGAGTACCGCACGGGCAATGGACACCCGCTGTGCCTGTCCTTCGGAAAGACCTTCACCGTGCTCTCCGATGACAGTATCCAATCCATCCGGCAGCTGATCCATGAACCGGTCCATGGCGCTGACATAGATAGCTTCTTTCAATTCCTGTTCCCCGGCATCCGGGGCGATCATCAATAAATTTTCCCGCAAAGTTCCGCTGAAAAGGAAATTTCCTTGAGGAACATAAGCAAACAGTCTTCTTGTGCCGCGGTCAAGTGGCTGGGACTGCGTGCCGGAAACGGCATAGATGCCGCCGTTCTGCGGCGTATAGACGCCCAGCATCAGCTTCAGCAGCGTGCTTTTGCCGATGCCGGAAGGGCCGGTAATGGCACTGAAGGTACCCTTCGGCAAAGTAAAGGTAACGTTTTCCAGAATCTTGTCCTCTTCATAAGCGAAGGTCAGATCCTCAACAGCAAAGCCTGTCATGGCGCTGTAGTAAGCAGGCACATCCTCGATAACGGAGGATTCCTGCGGTGCAATACGCTCCAGCTCTCTCAAACGCTCCGCCGCTGCCAGCATGGCAGCGTATTTGGGCAGGAAGCCGGAGAGATTGACAAAGGGAGCCTGCACTTGATTGACCAACTGCATCATGGCAGTCAAAGTACCAAAATCCATGCTGCCGCGGAGCAGACCGTAGCTGCACCAGACCAAGGTGGCAAAGCCGCACAGATAAAACAGGGCGCTGACACAGGTATTGGCTGTTAGGGTCACTCTGCGGCGGCGGCGCTGCACAAGATAGCGCTCCTGCAGGAGACCGTTGGCACGCTTTTCCACCTGTTCGGACAGATCCATCGCCTGCACAGCCAGAAGCTTTTCCAGGTTTTCCTGCAAAAAGCTCAAGACACGGCCATCGGACTCACTGACACGCTTATGAAGGCTCTTGAGGTTTTTACGTACCACACCGGTGACCAGCATGGCGGCAACACCGAGGATGACCAAAGCGCCTGTCAGTCTGGGTTCCATGGCAAACAAGGTCACCACAGCAGAGCCAAGGCGTACAACAAGGGAGATCAGATTGGGGATCGCCGTCACAAGTCCGTCATCAAGCGCCTTGACGTCATTATTCAATCGATTGATCAGTTCTCCGCTGTGATAGGCGGAAACATCGGAATACTCGCCCTGCAGCAGCTCATGGAACAAGTTCTTTTTCCAGTCTCTGTCCAGAACATCCGTCAGCTTTGCCGTCAGATGACGGCTGACCGTCGTGCACAGAATAGAGCCTGCAATAATAGACAACTGCAGTCCGCAGGCCCTCAAAAAGACCTCGAGGCTGCAGCTGGTGGCACTATTGATGACCTCACGAGTTCCGAGAGCAAAGAGGACGCTGAGCAGCGCGCTGCCAGCATTTGCCAATATGAGCACCAGCAGCATGGGAATATGCCGCCGGATCCGCTTCAGCAGCCAGCTTAAAGTTTTGACTTCAGCCATGAAAGGCTCCTCCGAAGATAATACTTGGGCCATTTGATCACATGGCGAACTTTTCTGGTGTGATGCCAGATCTTACAGTAGAGCCGATACATCGGTGCGTTGACCGAGATCTCGCGTTTGCCGCGAATGATGGCTGTTGCCAGCGCGATCATTTGCTCCTGCCGGACCCCCGGCTCAAAACGGAACTGACCGTCTCCTACACAGGTATAGGTCTCCCCCACCTCTACGATGCGGTGGAGCACAAAAGATCCGTCCGGTCTGCGATAGAACGGCAGATCGTATTTTTTCAGCTGCTGCGGCAGGGCGGACAGCACTACGGCATCCTTTCCCGGCCTTACGGTGGGCAGCATGCTGATACCACCCGGTCTGATCACAAAGCTTTCACCTTTGGCAAACTGCTCCTGCATCACAGGCAGCAGTTCCTCCAGATCCGCGCGGAGTTCAGACAAGAAGATCCAGCTCCTTCATCTTTGCAGCAAAAGCCTCTGCATGGGCTGCAGCAGTTGCAGGATCCACATCCTCGTACTCTGCAAGCAGCGCATCTGCAAGGTCAGCGACCTCAGCACCCTTTTCCAGGCAGCGCCACAGAAGGCACGCAGTTTCATTGAGCGTGATCATGCCCTTAAGCTCGGTGTCTGCACCGGAAGCAAGGACCACATTTTCTCCTGCGATCTGGCGCAGGGTCAAACCGGATTTCAGCTTCATGGTTAATCTCCTTTTCCAATTCCGGACATCGCCTCGTAAGATACTCTGGCAGCATCCGGATCCATATTGCACTTCATGATCCAGACAGGAACCTTCTCCAGCAGAGCGGTCATCAGATCCAGAAGCTTTTCCATTTTGTCATTATCGTTTGGATTGACCGTCTGCGGCAAAAGTCTTTTCAGTGCTTTTCTGCCGGTCAGTCTTTCGATCTCATTGTGTTCGCCGCGCTCCAGCACGCAGATGCCGCCCAGTGGTACACGCAAATTCAGATTGAGATCCGTCTTTCCGCTCCACGGAGTGCCATAGGCGAAGAATTCACCGTCTTCCAGCCGCAGAGCAGGTTTGTCGTCATTGAGGATCCGCACACGATCATCACCGTAGTAGCGGCGATATAAAGAAGTGTGAGTGGACTTTCCCGTGCCGGAATCGGCAGTAAACAAGTATGCCTTGCCATCCATGATCACGGCGGAGGAATGGAGCAGCATACCCTGGAAATCCAGAAGTTTGTCATAAAACACGATCGCCGTGGCAGTATACTCACAGAACGGATCCGTCACTTCCGGATGCATCTGCTTTACTTTTTCCCACTTGTTCTCCACAGTCATGTCGGGCGCAGAAGTGTACTCGACCTCGTAGGGCCGCGCTCTGCTGCCTACAAAGCCAAAGGTATCCATATTGACTGTCAGTCCGGCGATCTTGTAGGTATGTTCCATAGTTGCTCCTAATGTATGTCATTTTAATTCTAATTAAGAATCAAAAGCAGTTTACGAAAGTTGCCCCGGCAGAGAACTGCCGGGGACTTTTCCCGATCTTACAGGATATCGGTCTCGGTCTCGCACAGATAGGCGTTCATGACATCGCCGACGGTGAAGATCTCGACTTCAACGACAGGAGCTTCGTACTTCTTCATTTTGCTTGATCTCCTTTCTTAATATTTGTTATGTAGTAGCCGTCCCGTTTCCGTTCAAGCTGCATAACCGTTTTCGGTAAAAATGTGCCAAAATCCACAAATAGGCATAATAACACAATTCCTTTGTAAGTATAACACTTATTTCCATGTATTGCAAGACACAGAATTGTCATTTTTTTGGAAATTTTTGTTTATTCCCTGCCAATAAAAAATGTGCAGACACACAAGCCTGTGTGTCTGCACATAGGAGTCAACCAATGACTTTCCAGAACAATTCCATATATTTCTGCGCAGGTGCGTTCCAGCTGACATCCAGTGCCATGTCCTTCTGCGCCAAGGCATTCCAAGCGGCACGGTCATCGTTGTACAGCGCCATGGAGCGCTCCACAGCATCCATAAAGTCCTCACCGTTATAACGGACAAAGGTGAAACCGCAGCCCTCGCCTGTTTCGGCATCATAGGGCTTGACCGTGTCATTGAGACCGCCTGTGGCATGGACCACAGGAATGGTGCCGTAGTGCATAGCGATCAGCTGACTCAAGCCGCAGGGCTCAGATTTGGAGGGCATCAAGTAGGCGTCGGCACCTGCATAAACACGATCTGCCAGAGCAGGATCGAATGCCAGACGCACCACCATCTTGCCGGGATACTTCTTGGCAAGCGCAGTCAATCCGTGCTCATACTGTGCCTCACCGGTACCGATGATGGCAAGCTGGGCATTCATGCCCATAAACTTATCGCAAATGTAGCACAGAAGATCGATGCCCTTGTGACCAGCCAGACGCGACACGATGGCATACAGCGGCACATCTGCCTTGACCTTCAGCCCCAGTTCCTTCTGCAGGGCAGCCTTGTTCTTTGCCTTGCCCTCTGCCATGGTCTTTGCCGTATAGTGAGCAGGCAAAGACTTGGACGCGTTGGGATCAAAGACGGTAGTATCGATGCCGTTGGTGATGCCATAGAAGTCATCGGCACGCATCCGCAGAACATCGGACATGCCATGAGAGAAATAGGGATACTGCAGTTCCTTGGCATAGGTCTCGGAAACGGTGGACACTGCATCTGCCGACATAATGGCAGCCTTCATAAAGTTGATGCTTTCACCATAGCGCAGGGTGTCCATCCAGCTGCCGTCAAGACCCAGAACATCTGCGTTGAAATTCTGATCTGCCCACCCCTGATACTCAATGTTGTGAATGGTGAAAATGCACTTGGTATTGGGGAAACAGGGCTTGAATTCGCTGCGCAGAAGCACCGGAATCAGAGCGGTCTGCCAGTCGTTGCACTGCAGAACATCGGGCTTATAATCCAGATAGTTCATACACGCCAGCACAGCTTTGGAGAAATAGGCAAAGCGCTCACCATCGTCGGAATAGCCGTAGGTACCGTCGCGGTTGAAGTACTGCTCGTTGTCAATGAAATAGATCTGCAGCTTCTTCCGTCTACTCTTGAGCCGGAACAGACCCACATGGCACTTACGCCAGACCAGATTGATGGCAAAGCTTGTGATAAACTCACATTCAAAGGCAGGGTTGTATTTGACCCTGCTGTAGTAGGGCAAGAACAGACACACGGTGTTGCCGGCGATCTGGCTCAGAGCCTCCGGCAATGCCTGCATCACATCTCCAAGTCCACCGGTCTTGCTGAACGGAGCGGCTTCGGAGGCGGCAATTGCGATTTTCATACGGTTACGCCCTTTCTGATGATTAGCGGATGCTCGGGAGAACCAAGGAGCTTGGTGCCTGCAGAAACGGTAACATCCTTATCCAGAATGGTATACTGAATACTGGCACCCTTTTCGATGGTGCAGCCCTGCATGACAATGGAATCGGCGACTTCTGCGCCCTCCTCCACTTTGACCTCACGGAAAATGACGCTGTTTTCCACCTTGCCGGACAGACGGCATCCGTCTGCTACGATGCAGTTTGCCACTTCGGCATTCTTGCCGTAGAGGGTAGGAACTTCATCACGGACCTTGGTGTAAATGGGAACATCGCCCTTAAAGAGGCTTCTGCGGATATCGGCATCCAATAGTGCCATATTGTTCTGATAATAGCTGACCACGGACTGGTTAAAGAGCGCAGCCCCCTCAAAGGGATAGACATTGACGCTCAGTTCGCCCTTATTGAAGCTCTCCATAATGAAGTCCCGCTCCAGATGGTACTTACCATGGGGCACAGTTTCCTGAATGGTCTCCAGCAAAAGCTTGCGGCTCATGACGAACATACCCATGCCGGTCAGATCGCCTGCAGGGGCGGCATACTCCACGCCCATGGAAACAGCGCGGTTATTTTCGTCAATACGCAGAGCGAAGTGCTGCGTGGTCTTGCCGTCTGCCAGACCAGCCTTTGCGACCACGGTCACATCACAGCCGGACTTGACATGATCTTCCACCACTTTGCGGAAGTCCAGAGAGCACATCACATTGGAATCAGCCAGAATCACATAGTCCTGCTCACCATAGGACAGAACAGGCAGCGCAGTCTGCAGCGCTTCCAGCTTGCCACGGTAGATGCCGGTATGACCTGTAGCATAGGGAGGCAGGAACACGACGCCGGAGGTGTTCAGCTGCAGATCCCACTCCTGACAAGAGCCAAGATGATCCATCAGAGACTGATAGTTATATTTTGTAATGATGCCAATGTGACGCACACCGGAGTTCGCCATGTTGGACAGGATAAAATCGATCTGGCGATAACGACCGCCGACGGGGATGGATGCGGAAGTTCTCTTCTCCGTGAGCGCACCCATGAAGCTATCATAAATATTGGAGAAAATAATACCCATGGTTTCCATTGCTGTCACATCCTTTCTCAAATGATCTCGCCCGGCTCAACGACTGTCCCCTCGGAGATGGTCGCATCCTTGCCGATGACGGTGATCTTCAGATCTTCCAGATTGCCCTCCTGATCGGCGCCTACCCTGGCACCAGCCTTGATGACACAGCCTTCAGCCACAATGGCATGACAGACCTGTGCGCCGGGCTCAATCACAACATCGGGCATAATGACACTGTTGCGAACCTCCGCACCCTTGCCGATCACGCAGCCGGAGGAGATAACGGAATGTCTGACCGTGCCGAAGACCTCACAGCCCTCTGCCACAAAGCTGTCGGAGATCTCAGAGCCCTTTGCGATGAAAGCAGAAGGCATGGCATAGTTTCTGGCATAGATCTTACGGCCGGCAGAGCCGTAGATGTTGAACTTGGGCTCATCGCCCAAAAGATCCATGTTGGCTTCCCAGAGGCTGTTGATGGTACCGACATCCTTCCAGTAGCCGTCAAACTCATAGGCATAGAGCTTATGACCTGCATTAAGCAGATTGGGGATGATGTTCTTGCCGAAATCGTTTTCGGACTTGGGATCCTCTTCGTCCTCTTCCAGGAACTTACGCAGGATGTCCCACTTAAAGATATAGATACCCATGGATGCCTTGTTGGACTTGGGCTTCTTAGGCTTTTCCTCAAACTCAAAAATACTGCCGTCTTCCTTGGTATTCATGATACCGAAGCGAGACGCCTCTTCCATGGGGACGGGGCGCACAGCGATGGTGCAGTCAGCACCCATCTGCTTGTGATAACGCAGCATCTTGGCATAATCCATCTCGTAGATGTGGTCACCGGACAGGATCAGCACATCATCGGGATTATAACGGGCGATAAAAGGTATGTTCTGATAGATCGCATTGGCTGTGCCCTTATACCAGTCAGACTTTTTGCTCCTGGCATAGGGAGGAAGCACGGTAACACCGCCGTGAGAGCTGTTCAGATCCCAAGGCTGACCGTTGCCGATATATTCATTGAGCTCCAGAGGCTGGTACTGAGTCAAAACACCCACAGTATCAATATGGGAGTTCACACAGTTGGAGAGGGGGAAATCGATGATGCGGTACTTGCCGCCAAAGGGTACTGCCGGTTTGGCGGTATTCTCCGTCAAAACCTTTAATCGGCTGCCTTGTCCGCCGGCAAGCAGCATGGCAACACAGCGTTTTTTCAGAAAATACATAGAACAGGTTCCTCCTTAAACGTACTTTTTAGGCCAACTTCCCTTTGACCGATTACTATAATGACAAATTTTTCACTTATCATTATAGCATTTTTGTTCGCCTTGCACAAGTGCAGTTTGTCGCTTTTTCAGTTTATCATGGTAAAATCGAAAAAATCCGCAATTTCACCAAAAACCTTTTTTCATTTTCGGTCAATTTTCCGTCTGTGCGGCAAATTCTGACCATGGTGCAGCGTTGGGAGGCTCTTGGGAGAAGGACATTTTCTCCCCTGTTTTGGGATGGGTAAAGGAAAGATGGGCAGACCAAAGCGCAATGGGACAGCCATCTTCCAGAAGGCTGTATTTCCGGTCACCTACAAGGGGATACCCACGGGAGGAAAACTGGCAGCGAATCTGATGTGTCCTGCCGGTGCGCAGGATGATATGTACCTTGCTCATGCCGCTGCGGCGATCAAGGCAAGTATAATCCAGTACCGCCTCCTGCACGTCCTTCCCGGGCTCGGTGACCACATAGGTCTTGCGCTCGGCTTTGTTGCGAAGGAGCAGGTCGGTCATAGTACCGGAAGCAGGAAGCTCTCCGTGAACGACCGCAAGATAGGCTTTTCCAAATTCACCGTCCCGAATCTGACGGGAGAGTTCCGACGCAGATCTGGCATTTCGCGCCAGCACCATAAGTCCGCTGACCACCTGATCCAGCCTGTGGACCGTGCGCACGTTGGCATTGGGATCTCCCAGCGCTTCCCGCACCAGCTCCGGCACACCGCCCGGCTCATCGGTGGACTTGACCCCCGCCGGTTTGATGCACACCACGATATCTTTATCCTGATAGATCAGTTCCACAGCTCTCTCCCCTTTCATGTATATCATATCATATTTCTTCTCAGAAGAAAAGAAAACCACGCTGTCTTCTTTTATCAAAAAGACCCGGGATCTGCTCCCGGGTCTTGCTTATTTGTTGCTGCGGTTTTTGTGATCCTGCGCGATGCGGGATTTCCATTTCGCCTGCAGAGGTCTGCTGGCACGGACGGATGTAATGGCTTCGCCGAGAACCTCATAGTTGAGTGCTGTTCCCTTGCTGTCGCAGCAGTAGTCCACGGCACGGTCCGCACCGATGCCAAACCGGGCGGCAGTTTCCACAGCATCAATGTTTGCGCCGAGGAACAAGAACTCCCAGCCGTGTTTTTCTTTCTTTTCTCCGATCATACTCCGTACGGCATCGGCAGTATAGCGGTGGCTGGCATTTTCCATACCATCTGTGGTGATGATGAACAAGGTGTGCTCCGGCACGTCCTCGGGACGGATATAGCGATGGACATTGCCGATATGATGGATGGCACCGCCGATGGCATCGATCAGAGCTGTACAGCCGCCCACGGTATAATCTTTGTCGGTCATAGGCGCAATGTCCGCCAAGGCCACTCTGTCGCAGATCACCTCGCTGCAGTCACTGAACAGCACGGTGGATACCAGTGCTTCTCCCTGCTCTTTCTTCTGCTTTTCGATCATGGAATTGAAGCCGCCGATGGTATCAGCTTCCAGTCCGTGCATAGAGCCGCTGCGATCAAGGATAAACACCAATTCCGTCAAACCTTTTTTCATACTTCATACCTCCAAAAAAATTATGGCTGCAGGTTTCCCTTACAGCCATAGTTTATCGGTTTTGAAATCCGGTTTGGTCGCTTGGCAAGCGACAAATTTATGCACCCAACAGTCACTGGTCAAAGGCAAAGAGTGCCTCGTTGATGGTGAAGATATCATAAATGCCCTTGGAAACAAAATACTCCACGATGATGTCAGCCTTGTTGGAATGAGAAAGGGCAAAGCCTGCTTTTTCCAGAAGTTCTTTCATCTCCGCAAGAGGAAGCTCCAGAGCAATGGCAAAGGCAATGGCTGTGGACTTACTGGGCTTATAGTGACGGTCGTTGCGGATCTTGGAGAAAAGCTTGCGGTCAATATTGGCTTTTTTATAGCACTGAGCATCTGTCATGCCGCGCTCATCGATCTTACGCAGAAGCATCTGAGAGAAGCTCTCGTCCAGCTTTGCCACAAGATCCTCCAAAGAACGAGACGCACAGGGGGCCGCCGAGCCGACACAGGAATCCATGACAGCCGCATTGGCTCGCCGCATACGGGCACAGATCAGCTCATCAGAATCTCTGTGAGCCTCCACATAGCGGTCATCGATATAAGCGCGGATATCTGCCTCCAGCTTGCTGCTGATCTGATATGCCTTCTTGTCAAAGATCACGATATAGACCGTCATATCATGATGGAGCAAAAACTCTGTGATCGTATCCATAGCGATCCGCAGGGCCTGATCCTTGGGATAGCCATAGACGCCGGCCGAGATCAGCGGGAAGGCCACGCTCTCACACTTCAGCTTCTCGGCAACAGCCAGAGATCTTGCATAGCAGGAAATAAGCAGTTCCTTCTCTCCCCTGCCGCCACCCTGCCAGACAGGCCCAACGGTGTGGATCACATATTTACATGGCAGATCATAGCCCTTGGTGGCTTTTGCCTCTCCCGTGGGACAGCCCCCCAGCTTTCTGCACTCTGCCAGAAGCTTCGGCCCTGCCGCGCGGTGGATGCAGCCGTCCACACCGCCGCCACCCAGAAGCGTTTCGTTGGCAGCATTGACAATCGCATCCACTTTCATTTTTGTGATATCGTTTCGCACGATCTGAATAGGCATATGTAAATCGCCTCCTTGTCTGATTATACTACAAATCAGCTGAAGCAACAAGACAAAAACGATATGCGTCTCGCATTTTAATTTACATAATATAATTACAGACAACATTATAAAGCATTGTTTTCTTGATCTTATTTTTGCATCGCTCGGCAATCATTGATCCGTGCTTGTTTCTCCGTCGATGAAAGCCACATGCCCCGAGTCCGGCGTCGCATTTGTTCATTCTTCTGCGTTTTCCTTCTGTATTCTTTCGGCTTATGGACAACAAAGCCGGAATGTGATATATAGAGAGAGAAAAATACAAAATTAAAAGGAGATACATCATGCGTGTACTTTTAATGGAGATCAATCAAGAGACCAACACATTCTGCGCAACACCTGCAGTGTTGGAGGATTATAAAAGAACTTTTTTTGCTGAAGGAGAAGAATTTTATAACCGTGTACATGGCAAGCAGCTGTGTCTGGGCGGCATGATCGACGCTCTGGAAGAAGACGGCATCGAAGTGATTCCCGGCTTTGGTATCCGTGCCACAGCAGGCGGTGTTTCCGCTTCGGAAGTCTATAAAGAGTTCGAAACCCGCTTCCGCCGCATCGCCACTGAATGCGGAACGATCGATGGCTGCTATCTGTCTTTCCATGGTGCCCATCAGTCCGTAGATAGCGATGATGTTTGCGGCGATGCTCTGGTACTGGCTCGCGAGCTGTTTGGCAATGAAGTCGTCATCGCCTGCTCCTGCGATCTGCACGGAAATATTACGAAGAAGATGTTTGACAACGCAGACATCATCACAGCCTATCAGACTTACCCCCATGTGGACCACTACAACACCGGCTACCGTGCGGCCAAACTGGCAAATCGCCTTCTGGCCGGAGAAAAGCTGTATATGGCATACGGTCGGGTTCCCATGATCCAGCCTGCCAACGGGTATAGTACCTCCGAAGGTAAGCTGCTCGATGTAATGCAGGCTCTGTTTGCCAAGGTCGAAAACGGAACGATCGAAGATTTCTCCGCCTTCCAGATGCAGCCCTGGCTGGATGTGATCGAAGGCGGCAGTGCTGTAATCGCCATCGGCAAGAACGAAAACGCCGCCAAGGAGATCGTCAGAGAAGGCCTTAGAAAGATGTGGGCCATTCGCCATGATATGGTTCGTCCCAATAATACCATCGACGAAGTCATCGCAGCCGCAAGAACCCATGCAGAGGGCAAACCCGTGGCGGTTTCCGATTTCTCCGATTCCCCCAATGCAGGTGCGGCCGGCGACAATTTCGATATTGTGGCAGAAATCATGGAGAAAGCGCCCGATGTTAAGATCGCAGGCATTGTCAACGATCCCGATCTTGTGAAAGAGTGCTTCCGGCGTGGTGTAGGCACCACCTTTGAGGCAACCATCGGCGGCAGTAAATCTCCGGAAATGTCCAAGTCCTACTCTGTCACACTGACGGTCTGCTCCCTCCACGAAGGTTCGTTCACTATCGAGGGACCTGCCATGAGAGGTGTTGTAGACAGCGCCGGACCGACTGCGACCGTCAAGATCGGCAATGCCGATGTGGTCGTTACCAGCGGTATGTCCACCACCGGCGATCCCCAGTTGCTGCGGCATTTTGGTGTAGAACCCACCCTTTACGATGTGGCGATCGTCAAAGCCTGCACCTCTTTCCGCGTCCCTTACGGAAAGTTTGCAGATGTGATGCTTTCTGTTGACACCTTGTGCGCATCCTCTGCCCGTCTGGCAGAGATGCCCTTTAAGAGACTGAGCCGAGAATTCTACCCCTTCACAGACTGCGAGCACCCCAAGCAGTTGGATGAGATCTATTGCAAATAAGCTGCAACATCAACATCTGTTCTTATACATACAAAAAACGCTCTTACGCAATAAAAAAAGGAATCGCTTTGCGATTCCTTTTTTTGTTTCATCCACTGCCGCAGTGTTGATATCCCCGCCCAGCTTGTAAGATCTTGCGAGCGATCACGACCTCACGCAGGTTGCATGATCAAGTGATTGCAACCAATTTCAACAACGTCTCGCCTTCTGCGATATAGGCATCGGCGGTGCGGCGCATTTCGTCCTGACCGTAGTTATATTGGTCATAGATGGCAACGGTCATAAGCCCCATGTTATGGGCCGTGGCAATGGCAACAGCGGAGTCCTCAAACACGCAGGTCTCTTCCTTGGTTGTGCCCAGCTGCTCCATGGCAGCCAGATAGATATCCGGCTGATCCTTGCCCTTGCCAAGCTGCGCGCAAGAGAGGATATGGGAGAAATAATCCCCGATCTCACAACGGTCGATGGCAGTTTTTAAAAGCTTGGGACCTGTGGCAGAGGCGATGCACATTTTGATGCCTCTTTCACGGCAGCTATTCAAAAACTCCCTGACGCCCGGTTTCAGCTGCACCTCATTGGCATAGAAGTTGCGGATGATGGCATTGGCAGCCTCCAGAAGCTCCGTGCCGCTCTCACCAAGGCCGCAGGTCTCGTGGATCATCTCCATGCCGTCACGAAGGGTCATGGTGCGGATCGCCTTGTCCGCCTGCTCCGGAAGACGGTAGCCCTCCCTGCCGAGATAGGTTCTGCCGAAGGATTCCCAGATGATATCCCACAGCATGAGCGAGTCAATCAGTGTACCGTCCATATCAAAGATGGCACCTTTGATTTTATGGATCACAACAATCCTCCTATACTGTCATATCGCTGCGGAGCACCGCAGGGATGTGTTTACATAATAAAATTATTTTCAACCTTCCGCTTTTGCTTCGCAGTACAGGCAGCGGTAGATACCCTTGTCACGATCCTTGAGCACAAAGACCTGATCCAGTTCCTGCTCCGTGGAGGAGATGCATCTGGGGTTCTTGCAGCGCACCACATTGACCAGCCTTTCAGGCAGGACGATGTCACGCTTTTCCACCAGCTTCTCATCGCGGATAATATTGACTGTGGCCTTGGGATCCACATAGCCAATGGCATCGATGTCGATATCCACGGTGCCGTCTACTTTGATGATGTCCTTTTTGCCCATCTTGCGGGAGTTGACATTCTTAATGATGGCAACAGAGCAATCCAGCTTATCCAGCTGCAGCAAATGATACAGCTGCATTCCGCGGCCTGCGGCGATATGGTCGATGACGATACCGTTATGGATGGAATCAATATTCATTTACTGCACCTCCAGAAGTTTCAGAATCAGTGCCTCACGCATGATCTTGCCGTAATAAGCCTGCTTGAAATAGCATGCTCTGGGGTCATTGTCCACCGCCACGGAGATCTCGTTGACACGAGGCAGCGGATGCATGATGATCATATCTTCCTTGGCGTTTCTCAGCTTCTCGGGAGTCAGAATGTAGCTGTCCTTCAGACGCAGGTAGTCTTCCTCATTGAAGAAGCGTTCTTTCTGCACACGGGTCATATACAGCACATCCAGCTGAGGCATGACAGCTTCCAGATCTGTGGTCTGCTCATAGGTATGACCGGAGGGCTTGATGTGCTCTGTCTTCACATAGCTGGGCAGTTTCAGTTCCACAGGAGAGATGAGCACAAACTTCACATTGGGATAGCGGCACATGGCTGCAATAAGAGAATGTACCGTTCTGCCGAACTTCAAGTCGCCGCACAGACCGATGGTCAGATTGTCAAATCTGCCCTTTTCGCAATGAATGGTCAGAAGGTCTGCCAGAGTCTGAGTAGGATGGTTGTGACCACCGTCGCCTGCATTGACCACAGGGATGGTAGCATTCATGGATGCCACCAGAGGTGCGCCTTCCTTGGGATGGCGCATGGCAAGGATATCGGCATAGCAGCTGATCATCTTTGCCGTGTCGGCAACGCTCTCGCCCTTGGCAGCGGAGGAAGAAGCGGCAGACGCCACACTCAGCACATTGCCGCCCAGCTCATACATGGCAGCTTCAAAGGAAAGTCTGGTGCGGGTGGAGGGCTCATAGAACATGGTGGCAAGCTTCTTGCCGTCGCACTTATGGGCATACTTGGCAGGGTTTGCCATGATGTCCTCCGCGACCTTGACCATTTCGTCAAGCTCTTCCACGCTCAGATCAAGAATGTCGATCAGACTTCTCATTTGTTACCTCCGATCCAGCTTTCGTCGGAGGGATTGTTGCGGAACTTGATCAAGCGCTCAATGTCGGCCTCTTCGATGTAGCCTTCCTCTGCCGCCACCTTGGCGATGACGTCAAAGTTGGTCAGGCTGGTGTTTTCCACATTGGCTGCTGCCAGACGATCCAGGCCCTTCTGCATACCGTAGGTGAAGATGGACACAATGCCCAGAACTTCGGCACCTGCTTCACGCAGGACATTGACCACTTCGATACAGCTGCCGCCGGTGGAGATCAGATCTTCCACGACCACGACCTTCTGACCCTTTTCCAGCTTGCCTTCGATCTGGTTCTGTCTGCCGTGATCCTTATTGCCGGAACGGACATAACCCATGGGCAGACCCATGATATGACCGACGATAGCAGCGTGGGCAATGCCGGCGGTGGAAGTGCCCATGAGGACGTCCACGTCGGGATACTTTTCACGGATGATATCTGCCAGCGCGTTTTCCACATCGTTGCGGACTTCGGGAGCAGTAAGAGTCAGACGGTTGTCGGTATAGACAGGGCTCTTGATGCCGCTGGCCCAGGTGAAGGGCTCGTCGGGACGGAAGAATACAGCTTTGATCTTCAAAAGATCCTTGGCAATGATGATTTCAGCGTTCTGCATAGTTATCTCTCCTTTATTTTAATCAACAAACTCACGGACGCAGCGCTCGTAAGCGGCTACGGGATCCTCGGCAGCAGTGATGGGACGACCGACCACGATATAGTCAGAGCCGATCTTCTTTGCCTGCTCGGGAGTCATAACACGAACCTGGTCGCCCTTGTCGCCATCGGCAAAACGGACACCGGGGGTGACAGTAACGAAGTCCTTACCGCATCTGCCGTGGACAGCTTCTGCTTCCAGAGGAGAGCAGACAACACCGTCAAGACCGGCTTCCTTGGCATTGTGGGCATAGTGCATGACCACATCCGCCATGGGTGCATCGATGAGCAGGTCGTTCTTCATGGCTTCGGGGCTGGTGGAGGTCAGCTGGGTGACAGCGATCAGAATAGGACGTGTACCGTCGGGTCTGGTCAGACCTTCCAGCGCAGCTTCCATCATGGCCTTGGTGCCGGAAGCGTGCAGGTTGGTCATATCCACATCCAGATTGGACAAAACTGCCATGGACTTCTTGACTGTATTGGGGATATCATGAAGCTTCAGATCCAGGAAGATCTTATGACCTCTCTCCTTCAGATCACGGACGATCTGAGGACCTTCGGCATAGTACAGCTCCATGCCGATCTTGATAAAGGGCTTCTTGCCGGTGAACTTATCCAAGAAGTTCAGGGTTGCCTCGCGGCTGGCAAAATCACAAGCAATGATTACGTCTTTTCCCATAATAAAATCCTCCTGTTCAGTGCGCCGCGCCGATGATATCGGTGAGGCTTTCAATTCCATATTCCTGCATGACCTTGGGCAGGTCTTCAACAATGTTTTTGGATGCGAAGGGATCCACCAGATTGGCGGCGCCCACTTCCACGGCCGTGGCGCCTGCCATCATCATTTCGAGGACATCCTTCGCAGTGGACACGCCGCCCATACCCACCACAGGGATGGAAACGGCCTTGGACACCTGATAGACCATCCGTACTGCCACCGGGAACACAGCAGGGCCGGAATAGCCGCCGGTCACGTTGGCAATGATGGGCTTTCTCGTTCTCAAATTCAAACGCATACCCATCAGAGTATTGATCAGGCTCACACCGTCCGCGCCTGCATCCTCACAGGCTTTGGCAATGGACACGATATCGGTCACATTGGGAGAGAGCTTGATGATGATGGGCTTTTTGGTAACGGCGCGCACGGCCCCGGTCACCTCTGCCGCGGCTTTGGGATCTGTGCCGAAGCTCATACCGCCGCCGTGGACGTTGGGGCAGGAAATATTCACTTCCAGCCAGCCGATGCCATCTTCCCTGTCCAGCTTTTCGCATACCTGCACATATTCCTCCACCGCGAAGCCGGAGATGTTCGCCATGACAGGCTTATGGAAGATCTTGCGCAGTTCGGGCAGCTCATGGGTGATCACATGATCTACACCGGGGTTCTGCAGACCCACGGCATTGAGCATGCCGGAGGGGCACTCGGCAATTCTGGGAGTAGGGTTGCCGAAACGCGGCTCCAGCGTGGTGCCCTTAAAAGAGAAGCTGCCGAGGCAGTTGATATCGTACAATTCATGGAATTCCTGTCCGAAGCCGAAGGTGCCGGAAGCAGGGATCACAGGGTTATCCAGCGTGATACCGCAAAGGTTAACTTTCGTATTTACCATACAACTTCCTCCCTTTCCAGAACGGGGCCATCCTTGCAGATGCGCTTGTTGCCGTATTTGGTCTTACAGGTGCAGCCCATACAGGCACCAAAGCCGCAGCCCATACGCTCCTCAAAGCTGTACTGACCGGAGGTCTGCGCCACAGCTTCGATGGCACGGAACATAGGCATAGGGCCGCAGGTGAAGAAGTAGGAATAAGAAAGGGTCTTCAGCACATCGGTCACAAAGCCCTTTGTGCCGTAAGAGCCGTCTGCCGTGGTCACGAAAACTTCCGCGCCAAGGGCTTTGAACTGCTCTTCATAGAAGATCTCTTCTTTTGTATTAAAACCAAGGATGACCTTGACGGATTTGCCTTCTCCAAGGAGCTTTTTGGCAAGGCCGTACATGGGAGGCACACCCACACCGCCGCCCAGCAGCACAGGATCACTGCCGGACTTGGAGGTATCGTAGCCGTTGCCAAGACCGATGAGTGTATCGATCTTGCTGCCCTGCTGCAGGGTGGTCATCTGCTGTGTGCCCTCGCCCACCACCTTGTAGATGATGGTCAGACTCTCTTCATCCCAGTCACAGATGGAAATGGGACGGCGCAGATACAGCCCCTCCAGCTTCAAATTCACAAACTGACCGGGAGCCGTAATGGCCGAGGTATCGGCCTGCAACTTCATCTGCCAGACCAGCTCAGTCAGAGGTTTATTTTCCAAAATCACACAATCCTGCTGTTTCAAAGCTCTTTCTCCTTCCAAACCGTCGTTCCGTTGACCACTGTCATCAGACATCTGCCCGATACTTTCATGCCTTCAAAAGGCGTTGCTCTGCCGAGGGTGACGAACTCCCGGGGGTCTACGGTGTATTCTCTTTCAAGATCCCAGACGCTCCAGCCATCCAGCTCGATGCCAAAGCGCTTGGCAGGGTTGACTGTCAGAGCCTTCAGCACCGTTTCCATGGGCACATGGCCAGGCTTTACCAGATAGGTATACACCACAGGGAATGCCGTCTCGATACCGACGACGCCCATGGCGGACTTTTCAAGGCCTCTGCCCTTTTCCTCCGCGCTGTGGGGCGCATGGTCTGTGGCGATCATATCGATGGTCCCGTCACACAGCCCCTCCACCAATGCTTCTTTGTCCTCTTTTGCACGGATGGGCGGGTTCATTTTAAATCTGCCGTGCTCCTGCAAACAGCTGTCATCCAGCGTCAGATAGTGAGGGCCTGTTTCACAGGTCACGTCCAGACCGGACTTTTTCGCCTGACGGATGATCTGCACACTTTCCTTGGTGGAAATATGGCACACATGATAGCTGCAGCCTGTCTTTGCCACCAGCTCCAGATCTCTGGCTATGGGGCCCCACTCGCTTTCGGAGCAGATACCGCGGTGACCGTGGGCTTTGGCATAGGCGCCGTCATGGATATAGCCGCCGCGGAGCAGACTGTTGTCTTCACAATGGGCAACGATCAGCTTGCCAAGGCGCTTGGCTTCTTCCATGGCCCGCTGCATCATATCTGCTGACTGAACGCCCCGCCCGTCATCGGAGAAGCCGCACACACGGTTTGCCATAACTTCCAGCTGTGCCAGCTCCTCACCCTTTTCGCCCATGGTAATGGCGCCGTAGGGATACACATGGATGCAGGCATCTTTGGCAATGAGTTCTTCCTGCACACGCAGGTGCTCGTCCGTATCCGGAACGGGATCCAGATTGGGCATGGCGCAAACGGCAGTGTAACCGCCTCTGGCACAGGCTCTTGTTCCCGATGCGATGGTCTCCTTATAAGAAAAACCCGGCTCACGCAGATGTACATGGACATCCACGAAACCGGGCAAAACAGTATATTCACGATCACAGGGGAAAGAAGAAACAATATCCCCACAGTTGGGAACAGGAAGACCAAGAAATTCAAATCGGATATTGGAGTTCATCATTTAGGCATACTCCTTCCTTTTTTCTATCCGATTTATTGTATCAGTTTTCACTCTTTGCGTCAAGGTGAAAATGATCACACCATGGTGCCAGAGTGCAGTTTTGGCACTGGGGTCTTCTGGCAACGCAGACAGCTCTGCCGTGGAGCACGATTCTGTGGCAGAAATCAGAGCTTTCCTCCGGCGGAAGAATTGCGCGCAGCTGATGCTCCACTTTTTCCGGCTCTTTTCCCTTGGCAAGACCCAGCAGGTTGGAAATGCGGATGCAATGGGTGTCGCAGACCACAGAGCCGGGCACGCTGAACAGGTCGCCCAGAAGAAGATTTGCCGTTTTTCTTCCCACACCGGGAATGGTCAGCAGTTCTTCCATGGTTTGGGGCACTTTCCCGTCAAACTTTTCCAGCAGCATCCTGCAGGCAAGGACGATATCCCTTGCCTTGTGGCGATAGAAGCCGCAGGACTTTACCAGCTCCTCCACCTCGGCAACATCGGCCTCGGCAAAGGCTTCCACACTGGGGAAACGGGCAAACAGCGCCGGTGTGATCTGATTGACCCGGGCGTCGGTGCACTGGGCCGCCAGACGCACGGAGATCATCAGTTCATAGTCTTTTTTATATTGCAGAGCGCACATGGGATCGGGGTATGCTTGCTTCAGGGCTTCGATAATATGAAGGGCTTTTTCTTTCATTGGCGTCCTCTCTGTTCCAGCCAGATCAGCAGCACCGCCACATCTGCCGGACTGACACCGGAGATTCGGCTCGCCTGTCCCACAGACATGGGTCTGATCTTCTGCAGCTTTTCTCTTGCTTCCACACGCAGGCCGGTAATGGACAGATAATCTGCATCCTGCGGCAGAAGGCGGCTTTCGGCTTTTTCAAATTCCGCCACCTGCTTGAGCTGACGGGAAATATATCCATCATATTTGAGTCGGATCTCCACCTGCTCCGTCACATCAGACGGCAGCTGCGGACGGGTGGGATCAAAGGGTGCAAGAAGATCATAGCCGATTTGCGGTCTGCGCACCAGATCCGCCATACGGGCAGAGCCCTGCACCGGGGTCGTCTCATGGGCCGTCAGCAGGGCATTGAGCTCCTCGCTCTCCGCCACGCCGCAGCCTTCCAGTCGGGCGATTTCTCTTTCCACCAGAGCATACTTTTCTTTGACCTTTGCATAGCGCTCATCCGACACCAATCCCACACGGTGACCGATGTGGCACAGGCGCTGGTCGGCATTGTCCTGCCGGTGCAGCAGCCGGTATTCGGAACGGGAGGTCATAATGCGGTAAGGCTCTTCCGTTCCCTTGGTCACAAGGTCATCAATGAGCGTACCGATATAGCACTCCGACCGTGCCAGCACCAGAGGCGGCTCACCCTTGAGCTTCAAGGCCGCGTTGATACCTGCCACCAAGCCCTGTACGGCAGCTTCCTCATAGCCGGACGAGCCGTTGAACTGTCCCGCGCCGTAGAGACCCGGAACTTTTTTGGTCTCCAGCGTAGGCAGCAGCTCTGTGGGGTCGATGCAGTCATATTCAATGGCATAGGCAGGGCGCATCATTTCCGCATGTTCCAATCCCTCGATGGTATGCAGCATCTCCAGCTGCACATCCTCGGGCAGTGAAGAGCTGAGACCCTGAATATACAATTCATCCGTTCCAAGACCGGTTGGCTCAATAAACAGCTGATGCCGCGGCTTATCCGGGAAGCGGTCGATCTTCGTTTCGATACTGGGGCAGTATCTGGGGCCTACGCTTTCGATCAGTCCGTTAAACAGCGGACTTCTGGAAAAATTGCGTTTGATGATCTCGTGGGTCTTCTCATTGGTATAGGTCAGCCAGCACACGGCACGGTTCTCAAGAGCCTGCTCCGTCTGGAAAGAGAACGGCACGGGATCTTCATCACCCGGCTGCAGCTCCATTTTGGAAAAATCCACACTTCTGGCATTGATACGGGGCGGCGTACCTGTTTTGAAGCGGCGCATGGAAAGGCCCATGTTCGCCAAATTCTCCGTCAGATACAAGCCGGCGTGCATTCCATCGGGGCCGGAATGATAGACACATTCACCGGTAATGACACTTGCATTAAGATAGGTACCGGAACAAATGATGGCGGCTTTGACCTCATAGACCGCTCCAAGGCGCGTGACCACAGCGCTGACCGCACCGTCCTTCAGACGGATGTCGGTGATCATCGCCTGCTTCAGATCAAGCCCTTCCTGCTGCTCCAGAACGCGCTTCATATCCTCCTGATATCTGCGGCGGTCAGCCTGTGCGCGAAGGGAGTGTACGGCAGGGCCCTTGCCCCGGTTCAGCATACGATACTGGATGCAGCAGCGGTCTGCTGCCTTTGCCATTTCGCCGCCCAACGCGTCCAGCTCCCGAACAAGGTGCCCCTTGCCGGTGCCGCCAATGGCAGGATTACAGGGCATATTGCCCACGGCATCCAGATTGATGGTAAAAATCACCGTTTTCAGCCCAAGGCGGGCAGCTGCCAGAGCGGCTTCAATGCCTGCGTGACCGGCGCCGATAACGGCGATATCATATTGTCCTGCAAAATATTCCATATACGTTCCTCACTTTACCGGGTCTATTTTAACAGGCAGAAAAAAATTTTTCAAGAGGGCGACAGGTTTCGGCAGACTTTGCCGCAACTTTTTCTTATACTTGGCTTACAGCTTCACCAAGGACGAGCCTTGGCTCATCCGATCCCATATTTTTTCCAACCCCGGATACTCCGTATATCCGGGGCATTTTTTATTGACCTTTTACGGAAAACACCGTATGATATGGAAAAAGGAGGTGCGCCATGGACGAACAAATAATGCTGGAAGCGCTCAGGCTTGCACAGGAGGCCGCGGCAGAGGGCGAAGTGCCTGTGGGCTGCGTCATCACGCTGGGTGATCGCATCGTCGGCAGAGGACGAAACCGCCGGGAGCTTGGTAAAAATGCGCTTGCCCACGCAGAGCTGGAGGCCATCAACGATGCCTGTAAGACCCTTGGCGGCTGGCGGCTGTGGCAGTGCACCCTGTATGTGACCCTGGAGCCCTGCCCCATGTGCGCAGGCGCCATCATCAATGCGCGAATCCCCAAGGTGGTCTACGGAGCAAAGGATATCCGTTTCGGTGCCTGCGGTTCCGTGACCGATCTGTTCTCCATGCCTTTTAATCACCGTCCGGAAGTGGAAACAGGTCTGTTGGAGGAACAGTGCCTCAGCCTTTTGCAGGAATTTTTCCAGCTGCTTCGAAACAAGCGCAAGAAAAAGCAAAGCGATTTTATTCTGGAATAAAAAATCACCTGTCCAACAGGACAGGTGATTTTTGCATACACTTTTACTTTTTGACAGCCAGCTTCTTCTGCAGCCAATCCTTACCGTCAACAAAACGGGCAACGATGTAAGAAACAACATAGTCACCTGCAGCATTGATCATGGTTGCGGGAGGATCGACCAGATTTCCGATGGTGACCAGAATGGGGAATGCCAGTTCCATCTGGGTGGGGAAGAAGATGGAGCAGATGATGTACTCACCGATGTAGCCGCCGCCGGGAACACCGGACATACCCACGGAGGACAGAACAGCCACCAGAATGACAGGGATCAGCATATCCCAGGTGAACTGCTGGCCAAACACACCATACAGGAAGGCGATCTTCAGAACGCAGCTGAAGCAGGAGCCGTCCATGTGCATGGTAGCGCCCAGAGGCAGAACGATGTCGGAAACGTCTTTCGAGATGCCGGTCTCTTCTGCAACTTCCATATTGGTAGGGATGGTAGCGACAGAGGAGCAGGTGCCCAGAGACACCATGGCAGGACGCAGGATGTGCTTGAACATGGTCTTGACGCCGCCCTTGCCGCCGCCGAACCAGGCAAACAGGGGGAATGCAGTAAAGACATAGACCAGGCACAGGGGGTAGTAGACCAGCAGGCCTCTGCCATAGTCGGCGGTGATCTGAGGACCGTAGACAGCAACCAGATCAGCAAAGAAACCGAAGAAGGCAATGGGGGCATAGTAAGTGATGATCTTGACGAACTTCATCATCACATTGGACAGGCTCTCCAGCCACTGGGCAATGATGGCGCCCTGCTCACCTGCCAGATTGGTGGCAAAACCAAACAGCAAAGAGAACACGATCAGAGGCAGCATAGCCTTACGGGTCAGCAGACCCACAAAGTCGCTGGCAGTGAAGAAGTTGACGATGAGCTCGGAAATAGTCGCATACTCACCCATTTCTTCACTGGGGATGTTTTCCCAAGCGTTCAGAACGGGAGGGAAGATCTTCATCAGCACGAACATGATCACAGCTGCGATGGCACCGGTGATCACAAAGGTGGCAATGGTGGTACCCATGATCTTACCGGCACGCTTGCGGCTGCCCATGTTGGCAACAGCGCCTGCGATGGAAGCAAAGACCATAGGAACAACAACACAGAACATCAGGTTAATGAACACTGTGCCAAGGGGCTTCAGGACGCTTGCGCCCTGCTGTGCATCACCGGTGTTGGGGAAGATCCAACCAACGATACAGCCGGCGATGATGGCGACCAGCATGACGATCAAGAACGCATAGTTCTGAAGCCAGCTGCTTTTTTTCAGAGTTTTGGACATAAAGTACCTCCTTGCCTTCCTACCTCTCTTTTCCATTTCTCAGCAGGAAGAATTTCCTTCATTATACACGCTGTGTGATGTGTTGTAAAGTCGCAAAAGGCACAAAATATAGTGTCGGAAGTTTGGGGCATTCACAGGATATCCTGGGTCAGTTCCATACAAAACACACCGTGTCTGCGTGCATATCTCAGAAGTTCCCGCGCGTTTCCCGGATGGCAGGCATAGCAGATGACCGCATCCGACTGCAGCACCATCAGCTCGTTGGCTTTGCGGATGGCGGCGATGGGCGGCGTATTTTCCAACCCCTCCGGGTAGTAGGTGGAACCAAACACGCTCCCCTGCCACTGATGCTCCCTGCGGCGCAGGGCAGGATGATAGGCAATGAGGCGCTGCAGCTCGACATCATCATATTCCCCTTTGAGCCATTTGAAGGCTCTGACTGCTTCGATGCAGTCAAAATTGCCTCTGGAGCCTGCCACAAAACGTCGAATCCCCAGTTCCTCATAGCAATATCGCAGTGCACGGGTCAGCTCCGCAAACAAGTCCGGTGCATCGGAATGACCGAATAAAAAACAAGTTTTCATACCGCCATCATCCTTAGTAGATAATATTATCTTCGTTATAAACATGATACCAGAAAAATCTATAAAATCAATGAAAAGGATAATAATATCTTAAATAGATTGTTGGTGTCTGTATGAGAAAGAATTTTCTGATTGAAGGCAATATCTGCGGTGATCGTGTTCGCGTGGCAAGAGTTTGCCGCAAAATGGAGCAAAAAGATCTTGCAAGAGAGCTTAATCTGCTGGGCATGGGCATGACGCCCCTGATCGTTTCCCGTATTGAAAACAATCAGCGCCACGTCTGCGACGCGGAGTTGATGATGCTGGCAAAGGTTTTAAAGGTCAGTATGGAATGGCTGTGCGGTGAGGGCGAAGGACTGCCGAAGTAGTACGATTCCTCCGTTTCGCTTCGGGCAGCCACCTCCCTTTTCATAAGGGCGGCTTTCGTGCTGTGCAAATGAAATAAAAAAAGAAGCTGTCAAAAGACAGCTTCTTTTTTGTCGTTTTATCTTTCTTCGCGGAAGTAGTGCAGTCCCAGATGTGCCGGGGGCTGGTTCTCACGCTTTTTCCGCAGACTGACCACCACAAGGACAAGGATGGTGGCAAGATACGGAAGCATCTTGAACAGTTCCTGAGAGCTTCTGGTCAGATTGAGGATCTGCAGAGCGTCCTGATCCAGATTCAGAGCACCGATGAGCATGGTGCGCAGCTGCGGAACATACAGGTACAGCCATGTGAGGAAGCCAAACAGATATGCGCCCCAGATGGCGTTGAGGCTTTTCCAGCTGGCGAAGATGACCAGCGCCACAGCCAGCCAGCCCAGTGCCTCGATAGTTCCTTCGCTCGCCCAAGTACCCTTGATATAGTCAACGGTGTAGAACAGACCACCCATACCGGAGATACCGGCACCAATGCAAGTGGCAAAATACTTATACTTGGTAACGTTGATGCCTGCCGCGTCTGCCGTGGCAGGATTCTCGCCAACCGCGCGCAGATTCAAGCCCGTGCGCGTCTTGTTCAAAAACACGTGCAGTGCAATGGCAAGAACAAGTGCAAGATAGACCATAAAGCCATGGCTCAGGAAGATCTGGCAGAACCAGTTTCCGGTACCCATACCGGGAATACTGGTGCGGTAGGCAGCAGAGGTCGCAGCAATGGAGATCTGACCGACACCGCCGGCAAGCGTATTGAGCGCGCCGCCGAAGAAGTTGGCAACGCCGCCGCCAAAGATGGTCAGCGTCAGACCGGTAACGTTTTGGTTTGCACGCAGCGTGATGGTCAGAAAGCTGTAGATCAAACCGCCCAAAGCAGATGCCAGGAAGGCTGCCACAAAGGTGATGATCAAACACACCACGCCTACAGGCTCTGCCACAGCGCTCTCATAAGCAAAAGCGCTGGCAAGACCTGCGATACCGCCAAGATACATGATGCCGGGCACACCCAAATTCAGATTGCCCGCTTTTTCGGTGAGGATCTCACCGAGAGCACCATAGAGGATGACTGTGCCAAAAACAATGGCAGACACAAACAGATTGATCATTTGTGTTCAGCCTCCTTTCTCTTGCGCAGTACCATACGGTAGTTGATGAAAAATTCGCTGGCAATGATGCAGAACAGGATGATACCTGTAATGACATTGGATGCAAAGTCATTGAGCTTGAATTGGGAAGCGATCTCCATGGCGCCCTTCTGCAGGAATGCCAGAATAAAGGAGATCAGCAGCATCACAAAGGTATTGAACTTGGCAAGCCATGCCACGATGATGGCTGTAAAGCCCTGACCGCCTGCCGTAGAGGTGGAAATGGTGTGGCTCGCACCGGCAACGGCGATAAAGCCCGCCAGACCGCAGATCGCACCGGAGATCGCCATGGTTCGGATAATGACCCCACCGGGTTTCATGCCGGCATAACGTGCTGTATTTTCGCTCTCGCCAAGCACCGTGATCTCATATCCCTGCTTGGAATACTTCAGGTACACATACATGCCCACAGTCAGCACCAGAACAATGATCACATTCAAGCCAAAGTTCTGACCAAAGACCTCGGGGAACCAACCCACTTTGGTCTGGCGATTGATCACACCGACAGTGTTGGAGCCGAAGGGATTTTCCCACAGTGCCACACAGTAAGAGGTCAGCTGAATGGCAACGTAGTTCATCATCAAGGTAAAGAGCGTCTCATTGGTGCCCCAGCGAGCCTTGAACACAGCGGGAATGATGCCCCACAAAGCGCCCGCAAGCAAGCTGACCACAGCCATGAGAACAAGCAGAGCAGGTGTAGAAATGCTGCCGTCGCCCAAATAGATCATCAGACCTGCCGTGGCAATGCCGCCCACAAGTACCTGACCCTCGGCACCAATATTCCAGAATTTCATTTTGAACGCGGGAGCAAGGCCGATACTGATGCACAGGAGCATCATAGTATCACGGATGGTAAACCAAGTCTTTCTGGTAGTTCCCAACGCGCCTTCAAACATGGCAACATAGACCTTGATGGGGTTGAGTCCCGTAACGGAAAGGATAAATAAACCGCTCAGCAGCAGAGCCACCAGAACAGCAGCCAGACGAATGAGCCAGCTTTTCCAGACAGGCATGCCGCTTCGCTTGCTGATACGGATCAGAGGCTCACGCACAGTATGAACAGAACTCATTGGGCATTTTCCTCCTTCTCCTGCAGATTGGTCATCAGCAGACCTACCTGCTCCTTGGTGGCGGTACGGGCATCAAGGATGCCGTTGACCTTGCCGCCGCACAGAACCAGAATACGGTCACACAGCTCCAGCAGAACGTCCAGATCTTCGCCCACATAGATCACGGCGACACCCTTCATTTTCTGCTCGGTCAAAAGGTTATAAATGGTATAAGAGGTATTGATATCCAGACCACGGACAGCGTAGGCAGTCATCAAGACCTTGGGATTGGCTGCGATCTCACGACCGACCAGCACCTTCTGCACATTGCCGCCGGACAAGCTGCGAACAGGCGTGTTGATGCTGGGTGTCACGACCTCCAGCTGCTCCTTGACCGCTTCTGCCAACTTTTTGGGAGCCTTGTGATCGGTAAAGATGGAATGACCGTCACGGTAGCTGCGCAGCATCATGTTATCCACCATGCCGACAGAGCCGACCAAGCCCATGCCCAGACGATCCTCCGGCACGAAGGAGAAGCCGATTCCTGCCTTCTTGATATCCAGAGGATTCATACCAACCAGTTCCTTGAACTCATCCGTATCCTCCGGATAATAGCGCACGGAGCTTCCCTCTTCTGTGGACTGCAAACCAGCAATGGCTTCCAGCAGTTCCTTCTGACCACAGCCGGAAATGCCTGCGATACCGAGGATCTCGCCACCGTAGACATCGAAATTTGCCTTATCCACCGCGCGCAGACCGTAAACATTGTTGACGCTCAGATCGCGGATCTCCAGACGCTTGACACGATTCTTAGGTTCGGGACGGTTGATATTCAGACGCACCGCGTGACCGACCATCATATCGGTCAGTTCCTGGGGGTTGGTCTCAACCGTGTCCACATCCGCCACATGCTCGCCCTTGCGCAGCACTGCCACACGGTCAGAGATCGCCATGACCTCATGGAGCTTGTGGGTGATGATAATAATGGACTTGCCGTCTTCTTTCATATTGCGGATGACGTCAAAGAGCTTTTCCGTCTCCTGCGGCGTCAGAACTGCCGTAGGCTCGTCCAGCACCAGAATGTTGGCACCGCGGTACAAAACCTTGACGATCTCCACAGTCTGCTTCTCGGAAACAGACATATCATAGACTTTTTTCTCGGGTTCTACCACAAAGCCGTATTTGTCGCAGATGGCGCGGATCTTCTCCGCAGCCTTTTTCAAATTCAATCTGCCCGGCTCCTTCAGACCCAGAATGATATTCTCCGTGGCGGTCAGCACATCGACCAGCTTGAAATGCTGGTGCACCATACCGATGCCCAAATCAATGGCGTCTTTGGGAGAGCGAATGGTCACAGGCTCGCCTTCCACATAGACTTCACCCTCATCGGGAAAATAAATGCCGGAGAGCATATTCATCAATGTGGTCTTGCCGCTTCCGTTTTCACCCAGAAGGGAAAGAATCTCACCATGACGAATGTCCAGATCCACCTTGTCATTGGCAATGACGGATCCGAAGATCTTCGTTACGCCCCTCATTTGGACAGCGTTATCTACTGTGATGCTGGGCTGCTCGTACCTACGAGTGTCCTTGCAGCTGTTGTCGTTGGCCAAGAAAATCATCCTTTCCTAAAGTCAATCGATGTTCTTTCTCTGACAGTCCAAAAATGGGGGGCAAAGATATGCCCCCCATTTACATGGTTCTTGATTAGTTCAGCTCGGTGATGCCGTCGATGCGCAGGGAGAAGTAAGGAGCGGAGCGCAGGACAGACTCGACGAATGCGCCGTCAACGATGGCTTCGCCATGATCGTTCACGAAGTCGCCGTCAGCATCCAGACCGAAAGCGGTGGTGACAGTCTCGCCGCCAACAGTAAACTTGGCAGTATCAAAGACCTTGATGGAACCGTCAGCAATACCTGCCCAAGCGGCTTCAACAGCTTCAGCAGTGCCTTCTGCAACGTTGGGGCCCAGATCGGAGATCTTCTGAGCGCCGTTAGCAGCGCCGCAAGCATAGTCGGTGGGAACTTCGCCGGCCATGAAAGCTTCCAGAGTAGCCTGGTACAGGACAGACCAGACGTTCTGAGCGGAGGTCAGAGCTGCATCGGGAGCAACAGCCAGCATGTCGATGTTGTAACCGACGGAGTAGACCTGGTTACCTGCTTCCCAAGCTGCCTGCACTTCGGCGGGAGCGCCGGTGGAGTCAGCGTGCTGACCGATGATAGCGCAGCCGTTGCCCATCAGAGCCTTGGCAGCTTCGCCTTCAGCGATGGGATCGTACCAGGAGTTGGTGTACTGAACGTCCATGTGTGCTTCGGGAACGATGGACTGGATGCCCAGGAAGAATGCAGTGTAGCCGGAGACGACTTCTGCGTAGGGGAAAGCGCCGACGTAACCGACATAGGGATCGGTGACGATGCCTTCATCCATCATAGCCTTCAGCTTCATGCCGGCAACAACACCGGACACATAGCGGGACTCGAAGGTGTAGGGGAAGATGTTCTTCAGATTGTCCAGACCGGAAGTAGCAGCCTGGTCGCCGGTGCAGGCGATGAACATGGTCTCGGGGAACTCTTCGGCAGCCTGAGCCATGTAGGTCTGATGACCATAGGAATCGGAGAAGATGATGGAGCAGCCGGAGTCAGCCAGATCGGCAGCAGCGTCATAGCAGGTCTCATCTTCGGGGATGTTGTACTTGTAGGTGACATTTTCCATGGGGATGCCCAGAGCCTCGCAGGCAGCGTTCAGGCCCTCGATGTGAGCCATATCGTAGCCGGAGTTCTCGTCATGGACGAGGATGGCGCCGATCTTGAGATCGGAAACAACAGTTTCCTCGGTCTCTTCGACAGCTTCCTCAGTGGTCTCTTCGGTGGTCTCTTCGACAACGGTCTCTTCGGTGGTCTCTTCGACGACTTCCTCGTTAGCGGAGCCGCAAGCGACCATGCCGAACACCATCATCAGAGCCAGCAGCAGTGCGATGATCTTCTTCATTTTTGTTTTCCTCCTAATATTTTCGGGCGCATTGCCCATCTTCGTTCATATTCTACTAATAATTTTGAAAACTTACAATGGAAAATCCGATAATTTTTATTTTTTGTTTAAACTATCTTATTCTCTCCGCTCTTCCTGCGGCAAAATCCGTCATAATTCCAGATGCTTCCTGCTGTTTTTTTCATTCCTATTTCCACCATGGGAAAAGCAAAAAATTTTTCAAAAAAACTCTTGACAAACGCCACTTCGGCGATTATAATCAGTCATGCTTGTTGAGCCGCTGGTATAGCTCAGTTGGTAGAGCAGCTGATTTGTAATCAGCAGGTCGGGGGTTCGAGTCCGTCTACCAGCTCCAACCTTTTCTCAGCAAGAAAGTAAATATGGGGGAATTCCCGAGTGGCCAAAGGGGGCAGACTGTAAATCTGTTAGCATTGCTTTCGGTGGTTCAAATCCACCTTCCCCCACCAAAAACCCGAATGCGAAAGCGTTCGGGTTTTTACTTTTTACCTCTTACCTATTCACTATTACCTTGAACCGCATTCGGATTTTTGGTAAAGTAATAAGTAAGAGGTAATAGGTAATAAGTGTAGTGATTTTCAATTCTGCGAATTGAAAATCTATTTGAAACAGGTGATATTATGGCTGATAGTCCTCTTCTTTCCAAATCCAAGTCTTTTGCCTTGGCAATTATCAAAGTTTGCAATGAAGTAAAATCTTCTAAACATGAGTCGGTGCTGACAAATCAACTCATTCGTTCCGGTACCAGCATCGGCGCTAATATCCGCGAAGCCTTTTACGGACATAGTAAAGCTGATTTTATTTCCAAGCTGCAAATTGCGCTTAAAGAGTGTTCTGAAAGTGAATATTGGTTGGAGTTGCTCATTGAGAGTGGGTATTATACAGATAGAACAGTTTTGGAGCATTGCACCGAATTGAAGCGACTGCTTATCGCGTCGCTGAATACTGCGAAGACGAGGAAATGAAACAACGCGCCTCTTATCATCGCTGCCCGATAAATAAGAATTTGACGAGGAGAACACGATATGAGCATCACACAGATTTTTTATGATAATCTGGCTTCCCAATATGATAAACTGTTTCTTGATTGGCAAGCCACTACACAGGAACAGGCGGTCATTCTGGACAAACTTTTTGTGAGTAATGGCTTTGACAAATCTGCATATATTCTGGATTGTGCCTGTGGAATCGGAACACAGGCAATCGGCCTTGCTGCCATCGGCTACAATGTAACAGGTTCAGATATTAGCGATGGGGAAATCGCTGAAGCCAAAGAACGAGCCAAGAAGAACAATGTAAGTGTTTCCTTTGAACACGCTAACTTCTGTGCTTTGTCAGATACCTTCTCAGCGCAGTTTGACATCGTTATTGCGATGGACAATGCTCTGCCGCATATGCTTACCAGTAATGACTTGGCATCTGCCATCAAGAGTATCGTAAATCAGATTAAGGATGGTGGTATGTTTGTTGCCAGTATTCGGGATTATGACGCTCTGCTTATGGACAAGCCACCTTATTCCCCTCCCTATATTCACAAAACCACAAAAGGACAGAGAGTATCTTTCCAGACCTGGACATGGGAAGGTGATAACTATCGGCTAATCCAGTATATCGTTGATGACGAGGACACCTTGCAAGTGAGCAAATTTGAATGTGAATACAGAGCCACCCGCAGACAGGAAATGACCGACTTGCTTATGGCAAACGGATGTAGCGAAGTGGTATGGATGTTCCCCGAAGAAACAGGGTTCTACCAACCCATTGTAGTTGCGAAGAAATAACGAATGTGTTAACCAAATTCCAAT
>JAGBBD010000062.1 GCA_017938625.1 Oscillospiraceae bacterium | reverse complement strand
GAAGTTTGCAGCGGTAGCATACAGATCTTCAACGTCGTAGCCGGCGTTTGCCAGAACAGCGATCATCTTAGCCATTTCGTTACGGCGGATGTTGTTCTGAGCCTTGAAGGTGCCGTCTTCGTAGCCGTTCAGGATCTTCACGTAGGAAAGAACACGAACGCCTTCAACGTAAGCGGCATCAATGTCTGCTTCATCGTCATAGTAGGAAGTCTCGGCCTCGGGGATCTCGTCTTCCTTCAGATCGATGAACTTTGCACCGGCCATAGCGGCAAAGCTAAACAGAGTAGCAATGACCAGCACCAGTGCGAGAACTTTGCGGAAGTTCACCATGGGAAATTCCTCCTTTAAAATTTTGGGTGCAAGCAGAGCCTGACCCTTTTTACGAGCATATCATAACGGACCTCTCGAAAAATTTCAAGAGGTCCGCTGCGTTTGTAACATAACTGTAACATTAGGGCCTTGACGAAGGGTCAAAAACCACCGTACATTGCCCATAGCTCCGCTGTACAGCTACTATATGTGGTTTTATAAGAGCGTATGAAGTGCCTGCACCGGCGGTCAAGAGTCTGACCGCCCTACGGTTACCGGGCGGCTAATAGCCGCCCCTACAACAACCACGCACTGCCAGCTTATCGCTGTCATTGCGAGTGACCAACGGGAGCGTGGCAATCTAAAAACCTGTCCGCATGGTACGCAGCTGCGTCAGATGGTGACACTGCCTTTAGATCGCCACGCTTCGCTCGCGATGACAACCTTATACGCACTGCCGTCCACATCGTAGGGGCGGCGATCCGCCGCCCGTTATTTCAGATCCGTCGGCGCAGCCGACACATCCATTGTCAATTGTCAATTATCAATTGTCAATTTATTTATTGCCCTTGTTGTGCTTCATGCGCTCGGCATGATCCAGGATCTGCTTGCGGATACGCAGGCTCTTGGGGGTGACCTCCAGCAGCTCATCATCTGCCAGATATTCCAGACACTGCTCCAGAGACATGACTCTGGGGCTGGTCAGACGCAGGGCTTCGTCGCTGCCGGCAGCGCGCATATTGGTCAGCTGCTTTTTCTTGCACACGTTGACGGACATATCCTCGTTTCTGGAGCACTGACCCACCACCATGCCGGCATAGACAGGCGTGCCTGCACCGATGAACATGACGCCGCGATCTTGTGCGTTGAACAGACCGTAGGCACAAGCGTCGCCGGACTCAAATGCCACCAGGGAGCCGCTGCCGCGGCGCTCGATCTCGCCCTTGACCGGCGCGTAGCTGTCCAGAGTGGAAGCCATGATGCCCTCGCCTCTGGTGTCGGTCAAAAATTCATTGCGGTAGCCGAACAGGCCACGGGCAGGCACCAAAAATTCCAGTCTCATGCGGCTGCCCACGGGAGTCATGGAGATCAGGTCGCCCTTGCGCTGGGCGATCTTGTCGATGACGGAGCCCACGCTTGCTTCCGGCACATCCGCCACAAGGCGCTCGATGGGCTCACAGAGCTTGCCGTCGATCTCACGGTTGAGCACATGGGGGGTGGACACCTGGAACTCATAGCCCTCACGGCGCATGGTCTCAATAAGGATGGACAGATGCATCTCGCCTCTGCCTGCCACGTTGAAGGCATCCATACCCTGTTCGGTGACGCGCAGGGACACATCCTTCAGAAGCTCTCGTTCCAGACGGTCACGCAGGTTGCGGGAGGTGACGAACTTGCCCTCCTTGCCTGCAAAGGGAGAGTCATTGACGGAGAAGGTCATTTCCATGGTGGGCTCGGAGATCTTCACAAAGGGCAGGGGCTCCACCGCATCGGGGGCGCAGATGGTTCTGCCGATGGTGATATCGGAAATACCGGAGAATGCCACGATCTCACCTGCGGAGGCGGACTGGATGGCAGCCTTGCCCAGACCCGTGAACTCATACAGCGCCACCACCTTGGCTTTCTGCTTGATCTCCGGATCATGATAGTCGCACACCACGATCTCCTGATTGGAGCGGATGATGCCGCGCTCCACTCTGCCGATGGCGATTCTGCCCACGAACTCATTATAGTCGATGGAGCTGACCAGCACCTGCAGAGGGCCGTCCTCCTCGCCCTTGGGAGGATCGATATAGTTAACGATGGTCTCAAACAGAGGGATCAGATCCGTTCCCTCTTCATGGGGCGCGTAGGACGCGATGCCCCGTCTTGCGGAGCAGAAGATGGTGGGGCTGTCAAACTGCTCCTGCGTGGCGTCCAGATCCAGCAGCAGCTCCAGAACCTCGTCCATGACCTCGTCGATGCGGGCATCGGGACGGTCGATCTTGTTGACCACCACGATAACCTTGTGACCCAGCTCCAGCGCCTTCTGCAGAACGAAACGTGTCTGAGGCATGGGGCCTTCGGCAGCGTCCACCAGCAGCAGAACGCCGTCGACCATCTTCAGAATACGCTCCACCTCACCGGAGAAATCTGCGTGTCCGGGGGTGTCCACGATGTTGATCTTGGTATTTTTATAGTGTACGGCAGTGTTTTTCGCCAGAATGGTAATGCCGCGCTCACGCTCCAGATCGCCGGAGTCCATGACTCGGTCGGTGGTCGCCTGATTTTCGCGGTAAGCACCGCCCTGCTTCAGCAGCTCGTCCACCAGGGTGGTCTTACCGTGGTCAACGTGGGCGATGATGGCGATATTTCTGATATTTTCCTGTGCCATAAATCTCAAGTCCTTTACTTCAATGTTTCACGACCATTTATTTTATCACACCCATATCCATTTCACAAGATGTCACTCTATTTTTCTTTACGAACTGTTCATACAATCGGCAAAAAACGTGCTATACTATTAAATAGTAACAGAAAGGATGATGACAATGGAAGAATATTCCTACCCCTTCCGTGACAACCAGCCGCCCAAGAAAGAAAAAAAGAGCGGCAAAAAGCTGACCTTCTGGATCGTGTGTGTTCTGTGCGCCGTGGTGCTCGGCTCGGTGCTGCTGAGCAGCCTTTACACCATCGGGGAGCAGGAAAATGCCGTGGTCACCACCTTCGGTGTGCCCCGCACGGTGACAGAGCCGGGACTGCATTTGAAGATCCCCTTCGTCCAGCAGGTACGCAAGGTGGATATGACCATCCGCAGTCTTGCCATCGGCTACGATCTGAACACCGGAAACAGTAAGCCGGAAGAAAGTCTCATGATCACCAGCGACTATAACTTTGTCAATGTGGACTTCTTTCTGGAATACCGCATTACCGACCCTGTGAAGTATCTCTACAAGTCTCAGGATGCCACCGCCATTTTGAAGACCCTTGCCCAGAGCTATATCCGCGATACCATCGGTCTGTACCCGGTGGACGATGTGATCACCAGCGGCAAGAGCCAAATTCAAGCGCAGATCCGGGACAAGATCACCACCCGTCTTGATCAGGAGGATCTTGGTGTGCAGCTGGTCAATCTGACCATTCAGGACGCAGAGCCGCCCACGGCAGAAGTCCTTGCCGCCTTTAAGGATGTGGAAAATGCCAAGCAGGGCAAGGAGACGGCGCTGAACAATGCCAACAAGTACCGCTCCGAGCAGCTGCCTGCGGCAGAGGCAGAGGCAGACCGTATCGTGCAGCAGGCACAGGCTGCCAAGGAAAGCCGCATCAACGAAGCCTCCGGTCAGGTGGCGCGGTTTGAAGCCATGTATGCGCAGTACAGCAAATTCCCCGATATCACCAGACAGAGAATGTATTTTGAAGCCATGGAAGAGCTGCTGCCCGGCATTCGGGTCATCATCGCCGATGAAAACGGAAACCAGCTCAATATGTTCCAGTTTGACACAGACAAGGAGGTGCCTGCCCAATGAAAACAGCCGCAAAAATTCTGGCAGTGGTGCTGGTGCTGGCAGTCCTTGCAGGTCTTGGTTCCTGCTTTGTGGTCACCCGGGAAAATGAATATACGGTCATCCGTCAGTTCGGCAAGGTGGTCAGCATCCGCGATACGGCAGGCATCAGCTTCAAGCTGCCGGTGCTGCAGGATACCCAGACCCTGCCCAAGACCGTGCTGCTTTACGATCTTCCCGTCAGCGATGTGATCACCAAGGACAAAAAGACCATGGTGGCAGATTCCTTTGTGCTCTGGCGCATCAGCGATCCCCAGAAGTTTATCCAGACTCTGAATTCCAGCGTGTCCAACGCCGAAAGCCGCCTGTCTTCTCTGGTCTACAACGCCATGAAGAACACCATCTCCGGCATGAACCAGACTGAGGTCATCTCCGGTCGTGACGGTGCCCTTGCCGCTGCCATCAAGGAGGGCGTCACAGGTCTGGAGCAGTACGGCATCGAGCTGATCGCCGTGGAGACCAAGCGGCTGGATCTGCCGGATGACAACAAGGAAGCCGTCTATCAGCGCATGATCTCCGAGCGCAACAACATTGCTGCCCAGCACACCGCAGAAGGCGAGAGCGAGGCCCAAAAGATCCGCTCGGAAACGGACAAGGAAGTGCAGGTCATGCTCTCGGAAGCGAAGGCACAGGCAGAAATTCTGGTGGCAGAGGGCGAAGCGGAGTATATGAAGATCCTCTCCGATGCCTATGCAGACCGCGACAAGGCAGAGTTCTATAACTTTGTCAGAAGTCTGGATGCCGCCCGCGAGAGTCTGACAGGGGAAGACAACATCCTCTTCCTCACCCCCGACAGCCCCATCGCACAGGTGTTCTATCACAATTAAACCAAAACAGCCGCGGAAGTCTTTCCGCGGCTGTTTTATGCCTTGACGCAGGGGTGCTTTGCCCGTATAATGAAGAAAAAACCAAGGAGCGTGGAATTTCCAAATGGACAGTGACAGTTGTTGTTGCCCTTATGATTTGATTTTATTTTGCCGAAGCATACATTCACCCACAGGGGTGTAGTATGCGCTTTTTTTGTGTCCAAAATCAAACGTAAGGAGATAAAATATGATATCCAAGCTCATCGCCGTGATCGTCTGTGTGATCTTATCGGCGTATTTTTCCGCCACGGAGACAGCCTTTTCTTCCGTGAACAAAACAAGACTCAAAGTCCTTGCCGACAACGGAAACCGGAAAGCACGGCTGGCCTTTGATCTGGCAGAGAACTATGACAAGCTGATCTCCACCATCCTCATCGGCAACAATGTGGTCAACATCGCCATGGCTTCCATCGGCACTTTGTTGTTCGTGGAGCTTCTGGGCAGCTCCGGTGCCACCGTGTCCACGGCGGTCATCACCATCGTGGTACTCATCTTCGGTGAGATCACACCCAAATCCGTTGCAAAAGATCACCCGGAGACCTTTGCCATGTTCGCCGCACCCTCTATCCGCTGCCTGATCTGGCTGCTGACGCCTGTCAACTTCCTGTTCTCCCAGTGGAAAAAGTTGGTGGGCAAGCTGTTCCGCAGCAGCGGCGAGAGCAAAATGTCACAGGCAGAGCTGCTCATGCTGCTGGAGGAAGTGCAGCATGAGGGCGCCATCGATGCAGAAGAAAGCGAGCTGCTGAAAAATGCCGTGGAGTTCGGAGATCTGCAGGCGCAGGACATCCTCACTCACCGTCTGGATCTGGCTGCCGTGCCTCTGACCGCCACAGGCGAAGAAGTGGCGCAGCTGTTTACCGAAACGCGCTTTTCCCGGATTCTGGTCTATGAGCAGACCATCGACAAGATCGTGGGCGTGATCCACCAGAAGGATTTCTATGTGGGCAGCGGCATCGTCTCCGCGCCCCTTTCTCAGATCATGACCCCTGCCGTTTTTGTGCCGCCCACGGAGAAGATCGACGATCTTCTGCAGGTGCTGCGCTCCGCCAAGAGCCACATCGCCGTGGTGGTGGACGAGTACGGCGGTACGCTCGGCATCGTCACCATGGAGGATATTCTCGAAGAGCTGGTTGGCGAGATCTGGGACGAGCATGACGAGGTGGAAGAGCCCTTCCGCAGAACAGGCGAATGTACCTATCTGGTGGACGGCGCCGTGTGCCTGTCGGATTTCTGTGATTATTTTGATGTCCGCTCCCAGTCTTCCGCCATATCGCTGGGTGGCTGGATCATGGAGCAGCTGGGCAGGATCCCGGAGCAGGGCGCCCGGTTTGACTATGAGACTTTGACCGTCACCGTTGCCAAAACAGACGGCAACCGTGTGGAGACTGTGGAAGTGTGCACCAAGGCCCCCATCACCATGTAACACAAAACAGGCGCAGATCCTATGATCTGCGCCTGTTTTATTATTTTTTCTGCACTTTGCTGGGACTGATGCCCGTCTCCCGCTTGTAGCGGTCAGAGAAATAGCCGGGTGAGCCAAAGCCCAGCCGCTCGGCTGTCTGCGATACGCTCATGCCCTGCTGCAGCAGCTGCGTGGCTTTTTCGATCCGGAGTTTGAGGAAGCACCGATGCACACCGCAGCCGGCATACTTCTGGAAGATGCGGAAGAGGGTCGCCTTACTGACGCACAGATGCCGCGCCAGTTCATCGGCAGTCACATTGCTGTCCAGATGCTGCTCCAGAAAAGCCTTTGCGTCCAGAAAAACGTCTTCCTGCATCATACGCATTTTCCCTCGCTTTCCTCCGTTTTTTCCATTTTACCACAGAGATTTTGTTCTTTACTATATACTAATGTCACCTCATATGATATAATGTCACCAGACGGAGGTGACATTATGGATCCCTTTCAGATCTATCTGACAAGACCCTTTCACGAACTCAATCCCCTGCTGGTGGGCGAAGCCACGGCAGCTAACGTGATAGAAAAACTTGGCTCCCGGTTTGAGCACTATATCATCCACTATATCCTCTCTGGCAAGGGCACCTTTTATACGCCTTCCGGCGCTTACCCTGTCCATGCAGGACAGATCTTCTTTCTCAACCCCGGCGAGACCTTCTCCCACCGCCCCGACCGGGACGATCCCTATCATCTGCGCTGGGTGGGCTTTGACGGCTCCATGAGTCACCGCTTTTCTCAGCTGCCCACTGTCATCGATGCACCGGAGGGTTTTTTTGACAACCTGTGCGACCTGCTGGACCCCGGAAAGGATATCAACTGCCTCATCGCGGCAGAGCTTCTGACCCTGTACGCCATGCTTTTCCCGCAGCAGGAAGCGGAACCGATCAAGGACTATGTCCGCGTGGTCATGGACTATGTGCAGAAAAATTATATGCACCCCATTTCCGTACAGGCCATCGCAGACCGGCTGGGTCTGCACCGGGGCTACCTGTCGCGGATCTTCCGCCAGAACACCAACTTCACCCTGCAGGAATATATCATCCAGATCCGCATCACCAAAGCCCGGCAGTTCCTGTCTTTGGGCTACTCGGTGGACGAAACTGCCGCCCTGTGCGGCTATAAAAATACCGCCAGCTTCTGCAAAACCTACAAGAAGCACGATGACCGCGGTCTGACGCCCCATCAGCGCCGCAGCCGCGCCCAGGGCATCCAGATCGACTTCGCCGAAGACATCCGCAAACAGAAAAACAGCTGACAAAACCGCCTGTGGAGTGTTCCACAGGCGGTTTGTGATACGATTGGATCATCAAACAATATTTACAGCGTTGGAGATCAGCGTGGTAATTCTGTTTTCGTCGTCGGTGAACGCGTTCAGACCCTTGGTAAAGATCTGATTGGCGATGAGGGTATCGATGCTGCCCTCCTCCTTGAAGGCGATCAAGGTGCCGTTGGAGTGCGGCTGTTCCTTCAAGATGGTGATGTCCTTCAGAATCAGACTGTCTGTTTTGGTATAGACCGTGATGTACTCGGCATCTGTGGGGGCATCTGCTGCCTCCGTGATGGTCACGCCCTGCAGGGTCAGACCCTTGATGATCTGGCGGCGGCGCAGCTCGGCATACTCGTGATACTCATTCATGGAGTAGTAGGGGAAGCCGATCTTCAGCAGCGTTCTGCCGTCACAGAGGGGACGGTGGGTAATGTTTCGGATGGTCATATTCTCCACGATACCTGCCACGCAGAAGAGCATGGGCTCCTGATAATCGTAGTTGTTTTTCTCTGCCGTCAGATTGACGTTCTCAATGAGCACGTCCCGGATGGTGCCGGAGTGGTGATCCATATACCAGGGGCAGATGAAAAAGCCGTAGCTGCGGTATGTGCCCACGATGTTGCGCAGGGTCACACGCTCGATCGCTCCCTCGTGCCGTGCCAGCAGGCGGATCGCCTGGTCTGCATGGTCGAGGAAAATGCCGTCCACCAGAACGTCGGTGATGGACGCCTTTCTGTCGCGCTCATCGGGGCCGATGTTCATAAAGTCATCGCCCACTCTGCCGCCGCAGTTGCGGATGGTGAGGAAGCGGCCGGGGCCGAAGAAATGGAAGCCGTCTTGATTTTGCCCGTCCACATGATCGGGCAGATCCAGCCATGTATTCTCGATGGTGACATTTTCAAAGTGATCCATCACAAGGGCGTAGGTCACAAAATTGCGGATGGTCACACCGTCGATGTGCAGATGGCGCACACCGTAAAATGCCATGCCGTAAGGGCCGTGGGCATAGTGGTTGACACCGGGATAGGGATAGTCACCCGGCTGATAGATGATAAAATCTGCGTTGTAGCGCTTCTGGTTGCGGCAGTCTTGATTGTACGTGCCGCCCAGCAGGCGGACGTTCTCCACCTGGAACTCCGGGTTTTCCAGTTCGCCGCAGGTGATGATCTCGCGGCAGCCGGACTTGAGGAAGAAGCCGCAATCCCGGTTGAGACATTCGATGGTGGTGTTGGAGCGGACGGTCAGCCCGGACACCAGCGCCGCACCATCCATCACAAGATGGATGCCAAGATCGGCACCTGCTTCGTTGAGCACTGCCTGAATGGCAGCGGTGTCGTCGGTGCCGCCGCCGGTGTGAACGCTGCTGTCCAGCTTGGCGATGGTACTGGCAAGAATCTTCTTGACTTTCATAGGTTTCTCCTTTATTTTCCGTGGCGCAGGACTCTGCCTGCCCGTGCAAGGGTGTGTTCATCGTGCTCCAGAACGATGGTGCCGTTTACGATCACATAGTCCATGCCGGAGCAATAGCGGTTGGGCTGTGAGAATGTGGCATTGATCCTAAGCGCTTCAAGGTCAAACACATTGATATCGGCAAAATTGCCTTCTTTTAACACGCCTCTGCCCTGCAAGCCGAAGTGGGCAGCCGGTATAGATGTGACCTTGGTCAGCGCCTGCTCCAGCGGCAGGGCCTTCAGCTCCCGGACATAGCGGATGAAGAACCAGAACATGCTCATATAATACTGCAGGTTGGCGGTGACTTCTGCCACAGCGCCTTCTTCCAGGGTGGTGGCTTCGTCGGTCATCCACAGATAGATGGGATCTTTGACCACCGTATCCACCATGGTCTGCTCGTCAAAGGCGATGCCCTGAATCTCAAAACGGCGCATGGCGTCAAGATCGGGCGCCTGCTGCACAATATCAAGGAAGCAGTCAAAGGGATCTTTGCCCGACTGTGCCACCAAGTCCTTGAAGGGCGTGGTGTGGATTTTTGGCAAATAAGGCGGCTTCACATACAGGAGCCTGTCCCACTGCCCTGCCGCAAGGTAGCGCCAGTAGCGGGAGAAATCCTGCTTGACTTTTTCCCGTCCCTCCGGATCAGCCAGGATCTCCTTTGCCCGTTCCCAGCCGCTTTCATACAGCCATGGCGGCAGCAAAGCATCGGCATTGCCGGATGCAAAGCAAGTGGGCAGCATATCGGTGTAAACTGCCAAGCCCTCTTTTCGCGCCTGTCTGAGCTTGTCCATACAGACAAACAGGTACTCGTTGGGCACACCGTTGTCATATTTCACATTCAGATGGGAGATGCTGCCGCGCATATGGGTCTTGCGGATCACATCCAGAAACTCGTCCACCGCCTGCAAAATGTAATTTCCTTCGTCACGCATATGGGAGCAGTAGATGCCGCCGTACTGCGCCGCGATGGCAGCCAGCTTCTGCACCTCTTCCGGCTTCGACACATTGCCGGGAACGAACTCCAAGCCTGTGGAAAAGCCAATGAAGCCTGCCTCCATGCCTTCGCGCAGCAGATCTTCCATGACGTCAAACTGCTCCGGGCTGCAGTCCGGAGTATCCAGATGGGCAAAAATGCGCAGGGCGTTGTGACCCACCATCCACGCCGTGTTCATGCTTGCGCCCATGGCGTCCATCTTGTCAAGAACGGCTGCCATGGCTCCCTTGGGACATTCCGTACCCCCAAGGTCGTACAGGCAGGTGATGCCGTCTCCTGCCGGGTCAAAGTGCTCCTTTGCCACCGTGGGGCGCATCAAGCCGCAGTTTCCCACCACCTGTGTGGTCACACCCTGTCGGACAGAGCTTTGGCACAGGGGATTTGCCCAGATGGTGCTGTCGGAATGGGTGTGGCAGTCAATAAAGCCGGGGGTGACCGCCTTGCCGCAGGCATCAAGAACACGCTGCGCCGTGTCTTTGGACAGGTCACCGATCTTTGCGATCTTGTCCCCCATGACGGCAACATCTGCCGCCACAGGCGCTGCGCCTGTTCCATCATAGATCATGCCGCCGCGGATGATCGTATCATAATGCATAAGACCCCTCCTTGGGTGGTACTAAGATGATGATAAAAAAGCCGCGGCATCGTGTCAAGCAGGAAGCTTCAAATGGGGACAAAAACACCGGGACAGGCACGTTTTGAACGTACCTGCCCCGGAGAGAATTGACAATTGTGGCGTCGGCTCCGCCGACGGGATTTGAAATTTGCCTCGCTCCCGGCAAGGCTTCTCCTCTTAGGAGAAGCTGGCAGCCGAAGGCTGACTGATGAGGTCGTGCAGGCAGTTCCGATCACACTTGTCCCCATGCATCCCGCAGGGGCGATCTGTGGTCGGCAGTGTACAGCACAAAAATCAACATTCATCACTCAGCATTGCCTTTGCTCATGACGATCTTTTCCGGGGTGATGGGAAGCTCTCTGTGCCACACGCCGGTGGCGCGGTAGATGGCATGGGCAATGGCAGGAGCAGGAGGATTGATGACGATCTCACCGATGGACTTGGCACCGAAAGGCCCGGTCGGCTCATGGGAGCTTTCAAACTCCACCCGCAGCTTGCCCATGTCCAGTCTGGTGGGCAGCTTATACTGCATAAAGGAGCTTTCGATGGGTCTTCCCTTGCTGTCGTAGTGGATGTCCTCCGTCAGCGCCATGCCGATACCCTGGACGATGCCGCCCTCTGCCTGAATTCTTGCAAGGGCAGGATTGATGGGCGTGCCGCAGTCCACCACAGCCATAAAGTCCAGAATGTCCACCTTGCCCGTCTCCTTGTCCAGTTCGATCTCCACCATACCCACCATAAAGGGCGGCGGGGAGATCTCGGAGGTGTGGGCGGCTGTGGCCTCAGCCGGGTGGGTGTTGAAGCACTGGGCCTTGTAGGCGATCTGCTCCAGGGTTGCCACCTGTCCTGTCCACAGGCAGCGGATGCCCTTGGGCTCAAAGACCAGCTCCGACTCGGAGCAGCCCAGCATTTCCGCCGCAATGGCAAACAGCTGCTGCTTCAGCTGACGGCAGGCTTTTTCCACAGCTTTGCCGGTCAGATAGGTGGTGGACGAAGCGTAAGAGCCGGAGTCATAGGGCGATACGTCCGTATCGGCGCTGAAAACGGCAACATCATCCACATCACAGTCCATGCACTCTGCCACCATCTGGGCAAGGATGGTATCGCAGCCGGTACCCATGTCGGCAGCGCCTAAGATCAGATTGTAAGTGCCGTCCTCACTGAGCCTCACAGTGGCGGAGCCAACGTCCACAAAGGAGATGGACGAGCCCTGCATCGCCATGGCGACACCGGCGGCACGGACTTTGCCGCCTCCCATATCCCGGACAGGGTAGCGCTTGTCCCAGTCGAAGATCTGACGGCAGCGCGCCATACAGCGATCCAGCGCACAGGCATTGGCAGTCTCGCCGTAGTACGAGGGCATGACCATGCCTTCTCTGACCATGTTTTTGTCACGGATCACCGTGGGATCAAGACCCAGCCGCTCAGACAGCTCATTGACGGCGCTCTCCACAGCGAAGATGCCCTGTGTGGCACCGTAACCGCGATAAGCACCTGCCGGCTGCAGGTTGGTATAGACCACATCGTAGGAGAAGCGGTAAGCTTCTAAGTTCCCGGAGTACAGGGGGATGGACTTATGTCCCGACAGTCCCACGGTGGTGGGGCCGTGCTCGCCGTAAGCACCGGAGTTGGATAAGGTGTGCAGATCGATGGCACGGATGGTGCCGTCCTTCATGGCACCGATGCGCACACGCATCTGCATCTCGTGTCTGGGAGAGCCTGCGATCTGGCTTTCTTCTCTTGTGTAAATGAGCTCACAGGGTTTGCCTGTTTTTAACGTTACAAAGGCAGGGTAGACTTCGCACACTGCCGTCTGCTTTGCGCCGAAGCCGCCGCCGATACGGGGCTTTTCCACGCGGATTTGGCTCTTGGGGATACCAAGGGCGCGGGAGAGGATGCGGCGGCAGTGGAACACGATCTGGGTGGAGGAGATCACATGGAGTCTGCCGTAGCGATCGAGCTGGGTAAAGGTGCGGAAGGTCTCCATCATGGCTTGGTTGCAGGCTTTGGTATGGTAGGTATGCTCCAGCACCACCTCACAGTCTGCCAGAACGGCATCCACATCGCCGTCCAGATCTGTGCCCGATGCCACCAGATTGCGCTTGTTGTCGCCGCCCACCGCACAGGGAGGAAACCAGTCCTCCTCCGGATGAACCAGGGTTGGGTTGTCCATGGCGGTACGGGGATCGAGGACAGCGGGTAAAATTTCATACGTCACCTTGATGCGCTTCATGGCCTGCTCTGCCGCCTTCTCCGTGTCAGCGGCGATAATGGCGACCGGGTCGCCCACAAAGCGCACATGGCGGTCGAGGATCAGACGGTCATAGGGAGAAGGCTCCGGATAGGTCTGACCTGCAATGGCAAAACGGGTTTGGGGCACATCCTGCCATGTATAGATGGCTTCCACGCCCTCCACCTTCAAAGCGGCATCCAGCTTGATCTCTTGCACCATGGCATTGGCATGGGGAGAGCGCAGGAGCTTGACCACCAACGCATTGGAAGGTGTTATATCGTCCACATATACGCCCTTGCCCAGCAGCAGCTGCATGGCGTCCTTTTTGCGGACGGACTTGTTGACAGATTTATACTTCATGGCGCGCACCTCTGCTGTTTAAGTAATTGCGGATGCCGCGCAGCTGTCCCTCATAGCCGGAGCAGCGGCACAGGTTGCCTGCCAGATACTGACGGATCTCATCGTCCGTGGGATCGGGATTCTCCCGCAGCAGGGCGATGGTGTTCATGACAAAGCCCGGGTTGCAGAAGCCGCACTGCTCCGCGCCCTGATCTGCGATAAAGCCCACAAAATCGGCAGCTTCCTCCTGCAGTCCCTCCAGGGTGGTCACGCTTCTGCCGTTTGCACGGGCAGCAAGGGTGGAGCAGGACAGCACGGGCACACCGTCCAGCAGAACGGTGCAAAGGCCGCAGTTTGCCGTTTCGCAGCCGCGCTTGACGCTGAGGCAGCCGTGGGCACGGACAAAGTCCAGCAGCACGGTATCTGCTTCGATATGATCGGTCACGGTCTTGCCGTTGAGTTTCAGTTCGATCTCCATATTATCCTCCCAGTTCCTGCAAGGCGCGGCGGGTCAGCACCCTGACAAGGTGGGTGCGGTATGCTGCGCTGCCGCGGATGTTCGAGCCTGTGGGTGTGACGGATGTGGCAAAGTCTGCAAAGGCTTTGGCGCTTTCTTCGCAGATCCCCTGCTTCAAAATACCCTGTTCGTCACGCAAAACCATGGCTTTCATAGGTCTTGCACCAAGCACCACACGATACTCTCCTGCCACACAGGAGGCAGCACAGGTCAGCACGGGGAAATCCGTCTTCTGGGCGCGCATGGCTTGGTAGGAGAATTTGCCGGGGGTCTTTCGGATCACAAGGCGGACAAGAATGGAATTGTTCCGCTTCATGGCGGCAAACTCCTTCAGAGAAACAAGCCCTTCGGGATACAGCTCCACCAAGCAGTCCATGGAAAGCAGCACCGTCAGCACATCGGAAAAGCCGAAGCGCCCGAACAGACTGCCGCCTACGGTGGCGCAGTTGCGGAACTGCACGCCTACGATATCCCGGACAGCGGCACGGACAGCGCCGCCGGTGTAGGCATTGAGTCCCTCGTGTTTTTCAAGGCTTCTCAGGCTGGTCATACAGCCGATGGAGAAGCACTCGTCCGTCTCTTCAATGGTATCAAGACCAAGATCGCAAAGGTCGATGGCAGTCTGCAGTCTGAGATCCGACATCTTCAGCCACAGCATACCGCCGAGGATCTTGCTGCGCCGCGACTGGTTGAGGGCATAAGCCTCCTCCAGACTCTGTGCGCGGACATAGTTTTTTATGGTCAGCATAAAAGCACCTCATGTGTATATTCTTCTGTAATTATAGCATAATCGGCTTGTGTTTCAAAGAAACATCTGTTAAAATACGTTGTAGTTTTCAAAATACAACGGAGGAACCATTATGAAAAAGTTATTGGCATTATTCCTTGCTCTGCTCATGCTCCTGTCCATGGCAGCCTGCGGCAAGGAAGAGACCGGCAGACCTTTGGAAGAAGTCATGCAGGAGATGACGGAAACCATCGGGGAGACAGAGGAGACAGCGCCGGACTATATCTACTACCCCACCAGCGTCACCGACCAGGCGGGCAGAACGGTGCAGATCCAGTCTCAGCCCCAGCGCCTCGTCAGCGGTTACTATATCTCCACCTCTGCTCTGATCGCCCTTGGTCAGCAGGACAAGCTGGTGGGCATCGAGGCAAAGGCTGACAAGCGCCCCATCTACAGCCTTGCAGCACCCGAGCTGATCGAGCTGCCCAATGTGGGCACTGCCAAGGAATTTGATCTGGAAGGCTGCATCGCCCTGGAGCCGGATCTGGTGATCCTGCCCATGAAGCTGAAGGACGCCGCCCAGACCATGGAAGAGCTGGGTATCCCTGTTATTCTGGTCAACCCCGAAAGCCGTGAGCTGCTGGACGAAATGCTGCAGATCTTCGGCAAGGCACTCAAGTGCCAGAATATGGTGGATGCGCTGACCGTACAGATGGCAGCCATCGCAAACGATGTGCAGACCGCCGTGGCAGAGCAGGAGCCTGTGAAGGTCTACCTTGCAGGCAACTCCGACTTCCTGTCCACCGCCGGTGCAGGCATGTATCAGTCCGATCTGATCGCTCTGGCAGGCGGTGAAAACGTGGCTGCCGGGATCGAAGACAACTACTGGGTGGAGGTCTCCTACGAGCAGGTGCTGGCATGGGATCCGGCGTGCATCATTCTGGCATCCGACGCCTCCTACACGGTGGAGGATGTTCTGGCAGATCCTGCGCTGGCAAACTGCACCGCGGTGAAGAACGGCAATGTCCACCAGCTGCCTTCCGCTGCCGAGTCCTGGGACAGCCCTGTTCCCGGCGGTGTTCTGGGCGCTATGTGGATGGCAAATGTGCTCCATCCCGAACAGGTGGACAACTGGACTGCCAAAAAGGCGGTCAGAGATTTCTATGAAGCATTCTATGGTTTCCAGTACCCGGGATAAGCTCTTTGTGACATTCGCCGCCATGACCCTCGCTGTCATGGCGGTCGTCAGTCTGTTCGTAGGAAAATATCCCCTGACCGTGCAGGGCATCGTGTCGGGGGATCCCATGCAGCAGAACGTATTTTTGACCCTGCGCCTGTCGCGGACGGTGCTGGGTGTGGTGGGCGGCTTCTGCCTTGGTATTGCAGGCTTTGTGTATCAGACCGTGTTCCGCAATCCTCTGGCTTCGCCGGATATCATCGGTGTGGCATCCGGAGCCAGCGCCGGTGCAGCGGCAGGCATTTTGTTCCTGTCCGGTACGCTCTGGATCACGGCAGCGTCCTTTGTGGGCGCGTTGGCAGCTGTTCTGGCGGCTCTGGCATTGGCATCTGTTGATAAAACAGGCAGATCCTCTTCCATCGTCCTGTCCGGAATCGCTGTCCATGCCCTTGCCCAGACAGTGCTCATGGCGCTGAAGCTGACGGCAGATCCGGAAAAGGAACTATCATCCATTGAATACTGGATCATGGGGAGTCTGAACGGTGTGCGTCCGGATGCGCTGTGGGGAAACTTCCTTTTGTGCCTGCTGTGCGCCGCTGCCCTGTTTCTGCTCCATCGGCAGATCCTGCTCCTGTCTGCCCGGGAGGATGAGGCAAAAATGCTGGGCGCCCATGTGCCCCGGCTGCGGCTTCTGGTGCTGCTGACTGCCACCTTGATGGTCGCCTGCGTCATCTCTCTGACAGGACTTGTCAGCTTTGTGGGACTCCTTGCTCCCCACGGCGCAAGACTGCTCACAGGCAGAAATCACCGCAAGACCATGCTTCTGAGCGGTCTTTTGGGCAGTAGCCTCCTGTGCGGCGCAGATATTCTGGCAAGATCCGTTGCCCAAACAGAGCTGCCTGTCAGTATTTTTACATCTCTTCTTGGTGCGCCCTTCCTCATCTGGCTTCTGGTCAGAAGAGCACGGAGCAGATCTGTATAAAGATGCTGAATGGGATTCGCAGCCGCCTTGGCTGCCCTTGTCAGGGGGGACGTTTGCGAGCGCTGCCTGTGGCAGAGCAAGCGAGCAATAAGGAGTGGCAGCGGTCGGCAGATCGCAAGCAAAGCGCAGCGAGCGCCGGGCACCGCAACAGGAGCTGTCAGCGAAGCTGACTGAGGGGTCGTGTGCACACCATCGACAATGCCCGCCCTACAGGTGCAAACCAAAATTTCAATCCGTCGCGAAGCGGCACATTCATTGTCAATTGTCCATTGATATTTTCATTCCCTCGGAGGTGATCGGATGCTGGAAATTCTTGACCTGCAGGCAGGATACGGAGAAAACCGTGTTCTGCGCGGTGTCTGCTTCTCTCTGCAGCCCGGACAGCTGGCAGGTCTGCTGGGTGCCAACGGCAGCGGTAAGACCACCCTTCTGCGCGCCATCTGCGGCATCGTTCCCCACGAGGGCAAGTGCCTGCTCCACGGAGCGCCGCTGGACGGGTTATCTGCCAAAAAATTAGCGCAGAAGGTCAGCTATGTGCCCCAGCGCAGCGGCATCACCATCGATCTGACCGCATTGGAAGTGGTGGAAATGGGATTTCATGCAAACCTCGGTCTGCTGCGCCGTCCAAGCCGCACCATGACAAATACCGCTGTGCAGGCGCTGGAACGGGTGGGAATCGATCCCAATGTCAACTTCCTCCACTTGAGCGAGGGGCAAAAACAGCTTTGCATCATGGCGCGTACCATGGTGGGCAGCAGCCGATTGGTGCTGCTGGATGAGCCGGAGAGCGCTTTGGATCTTGCCAACCGCTATGAGATCTTCGCCCGTCTGAAGTCGTGGATGGGCAGCAGAACGGTGCTCACCGCCCTGCACGATCCGCAGCTTGCTCTGCAGATCTGCGATGTGCTTGTTTTGCTCAAGGATCACACGGTGCACAGTATTCTCCATCCCAAAACGGACAGCCGCGAGACCATGGAAACGGCGCTTTGTCAAATTTACGGCGAGCTTCGCCTGTACGATCTGGACGGCACCCTTGTGCCGGTGAAGACTCCGGAGGTGCGAGCATGAACCCACAGACCAAATTGTATCTGCTCAATGAACAGGGGCAGCGGTTTTTCGGAGACGGGCCGTGCCGTCTGCTGAAATTGGTGGAGGAGACAGGCTCTTTGCGCGCAGCGGCGCAGGAGATGGGCATGGCATACACCAAAGCCATGCGCCTGCTGAGGCAGGCAGAGCTTGCCATGGATACGCCCTTGACCGAGCGCGTCATCGGCGGTACGGGCGGCGGCGGAAGCCGTCTGACCAAAGCAGGAAAGGAGCTGGTGGAGAAGTATGAACAATGCAGGATGCAATGCGTGGAAGCCAACCGCCGCATCTGTGCTGAGATCTTTGGAGGCAACGGGTAGGCGGCATATTTTCATCACCGGCACACGAGGCATCGGCAAAAGCACCCTGTTTCGTCAGCTGCGCTCCCGTCTGGACGCGCCGCAGCTTCTGACCGAAGCCTGTCCCGAAGAGGGCGTGTACCTGCATTGGCAGGGGCAGAGCGTGCCGATCGGTGTGTATGATCCTGCCCTTGGCGGCAAAGAAAACAAAATGCGCCCTGTGGAAGAAGGCTTTCTGACAGGAGCGCAGATTCTGCAGACCTTGGGGCAGTCGGCTGCACCTTGGGTCGCCATTGATGAGATCGGGTATCTTGAAACTGTGCCGTATCAAAAGGCGCTGATGACGCTTTTGGAGCAAAAGCGCGTCCTTGCTGTGGTGCGCAAACAGGATCTGCCTTTTTTAAACAGTCTGCTTGCAAGGCAGGATGCCCTTGTGGTGGATCCGGACGGAGGAAATACAGGCTGCGTCATTATGGCTTCCGGTCTCGGCAAACGCTTTGGCGGCAACAAGCTGATGGAGAGCTTACGCGGAAAACCCATGATCGCATGGGCGCTGGAGGCTGCCGAGGGTGTATTTCAGAAGATCGTGGTGGTCACACGGCATGAGAGCGTAAAAGCGTGGTGCGACGCACAGGGCATCCAAACGGTGCTCCACGACCTGCCTTACCGCAGCGACACGGTGCGCCTTGGGCTGCAGGCTCTGGGCGACGTGGACAGCTGCCTGTTTTTGCCCGGTGACCAGCCCTTCGTGACAAAGGACAGCCTGTATGCCATGGCGCTTGCGGCAAAGGCGCACGATGCCATCTGGCAGCTGGGCGGCGCAGCACCCGTTCTGTTTCCCAAGTGGACATTCCCGGAACTGCTCACTCTGCCGGAAGGAAAAGGCGGCGGCGTGCTGGTCAAAAAATACGAAACCTTTGTCAAAAGCCTGCCCCCGGCGCTCCCGTGGGAGCTGCAGGATGTTGACACAAAAGAAGATCTGGCACAGCTTGCCTCAGGCATGTGCTGTCAAGTATAAAAGCTGCATGGATTTGATATCCATGCAGCTTTTTCAATTGCAATTGACAGTTGAAAATTGACAATAAATGTGTCGACTGCGCCGACGGAGTTCAAATGGTGGGCGGCAGATTGCCTCCCCTATGTGTTGAAAAGCAGTGCGTACTTTGTTTGTCATTGCGAGGGAGCGCAGCGACCGTGGCAATCTCATGGCAGTTTTTTAGATTGCCGCGCTCATTTCATTCGCTCGCAATGACAGATATGATCGGCAGTGCGTGGCTGTTTGTAGGGCAGGTAAATGTGGTGGTGCGTACACTACCCCTCAGTCAGCTTCGCTGACAGCTCCCCTGACAAGGGGAGCCAAGGCTGCTGTGCACGCCCACAAGCCTTCCCCTTGGGGGGAAGGTGCCCCCGCAAGGGGGCGGATGAGGTGTGTGCAGGCAGTTATTAGATTGCCACGTTGGATCTTTCCTCACAATGACAGCGCAGGGGACTGTACCCACGACGTCCCGGGTGCAGGCGGCACAATGCGGCAAATGGTGTTCTGTGTAGTTTATGACGCACTTCGGCAGAAATTCCCTCTTCCATGAACGGGAAAAATGTGGTACACTATATTGGGTGATTTTATGATTTGGATAAGAAGAAAAGCCGAATTTGCCATGTTTATTGTGGTGGCGCTTCTTGTTATTTTCATTAGTATAATATGTGCCAGTATCAAACAGCCGGATCTGCAGCTGACGGTGGAGACCATCGGCGAGATGCGAAATCCCGGCGATATCGTCACGGTGGATGTGACCATGACGGGCAATGCGGATTTTGGCTCTCTGTCTTCCTTTGAAGCCTACATAGACTATGACCGCAGCCGCTTGAAGCTGATCAGCGTGGACGATGCTGCCACCATGCGCAACGGTGATGTTGTGCCGTATCTGCCCGATGCGCAGGTCACCACCGAGCTGAGAGAGCGTGGCGGCGAGGAGTTGGGCTATATTTCCGCTGTCATGACCAGACCTCTGACAGAGCCTATGCTGACCTTGTTCAGCCTGACCTTCCATGTGCTCAGCATGGAGGAAGGCGAGGCGGAGATCTGCGTGGTGGATGAAAAGTTCACGGGCACACGGCTGGACGGAGAAGAGTGCAGCCTGTCAGTCAGGACTACAGACGGCGCGATTCCTGTCAGCGACCTTCTGTGTGAGCACCGCAATACATCCGACTACTATGACAGCAACGGCGACAAGACCCACTCTGTGAAAAAAATCTGCATCTGCGGTGAGGATCTGTCCTCCGACCGTGAGGACTGCATCGATCTGGATGCCGATACCCTGTGTGACGGCTGCAAGGCGCAGATCGTGTCCATCGACAAGATCAAGGTCTCCGGCTCCAATATGGCGCTGGGCAACGAGCTGCAGATCAACTTTATCATCCCCAACACCCTGCCCAACGATGGCAGCTATACGGCGTACATTACCCAGACCAGCGGCAACGATGAGGAAGTGGCGCTGATCGAGGTGCCTCAGTCGGAGTGGTCCATGTTTGACGGTGCCCACCGCAGGATCTCTGTCCGTGTCCGCGCCATGGAAATGGCAGATCAGCTGACCATGGAGATCAAGGACAAGGACGGTTATTCTCACAGCGAGCCCTATGCCACCTCTGTGCAGGCATACGCGGCAAGTGTGCTGCAGGCTGTTGGAGTCAGCGCTTACATGAAGACTTTGGCTGTGGATATGCTCAACTACGGTGCTGCGGCTCAGAAACATTTCAACTATAACACCCAGCGTCTTGCCACCTCTGTGCTCACCGATGCACAGAAAGTGCTGGGCAGCTCTGCGGTGGAATGTGTGGATCACCATGTGACAGGTCTGAACAACGTTGGCTCCAACCTTGTTCTGGACGACTGCATCTTACTCAATATGTTCTTCGATGGTCTGTACGGCAAGAACGTGGCAAATATGTATGCCACCGTCTCCTTCACCAATTTCCAGGGGGAGGAAAAGAGCGTGCGGATCGAGGGCAAGGAATTTGAGCAGTTCGGTCTTGATGGCGACCGCTACAGAGTCACCATCGATGATATCGTGCTGGCAGACGCCAGAAGCCTTGTGACGGTCAATCTGTACTTTGCAGACGGCACGCTCCATGGCTACGGCTCCGACTCGGTGGAAAGCTATGCTGCCCGCGGTGCGGAAACAGAAAGCGCTCCTCTGTACGATGCCATCATGCGTTTTGCCGTGTCTGCCTACAATTATCTGACAAGTTAAACTTAAAACTCCGGCAAGGGAAAGCCCTGCCGGAGTTTTTTGTCGAATAAATATGAAAAATACTGGTAATGTGTCTGCGAATGTGTTACCATAGGGAAGAAAAGCAAGCTCCGACGTTGGGGAGGAAACGCGATGCAGTATTGTGAAAAGTGTATGAAGCCGCTGCCCTTGGGCGGCGTGTGTTCCGATTGCGGAAGATTGCCCCCTGTGCCGTCGGATCATCTGAAGCCGGGCACGTTGTTGGCGCAGCGCTATCTCATTGGCAGAGCCTATGAGCAGACCCGCCGTGCCGTCACCTATATGGCGCGTGATCTGGAGCAGGACTGTGTGGTCGCTGTGCAGGAGTATTTTCCGGTCGGTCGCGTGGAGCGCGATAACAGTATTTCCAATGAGATCCATGGTATGCAGATGGAAAGCCGCGCTCTGAGCCGCTTTGAAGAAAAAGCAAAAGCGCTCTGTGCTTTTGCCGACGAGCCGTGTATCGCCAGCGTGATGGGTGTCCTGCGGGAAAACAACACGGTCTATGCCGTGATGGAGCGCCCCAGCGGCATCACTATGCAGACGTATCTGAAAAAGAAAGGCCCTGTGCCTGCACAGACCTTGCTGGAACTGATGCAGCCGCTGCTGTTTGCGCTGCACCGTCTGCATGAAAAGAGCATCATCCACCGCAGAATCAGTCCCGAGAGCATCCGCCTGTATCCCGATGGTACCATCAAATTGGTGGACTTCGGCACAGCAGGTGAGAGTCTGGAAAAGACAGGGCTCAAACATGGCTATGCCGCCATGGAGCAGTATGATCTGCGCGGTCATGTGGGCCCCTGGAGCGATATCTATGCCCTGTGCGCCACCATTTACAAAAGCATCACCGGTGTGACACCGCCCACTGCGCCGGAACGTGCCGCAGGGGATCTGCTGCCCGAGCCTTCCCGCTTTGGTGCAGTTCTGACCGAGGCGCAGCAGCAGGCGCTGACTCAGGGTCTTGCGGTACAGGCAGACCAGCGTCTGCACTCTATGGAAGCACTGTTGTCCGTACTCGGCATTGAGCTGCCCCGTGTAGAGGAAGAGCTTCCTGTGGAAGAGATCCCGGAAGAAGCACCTGCAGAAGAAACGGCGCAGGACGAAGCGCCTAAGGAAGAAACGGTGCAGGAAGAGACTCCTGTGGAAGCTGCAGAGCAGGAGAAGATCCCCACAGAAGAAACTGTGCAGGAAGAAGAACTGCAGGAAAATGTGCAGCTGGAGCTGCCTTTGGAAGAAGCTGCAGAAGAGGACGAGACTTCTGCCGAGGATATTTCTGTCGGGCAGCCGGAAGAACCTGCACAAGAGCAGGCTGAAGAAGCGCCCGCGGAGGAAACGCCTGTCGAGGAAGAAGATGATATGTCCTGGGCACGGGAAGAGGATCTGTTGTCAACCGAGGAGTATCTGGAGATGCTCATGGCAGGCATTGAGGACGAAGAGACCGAACAGGCAGAAGAAAATGACTGCGAACTGCCCCCGGTCGTTATGGAAGAACTGCAGCTGGAAGAGGACGAGGACGAAGAAGACGGCGATGAGCCGAGAAAGCTCAGCATAGGCTTCATGGCAGCCATTGCCGCAGCTGTGGTGATCGTCGGTATTTTGTGCGGCGTTTTCCTGCTGCGCAGCAAAGAGCCGGATCGCCCCGAGATCGACTACGACTGGAGAGATTCCTCCGACCGGTCTGAAGACAACGACGGCTGGATCTCCCTGCCGACCATGGAATAAACAAGAAGCACCCCCTTAGACGCCCTATATGAGGGCGCCTAAGGGGTCTTTTTTGTTTAGGAGTTGACAGTTGACAATGATTGTGCGGCTGCGCCGACGGATTTGGAATGTAGTTCTTGCTACGGTTGTCATTGCGAGGAGGGTTTGTAAAACCCGACGCGGCAATCTAAAAACTGCCATAGATTGCCACGGTTGGATCTTTCGGATCCACCCTCGCAATGACAGCGTAGCCGGCGGCGCCCACGACGTTCCGTATGCAGGCAGGGGCGTCTTGGTGCAAACGATTGGGAAAATGTCCCATTTTTTCGTCATTTGAGGTAAAAATGACAGAAAATTATAAATTCTGACACGATATCACATTGATTTGACACGCAAACTTCTTTATAATGGTCATGATCTGCCAAGAAAGGAAGTGTGCTGCGTGAGATCGGAAGAACTGGTTCAGGACTTGAAACGGTATCTGGAGAAGAATTACCACAGATCCTTGAAGATCGGGGGGCTTTGTGTAGAACGATATGGCTCTGAGCAGTACATCTGTCGGCGCTTCCGTCAGATCGTGGGCAAAAGCCCCAAGCAATACTTGATGCAGCTGCGGCTGCACCATGCAGCAAGGAAGCTGCGCACCACGGAAATGGCGGTATATCAAGCGGCATTCTCCTGTGGGTTTACGGATATCAACAATTTCTGCAAGCAGTTTCGTCAGTGCTACGGCTGCTCGCCAAGTGAATACAGACAAGCCAACGCAGCGGAAAAATGACCGTCTGCGTTGGCTTGTTTTTTGCGGAAAGAAAATGTTCACATTTTACCACTTCTAAGTCACTTGGAACTATATCAAAAATTCTTTCTGTGTAGTATGATTAAAATGCAGAGAGTAGACGTGGAAGGAATTTGTCAATATGCCCAAAATGTTTTGGGAGAATTTGTATTTTATGCCGATGCAGCAAAATAATACCTTACATTTTACCAATTTCTGCATCCATTGAACCATGGACGGTGCTTTCTTGCGGATATAAAATAGTATTGGGATGATACACGGATGCCGTGTGTAATAATCATCGAATAAAAAAGGAGGAAACCACATGAAAAAGCGCATTATCAGCTTGCTTCTGGCAGTTGTGATGATCCTGGGTATGCTGCCCATGACCGTTATGGCTGAAGAAGCTTGCACACATGCCAACACCACCGAGTCTGTGGTCGACAACGGCGACAGCACTCACACCACAACGGTGACTTGCGAAGACTGCGGCGAAACAGTCACGCAGGATACCATCACCATCGACTTTAAGGCAGACTTTACCGAAGCCTCTGAAGAGGATTTCTGGGCTGCCATTGGCGATGTAGCGCTGGCAAACGGCGGCGAAGTCAAGCGCGCCGGTACGACCTACAGCGGTACATTGACCGATGAAGAGAAGGCTGCCTTCACCTCTCTGAATGAGTGGCTGGCTGCCAACAAGGGCTGGAGCATTGACACCTCTGTTACCAAGGTCAACTCCACCTCTGCCGGTCAGAGAGTGTACTTCAACACCGGCGACTCCGCCCTGTGGGGTCTGTGCCAGAACAACTACTTCGTCAACATGGACGACGGCAGATCCTCTCTGGGTCTGAAGGTCCAGGCTGCCGAAGCAGGCGTCTATGATCTGACTGTGGACTTCGTCCTGGCATCCACCACTGCTACCGACTACGGTGTCGGTGCTGATGCAGGTGCAGGTAAGGTCAACGTGATCGTCAACGGCGAGACTGTTGCAACCGAGATCAATCTGGGCGGCACTCCTGCTGTTTCCACTCAGATCATCGAGGATGTGGCTCTGGTCAAGGGCGAAAACACCATCGTGTTCTTCGAGTATGAAACTCTGTGGGGCGACACCAGAGCTTCCTACCGCAACAACATCAATCTGCAGGGCATGAGCCTTGTCCAGACTGCTGTTACGGAAGACTGCGAAGACACCTACGGCGCAGGTCATTGCGACATCTGCGACGCTGTCATCGGCGATTGCACCCATCCCAGCGTTTCTCCCGTCCTGACCTCTGCCAATGAGGACAAGACCCACAATGTCACCTATGTCTGTGACGATTGCGGCGCTGAGGATATCACCATCGATACCACCATCGACTTCAAGGCTGATCTGACCGATGCTTCCGCAGAGGACTTCTGGGCAGGTCTGACCACCACCACTCTGGCCAACGGCGGCGAAGTCAAGCGTGTCGGTACCCGTTACGGCGGTACTGCTCTGACCGACGACGAGAAGGCAGCCTTCGCCGCAGCCAACGCATGGCTGGCTGAGAACAAGGGCTGGAGCATTGATACTTCCGTCACCAATGTCACCTCCACCACCTCCGGACAGAAGGTATACTTCAACACCGGCGACTCCGCTCTGTGGGGTCTGGGCCAGAACAACTACTATGTCAACATGGACGACGGCAGATCTTCTCTGGGTCTGAAGGTACAGGCTGACGAAGCAGGTCTGTATGATCTGACTGTGGACTTCATCCTGGCCTCTTCTTCTGCCAAGGACTATGACGCCGGTCTGGACGCCAATGGCTATGCAGTGGCTGACGCAGGCGCCGGCTACATCGACGTGATCGTCAACGGCACCACCGTTGCCTCCAAGATCAGCCTGATCGGCGCTCCCGCCGTTTCCACCCAGGTCTTTGAGGATCTGGCTCTGGTCAAGGGTGAAAACTCCGTGATCTTCAAGGTTGTCAGCAGCATCTGGGACAACACCACCGCTTCCCACCGCAGCAACATCAACCTGCAGAGCATGACCCTGACCCAGAAGAACGGCATCGTGGACTGCGCCGACGAAACTCGTGACGGCAAGTGCGATGTCTGTGACACTGTCATCGGCGATTGCCAGCATCCCGAGTACTCCGAGGTTTACACCTCTGCCAACACCGATGGCACTCACAATGTGACCTACACTTGTGATCTGTGCGGCGCTGAGGAGATCACCATTTCCACCGCCATCGACTTCAAGGCTGACCTGCAGAAGGCAGCTGAGCAGGACTTCTGGGCAGTGCTTCCCACCGTTCAGACTGCCAACGGCTACACCGCTACCCGCCTTGGCGGCGAAAGATACAGCGTTTCTATGACTGCCGATGAGGAGGCTGCTTACGACTCTCTGGTGGCTTGGCTGGCAGACAATGCAGCTTGGACCTTCAACAATGCCAACGGCACCATGAAGGGCTCCTCCGGTAAGCGTCTGTACATGACCACCGATGAGAACCTTGCTTGGGCAATGGCTCTGAACACCTACTACTACAACTCCACCCCCGGCAACTCCGACATGGGTCTGACCATTCAGGCTCCTGAGGCAGGCGTCTATGATGTGACTCTGGATGTGTCCATGCAGACCTCTACCTCCACCGACTATGCTTCCGATACTGCTATTGATGCCGGCGGCGCATACTTCTATGTCTACATCAACGGCGTCCAGCTGCCTGAGCTGTACACCAACAAGGGCGCCAATGCTGTGGTCACTCTGGACCTGGGTGAGCAGGCTCTGCTGGCAGGCGCCAACGAGATCGTGATCCATCAGTATGGTTCCTACTTCAACAACGGTTCTACAGGCTACGGCGGCAGAAACAACATCAACCTGATCGGTATGGATCTGGTTCAGAAGTCCGGCATTGTCGCTTGTGCCGACAAGACCGGCGACGGCAAGTGCGACACCTGCGGCACTGTCATCGGCGAATGCAAGCATCTGGAAAAGAACGAAGTCGTCACCGCCAACGGCGACGGCACGCATAAGGTCACTGCGACCTGCGCAGCTTGCGGCGAAGAGACCTGCTATGATGAGACCGTCATCGACTTCAAGGCTGACTTTGTCGATGCTTCCGCTCAGAGCTTCTGGGCAGGCCTGACCACCACCACTCTGGCCAACGGCGGCGAAGTCAAGCGTGTCGGTACTCGTTACAACGGTACTGCTCTGACTGACGACGAGAAGGCAGCTTTCACCGCCGCCAACGCATGGCTGGCTGAAAACAAGGGCTGGAGCATTGATACTTCCGTCACGAATGTCACCTCCACCACCTCCGGTCAGAAGGTGTACTTCAACACCGGCGACTCCGCTCTGTGGGGCCTGAGCCAGAACAACTACTTCGTCAACATGGACGACGGCAGATCCTCTCTGGCTCTGAAGGTACAGGCTGACGAAGCAGGTCTGTATGATCTGACTGTGGACTTCGTCCTGGCTGCCACCTCTGCTACCGACTATGATGCCGGTAAGGACGAAAACGGCTACGGCTTTGCTGACGCAGGCGCCGGCTACATCGATGTGATCGTCAACGGCACCACCGTTGCCTCCAGGATCAATCTGGGCGGCACTCCCGCTGTGTTTACTCAGGTCTTTGAGGATCTGGCTCTGGTCAAGGGCAGCAACTCTGTGATCTTCAAGATGGTCAGCAGCGTTTGGGACAACACCACCGCTTCCCACCGCAGCAACATCAACCTCCAGAGCATGACTCTGACCCAGCAGTACGCTGTGGTCGACTGCCTGGATACCGCTGAGTATGAGGTCGTTTCCAACGGCGACGAGACCCATACCACCACCGCTGCCTGCGGCGCTTGCGGCGCTGAGTTCGCAGCAGACGAGACCGATCTGAACGTCATCGACATTGACTTCAAGGACTTTGTGGCACAGGCTTCCCAGCAGGAATTCTGGGCACAGATCCCCGATGAGACCACCGTTTCCGGCTCTGCCGTCAAGCGTATCGGTACCAACTATGTTTCCGGCACCTGGACGCAGGACATGACCGATGAAGAGGATGCTGCTTACGACGCACTGCGCAAGTGGCAGGAAGAAAATCTGCACTGGAGCTTCGATGATGACAACATGCACATCAAGCACGAGCAGGGCAACATGATCTTCCTGTCCAACGATGCGGCTTTGAAGTGGGGCGTTCTGCATCACTCCTACTTCTACAACAATTCCGACGGCCGTTCCAACTTTGCACTGACTGTCATCGCTGACGAAGCCGGCTACTATCAGCTGGATATGAGCTATGTCTCTCAGGGCTCCGGCGCTACCGACTATCCCGACTTCGCCTCTGTTGATGCAGGCGGCGGCTTTGTGGATATCTTTGTCAACGGCGAACTGGTCGTCAATGACTACTCCTTCAAGGCTGACAATGCACAGAACAACAAGATCACCGAGACCGATCTGGCAACTGTCTACCTGCAGGCAGGCGGCAACGAGATCATCGTCAAGAAGGTCGCCGGTTACCACGGCGTGGGCGTTGCCGGCTACACCGGCAGAAGCAACGCCGCCATCACCGACCTGGTCTTCACCGAGCTGCAGAGCGTCAAGGCCAATGCTGACGATGTCGTCACCCTTGCTGCTGCCGATCTGGTGGGCGCTGCTGTCACCGTGACGGCTGACACCTATACCGCTGTTTCCTCCAACGACGAGGTTGCCACTGCTGCCATCGATGCCGAGGGCAATGTGGTCGTGACTGCTGTCTCTGACGGTCAGGCTGAGATCGCTGTTCAGACCATCGTGGCTGAAGGCGAGACCGCTACCGTTTCCGGCCAGATCCTGGTCAACGTTGGTCTGGCTGTGACCGACAACTGCGCCGATGATGACGGCGACAATGTTTGTGACATCTGCGGCGGCACCGTTGCCTGCAAGCATCCTTACACCCATCGTGTGATCGTGTCCAACGGCGATGAGACCCACAATGTCTACTACGCCTGCGACATCTGCAACGAGCCTGCCACTACTCCCGAGGCTCTGCCCTGCGAAGACAAGGACGAGACTCCCGACGGTCTGTGTGACTGGTGCGGCGGCGACTTCGCCTGCAAGCACACCAACACCTCCGTCTCCTTCATCGACAACGGCGATGGTACTCATGAGAAGACCGTCATCTGTGTCTGCGGTGAAGTGATCGAAGACGCTGTCATTGAAGATTGCGCCGACGAAGATGGCGACGGCTACTGCGACGGCTGTGAGGCTCCTGTGGAAGCTGCCTGCGATCATGCAGAGACCACTTCCGAGACCGTTTACAACGGCGACAAGACTCACACCACCACCGTCACCTGCGTCTGCGGCGAAGTCATTTCCACCGAAACCGCTGACTGCGTGGACGAAGATAAGGACTGCGCTTGCGATGTCTGCGAAGGCGTCATCAAGACCATCACCAAGACCACCGTTGCCGGCTCCAACATGAACCTGGGCAACGAGCTGCAGGTCAACTTCATCATCAACGATCCCAAGGTGGCAGGCGACTATGTTGCTTACATCCATCAGGAGACCGACGATGAGGGCGGCGTGACCTACGAGATCCCCTCCTCCGATTGGGAATTCTTCAGCACCGGCAGAAGCAAGGTCGGTGTCCGTGTCCGCGCCATGGAAATGACCGACACTCTGACCCTGACCATCAAGGACGCTGAG
>JAGBBD010000061.1 GCA_017938625.1 Oscillospiraceae bacterium | reverse complement strand
GGAAGTCTATGACGAAGGCGCAGAAGAGCCCTTCGCATACGGCTCCGACTCCGTGGAAAGCTACGCAAACCGTGGCTCCGCCACTGCAGCTGCTCCTCTGTACAATGCCATCATGAAGTTCGCAACTTCCGCAAAGGCATACCTGCTGAGCAGACAGTAATCCTATAACAACTGTCATTGCGAGCGAATGAAATGAGCGTGGCAATCTCAAGGCAGTATCGGCGGCTGACGCAGATGCGTGCTATACAAATAGATTGCTGAGATTGCCACGTCCCACCACGTCGCGCTGCTCCTCGTGGTCCTCGCAATGACACGCTTGATGGACGATGTGTGGCTCCGGCGGTCAGACCTCTGACCGCCTCCTGCAAAAAACAAACAGGTGGGTCCCTTCGGGGACCCACCAATCAAATAGCCGATCTGTTCATCGGTTGCTTAAAAGAAACGGACGGGCAGTGTCCGTCCCCAATCGAAATACCGGGGGCGAACAGTGCTCGTCCGTTTGTATGTATCTGAAGATCTCAAAGAAACGAGGAAAACAATATGAAACACAGACTGTTTCAAAGAATGATCTCCCTGCTGGTGACGCTCGTTCTGCTGCTGGGAATGTTCCCTGTGGGAGCTATGCCTGTGCAGGCGGCAGAAGCCGCGCAGCCCGAGACCATCGTGGCAGACTTCAGGGCCTTTGCCAAGGAAGCTGCCCAGCAGGACTGGTGGGATGCACTTCCTTCCACCGACAGCAGCATACGCTTTCTGGGCAGAGTCACGGCAGCTGCTGCCATGACCAAGGATCAGGAAGCTGCCTATGAAAGCATGCTTGCGTACTTAGAAGAAAACGAGGCATGGAGCATCGATGAGACTGCCTCCAATTTCAAGGGCTGGTTCAAGCGTGTGTATTTCAATACCTCTGAGGATATCCCCTGGGGTCTGAATTACTATACCTATTTCCATGCCGGTTCTTCTGTCCCTGAGCGCTCCAAGCTGGCTCTGACCATCAAGGCAGAGGCTGAGGGCTGGTACCGTCTGGAACTGGATGCCTTCCGCTCCAGTTCCTACTACACCCAGAGCCAGCCCCTTTGCCACGGTGGTGGCGGTGGCGGCGGCCATGTGAATGTGTACGTCAACGGAGATCTTGTCCATGAGGACTACTCTTTCGACACGGGAAGCTATGGCAACACCGGCCGTTACTACGGCTCTGTGGACAACATGGGCGCCGTGTGGCTCAATGAGGGCGAAAACGCCGTGGTGCTCGATTCCATCTATGCCTACAACGGCCCTACCACTGTTGAATCCGGCCGCTGCAACATTTCCCTCAACTCCATGACCTTTGAGCCTCTGGAGGGGCTGAATGTTCTGGAGGGCACGGAAAATACTCTGGATCTGACCACCGACTGGCTTGCCTTTACCGATGTGCCCACGGCAGATACCCACAGCGTGGTGTCTGATGACGAGAATGTGGCAGAAGCTTCTTTTGAAGGCGGCATGCTGGTCCTGAATGCCGGAGAGCCGGGCGATACGGAACTCTCTGTTTATGAGGGCGATACCCTCCTGTGCGTCATCCCTGTGACGGTAGAGGCGCTGATCAACGAGGCCAAGACTCCCATCGTGGTGGATTTCAAGGCCTTCGCCAAGGAAGCTTCCACCCAGAGCTGGTGGGACGATCTGGCTGCCACCGATGCCAACACCCGTTACATCGGCCGCTATGCCAATGCCGTGGCGCCTACGGCTGCTCAGAAGGCAGCCTATGCCGAAATGCAGGCATATCTGGAAGAATACACAGACTGGAACATCGACGAAGATCTTTCCAACTTTACCAACTGGTGGAAGCGTGCTTACTTCAATGCCTCCAATGATGTACCCTGGGGCGTCAGCTACTGGTGCTACTACCACGGAAACAGCACCACCCCCGAGCGCGCTAAGCTGGCTCTGACAGTTACCGCCAAGGAGTCCGGCTGGTATGCCATGGAGCTGGACGCCTTCCGCTCCAACGTGAACTACAGCCCCCAGTCCATGACCCATGGCGGTGGCGGCGGTGGCTTTGCGGATGTGTATGTCAACGGCCAGAAGGTCTATGCCGACTACTCCTTCAGCGGCAGAAGCTACTCCAACGCTGCCAACTACTATGGCGCGGTCAACCATGTGGGCAAGGTCTGGCTCAACGAGGGCGAAAACTCCGTCTACCTCAACTCCACCCATGCCTTTGACAGCGAGACCACCGTGGTCTCCGGCCGCTGCAACATCAACCTCAACAGCATTTCCTTCGAGCCTCTGGGCGGCGAAGTGCTGAAGGCCGGTGCAAGCCGTGTGCTGGATCTGCGCACGAGCTACCTGAGCTTTACCGACACCGTCACAGAAGAAGCCCTGTCCTCCGACAAGGATGTGGTGGAAGCCTCTCTGGACGGCTCTATGCTGACGCTGACTGCCCTGCAGGCAGGCGAGGCAGAGATCACCGTGGGCGATGTGGTCATCCCTGTGACTGTGGAAGAAGCCTACGGCGAAAGCTATGACTTCTCCGCCGATGAGTTCCAGCTGACCGGTGACAGCGCCTCCAAGGAATTTACCATTGAAGTTTCCGAAGACGGCTGGTATGAGCCTGTGCTGCACTATGTGCGCCAGAACGCAGGCGGCAAAGTCAGCGTCTATGTGGACGAATATTATCTCGGCACCATCAACACTTACGACAGCGATAACAAGCTGGCAGACTTCAGCCGACTGCGCCGCGTGGAGCTGACACAGGGTGAGCATATCCTCCGTCTTGCCGTCACCGGCAAGGACAGCGGTCTGGCAAGCAACACGGCAAAGATCCGCTGGAACGGTCTGGAGCTTGTGCCTGCCGAAGCACCTGCCATGCGTCTTGTGGCAGGCAGCATCTGCGAAAAGCGTCTGCGCACGGTGCAGACTCCCATCATAGTCAGCGGCATGATGAACAGCGCCGTGGGCGCAGATTGGGAAGTGACCGTGTCCGACGAAGCTGTGCTCACAGCACAGATCGTCCCTGCCACTCTCACCACCGATGCCATGCTGCAGGTCACAGGTACGCAGGCTTGCGACGATGCATGGGTGGAAGTGACTGCCAATCTTGGCGGTGTGGAAGAGACTGTCACCGTGCCCGTGCAGATCTTGGAGACCTCCAAGCTGGTGTCTGCCGAAGTGAGCGTCAAGGGCGTGGAGACCAGCACCGTTGCCCGCGCCACCACGCAGGAATTTGCCTTCGATATGGTGGGTGAAGACGGCGATGCCGTCACCGCCGCAGAAGTGGATATTTCCTATGCCATGTCCCAAGAGGGTGTCATTGAGATCGATGAAGAAGCAAATACCTTCTTTACCCTTGCCAACGGCGATGTGACGGTCACCGTCACCGTGCAGCAGAACGATCTGGTCTTTACGCAGGATCTGGCGCTGACCGTTGCCGATGCAGGCGAAAACACGCTGGAAGCCGATATCAGCAGCTTTGACAATGCGTCCTTGTGGAACGGTCTGACCCCTGCCTCTGAGACCCAGTGGCTCAGCGCCCAGGTCGTGGACGACGGTACCGGCAATATGGCGCTGAAGCTGGAACTGAACCCCAACGGCACCCAGAACGGCTCCGTGACCTTTGCCAACGTGCCCAAGAACGGTCACTTTGCTCCCATGGAGCTGGGCCATCTGTACGAGATGAGCTTCCGCGTCAAGGTGGAGGGCTACAAGCGCGCCGAGGGTGCAAAGTATGATCTGCGTGTGATTCCTCAGATCTATGACTATTTCTCCAACTCCGCATCCGGTGTTGTGGACGAGATCTACAACGGTACCATTGTGGACCTGACCGCTCTGGAGGATGGACAGTGGACGGATATGGTCATCTTTGCCCGCGCCCCTGTGGACGGAGAGGGCACAGTCTACGGTATGCCCCGCTTCACTGTCAACTGCCACTATGCATCGCCTGCCGACAGAGATCTGTCCGGCTGGGAAGGCACGTTGTGGTTTGACGATGTCGAAGTGCGCGAAGTGGGCTTCGACACGGTGCAGATGGAGCTCAGCTCTGAGCTTCGCCATGACAAGACCAGCGCCACCGTCACCGCAAGACCCATCTCCACCACAGGCAACTTCCTGCGTGTGGATGAAAACACCCTGCGTGACAAGGTCAGCGTGGAAAGCAGCAGCACCGATGTTCTGACCCTGTCCAAGCTGACCCGTGTGTATGAGACCATCCCCAGTGTGGAAGGCAAGCGCGAGGTGGCAACAGCACAGGTGGATCTGGTGGGCAAGAACGATACTGCCGACATTCTGTGCACCATGACCATCGGCAACGAGACCAGAACAGGCGCTCTTTCCGTGACGGCGACCAATATGCCGGAAGTTCTGCGCGACATCCGCCTGACCCTCAACGATGTGGATTCTCTCGTCCTGCCCCACGGCAGCACGGCAACTTCCGCTGTCAGCGGCAGAACGACAGAACTGAACGAGCTGACACAGGATCAGTTCGACAGCCTGTATTTCACCTCCTCCGATCTGAACGTGGCCAAGGTAGAGCCTTACACCGGTGCAGTCACCTGCGTGGGTGAGGGCACGGCGACCATTACGGTCTACGGTCTGTATGACGGAAAGACCGTCAAGGATACTGCGCTCATCACCGTTACCGACGATACGGATCTTGCCTCCATCACCGTGCAGGCACCTGTCACCACTGTGGCGGAGCAAAACAACATCCACTTCTCTGTCACCGGCAAAAAGGCCTCCGGTGTTACGGCAGATATGAGCCTGTATCCTGTGGCATGGAGCTTGGCAGACGAAACTGCCGGCACCATCACCGAGGATGGCTACTTCACAGCCCTGAAGCAGGGCAAGGTCACGGTCATCGCCACCATCGGTGTGGAAGACAAGGTGATCCGTGATGAAATGACCATCACCGTGGCAGCCAACGAAGAGCAGCCGAGAAAGGCTGTGGAATTTAAATTCTACAACGAAGGCGCTCCCAAGATGGAGACTGCCACTTTGGAAAAAGACGGCATCGAGATCAACCGTGAGCTGTCTTATAAAAACCTGGAGACCAACACATGGCACAAGGGCGGCTTCCGCTTCAATGTGCCTGTGGGCGGCGAGCTGGTTCTGGACTTTATGATCAAGCGCGCCGGCTGGTACCGCGTGGAAGCCAGAGGCTTCAGCCTGTACTATGTGGGCTGTCTGACAGGCTTCTATGTGGACGATCACTATGTGGGCTCTCCCGACTTCGGCGCCGATACTGCCAGCAACTATGATGCCGGCGGCATCTACAATACCATCTGGCTGGACGCAGGCGTACATACCATGCGCTACAGAGCGGAAGAAGCCAGACACATCATGGCAGGTCAGGTCAAGTTCTATCCTGTGGAAGATCCCAACACCGTTTCCATGACGGTGGGCGCTGCCAAGGATACCTTGGTGGCAGGCGAGCAGACCACGCTGGATCTGGAGCTGTCCGACGCCAATCAGAACCCCTACTATCTGCACTATGAGACCGAGACCCCGGATTACACCAACTACTACACAGCGGTGTCTTCCGATCCTTCCGTGGTCAGCATCACAAGAGACCTGTTCACCACCTACCTCAATGCCAAGAAGCCCGGCTCTGTCACCATCACCGTGACGGCGGAGATTCTGGGTGAAAAGCGTGTGGTGGAAGTTCCCATCACCGTGGCAGAGGGCAGCATCGTGTCTGCCGAGGTCAGTGCGGAATTTACCACCCATCGTCCCGACGCGGAGCCCTTCCCCCTGACGGTGAAGCTCTTCGGTCTGGAGGGTGAAATGACGGCTGTACCCGAAGGTGTGCAGATCAGTTATGAAAGCGCCGATACCTCCATTGCTTCTGTTTCCGCAGAAGGTCAGGTGACTCTGACCGGCAAGGTCGGCTCCTGCCTGCTGACTGCCATCGTGGATGAAAACGGCAGACAGCTGGAGTGCCCCATCTGGATCACTGTCACCGCCGGTAAGTCCCAGCCCACCATCTATACCTATGAAGAGCGCGCCAACGCACAGGAAAACGTGCTCAAGTATGACTGGGCATGGCAGGAAAAGGAAGAGGCCGTTGCGCTGGCAGACTACTATGTGGAAAATATCGATGCTCTGTATGACGCATGGATCCATGAAGCCATCCCCAAGAACTCCCGTCTGACCCTGCTGGGCGACACGGAGTATGCCATCTGCCCCGGCTGCGGCACAGACCTTGTGGCACAGGGCTATGGCACGGCTTATCACTATAAGGTCGATCCCATTGAAAATCCCTGGAAGGTCACTTGCCCCCATTGCGACATGGACTTCCCCTCCAATGACTTTGGCTCCTTCTTTAAGTGCGGTCTGGATGAGACCGGCCACTTCACAGTGGAGCGCGCCATGGCAAACGGCGGCGAGCAGTATCTGGTCAACACCCTCTATCCCGAACGCGGCGAAGGCTGGGGCGTGGACAACGGCTTCGGCTGGTTCAACGGTGAGTATGATGTCAACGGCAATGAGCGGGCCTATCTGTTCATCGCCTACTATGTGACCTTCACCATGTACACCGTCTCCGGCTCTACCGGCCCTCACGGTGCGACTTCCGTTCTCAACACCCTGCGCGAAGCTTATCTGTATACGGGTGATGAGAAGTACGGCTCTGCCGGTGCCATCCTCATCGACCGCTATGCCGATGTCTATCCCGGCTACGACCTGTCCTTGTGGAGCCATCTGCGCACCTGGTACAGCGGCAACGCCGGTAACTTCGGCAAGGTCACGGACCTGATCTGGGAGTCCCAGCTGATCCAGTGCCTTGCCAAGGCGGTGGATGCCTTCTGGCCCTGCGCCGATAACCCGGATGTGGTGGAATATCTGCGCGGCAAGGCAGATCTGAAGGGCATGGATCCCGCCGATATCACCCCCGAGTATATCCGCCTCAACGCGGAAAACGGCATCCTGCGCGAAGCCATCAACTCCTACTATACCGGTGTTGCATGGGGCAACTTCGGCATTCCCCAGGCAGGCGCTGCGCTGACGGCAGTTTGCCTTGACTCCAACCCCGAAACCCAGGAACTGATCGACTGGATCTTCCATGCCAGCGATAAGGGCGGCACCCATACCAACGGCTGGAACACCGGCGGTGATGTGTACCGCGTGCTGGTGGAGGAAGTAGACCGCGGCGGCTTCGGCAACGAAGGCTCCATGAGCTACAACTATATCTGGCTGACCAACCTGCTGGACTGCGCCGATGCCCTCAATGGTTATGAGAATGCAGAGAGCGCAAACCTGTGGGAGAATCCCAAGTTCCTCAATATGTACCGTGCCTACATGAAGGTCACCTGCTGCGGCAGACTGTGCCTTGATCTGCATGAGACGCCCGGTGCCTTCCAGGCCCTGCCTGCTCTGGTGCAGCCCGAGGTGCTGATGCCTGCCTTCCTGGCAACCGGCGACGCGGAGATCGCACAGGCGATCTATTCCAGAAACGGCAACTCCGTGGATGGCCTGCATGCCGATATCTTCACAAAGGATCCCGAAACGGGTCTGCGCAATGCCATTTTGAGACTTGTGGAGGAGCACGGCACTTATGATCTCAGCCGCTCGGAAATGCTCACCGGCTATGGTCTGGCTGTGCTCAGAAGCGGTCCCGAGACCTACATTCAGGGCGAAAACGAAGCGGAATTCTTCGATTTCTGGATGGGCTTCGGCAGAACCGATACCCACACCCACTTTGAAACCATGAAACTGGAGCTGTCTGCCTTCGGTCTGCCTCTCAACGGCAACATGGGCTATCCTCAGGTCATGTCCGGCGATAGCTACAACCGTCTGCAGTGGATCCAGCACCCCGTCTCCAACAACACGGTGGTGGTGGATGAATCCTGTCAGGTCAGCAGCTCCGATGCAGGCTTCCCTCTGCACTTTGAGGACTCCGGCAAGGTCAAGGTCATGGACGTGGATGCGCCTGCCTTCTATGAGCAGACGGATATCTACCGCCGTACCGTGGTGACGGTGCAGGGCGACAATGGCGTGGACTACGGCGTGGACTTCTTCCGCATTCTCGGCGGCAGCGACCATGTCTACTCCTTCCATGGTGCTACCCGCATCCAGCCCACCACCGAGGGCCTTGAAATGGTCCATCAGCCCATGGGCACCTACGCAGGCGCCGATATCCCCTTCGGTGATTACGACTTCTTCGAAGAGACCGGCGCTGCCATCAACACAGGCTCCGGCTTCAACTGGCTGGACGATGTCTACCGTGACAACGAGCCGGGCAATGTCTTCACCGTGGACTGGCAGATCGAGGATTACCAGAATCAGCTGGCCACCTCTGCAGGTATCCACATGAGACTGACCATGCTCTCGGAAGAGCCTATGACGGAAGTGGCACTTGCCAACGGTCAGCCTGCGCAGGACGGCAGAGCTCCCGACCATGTGGAGTTTATGCTGGTGCGCAACAGCGGCGCTGAGGGTCTTGACACCCTGTTCTCCTCTGTCATCGAGCCTTATCAGTATGATATGCAGGTCGTCTCCGCCGAGCTGGTGGATATGACGCCCATTGATGGTGAAGAAGCTCTCAACGAGCGTACCGCTGCCATCAAGACCACTCTTGTGACCGGCAGAGAGGACTATATCCTCTATACCACCAACCCCAACAGAACCTACTCCATCGACGGCGGCAAGTTCGTCTTCCGCGGCTTTGTGGGTGTTGCTACCTACCGTGACGGCAAGATGGTTTATGCCTACGGCAACGAGGCGCAGATGCTCATGGACAAGAAGGACGGCATCGGCTTTGAAGATGCGCTGGCTTCTGTCACAGGTTCTGTGCTGGACTTCACCAAGGAGTTGGCTGAAAACTATACCATGACCGTCAGTGTCAACGAGATCTGCGATATGGAAAGCCTTGTCGGCAAGTACATTTTCGTCAACAACGATGGTATGGAAAACGGTGTTTACGAGATCTGCGGTGCACAGCGCAATGCCGACGGTACCGTGACGCTGGATATGGCACATCAGGACTTTATCCGCGGCTATGTGGATGAGTTCCGTATGGAGCTTGGCTATGAGTACAACATCGCCGAGGGTCAGACTTACTATATCCCCATGTCTGCATCCTTCGACAGCATGGAGTATTTCACCTACACCACAGACAAGGTGGTGAAGGCAGGCTACCGTATGGAGCTGCCTCTGGGCGGCGAAAAGCTGGCAGATGCCTATGTGCTGGAAGGTCTGGTCAAGGGCATGAAGTTTGATGCGGTCACAGGCAAGCTGGTCTGGACACCTTCCAGAACGCAGGTCGGTCGCTATCCCATCTCCATCAAGGCATTGGATGCCGAGGGTGATGAGATCGGCACCATGAGCTTTGTGATCTATGTGGTTGCTTATACCGGCGCATCCTATGATCCTGCTGTCTGTAAGCACAGCAAGGCGATCACCTACACCGTGGACGGTGTGGATGAAACCATCTGTCCTGCCTGCGGCTTGGTCACCAAGACCGGCGGCGAGGAAGAGCCTGAAGAAAAGCCCATTGAGCTGATCGATATTGCAGGTACCAACATGAACCTTGGCAACGAACTGGCTGTCAACTTCATGTTCCCCAAGAGCCTCGACGCTTCCAAATCCTACACCGCCATCATCACCCAGACCTCTCAGGGTAAGACGGTGAAGACCACAGAAGTGGCATCCTCTGACTGGGCATCTTTCAGCAATACGCTCTATAAGGTGACGGCTTCCGTCCGCGCCATGGAAATGGCAGACGAGCTTGCTATCAAGATCGTGGACGAAGAGGGCAATGTGTATAACAATGCCTACTCCACTTCCGTCCG
>JAGBBD010000004.1 GCA_017938625.1 Oscillospiraceae bacterium | reverse complement strand
TTTGGAAGTTGTCCAGGTCAATTTGCCGGTAGATGCGTTGATCTTCATGCCCTTGACCAAGCCTTCCGCCTCATAGGCAACGCCGGATTCTTCCACACCCACCTGCAGATCGACACGGTAGCCTGCCTTGACCACCTGATCCGGGATATAGTTCACAAGAGACGCCATATCATATTCAGCAGACAAGGGGATGGAATAGGTCTGACCCACAGCAATATTGTGCTTGAAGCCAAGATCCAAGTTCAGTTCATCCACATACTCACGAACCAGCGTCTGAGAGTACAGATCCAGCACGGCAGTATTGCCGCTTACTTCGGCGTCGTAGATGCGGTAGGCAGCGTTGCGTTCGCCGTCGTTGTTGACATAGATGTAACGGCCTGTCAGCTCCTGTGCGCAGACAGGGCTGTCCATGGTCACAGTAAGGTAATAGCGGTCTTCAATGCCCTCGGTAAAGGACTCCACCTGACCTGTGACACGAGCCTGCGCGTGTTCGATCACATTGGTGACCAGCTCCGCTTCACTGCCCCATGCGTAGGTCAAAATGCCGTTTTCATAGCTGACCACACCGGCAAAGCCTCGGAAACTGAAGGTTCCATCGATCTCATAGGTGCAGTCGGGGTTGGTGGCATAGATGATGTAGTCCACACGGCCTGTGACCAAGGTGGTCTTGATGGCAGCGGCACGATCCTGCGCCGTTTCACTGCCCTGCACCAACCGGACATCCACCAGCTCGGCAGACGCAATGAGGGGAGCATACTGATAGGGCTCGATGATGGTGGTAAACAGGGTATCCATTCCCGGTTCGCCGCTTCTTCTCACCAGAGCGTATTCCAGATGATCGGGATTGGTGCCGTTCTGCGGAGGTACCGCATCGGCAATGGCGACCTCAGTCATGGGTTCATCCGAGAGCATGGTCAGTCTCAGATGGATGCCGGAGGTGGTGGAGAGTCTGTTGTGGAAATCCCTGATCTCCCAGTCCAGAGAGAAGGTATTTTCAGGGCTGTCGTCACGCCAGACATCCTTAAGCCAGCTGTAACCGCCACCGCGGCTTTCTCTGGAGCCATCCACCCCTGCTTCATAGTAAGCACCGAAGGGAATATCCGCACCTGCGTAAGTGCCCATGGGCTGTTCGATGAGATCCAGTCCCTGCACCGCAGGATCGGTATTGCCGGCGGCGTGGAAGGAGTAGACATGCTCCGAACCGCCAAGGACACGGAAGAAGTCCACCGCATAATGGACACCGTTGGGTGCCGCCACGGTCACAAGGGTTCTTCTGTAGATATCGGTCTCTGGGTAGGCTGCGGAATTTTCCGCATCCATGACCTTGACGCTGCCTGCATCCTCAAAATGCATGGGGAAGCCGCCGTAGGTCTTGGACTGGCCCTGATCGTTGACCACTACAGTGTTGTGGGAGGTGGTATTTCTCACCCACTGCTCACGTTCGGGATCGCCGCCGACCACACGCATGGGATAGCCCATGGTGGAACTCAGGCCAATGCCGAAGCCTTCCAGATCGATGGCAAGCGCATCGTACTTTTCATGTCCTGTACCGCCGGAGCGGCCGAAGTACATCCAGTAATCGGAGAATGCATGGTCGTTGACACCGGGCAGATACTTGGAGGGGCCTTCACGCAAGATGGCGATTCCGAAGCCGGACATCATGTTGGAATTACCGGTATCAAATTCCCCGTAGGTATTGATGATCTGCTGGATCTTATCGCGCAGACCCGACTCAGGATCCTTGGTGAAAATATCGGCATGGAGTCCGTCGACTTTGTTGCCGTTGGCGAAGTACAGGCACTGGGCCACTTCCACATTTTCGGTTCTGACAAAGGCTGTGATCAGATCATCGGGAACCACACTGAAGGTCTGAGATTGTACCGCACCTGCCTCACCGGTCTGGGCCATCAGTCTGCCGCAGACGGAGAGTCTTGTCATGGCAGTGAACATATTGACATACTTCTGGTTTTCCCACAAGCTGGCGCCTTCCACCTTGTCATAATCGGACAGCGCTTCTGCCGCGTAGATCAGGTTCAAAGGCCAGAGGCTGTTGTACAAATAGGAGACCTCGTAGCCGAAACCATCACGGCACACATCCTCTACCAGCAGTCTGTTCAGATCGCCGCCGGAATTGTGGAAGTTATTCACATCACCTGTGACCACACTGGTCTCGTACAGCCAGTCGATCAGTTCCGGCGTTTCGGGTTCACGATCCAACACTACAGCGACCGTGGCAGCCACTTCCTGCTGCATACCGGGGTTGCCGTAGCAATCGCGCTCATAGAGGGCGCGGATCAGCTCCAGCAAGATGCCATTGACCGCGTTTTCACGAACATACTCGGGGGTGATATCCTCGGCAGCCACACCCTTGAAGGCGGCATTGGAACGAAGATACTCGATGACATCGGGGTTGTCCATAGCAGGCCAGAAGGCATCCACCGCCTGAGACAGCACAGGGCCGATATGGTCCGCTTCCCAGATGGCGCCCACGATCCTGCCGCAGCCGTTGCCGCCATCCGAGTTGGCATAGTTGGCAATGGAGTACCGACCGTAGTCATATTCGGGATAGATATCCGCCATACGGTCAAGGAGAATGGCACCGGCAGAGCCGTACTTTTCATCTCCTGTGAACATATAGGCCTCAGCCAGAGCAGGCAGGATATCATTCATGCCGTGCTTACTGCTCATGGAGCGGAACACGACCTGAAGGTAGTAGTTGATATAGGTATGGGTGCCATCTTCTGCCTTGTAGCCCCAGCCGTCATCCACACCCCAGCCTTCCCCCTTTTCGGGGTACAGCTCATTGACAAGATACTGCGGATCGGCATTTTCCTTATGGAAATATCCCTGTTCATCAAGGCCGGATTTGTAGTAGCTTTCAAAGTCATTTGAGGGGAAATCACGGCGGCACACCGGGCAAGTGATCTTCCAAGGATTTTCAATGGGATCTACGATCCAGGGATAGTGGCTGTAGATGCCCACCAGATCCACGCCGCAGTAGCGGCAGAAGCGATAGTTGGGATCGCTCTCAAAGCCGACCTGCGTATTTCTGGGAAGTCCCTCACGGATCCACATATTGTAGATCAGATCCAGGTTTTCCACATAGTAATCTGCCAGTCTGACCGCATTTTCCTTCTGCTGCCAGGCCCAGTCATATTTGAGAACGTTTTCCTGTGCGTTGGCTCGCTCCTCCATGGTGTAGAGGGTCGGTTCGGTCTTGCCCTCGGTCACGGTGATCCAGATTTCGGCTGTGATCTCACGATCACCATCCATGACGGCAGCGGTGATCAACGCAGAACCGATCTTTTCCTTGACGGTAACAAGCCCCGTCTCATCCACATCGGCAATCGATGCATCGGAGGTGGTATAGGTGATCTGCTGCACAGCCACTTCACTGCCATCGGCCGCATAGGCGGTAAAGGTCAGAGGCACAGTGGTCTCCTGCGGCTTGAAGGTGGTTCTTTCCGCCAAAAGTTCGGCAGAAGCGATGGTTCCTTCTTCTACAGTGACAGGCAGTTCCTTCGTCACGGTCTCGCCATTGATCTGAGCCGTAACAGTCACCACCGCAGTACCTGCGCGCAGCGCGTTCAGCTTGGAGCCGGAGACGGAGAGCACAGAAGGCTCGGAGGAAGTGACGGAATAATAGTTGGTATAAGAGGGTGCTTTTCCTCGGTTGATCAGGAAGAAGCCGCTTTCGTTTTCATCGGTCAGCTTCATATTCAGGCTGACGCTCTGCCCTGCCAGAACAGGCTCTTCCACAGACAGCTCCATCTGCACCTGACCGGGATCTTCCACCGAATGGAAGCGATACCAGCCAAGTTCGTTGCTGCCTTCTGTCACAGCCTGCATCCGGATGAAGTGGATACCGGCATCGAGCCAGACGGTATTGAGCTGCCGCTGCGTTGCCCACGGCATACCGATCTGCCCGGAGGTAAAGTCCACATGACCCATATAATGGGTGTCATCCACAAAGAAGTTGTTATCACCGCCGAGAGACTGGGATGTACCGGTCACTTCCAGGCGGTACCAGCCGGAGCGCTTGACTTCAAAATTCAGCACAAAGCTCTCGCCCTCAGGCAGCTTGACGTACATACCGTTGGCGTTGTTATAGCCGAACAAGGCACCTTGCCCATAGGTCTTTTCCCGGTCAAGCTCCATGCCGTCTTGTTCCAAGGTAGCGGTCTTCAGATTATTGACACGCTCATTGGCAAAATCCAGATAGATATCGCCGCTTGCCAGGTCTTCATCACTGACCACAGTGATCTGCATCATGCCCACAACGGCACGACGCTGCACACCTGCAGTGGCAGTCACAGTGACGGTGCCTGTCTCCACAGCGGTCAGACGGCCGTCTTCGGAGATCACGGCAATGGCCTCATCATCCACGCTCCAGCTGACGGGGTACAAACTCATATCTGCCTTGACCCCGGAGGATTTCAGGCCATTGGCGGTCAAGGTCATGGAATTGCCCACACCGAGGTAGGTCTGTTCGGACTTGATCTCAATGGATGCAAGATCTGTATCGTCTGTGACCACCAAAGCAGCTTGGGCTGTTTTGGTGATGCCGTCCAGCAACGCGTAGGCGGTGATGGTCACGGCGCCTTCGCCGACACAGGTCACATTGCCGGTGGTCTGATCCACCGTGGCAACAGAAATATCGGAGGAAGTAAAGTACACAGCGCCTTCCTTGCGCAGCTGCTTTTCTTCCACAGTAGTACCGCTGAGGGTCACACCGCTGACATCGCCGATGCAAACTGTTCCCACAGGCAATGTGGCAGCTTCAAACCCATCGAGGGTATAGGAAATTTCCTTGAGTTCCTGGGGTTGCACCACCTTCACCTGCATGGTGATGGGCAGTTTGCCGCCGCTGACGGTCAGCTTGGCAGTGCCGAGTTTCTTGCAGGACAGAACCAGATCGCGGTCTTCGTCAAACGAGGCCGTGACCACATCGGGGTTTTCACAAGTGACACTCAGTGCCGATACATCGGCATCAAAGGCAAAATAGCTTTCCGTCAGGGTCAGATACAAGGTTCTGCCCTTTTCGGCCGTCCAAGTTCCCAGAGGAACAAAGACGATGGACTGCACCTCGGCATCGCCCTGCACCGTGATGGTGTGAAGGCCCTTTGTCAGGCTGACAGCGCCAAGATTGCGGTTTCCGGAAAGGACAAGATCAGAATAGACACTCACACCGTCCACCAGCAAACTGCCATTTCCCTCGCCCTGCACCTGCATGGCATACAGGCCATCGGCAGGGATGTCCACTGTCATGGTGCTCAAATCTGCTTTGACGGTGTTGCCGCCAAGGCCATCGATATCGCCGTCATATTCCGTCACGCACACATCGATGGTGCAAAGCACCTTTTCTCCACGCAGGATCTGCACCTTTGCCTCACCGACATCAACACCTTCCAGATCCAGCAGACCGTTTCTGCCGATCTCAGCCTTGACGATATCCTCATTGGAGGACACCGCCCGATGGGTCACATAGGAGACCTTCTCATCAAAGGGCAGGAAGTTTTCGTTGAGGTTTACGGTTTTCTTGGTATAGTCCGCCACGCTCAGCGCCTGCACAGGTCGGAAAGTCACAGACCGCAGAGCCGGTGCACGGTCGGAGTTGTTGGTGCCGCCGAAACGGTCGGAGAGAATATCAAATTGCAGAACGTTTTCGCCCTCATCCAGCTCCACAACACCAAGATTGACGGTGATCACACCGGCAGGATCTGCCGCGAAGGAGTATTTCTCGCGGATCTTCTCGCCGTTGAGATAGATATCGGCAATACCGCCTGCGCAGACATTATTGACATTGACATAGGAGCCGATGGCATGATAGGCCGACAGCTCCATGAAGTACTCGCCGGTGGCAGCGGCCTCGACGGTAAAGTACAAGCTGGACTTATCGCCGCCGTTGAGATACTTGGCGCTGTAGAAAAGCAAGCCATACTGAGCAGTCTCGGCGCTGTTTAAGGTGACGCTCTTGACATAATCGGTATTGGAAAGCTGAGAGCGGCTTTCGTCAAAATTCCAATTTTTGTTTTCATCCAACCATGTGAGCATCTGCTCATAGGCCGCTTGCTGGGTCTCATCCATATTGCCCAGCCAACCATCGGGATGGTGGCCGATGACCTTCATGGTGGAAAGATCCGTTGCCTTCAGGTCGTTCCACCAAGGCTGCTGCGCCATTTCACGGGCAGTGCCCATAAAGTCCATGACCACAGGCTCGGCTTCTGGGATCTCTCCCTCTCGTGCCAGAACTTCCACTTCCACGAAGCAGACAGTCATATCGTCCCGCTCGATCAGGATCTCCGCCGTACCGGGGGTATGACCGTAGATCTTCAGTTCACCGTCTGTATTGAAAGCCGCAGTGGCGACTGTTTCGTCGGTGGAATGGGCCCAGTAGGTATCTTGTTCGATCTCGGTATCTGCTGCCAGATAGCCGTCACGCAGATCGATCACAGCACGCTGTGCCTGCATGACCTGCACACGCTCACAGCCGGACACAGGCACCATAAGAATCTGAGTCAGCTTGGCTTCACCGTCTGTGATGATGGTCAGGGTGTTGGTATGCTTGCTCAGTTCTGCCTCACCAAGAGACACTTCTCCATGGAGCAGCATACCTTCCAGCATGGTCTCGCCGTTGATGGCGATATCGCCCACGCAGTCGCCTTCCATGGTCAGCCACAGTCTGTAGGTGCCATTGCCGATAGCGGCAAAATCATAGGTATATTCGCCGGAGACTGTCTCATCCAACGGGATCTTCTTGGCTGTGGGGACAGGCTCCACATATTTTTCCACCAGCACATTGATGATGCAGGCATCATCGCCGCCCTGCTGCAAAATGACTCTGGCAAAGCCGGGCTTCAGCGCTTCCAGTTTGACACCGCCGCCGTAGATCTGGGCCTTGACCATTTCGCTGTTGGAGGTCTTCACCTGATGGGTCATGGCAGTGGCGGCAATGCCATCTGCCCAGACGACCAAGTCTTCGCCCTCGGTCATGGTGATATTCTGCATCTGCACCTCGGCGCTCTTGACGATCACAGGGATGACGGTCTCGCTTTCGCCGTCTTTTATCGTGACCTCGGCTTCGCCTCGACCCAGCGCACAGAAGACCACATTGCCCTCTTCATCCGCTTCGGCAGTGACGATCTCTTCATTGGAAGAAACTACTTCGGTGATCTGTGCGTTTTCATCCAGGAAGCTTCCGTGCAGATCATAGCGGTAGGCCGTGTTCTTCACCAGCTGCAAAGAAGGATGCACCGGAGTAAAGGTCATATCGCACAGGGCGATGGAACGCTCGGAGTCGGCGCCGTTGGTATGATCCTTGCCCTTCATATCGGAAATGAAGTGGATGGTGACCACATTGTCCCCTTCCTGAAGTTCCACCTCACCCACAGGGATCTGCACAGTCTCATTTTCGCCCATGAAATAGTAGTTATCCAGGACCTTCTTGTCGCCAACATAGATGCTGGCATAACCGCCGCCGTTGCCGCCGTCCCAGTTGGGCTGCTGGGCCTGCTTGAAGACAGTCAGATCCAGCTCGTACACACCGCCCACCGGCGCTGTGACCAGCAGCTGCACACGGCTGGCTGTATCCTCAGTATTCAGAAGCGCCGTGTGCATACGGATGCCCCAGTCGGTGTTGGTGCCGTTGAAGATCATTCTGCGGCTCTCCCCTTCACCGCGCAGGGAAGTCTTTTCCTCATGGATGGTCCAGTTGGCATGGCCTGCCAGCCAGGCCAGCATGGCATCGTAAGCTTCCTGATTTTCCATACTCATGGAGGCATTGTTGTAGCGGCCGACACCCTTGAGGCCTGCCACATAGGTGGCAGTTGCCATATTGGTGACATTGCCGAGGTTTTCCCACCAAGGCTGCTTGACCATTTCTTTGACGGTACCCTTAAAATCCACACAGAAGGCTTCGGCACCGGGAGCCGGAACGGCCTGCTCGGGAACCACAAGCCCTTGGCCGTCATTCATGGTAAAGACCATGCCGCGCAGAGCCACTGCGCGTTCGGAGTCTCCGCCGTTGAAATGGGTATTGCCCTTCATATCGCCGATGCAGTGGAAAACCACAGAGTTTTCGCCCTCTTGCAGCTGCACATTGCCAAGAGACAACACCACCGTCTCGTTATTGCCCAAGGTGGCATAGTTTTCCAGCACCAATTGATCGTTGACATAGACGGACACGATACCGCCGCCGTTGGAGCCATCATAGTTGAGGGCCTTGTTCTCCCGGTAGAGCAGAAGATCCATGGTATAGCTGCCTTCTGTCTCAGCATCCACCGTCAGATAGACGCGGCTGGTATGGTCGGCGGTGTTGAGGGCGCCTGTGGACAGGCGCAGACCCCAGTCCTCCTCGCCGGTATTGAACAAGACACGCTTTGTGACAGAATCGTCTCTGAGTCTTGTCTGTTCTTCGTCGATATTCCAGCTTTGGTTCTTGGAAAGCCACGCCAGCAGTTCACCGTAGGCTGTTTTTTCCTTGCCTGTCATATTGCCCACAGAGTTATGGCGTCCCACACCCTTGATGGCGGCATTGCTTCCGCCGGTAGCTATATTCTTGGCACTGCGCAGATCGCCCCACCAAGCTTTCCGGGACATTTTTTCTGCCGCCGCCTTGAAATCCACAATGATCATGCCTTCGGGGATCAGATCCTCCTCCGTGACAGGAAGCAGACCGCCGCACACATCGCAGATTCGGTCATCATTTTCATCGCTGCATTCTTCTGCGTAGGAAGAGGCCGGAGTGAAAGCCATATAACGCAGAGGAATACCGGCATCGCCGTAGCCGGAGGAGTAGCCGTTTTTATCCTTGACGGTGTAGAACATAAAGGCGTTTTCGCCCTCTTGGAGCACAACATCCTCAATGGTCAGATCTTCCACCTCGTTGTTGCCCTTGAAGGAATGTCCCTGCAGAACAGGAGTACCATTGACATACAGATCGATGGTGCCGCCCGCGTTGCCGCCGTCAAAATTGATGCTGCCATCTTCTAAGAAGGTAGAAAGTTCCAGATCGTAGGTGCCTGCTTTGGGGACATCAATATAGAACACGGTCTGAGAACCGCTGTTGCCGGTGGCAATGTAGATCGTCCACAGACGCAGACCCCACTGCAGATCATCGCCTGCGTTGAGGGTGATGCGCTTGCTGTCGGAGAAAATGCTGTTGAGGTTGCCAAGGCGCCAGTTGCAGTTTTCCTCCACCCATGCGTGAAGCTCCGCCGCTGCCTGTGCCTGGGCGGTATTCACACCGCTGCCGATAAACCTGGCATCGGGAACATTTTCATAGGCACCCTTCTGCGGATTATAATAGCGCGCCACCTGCATCTGATCCCATGCGTCCAGCTCAGACATACGCTTGGCATCGGCCATGAAATCCACCGTAAAGGCCTCGCCGCTGACCATGGCTTCACCACAGTCGCCACAGACCTGCTGCACCCGATGGGTCTCATCGCCCTGATAGGTGGCCTTCTCTGTCAGATTCTCATGGCTGCAATCGGTTGCCATGACACCGGCAGGAACCATGCCCAGCACCATGATCACGATCAGAAGCATACTCAGAAGTCTTCTGCCTGCGTTTTTCATATTCCACACACTCCTTCAAATTTCCGACTTTACACCACAACGTTTTTCTGATATTATCATACCATGCATAATCAGAACTTTCCATCGTAAATTACGGCTATTTCTTGATATATGCCGAATATTTTGGAGGTGTTTTCCGTGTACTTCGCGTTTCAACACCAAATGAATGCCAACCTGACCGATCTCAACCCCATCCTGGTGGGAGAATCCCAGTGCGAACCGGGACGCTACAATCTGCCCGACGCCCAAAAAGGGACCCTGATCCACTATGTCTGCAAAGGCACCGGAACGCTGTATTCCCGTGGGGGTTCTCACCGTGTCGGTCCCGGTCAGGCCTTTATTATTCTGCCGGATGAACCTGCCAGCTATCAGGCCGATGAGAAGGATCCGTGGATGTACCGCTGGGTGGGCTTCACAGGCACACTGGCCTCCCGTTTTTCTGTACTTCCTCCTGTGTTTGACGCACCGGAAGATATGTTCCGTCATGCGGACGATCTGACCGATCCCGATGAGAACCTTCCCTATCAGCTTGCTTCCGATCTGTTTTTGCTCTACTCCCAGCTGATCCGCCCTCAGAAGCAAAAACGCGATTACATCCGCGCCACCATCGACTACATCCAGTCCTCCTATATGAACAAGCTGACCTTGAAGGACATTGCCGACCATGTGGGCATGAACCCGGACTATCTTTCACGAATGTTCCGCCGAAAGACCGGCATGACATTGCAAGCCCATATTCTGGATGTGCGGATCAATGAGGCAAAGCGATATCTTGTCCTTGGATACTCCATCAAAGAAAGTGCCGCTCTTTGCGGTTTCAATGACCCGGCCACCTTTACCAGACTGTTTAAAAAATCAGGCAATCCCACACCGACCGAATGGAAACGAACCAAGTTGATGGAGATCGCCGCTTATCAAAACAATTCCACCATATAAGGAAAAAGCTCTCAGCCGTTTAAACCGGCTGAGAGCTTTTTAAATTAACTTAAGTATTGCTTTGCAGAGTAGGCAAACTTCATGATGGCTTCGTTGAGGGCATTTTCGCCTGCTCTTGCAATGTAGCTCTCCACGGAGTCTGTGCCTGCAGCGTGGATCGTGTCGTCTGCGTTATAGACAGTCACGGTCACAGGGCTGAAAGCATCTGCCAGAACGATCTTTGTGACGGGCACCTTATAGGTCGTGCCTGCGTAGAGGGCGAAGTCTTCGCCGTCCACGGTGTAAGATACCACATTGCCGCCAAAGTCGGTGTAGCTGACTTCTGCATACATATCGGTGGTAACATTGGCGAAGAACAAGTTCAGCTCGATCTTATCCTCCAGCGCAAGGTTGGTGCCAACGTAGTTCTTGCCCTTGACCTGCTCATTGGAGCAAGTCACATCACCGGTCGCCAGAGCCTTGTGGGCTTCGGTCAGCTCCTTGTTGGCAAGATC
>JAGBBD010000060.1 GCA_017938625.1 Oscillospiraceae bacterium | reverse complement strand
TAGAGCATCCGGCTCATAACCGGATAGTCCCGGGTTCGAGTCCCTGAAGGCCCACCAGTAAATAGGCCGGAAGGCTTGAGATAAATATAGGGGTATAGCTCAATTGGTAGAGCGGCGGTCTCCAAAACCGTAGGCTCAGGGTTCAAGTCCTTGTGCCCCTGCCAGAAAACGACAAGTTTCAACAGAAACTTGTCGTTTTTAGTTGTATTCGCCTTTCGGCGAGTTATATTGGCTGCGCCAGTTATATTAGCTACGCAAGTGATATTGGGCTGCGCCCGGCTCTAAGAGCGAATATAATATCACTGAAACCGTTGGTTTCAATATCACTATCTTCAAGAGAAAATATCACTCCATCGAAGACGGAATATCACTCAAAACGTATAGCGGTGTGAGAGTTCAAATTCATGTGCAAAAACAGGCAATAGTATCTTTTGCAGCCCCTGCCAGAAAAAGCACTTGCATAAGCAAGTGCTTTTTCCTTTTCTCTTGGTGTGTTTTGCGTATTCTGCAAGCAACTTTGTGGTATTAGTTGCAGAAAATGTTCCTCTGTGTTATATTTTAGTCAAGAATGAAGATACTTCCTGCAAAAGGGGCGTGTGCATCATGTTGACGAAAAAGCAAATGACAGAGGAAGATATTAAGCTTCGATATATTACCCCTGCAATCACTGTCACATGGAAGCTCAGTCAAATTACCATGGAGACCAAAATCACAGATGGTAAAATTAACCTGAAGGGCAATCTTGTTGTCCGTGAGAAACCCAAAAAGGCTGACTATGTTCTGTACTTAAACGATAGCAAGCCCATTGCCATTGTGGAAGCAAAAGACAACAAGCATACTGTTTCGTATGGCATTCAGCAAGCGATCAACTATGCAAAGATGTTGGATGTGCCGTTTGCATACAGCAGCAACGGTGATGCATTTTATGAACATGATATGCTAACCGGACAGGAACGGCAGATCGAGCTTGACCAGTTTCCGTCCCCGGATGAACTGTTGGCACGTTTCCAGACAGAACAAGGTGTATCCTCTGATGAAATGAAGGCGATCAATCAGCCTTACTATACCAGCCAGACCACCTACGCTCCGCGCTATTACCAAAGAAACGCGATCAATCGTACAGTGGAAGCAGTCGCCAAAGGGCAAGAACGTATTTTGCTGGTCATGGCGACCGGCACGGGCAAGACCTACACCGCTTTCCAAATTGTGTATCGACTGCTGAAAGCCGGATTGAAAAAGAAAGTGCTGTATCTGGCTGACCGTAATATTCTGGTGGATCAGTCTATTCAGCAGGACTTTGCACCGCTGGAAAAGACTATCCATAAGATCAACTTTGCAAAGGATGATCCCGTTACCATTACCTCCCATGAGGTGTACTTCTCCTTGTATCAGCAGCTTGCAGGCAATGAAGAAGAAACCGAAACAGGCGAAGATCCCGTTGCGCGCTTTGCATCCTTGTTCCAGAAAGATTTCTTTGATTTGATCATTGTGGACGAGTGTCACCGTGGTTCAGCCAAGAAAGACAGCAACTGGCGCAAAATTTTGGAATACTTCTCTTCTGCCACTCAAATCGGTATGACTGCAACGCCCAAGGAAACCAAGTACATTTCCAACATTGATTACTTTGGCGATCCCATTTATACCTACAGCTTACGTGAGGGTATCGAAGATGGTTTCCTTGCTCCGTTCAAGGTCATCAATATCCGCACAAACATAGGTGAGGGCTGGCGACCCTGCAAAGGGCAGTTGGACAAGAATGGTCAAGAGATCGAAGATCGCATCTATACCAACAGTGATTTTGATTACAATATCATCCTGGAAGAGCGTACCCGTGAAGTTGCCCGTGAGATCACACAGTATCTCAAGAGCACCAATCGAATGCAGAAAACAATTGTCTTCTGCGCTACCGAGGAACATGCAGACCGTATGCGCAATGCATTGGCAGAGCTCAACGCAGATATGATGCAGCAAAATCCAGACTATGTCGTTCGGATTACAGGCAGTGACCCTTATGGAAAATCCAAACTGGACTACTTTATTTCCGTTTCCGCACCTTATCCTGTTATCGCAACCACATCCAAATTGTTGACAACAGGCGCAGACTGCAAAATGACAAAACTGATTGTACTTGACCAGATGATCGGCTCCATGACGGAATTTAAGCAAATCATTGGTCGAGGTACAAGACTGCGTGAAAAGGAAGGAAAGACGCACTTTGTCGTTATGGATTTCCGTAATGTGAGTCGCTTGTTTGCAGATCCAGATTGGGATGGCCCCGTTGAACAGGATGAGGGCTTTGATCCCAATGCAGGCGGAAACAATGGCGGAGGTGGGGAAAATCCACCTGTCGAGCCTTCCAATGATCCCAGGATCAAACCCATTGTGGATGCGACCGGCTGCACAGTTCAGGTGATTGGCAAGACAGTGTCTATTTATGATGCCAATGGCAAACTGCTGAGACAGGAAAGCATTGTGGATTACACCAAGAGCAACATCTTGGGCGAATATGCCTCTCTGGATAACTTCATCCGTCAATGGTCTGCCGAAGAAAAAAAAGAGAGTATTCGCGATCTGCTCCTGGAGCGCGGCATTGATCTGGAAGCAATGAAGGCTGCACAGGGAATGGGTGAAGTCGATGACTTTGACTTTATTTGCCATGTAGCCTTTGACCAGAAACCGTTGACCAGAAGGGAACGAGCCAACAATGTCAAGAAGCGTGACTTCCTAAGCAAGTACAAGGGCGTTGCCCGTGAAGTACTGGAAGCTCTGTTGGAGCGTTACATGAACACAGGCATCTATGAACTTGAAAAGGTTGAGGTTTTGAAGCTCAGCGAGTTTAAGAGATTCGGTATGCCGGCAAAAATTGCAAGCTACTTTGGCGGCAAAAGTGGATATTTCCAAGCTGTGAAAGAATTGCAGGAAGAAATCTATAAGGTAGGTTAATACCATGAGTAAAATGACATCCTGGCATGTTGGTGTTGCTGGAGAAGCCTTTGCTGCAGCTCAGTTTGCCAGATATGCGTATGATGTATCCGTCCAATATGGCGCAAACCAACCCGAATATGATTTGATTGCTGTCTCCGGCGAGAAAATGCTGAAAATTTCGGTTAAGGGTAGTCAGGACGGAAGCTGGGGCTTAACGCAGAGTTTGAAAAAAGGGCGCACTTACCATGAAGCTGTCCAGGCGTGGTTGAATAAGCACCACAAGAAGACAATCTTCTGCTTGGTGCAATTCAAAAACACTACGGACTTTCAAATGTCCAGAATGTATCTTGCATCTCCCCGGGAAATTGCTGAGCAGTTATGTGGCGAAGCCGGTGGGCGTGGTGACACCATTCTCTATGAGTATCATGAATGGGGTCCGACAGCAGCTGCGTATGGAACAGTGGATAAGCTTCCTGATGAATGGCTGTTTACAGAAGCAAGAGCGAAAGAAATGTTTGACCGCTATGGTCTATAACGAGGTGCAACATGAGTAATCTGTCGGGATTTGTGAAAAGATTGCGTGACATCATGCGCAACGATGCAGGTATCAACGGTGATGCCCAGCGTATTGAGCAGATGGCGTGGATGCTGTTCCTGAAAGTGTATGATGCCAAGGAACAGGATTGGGATATGAATGAAGATGCTTATGAGTCCATCATTCCCGAAGAGTGTCGCTGGTGTAACTGGGCTGTGGATGATCGCAGCGGCAGTGCCATGACCGGTGATACCCTTTTGGAGTTCGTGAACAACACGTTGTTCCCTGTCCTAAAAGGCAAGAATATTCTAAATCCCGATGGCAGCGTAAAGATTCAGGGTGTAACTGTTACGCCCAGCACACCGATCAAGAAATCCATTGTCAGAACAGCCTTTGAAGACGCCAACCAGTATATGAAGGATGGTGTTCTGCTTCGTCAGATCATCAATATCATTGACGAGCTGGATCTGAGCGATTATGAAGAAGTCCATGCTTTTGGTGAGATCTACGAAACGATCTTGAAAGAACTGCAAAGTGCCGGATCTTCCGGTGAGTTCTATACGCCCAGAGCTGTCACCGATTTTATGGCAAAGATGATTGGACCTAAGATCGGTGAAACCATGGCTGACTTTGCGTGCGGCACAGGCGGCTTTATTACCAGCTGGCTCAAAGAATTGGCGCCCAAGGTTCAAAATACTGACAATCAGGAACAGTATGACAATTCCATCTACGGCATTGAGAAAAAGCCGTTCCCCTATATCCTTTGTGTTACCAATATGCTGCTGCATGGGCTGGATGTCCCCCGTGTGTACCACGACAATTCCTTGCTCCGCGATGTGCTGGACTATACCGAAAGCGATCAGTTTGATGTGATCCTGATGAACCCTCCCTACGGCGGCAGCGAAAAGACAGATGTGAAAAATCATTTCCCTGATGATCTGGCAAGCTCCGAAACCGCTGACCTCTTTATGGCGGTCATCATGTATCGGCTGAAAAAGAATGGTCGTGCAGCGGTTATTTTGCCCGATGGTTTCCTGTTCGGTCTGGATAATGCCAAGCTTAATCTCAAAAAGAAGCTGCTGAAAGAGTTTGACTTACATACTGTTATCCGTATGCCCGGCAGCGTGTTTGCGCCCTATACCTCTATCACCACCAACATTCTGTTTTTTGACAACACCAAACCTACAGAAGAAACTTGGTTTTATCGCCTTGATATGCCCTCTGACCGCAAGCATTTCTCCAAGACCAAGCCCATGGAGCTGAAGCACTTTGATCCTGTGGTGGAGTGGTGGAATGATCGTCAAGAAATCACTGTGGACGGCTTCGACAAAGCAAAGCGATATACCGCGGAGCAGCTTGCGGAGGAACTTGGCTTCAACTTCGATCAATGCGGCTATCCCCATATCGAAGAGGAAATTCTGGCACCTATGGATTTAATGCAGCGGTATCAGGAAGAACGAGCATCCCTGAACGCAGAGATCGACCGTGTTCTGGCAGAACTGTCTGCTCTTCTTGGGGGTGCTGTCGAATGACACCACAAGAATTAAAAAACAGCGTGTTGCAGCAAGCTTTTCAAGGTAAACTTGTGGGACAGCGTCCCGAAGAGGGGACGGGCAAAGAGTTGTTCCTGCAGATTCAGGAAGCAAAAGCGGCATTGATCGCCAAAAAAGAAAAAGCGCTGCCCCAAATTACAGAGGATGATTGGAGATTCGATATTCCTGACACTTGGCATTGGTGCTATATCGGAGATCTATTTCAACACAATACGGGCAAAGCATTAAATGGTACAAATCGTGATGGAGCGATATTGCAGTATATCACAACCTCTAATCTGTATTGGAATCGGTTTGAGTTGGATCGACTTAAGGAGATGCCATTTACAGATGCGGAGATCGAAAAATGTACGATTCAAAAAGGCGATTTGCTTGTATGTGAGGGCGGCGATTGCGGTCGGGCAGCCATTTGGTCATATGATATGCCCATGCGTATACAAAACCACATCCACCGCTTGCGCCCATATGGCAATGTTAGCATTGAATATTTCTATTACATCTTTTACCTCTATAAAAACGCTGGATGGATTGCTGGTAAAGGTATTGGAATCCAAGGCTTGTCTTCCAATGCACTGCACAGCATAGTTGTTCCTCTACCTCCGTTGGCGGAGCAGAAGCGGATCGTAGCCAGATTGGAAGAAATTCTTCCGCTGATTGACCGCTATGAAGCTGCATGGAACAAACTGGAAGCGTTCAACAAGCGTTTCCCTATGGATATGCAGAAATCCATTCTCCAGATGGCAATGCAAGGTAAGTGTGTTGAACAGGATGCAAATGAGGGCAGCCAGCGGAATCTGTTCAAGCAAGTTCAGGAAGAATATCAACGCAACAAACCGCTGCCCGCTATTTCCGAAGATGAAATTCCATATGATATTCCCGATAGCTGGTTTTGGGTGCGGCTGGGAGATGCTCTTATTATCGAAAGAGGGGGATCGCCCCGTCCAATTAAGGAGTACATCACTTCTGATCCCAACGGAATTAATTGGATCAAGATTGGCGATACGGAAAAGGGCGGGAAATATATAAACGCCACTCAAGAACGAATTGTTCCAGCTGGCATGAAGAAAAGCCGTTATGTGAAAAAAGGAGATTTCCTACTTAGTAATTCTATGAGTTTTGGTAGGCCGTATATCCTAAATATCGACGGTTGCATCCATGACGGATGGCTGGTCTTGAGACCAGTTCTGGAGCTCTTCGATAAAGATTATCTTTACTATTTGCTTAGCTCACCAATGGTGTTTGCGCAGTTCTGTAGCCGTGTTGCTGGTGCAGTTGTTAATAACCTTAATTCTGATAAGGTTGCATTAACAGTTGTTCCTGTACCTCCCCTGGCAGAACAGAAGCGCATTGTTGCCAAATTGGAAGAAATTCTCCCTCTATGTGACCGCCTGAAATGAGATGGAATAAGGGCTTGTTTAGAACAGCAAATATGCGGCAGTCGTCAGTCAAATCAGAAAGCGGCGCAATCAGTAAATTGAAAAGCAGCGGGGGTGACACTATGACCACGATTTTATTGGTGCGCCATGGAGAAAGTGAGGCAAACAGGCGGGATCTGTTTGCCGGGTTTTACAATGTGAAGCTGGAGGAGCAGGGCATCCGGCAGGCGGAACTGACGGCGCGGTATTTGCGTGAAAACTATAATGTATATAGAATCTACGCCAGCGATCTGGAGCGCGCCCATCACACCGGGCGGATTTTGGCTGCTCCCTTTGGGCTGGATGTGATCCCGGAGCCGGGGCTTCGTGAAATGGACGGCGGCGAATGGGAAGGGGCTGTGTTTTCTTCTCTTGCCCAGCGCTATCCCGAGGACTTTGGACTATGGCAGACAGATATTGCAAGGGCTCGCTGCACCGGAGGAGAAACGGTGCGGCAGATGACGGAACGCGTCATGGCGGCGCTTGAAAAGATCGCCCTTGAAAACGAGGGGAAGATCGTGGCGGCAGCCTCTCATGCCACACCCATCCGCGCGGCTATGACCATGACCATTCACGGAAAACTGGACTGCATGAATCAAGTGCCGTGGGTGTCCAATGCGTCCGTCACCACCTTGACCTATGAGAATGGCAGCTGGCAGTGCGTCCGCGCCGGAGAGGATGCGCATCTGCAGGGCATCAAAACAGCGTTTGTCAATTCATCTGTGTGATTTTGGGGAGAAAGAACATGAAGCATTTTGTGAGAGTTTTGCTGCTGATTGCGGCTTTGGCTATTGGCGGCGGATTGGGCGTGATCCTCCTGCCGGGGTATGAGCCTTTAAAAATCCTGCTCTTTGCACTTGTCTGTATCGTATTGGGAGAGGTGTTCTATCAGATCGACAGGCAGATCACAAAGAAATGAACAGAACCGCCGTAGGGTATCCCACGGCGGTTTTGTTCATAAATTGCGTGATTTAGATATGGACATTCTGCGCGTCTGCGTGCTACAATTTTCGTAACGACCATAAGAAAGGCGGACTTTTTATGCAGATCAAAACTTATTCCTTTGGCAAGACCATGGTGGATTACTATATTGAAGATGACGGCAATGTGTCCTTGTTTTTGTATCCTGCGTCCAAGGCAGACCTTGTTCTGCAGCCGTGGGCAGAGCCGGAGGCGGCGTTTGACCCTGCGGCAAAGTACTCCCACGGATGGAAACTGGGCAAGCTGGTTCACGTCCACATGATCGGGCAGAGCGTAGCTTCTCCCGGTTTCACCCTGAAGACCTTTGATCAGCCCTTGAAATTTATCTCCCAGCGTCTGATCGAGGAAGACGGCGCACAGAGCGTGGAAACTCTGGTGGAGCTGGAATACGGCTGCCGTGCGCTGCACATGCTGACATACCGGGCTGGCCTTGGCGGCTTGGAGACCAAGACCGTCTTTATGAACGAAGGCACAGACACGGTCAAGCTGGATATGCTCTCCAGCTTCTGCCTTGACAATCTGACACCTTTCTACATGGATGACGCCCCCAATACCTACCGCTTCCACCGCTTCTACGGCGGCTGGAGCAAAGAGGGCAAGCACGTCTGCCAGAGCATTGAGGAGCTTTCTCTGGAAAAATCATGGCCCGGCTGGCAGACCTGCTACAACAATGAGCGCTTTGGCTCTCTTGGCAGCTATCCCACACGGCGCCATTTCCCCACAGCGGTGTTTGAAGACACCAAGACCGGCGTGTTCTGGGGTGCGCAGCTTGCCTGCAACAGCACATGGCAGATGGAGCTGACCCGCTGGGATGACGCGCTTTCCTTTACAGGTGGTCTGGGCGACCGTGAGTTCTGCGGCTGGGAAAAGAACATCGCCCCCGGTGAACGTTTTGCTGCCCCCACGGCGTATCTTGCTGTGTCCGACGAGGATCTGTTTGATTGCTGCGCCAATCTGACCGATATGCTCAAGCCTGCATGGCGCGCTTACGGCGAAGAGGGTATTCCCACTTCCTTCAACGAATACTGTGCCACCTGGGGCAAGCCGACACAGGAAAAAATGCTGGCATTCTCCGAAGAGCTGAAGCAGTACGATATCAAGTATCTTATGATCGATGCAGGCTGGTGCAGCGCAGGGCAGGAGCAGTCAGGCAACGGCGAGTGGCTCATTGACAAGTCCATTTTCCCCGATGCCAAGGCCATGAATGCCAAGATCCGTGCCAACGGCATGATCCCCGGCATCTGGATAGAATTTGAGTGTACCACGGCAGGCTCCAAGATGTACGAGCCTGAGTATGACCATATGCATCTGACCCGTGACAGCGTGGTGGTCAAGGCGTGGAACAGACGCACCTTCTGGGATATGCGCCGGAAGGATGTGAACGACTACCTCAACGAGCGCGTGATCGACTTCCTGCGGGATAACGACTTTGGATATCTGAAGGTGGACTACAACCACAACATTGGCGCCGGTGTGGACGGTGCGGAGTCTGCTGCCGAGGGTCTTCGTCAGCATCTGGAGTGCTCCAGAGATTTCTTTGTCCGCATCAAGGAGCAGATCCCCGGCATCGTCATTGAAAACTGCGCATCCGGCGGCAACCGCAATGAGCCGACTATGATGGGTGTTTCCGCCGTCAGCTCCTTCTCCGATGCCCATGAGTCTGTGGAGATCCCCTATATTGCGGCAAACCTCCACAATCTGATGCTGCCTGCCCAGTCTTTGATCTGGTGCGTGGTCCATCCGGAGGACGACAAAGACCGTCTGGAATACTCTCTGGCAGCCACCTTCCTTGGCAGAGTCTGCCTGTCCGGCGATGTGATCAAGCTGGCCCCCTGGCAGAAAGCTGTGGTCAAGGATGCCATGGAGTTCTATGGAAAGCTGGAAAACGTCATCTGCAACGGACGTTCCAAGATCTACGGAAACCGAAGCGACTGTATGCGCTATCCTGCAGGCCTGCAGGCTGTGGTGCGCAAGACGGACGATGAGATTCTGGTGGTCTATCATGCCTTTGAGAACGATCTGACCGATGTGCATATCGAGATCCCTGCAGGCTTCAAGGTGAAGGCACAGTTTGGCAGCGAAAATATCCATGTGACGGACGGCGAAGTGAACATCAAGGAGGCGAAGCCCTTCACCGCAGGTGCGGTGCTGCTGGGGAGATAATATGAAGATCCGCTTTAATCGTCCTGCGTGGCAGGATATGCTCACCACTGCCTACTCCTTCCGTTTTACGGAAACGCCCTCCTTTACACAAAAGGAAGATCATATCACCACCTGCGTCAACGCGTCTCACCGGGAGGGCTTTGATAATATCAGCCTTCTGAGCAAGCAGACCTATACTGCAGGCGCGAAAGCGACCATTCGCTGTGCCTTTGAGGACTTGGGCTGCCCGGAGATCATCATCGTGCCGGAGGCAGAAGCCTGCGCAGACGGCGCTGTGCGCTACGGTGCGTGTTTTGAGGTGGTGCTGTGGAAGAACGGCATCAATGTCTGGCGGCATTACCGAGAAGACGGTAAATGCTTCTGGCACAAGCGGCTGGGTATGAGCTTTTCCAATGAGGAACATAAGATCCACGCGCTGACCGTACAGGTGCTGGAGCAGGAATTGCTGATCGATCTGAACGGACAAAAGACCTCGCTTCGCGCAGAGGATCTGCCGGAACGGTTCCACCTTGGTCTGACCGGCTGCGAAGGCATCGTGAGAATTTATGAAATGAGTATAGAAGCATAAAAAAGGGCGCTCAGCCAAAGCTGAGCGCCCTTTTTAAAGAAATCTTAAAAACTTCAAACCTTTTATCTTAATTTCTCGTCTGATACAATGAAGGCGAGGTGAGAAACTTGTATAACATTCTGATATGTGACGATGACCACGACATTGTGGCAGCGCTGAAGATCTATTTGTCCTGCCCGGAGTATCGGCTGTTTTCTGCCTACACAGGTAAGGAAGCCCTCAGGATCGCGGAACAGGAGAACATCCACTTGATCCTGATGGACATTATGATGCCGGAGCTGGATGGTCTGTCTGCAACTGTGAGGCTGCGCAGCCAAAGCAATGTTCCTATTATCCTGCTGACCGCCAAAAGCGAAACGGGCGACAAGGTCATGGGACTGAACGTGGGGGCGGACGACTATATCACCAAGCCCTTTGAGCCTATGGAGGTGCTGGCGCGTGTGCGTTCTCAGCTGCGCCGCTATACCAGCCTTGGCAGTCAGACCCAGTCCTCCGATGTGATCACCATCGGCGCTGTGACTTTGGATAATCCTGCAAGAACGGTGACGGTGGACGGAGAGAAGGTATCTTTGACACCCAGTGAATATGGCATTTTACGGCTTTTGATGAAGGATCCCGGCACGGTCTATCCCTCTGCCAAAATCTACGAGGCAGTGTGGAACGAGCCGGGCTTCGGTGCGGAGAGCACCGTTGCGGTACATATCCGCCATCTGCGGGAAAAGATCGAGATCAACCCGTCAGATCCCAGATATATCAAAGTGGTCTGGGGTCATGGCTACAAATTTGTCAAGGACGGGAGGGCTTGATATGCAGCATGGTTTGAGCCGTTGGTATGTGAAGCTGCTTGCATGGCTTATGGCAGCAGCGTGTCTTGTTTTTGGTGTCTGGTCTGCTTACATCGTCCTTGCCTGTTTGGAAAATGGGCTGTATGAAGATACGCCGTATCAGGAGAGCCATTTCTGTGTCGAGCGTGTCCAAACGGCGGTGCAGGAGGTTATCTATCAGTATCGGTCCGATCCAAGCTTTCACCAATGGGGAAAGCTTCTGCAAAACTCCGATCTGCGGTTTATCATTCTGGAGGAAGACTCCGGCAAGGTCACGGCTTCCTATACTCAGGGGCTGGATATGACGGTGCCCAAAAATCTGAAGGACAATGTTTACCTCAAGCAGAGCAATTTTTATATGGAGCTGGGTGCACCGGGCAGCGTATTTGAAAATGTGTATGTGTGCGACTATTACTTCAATGAGGATTGGACGGGAGATCAGTCCTTCTATTATGAGTATGAGTATGAATATGCAACAGGCAATGTGCTCTCGCCGGAGGATGAAAGCGTCATGCACCAGATCCTTTGTCTCCTGCCGCGGCATATACAGGTCACCGATGACCCGGTGGGAGAAGGCTTTGAGATCTGGATCGTCTGGAAGTGTTGGAAGACGGACGCGGCAGTTTGCTTTGCCCTTTGTGTCATCGGGCTTCTGCTGTCTTTGTCACTGCTGCTGACTCAGGCAGGCCGCAGACCGGGGAAGGATGAGATCGTCACCACCTGGTTTGACAGGATCTGGCTGGAGGTCATTCTGGCAGTGGGCGCGTTGGCGGTGGTCGGTGTGATGGGCTCGTTTCTTGCCATGTATGAAAGCAAGCACAATGTCTATCTCACATGGCACGAGCTGCAGCTGATTATCCTGCTGTGCGATGCAGCCGCAGTATGCTGTGGAATGGCGGTCATAGGCTGTCTGACAGGGCTTACGACCAGACTGAAGGCACGCATTTTCTGGCAAAGCGCCCTTGGATATAAGCTTTTAAAGCTCCTGTGGAAATGGGTGAAAAAGCCTGTTCTGACAGTGGCAGATGTGATGCGCCGCGGCTTTGCGTCTTTGTCGTTGGTGCCGGTGGCGGTGCTGACTGTTCTGGGCATTATGACCGTGGAGATCATTTTGTTCACATGGCTTGTCAATACCAGAGCTTCCGAAGGCCCCCTTGTGCTGCTGATCTTGTTTAACCTGTTTGTGATTCTTGCAGCAGTCTGGGGTGCGGCGCAGATGAAAAAGCTTCAGCAGGCGGCAAAGGCGCTGGCAGACGGAGATCTGGAGCACCATCTGAATACAGACGGTATGTATTGGAAATTTCAGGATCATGCCCGGGATCTCAATGCCATCGCAGGCGGCATGAACAAGGCAGTCGAGCAGAAAATGCGCTCGGAGCATCTGAAAACAGAACTGATCACCAACGTTTCTCATGATATCAAAACGCCCTTGACTTCCATCATCAACTATGTGGATCTGCTCAGCAAGCCCCACACGGAGGCGGAGGGCATTCAGTATCTGGAGGTGCTGCAGCGGCAGGCGCTGCGGCTGAAAAAGTTGACAGAGGATCTGGTGGAGGCATCCAAGGCATCCACGGGCAATATAACGGTGGAGCCGGAAAAACTGAATGTTCTGGAACTTCTGGAGCAAGCCATCGGAGAATACCGGGAGCGGCTGGAAGAGCGAAATCTGGAGCTTGTCACATCGGTGCGCGCAGATCTTTATGTGCTGGCAGACGGAAAGCTTCTCTGGCGTGTCATGGATAATCTTCTGGGCAATGTGGCAAAGTATGCCATGCCCGGCACACGGGTATATATGACTGCCAGAAAGAAGGATGCCGATGTGGTCATCAGCGTGAAGAATATCTCCCAAGAGCCGTTGGATCTGGATGCGAAGGATCTGATGGAACGCTTTGTCCGCGGTGACCTGTCCCGCCATACGGAAGGAAGCGGCTTGGGGCTGAACATTGCAAGAAGCTTGGTGAAGCTGCAAAACGGCAGCTTTGATCTGACGGTGGACGGCGATCTGTTCAAGGCGGAGATCACCCTGCCTTGTCCGTAACTTCATAGTTTACGAACTTGCGATTTTGTAGTACAATAGACCCATTGTAAGGAGTGAGTGACTATGAAATTGGAAGAATTGCACGTTGGTGACAGCTTTACCGGCTTTTATGTGCTGAAAAATGTGTTTTTAAAGGTGACCAATTCCGGAAAACCTTATCTTTCCTGCTCTCTGGCAGATGCTTCCATGATGATCGAGGCAAAGGTCTGGGACTATGCCGGCCCCATCGGCCCTGCCGATGAGGGAAAGGTGGCAAAGGTTCAGGGACAGATGCAGGAATTCAAGGGTGCACCCCAGATCAAGGTGGATCGCATCCGTCTGGCTACAGAGAATGATCCCTATGATCTGGCAGATCTGGTGCCTGTTGCCCCCATTGACCGGCAGGCTGCTTTTCTGCGGCTGAGATCTTTGGTCGATGGCATGGAAGACAGTGACTACAGCGCTGTCTGCCGCGTGTTCCTCGACCGTCACGGTGAGGCGCTGCAGAAAATGCCTGCTGCCAAAAGTGTCCACCACAGCTTTGTGGGCGGCCTTCTGATGCACACAGTCTATATGATGGAGCTTGCCCAGTATCTGGCAGGGCTTTATGAAAAGGTCATTGATCGCAGTCTGCTGCTGGCGGGCACGCTGCTCCATGACATTGCCAAGCTGCAGGAATTTGTAGTCTCCGACCTTGGCGTGGTGACGGAGTATTCCGTCAAGGGGCAGCTGTTGGGGCATCTTGTCATGGGTGCGCAGGAGGCTGCACAGATCGCAAAGGAGCTGCAGATCCCGGAAGAAAAGTCCATTCTTTTGCAGCATATGCTTTTGTCCCACCACGGGCAGCCGGAGTTCGGCGCGGCTGTGGTGCCCATGTGCGCAGAGGCAGAGCTTCTGAGCTATATCGATAACATTGATGCAAAAATGGAGATCTACCGCGAAAACCTGGAAAAGACCCAGCCGGGCACCTTCTCCAACAGGATTTTCGCCTTGGAAAAGCGCATCTATAATCACGGGTAAATTTAACGGACGGCTTTTAGTCGTCCGTTAAATTTTATACAAGAAAACGAAGTGAAAACAGGAAATCTTTGGTGAGCATTTTTGAAATAAAAGAGTTATACTAACTCAGCAAAAAAGAGAAGAGGAAGAGTCATAATGTCTGTTTTACTGTCTGTTTCTATCGCAATGCTTGCAGGACTTCTCATGACCAGAGTCCTGAAACCTTTTAAGTTCCCTGCCGTCACGGCATATCTGATCGCAGGTGTGTTGATCGGCCCTTACTGCCTTGGTGCGCTGCATCTGGATGGTGTGGGCTTTACATCGGCAGAAGCTGTTTCCAAGCTGTCGCTGATCTCCGAGGTGGCGCTGGGCTTTATCGCCTTCTCCATCGGAAACGAGTTCCGTCTGGAGGATCTGAAAAAGACAGGTCATCAGGCTGCCGTTATCGGTGTGGTGCAGGCACTGGTCGCTGCCCTGCTGGTGGATGTGGTGCTGGTGCTCTTGCACTTTATCATCCCCGATAAGCTGTCTCTTGCGCAAGCCATCACCCTTGGTGCCATTGCCACGGCGACTGCACCTGCAGCGACCTTGATGGTCGTGCGTCAGTATAAGGCAAAGGGCAAGCTGACTGACCTGCTGCTGCCCATCGTTGCATTGGATGATGCGGTCGGCCTCGTGGTCTTTGCCGTGTCCTTCGGTATCGCAAGAACGCTCTCCAGCGGCGGCGCGGATCTTGTTTCTATTCTGGTCAATCCTCTGGTGGAGATCGCTGCGTCTCTGGCGCTGGGCGCCATCCTCGGATGGGTGCTGACCCAGCTGGAAAAGCTCTTTAACTCCAACACCAACCGTCTGAACATGAGCATTGCTTTTGTGTTCCTGACCGCATCTCTTTCCATGCTGGAGTTTGAGCTGGGTCCTGTGAAGCTGGGCTTCAGCTCTCTTCTGGTGTGCATGATGCTGGGCACGGTGTTCTGCAACTGCTGTGTTCTGTCCCATGATCTGATGGAGAAGACCGACAAGTGGACCTCTCCGCTGTTTGCTCTGTTCTTTGTCATCAGCGGCGCAGAGCTGGAACTGAGCGTATTTACGGATGCTGTCATCGTGGGCATTGGTGTGGTGTATATCTTGTTCCGTTCCCTTGGCAAATACTTCGGTGCTTACATCAGCGCCAAGTGGACCAAGTGTGACGATAACATCTGCAAGTATCTGGGCATTACGCTTTTGCCCCAGGCAGGTGTGGCGCTTGGTATGTGTCTGACTGCCAAGCAGCTGGGCGCGGAAGGCGATCTGATCCGCAATATCATTTTGTTCTCCGTGCTGGTCTACGAACTGGTCGGCCCGCTGATGACCAGAATGGCGCTGACCAAGGCAGGCGACATCCAGCCCATGTCGGAAGCTGTCAAGAACCGCCGTTCCCACAAGCTGGCAGAAGCCGAGGCAAAGAAAAACCAATAATAAAAAAAGGAAGCAGTTTTATTTGCAAAACTGCTTCCTTCTTTTATTCTTCTTCCGTAAAACGCAAGGTGGGCGCAAAGAGCAAAGACATCTTCCATTGCAGATAGTCATCATCCTCGCCGCCGCCCAGTACGGTTTTCAGCAGGGTATTGGCAGTTGGATACACCGTGGTCAGCAGGGTGGTCAGCACATCATCCATGCAGGGCGTTTCCGTCTGCTTTAAAATAGCACCGTTCGGTGTCAGGATCAGCTTCAGAACTCTCTGGCAGGGTGTCTCCAAAAAATCAAGCTGCAGCCGCAGAACGGGACGATCGTCTTCGTCTGTGGTGAACCTTGCCTGTGCTGCCACACGGAAGGCGCTTTGCCCAAACTGAAGGGTCTGGACACAAGGCTCTTTCGTTCCTGCGTGGATCTGATACAGGCAGCCGCGCTCCTCATAGAAGATCTCCGCCAGATCCCGGTCGCCGCCGACAGCAATGGCACAGACGCCCTTGGTGTAGCAGTTTTGCACTGCCTGCAGTGTCAGCGGCAGAAGCCCTGTGGAGGCGGCTCTGGGGGAAGCCGTCACAAAACGTTTGCCTGCAAAGCAGGAAAACAGCGTCTTGTCGGGAAGCTTTTCCCTGCAGCTGCCGAGCTGCCGGATCAGACGCTTGAGCTGCCTTGCTTCTGCAAGATCTGCCGGCAGCCGGGCAGAGAAGCTGCCGCCGAAGAAACGGCTGACCAGCTTAAAATAGTTGCTCTGCTGGAAGGTCTCGTCGTTGCCTGCATGGGATACCACGGTAATGCCATTGTCAAGGAAACACAGCACATTCTGCCCCAGCATGCCGTTGAACAGAACGGTGCGCTCGTTTCTGCCTACCCAGAACTGCCAGCCGTAGTTGTAATCGCCGTAGCTCTCCGGCACCTGTGCGTGGGCAGTGGTCGCCTGTTCCAGATACTGTCTGGAGATCAGCTGTCTGCCCTTCCAAACACCACCATCTGCGACCAGCTGACCCAGCTTGGCAAGATCCTCCGGGCGCATATAAAGGCCCCAACCGCCCTTTTCCGTGCCGGACGGGCACAGCTCCCAGTGGAAGTTTTCAATGCCCATGGGAGAGAATAAACGCTTGGAGAGGAAGGAAGAGAGACTCTCACCGCTCAGACGGCGGACAAGGGCTGCAAGAATATAGGTGTTGAGACTGTTGTACTGAAATTTTTCTCCACCCAGTCCCGGGGAAGCGAAGAAGCCCTGTACCCAGTCGTCTTGTGTCATGCAGGAAAGCTCATTGAACTGATTGCCGGTGCGCATGCTCAGAACATCCGCAATGGAAATATCCTTCATCAGCCGTCTGCTGACAAGATTTCCCTCCTGCGGGAAATGGTCGATCAGACGGTCATCGGGATGCAGCAGCCCGTCATCCATCAAAATGCCCACGGCAAGAGAGGTGATGCTTTTGCAGGCAGAGAAAGTCATACGGGGCAGGTCCAATTCCTGCGCGCCAAAGGCGGCTTCACACAGAACGTGGCCGTTTCTGACGATCATGATGCTGTGCATCCGCAGGGTGGGGTCATTTTGCAATGCGTGCAAAAATGCGGCAATGTGGCTGCTCGCAATGCCCTGCCGCTCCGGTGTGCAGCGGGGGAGCGGCTGGGAAGAAGCCCCGTAAGGCGCACAGGGCTTCTGTGCGTTGTATTCGATCAGAGGCTCGGTGGCAGTTTTGCCGTCGGAAAACCGCATCAGCAGCTGCACGGAGCGGTTGGTGGAAGATAGACTCATAGCGGCTCCTTTCCTGTGATCAGCGCTTCTTTCTGCGCTTTGGTCAGTTTTTTGATGGCACATTCCCGTTTGAGCGCCTGGGATTTGTCTGCAAACTCCTCATAGTAGACAAGACTGACCGGCAGGCGGCTCTTGGTGTACTTTGCACCCTTACCGGTATTATGGACTTTTTCCCGCTGTTTTACATCGTTGGTGTAGCCTGTGTACAGACTGCCATCGCGGCAGCGAACCATATAGGTATACCAATTCATGGGCATATCTCCCGAAACAGGGCTTCCAGAGCGCGGGCAAAGGCATCGTTCTGCGCCTGTGTCCGTTTGGAAGGGCCTTTCATTCTTGCGCCTGCGCGGCGGGCTTTCTTTGCCGCAGCACGGAAAAACAAAAGTCCGTCGATGTTTTCCTGCGTGTAGGCAAAACCGTCCTGATGGAGCACATGGGCGTGTTTGCTTAGGCACATGGCGGCAAGACCATAGTCCTGGGTGATGACCACATCGCCGGGGCTCAGCAGATTGACCAGCATGAAATCTGCGCTGTCTGCGCCCTTGCTCACAGTGATGGTCTGCACATCGGGGCGGACGATCTCGTGGGATGTGTCACACACGATGGTGCAGGGGACTTGGTAGGTATTGGCAATGCCGACGGCGATGTCCGTAACAGGACAGCCGTCGGCGTCGATAAACAGTTTCATAGCATCAATGAATGATCCAGTCAACGGCAGGATTCAGATCCTTTGCCGCGCCGCGAGTGGTGTAGACGGCATAGCTCTTGAACAAAATGGGGCAGATCCAGCCCTTGTCCATGACCCACTTGTGCAGATCATAGCCGTTGCCGCTGTTTTCCAGCATGGACAGGCTCAGCTCCAGACCGGTGGAGTTGGCAGAGCCTGCAAAGTTTGCAGAGCCGTAATCACGGAAGAACGAGCCCATGTCGAAGTTGTTGGACATACGCAGCTCTCCGTAGTACATATCGAAGTTCTGGTATTCCAGCGCATCCTGGTAGTCGTCCTCTTCCAAGGCTTTGACCGTAATGTTGAAGCCTGCTGTGTTCAGATAGTCCGCAATGCGCTGTGCTGTGGCGACACGCTGGTTGCTGGACGCGTTGACGATCATGGTGCCCTCGAGGGGAACAGAGTATTCGCCTACATAGACATCCAGCACACCGTCTTCCGTGTAGTCACGGATCTGGGCATCGCCCAGCAGCTGACGGAAGGTAGTCATGTCATATTCATAGTCTGCCGCGAGACCTGCGTTATAGCAGGGAGATAAAGGAGAGGCAGGCAGGGTGGCAGGCACGGCACAGCCGCCCAGATCCTCTGCCACGATGGTCTCCCGGTTGATGGCATAGGTGATGGCGGAACGGACGGCATCAAGACCAAAGACCTTGTCGTTGTGGTTAAAGCCGATGTACTGCATGATGGTGGTAGGGCTGCTCCAGAGCTCATAGTCGTAGTGGAACGCTGCGTAGGCAGCGGAGCTGGGATCGGAGCAGACCAGATTGACCTGACCGTACTCATAGTGGTCGCGGATATCCGCAGCCGTGGTGCAGGGAGTCAGAGAGGCTTTTTCGTAGCCGAGAAACCAATTGTCCTGCCACCAGTCCTCATAGCGGACCATTTGATATCCGCCGCCCTGCAGGGTGAAAGGGCCGCTGCCGTCGGGGACTGCCCATGTGCCGGTGCCGTCACGCACCACGGGGAAGTCCAGCAGAAGGGCTGCCTTCTCGTAGCTGACAGAGGTCTTGAGCACGATGGTACGGGAGTTGATGGCTTCAAAAGATTCAAAGTAGTAGAAGCGGTTGCCGTAGTAATCGCTTTCTTTTGCAAGCTGGTAGGAGTAGACCACATCCTTGGCAGTCACGTTGTCACCGTTGTGGAACTTAGGCCCGTAACGCATGGTGATGGTAGTGGTTCTGCCATCGTCGGAGACCTCTGCCGTTGCAGCAAGAACAGGCTCAGGCTGGAAGTCGCTGTTGACAATGAACAGCGGCTCATAAAGGAGCGACAAAATGGTGCGGTTGTTCAGACTGACAGTGGTAAAGGGGTTAAGACCATAGTCTTCCTGATAGGCAAGCTGCAGCACCTCGGGGCGCTGGGCTTCATTCATGACCGCTTCCGATGCCATTTCCTGCATTTGCTCCGGTAGAACGGTCTGCTCTGTCTGGGAAGTGGGATCTGTCAGCGCTGTGCCGGAAAGAAAATCACCGAAAGAGCAACCGGAGAATATAGCACAAAGCAGCATCATGGCAAGAAGAAAGCACAGTATTCGTTTCAAATTCCTCACCTCATTTGAGCATGATGATTCCTGCCAGAGAGCCGCGCAGGTCACCCTGTTTGCGATGGGACCAGTAGCGGTCTGTGCAGCAGGCAGTGCAGTCGGGGGAAATATCCAGCGCTCCCACTCCGGCGCGCTGTAGCCACAGGGCATTGCAGAATTTCAGATCCACATGATATTTTTCGCCTTTCTGGGAGAATGCCGTCACAGCTTTGGGACCAAGGGCATCCAGCATAGCTTGGGGCACATCCCAGTCGGTTTCAAAGCAGCATTTGCCGATACATGGGCCGATGGCAGCACGGATGTTTTGGCGCTCACAGCCAAATTCCCGCACCATGGCATCCACCGCTTTGGCGGCAATGCCCTGCGCCGTACCGCGCCAGCCTGCATGGACGGCGCCGATGGCACGGCGCACGGGATCAAAGAGCAAAACAGGCGTGCAGTCGGCAGAGAAGGTCACGAGCGCAACATCGGGACAGTCTGTGATATGACCGTCGCAGACTTCGGTGGTGTCGCGGAACAGACCTTCACCGCAGTTTTCTTTTGTGACGACACGGATGATATCCGTATGCTGCTGCTTGGTAAACACGGTCTGCTCCGGGGAAAAGCCCACGGCATCGCCGAGAATACGGTAGTTTTCCACAACGTTCTCTTTCTCGTCGCCGCGATGCATCCCCAGGTTAAGGCTGGATAAATGATCTTTGCTGACACCGCCGAGACGGGTGGAGAAGCAATGGACAGCGCCCTGCAAAGCGTCGCAGACCGAGTATTCAGGGCCCTTGTTCATGGTATAAAAAGACATATTTGCTCCTTACTGCTGCAGATCCTTGTCCAGACAGCAATGCTTATACTTTTTGCCGCTGCCGCAGGGACACGGATCGTTTCTGCCGACCTTGGCTTTCTTTGCCACAGGCTGACGCTTGACGGTCTTGTCGCCTGCGCTGCCGGTGGCGGTGATGTTGGCGACCTTCTTTCTCTGCAGCTGCTGCTGGGGTTTGACCTGATAGGTAAACAGCCGCAGGACAACTTCCTCGCGGATGGCTTCAATGAGAGCTTCGAACATTTCAAAGCCTTCGCGCTTGTATTCCACCACAGGATCGATCTGACCGTAGGCGCGCAGAGAGATGCCCTGCTTGAGATCGGACATGGCATCGATGTGATCCATCCAGAACTCATCGACCACACGCAGAACGATCACACGCTCAAACTCGCGCATATCGAAGTGCAGCTGCTTAAACAGCGCTTCCTTGCGCGCATAGGTCTCGTGCATTTTTTCAAGCATCTGCTCTGTCAGATCCTCAGCCGTCAGCTTGCCGAGCGTTTCGGCATCCACGTGCCAGCTGCCCTTGGGGTAGAACAGATTGTCGTATTTTTCCGCCATGTGGGCGAAATTGGCAGCATCGATGTGAGGCTGCTCACCAAAGTAGGCTGTCACATGGCTCTGCGCCACGGAGCGGAACATGCCTTCGATGGTAGGCTGCAGATCGTCGCCGTCCAGCACCTGTGCGCGCTGACCATAGATGATCTGGCGCTGGGTGTTCATAACATTGTCGTATTCCAGAACGCTCTTTCTGGCATGGAAATGACGACCCTCCACAGTTTTCTGGGCATTTTCAATGGTGCCGGAGAGGATCTTGGCGTCAATGGGGGTGTTCTCATCGATGCGCAGGGTGTCCATCATGGCTTTGAAACGATCGGAGCCGAACAGACGCATGACATCGTCTTCGGCAGACAGATAAAAGCGTGTCTGACCGGGATCGCCCTGACGACCGGCACGACCGCGCAGCTGGTTGTCGATACGGCGGGATTCGTGGCGCTCCGTACCGATGATGAACAGACCGCCTGCTTCACGGACTTGTGCGGCTTCCTTGGAGATCACTTCCTTGTGGGCTTTGTATGCCTCATTGTAAGCGGCACGCGCCTGCAAGATCACAGGATCGGTGGTGTCTGCAAAGGAGGTGCACTCCACGATGACCTCTTCTTCGTAACCTGCCTTGCGCAGATCGTTGAGCGCCAAAAATTCCGCGTTGCCGCCCAGCATGATATCGGTGCCTCGACCTGCCATGTTGGTAGCGATGGTCACAGCGCCCAGCTTGCCTGCCTGTGCCACGATTTCGGCTTCCCGTTCATGGTGCTTGGCATTGAGGACATTGTGGGGCACATTTTCTTTTTTCAGAAGCTTACTCAGATGTTCGGACTTTTCAATGGAGATTGTGCCTACCAGCACAGGCTGCCCCTTTTTGTGGCACGCCTTGATCTGCTCGATGACGGCACGGAACTTGGCAGCTTCCGTCTTGTAGACCACATCGGAGAGATCTTCACGGGCGATGGGCTTGTTGGTGGGAATCTCGATGACATCCAGTTCATAGATGCCTTCAAATTCCGCCTCTTCGGTCAGCGCCGTACCGGTCATGCCGGAAAGCTTGCCGTACAGACGGAAGAAGTTCTGGAAGGTGATGGTGGCAAGGGTCTTGCTCTCGTTGGCAACATCCACATTTTCCTTAGCTTCAATAGCTTGATGAAGACCCTCGCTGTAGCGTCTGCCGTACATGAGTCTGCCGGTAAATTCATCCACGATGATGATCTCGCCATCCTTGACCACATAATCGATGTCCTTTTTCATGACACCGCGTGCCTTCATGGCCTGGTTGATGTGGTGAACGATGGTCACATTCTCGGGATCGGACAGATTCTCAATGCCGAAGAAAGCCTCTGCCTTGTCGATGCCCTTCTGGGTCAGATTGACGGTCTTGGTCTTTTCTTCCACCACATAGTCGCAGTCGTACTGGTCCTGCAGTTCCTTTTCATTGGTGGTGGCAAAGACCTGCTTGCGCGGACCTGCAACGAACTTGTCCGCCAGCTCATAGAGCTTGGTGGAGGCTTCGCCCTTGCCGGAAATGATCAGAGGTGTTCTGGCTTCATCGATGAGGATGGAGTCCACCTCGTCCACGATGACAAAATTGTGACCGCGCTGGACCATCTCCTGCTTGTAGGTCGCCATATTGTCACGCAGATAGTCAAAACCCAGTTCGTTGTTGGTGCAGTAGGTGATATCGGCAGCGTAGGCAGCGCGGCGCTGCTCCGGTGTCAGACCGCTGATGATCAGTCCGACGCTGAGCCCCATGAAGCGATAGACCTTGCCCATCCACTCCGAGTCACGCTTGGCAAGATAGTCGTTGACGGTGACGATGTGCACGCCCTTGCCGGACAGCGCGTTGAGGTAGGCCGGCAAAATGGCGACAAGGGTCTTGCCTTCACCGGTCTTCATTTCCGCGATACGGCCTTGATGGAGCACCATGCCGCCGATGAGCTGCACCTTATAAGGGCGCATGCCCAGTACGCGGTCGGCAGCTTCCCGGCAGGCAGCAAAGGCCTCTACCAGAATGTCGTCCAGGGTCTCTCCGTTTGCAAGGCGGTCTTTAAACTCTGTGGTCTTGGCCTTCAATTCTTCGTCGGAAAGGGCCTTGTAGCTGTCTTCCAGTTCCAGAATGGCATCGATTTGCTTGGCAAATTTCTTGATCTGCCGCTCAGAGCGGGTACCGAACACTTTTTGAAAAACTCCCATATATCGTGATCCTTTCAAAGGGTAATGTCATAACAGCCATTATAGCACAAAACCCCTTGCAAAAAAAGGCTAAATTGTGAACTTTTCCATAGAAAAGCCTTGGACTTTACAACATCTGAAAATTGTGTTAGCATAGGGAGAAACCAAAAAACAAAGGAGTTCGGACCATATGAAAAAATGGATCATCAAAGCTGCCGCTGCGGCACTTGCCATACATATGCTGCTGTCGACTGCGCTGGCAGCGGAGGTGCTGCAGGAAAGCAGCCTGCCGCTGGCAGATTCTCTGGAACTGACAAAGACATTCATGGTCAACGGCGGCACACAGAAGGAGCACATTCTGACCTATTCCCCCGGCGGCGATGTGAAGCCCATGGTGGTTTTTGGCGATACCCTCTATGGGCGCAGCACCATGGATTATATGCGTGATTATCTGAAAGAAAAGGGCTATACCGTGGCAGGCGGCGTCAATGCTGCATTTTTCGATCTGAAGAACGGTCTGCCCATGGGCATGGTGGTGACGGAGGGGATCCTTCGTGCCAGCGGCAGCGGTGTGACGCTGGGTATCCGGAAAGACGGCAATGTTATCATGGAAGATGTGACATTGGAAGTCCGCGGTGCATGGGGCAGCGAGGATATTCTGCTGCACTATAACCAGCTGCTCACCGAGAACAACGGCATGGTGCTGTATTCCAATGATTTTGACACCAAGACAAAATCCGATGTGGCGGGTTACCATGTTTTGCTCAAGGCAGAAGGGGACGCGGAGCTGACGCTTGGCGGCGAGGTGGAATGTACCGTTGCCAAGGTGGCGCAGAATACCAAGTCCTGCTCCATTCCCGAGGGCTATTTTGTCCTCTCTCTGGCAGAGGCTGCCACCTATGAGCCCTTCCGGAATGCCATCCGCAGTCTGAAACCTGGTGACACCGTCACCTTCTGTGCCCAGATCGCTTCCCATTGGGAGAATGTGGAGTATGCCGTAGGCGCAGGAGATTTCCTTGTGCAGGACGGTGTGGTGCGTTCCGACTTTACCCATACCAGCGCAGACAGCAAGGCAGGCCGCACAGCTGTGGGCGTAAAAGCAAACGGTGATGTGGTCTGCTACACGGTGGATGAGGAAAGCGTCTCCAAGGGCATCACCATGGCGATGCTGGCAGAGCGTCTGGTAGAGCTGGGCTGCGTGACAGCTGTCAATCTGGACGGCGGCGGCTCCACCTGTGTGGGTGTGACTCAGCCGGGTGATACGGCATTTACCACAGCCAATGAGCCCTCCGACGGGCAGCAGCGTGCCTGCGCCAACTTCCTGTTCTTTGTGCGCCCGACCAAGGCAGCACAGGGGGCAAGCAAGCTGTTCGTCTATCCCTATGACCGTGCGGCGCTTCCCGGCGGCAAGATCACCATGACTGCCAAGGCAACGGACAGCAACTACATGGCATCTGCGCTGCCTGCAGCAGTCACATGGACTGCCGATGGCGGCACCATGAGCGGCAGTGTCTTTACGGCAGGCAGCGTAGGTGGTGCGACTGTCACCGCCATCTGCGGCGACCTGTCCGGCAGCGCCGTGATCGAAGTGGTGCAGACACCCACCAGTATGCAGATCGTCCGTGAAGAGTGGGAACTGCCGGTGGAGGAACTGCTGGTGGAGACCGGCACTTCTTTGGATCTGACGGCATCGGCAGAGTACCAGGGCCTTTCCCTTGCGGCAACGGATCGCTCCTTCACATGGGATGTACCTCAGGAACTGGGCACCATCTCCGAGGACGGCAGCTTTACGGCAGCCGCAGAAGAGGGCAGCGGCACTTTGACCGTGTCCTGCGGTGATCTGGACGTAGAGATCCCGCTGGAGCTTCGCACCAATCCCATGACCGATCTGGAGGGTCATTGGGCAAGAGAGTTTATCTCTCAGCTGTATTTCCGCGATGTGCTCAAGGGCTCTGAAAATCAGCAGGGCGAGCTGGTCTATCGTCCCGATGCGTCCATGACCCGTCAGGAATTTGTGGTGGCGCTCATGCGATGGCTGGAAGTGGATGTGGACAGCTACGCAGGTGTGGAAACACCCTTTGCCGACAGCAGCCAGATCGCTTCCTGGGCACTCAATGCCATGAAGGCAGCCTATAAGCTGGAGTATTTTACCGGCAGCCAGGAAAACGGCAAGGTCTATGCCCAGCCCAATTCCACCATTACGCGAGAGGCTGCCATGACCATCCTTGCCCGTACAAGAAAGGCGACCTCCGACTCCGATGCATTGGAGGAATTTGAGGATGAAAAAACGGTCTCCGACTGGGCAAGAGAGGCGCTGACCGCCATGGTGGAGCAGGGCGTCATCAATGGCATCGGCGGCAAGCTGCAGCCTCAGGGCAACGTGACACGCTCTCAGGTGGCAAAGATGCTCTTTATGATGAAGTAACACAAAAGCAGGCTTTCTGTAAGGAAGCCTGCTTTTTGTTGACGGCGCTTTGTGGTTTGTGATATCATGACTACAAAGTGAGGGGATCGTTATGGAACTGACAAATTTAAGTGTGATCAAGGATATTCTGACGCGCCACGGCTTTCATTTTTCCAAGTCCAAAGGGCAGAACTTCCTGACCCAGGCGTGGGTGCCGCAGCGAATTGCCGAGGATGCCGGTGTGGATCAAAGCTGCGGTGTTCTGGAGATCGGCCCCGGTATGGGCCCTTTGACCCAGCAGCTCTGTCTGCGGGCAGGCAAGGTGGTCGCTGTTGAGGTGGATAAAAAGCTGCAGCCTGTTCTGGCAGAGACCTTAGGGGAGTTTGACAATCTGCAGATCATTTTTGATGATGTGCTCAAGCAGGATATTCCGTCGCTCGTGCGGGAGCAGTTTGGCTCTCTGCGTCCCAAAGCCTGTGCAAACCTGCCCTATTACATCACCTCGGACATTCTGGCGGCGCTGCTGGAAGCCAAGTGCTTTGAAACGGTTACGGTCATGGTGCAGAAGGAAGTGGCGCAGCGCATCTGCGCAAAGCCGGGGACGGAGGCATACGGTGCATTTACTGTGTTTTGCCAGTACCATGCCGTGCCGGAAATTTTGTTTGATGTGCCGGCAGGCTGCTTTATCCCGCAGCCCAAGGTGACCTCTGCCGTGCTGCATCTGACGGTGCGCAAAGAGCCTGTGTGTCCCATCGGGGATGAAAAGCTGTTTTTCCGCGTGGTACGTGCCAGCTTTGCCAACCGCCGCAAGACGCTGGTCAACGGACTGATGAGCGCCTTCGGCCAGCTTGGCAAAGAGTCTCTGCTGGGCTGCATCACCGCTTGCGGTCTGCCCGAAAACGTCCGCGGCGAGAACTTGTCTATCGCCCAGTTTGCCGCGCTGGCAGATGAGATCGGCAAATTGCTTGCATGATCCTACAGCATTGAAACGCGCGATTTGGTGAAAATTGCCTTGGAAATTAAAAATTTTTTCTGGTATAATGGGAACATGGGTGTTCTTCCGCGTTTTTTGGAGAAGGAGGGTCTATGTTCCAAGTCGGTGAAGTTGTATCTTACGGTGCCACAGGTATTTGTACCATTGAGGATATCAGAGTCATGTCTTTGTCCCGGACAGGCACCAACAAGCAGGAATACTATCTGCTGCGTCCGGCTGCATCGCCCACCTGTATCACCTATGTGCCAACTGCCAATGAAGCACTGACGGCGAAAATGCGTCCGGTACTGACGCAGATGCAGATCGATGATCTGATCTGCTCTGTGAAGGATGAAAAGCTGGAATGGATCGAAGACACGAGGCACAGAGCCGATGCTTTCGGTCAGATCATTGCCAAGGGTATCACGGCAGAACTTCTGAAGCTGATCGGCTGCCTGTATGTGCAAAAGCAGGAGCGTCTGCGGGAAGGTAAAAAGTTCTGCACCACCGATGAAAAGCTGCTGGCTTCCGCCGAACGCATCGTGGGCGAGGAATTTGCCTATTCTCTGCAGATCTCCCAGAGTGAAGTTTCAGCCTATATAGCAGATAAAATAAAATGAGAGAGCGTTTGCTACGTCCTCATAAGAAAACATAGCCCCTTTTGTTGGTCTTTTTCGCCAGTTCTTCCCTCATTTTTCTTGCGATGCACAAAGCATCGCTGCAAAAAATGAGCTTGAACCGACGGAAAATCCCTGCCAAAATGGCTGATAACAGTTTTGCCCCACAGATAACCTCTGTGGGGCAAAATCTATGTTTTCTTATTCAGACTCCGCTTTAGCTCTCTCATTTTTGTCTTAATTTTCGCAGAACTTCTTCAAAATAGTCCGGCAGGGGACAGGTCACCGTAGTGGGCTCGCCGCTTCTCGGATGCAGGAAGGTCAGTTCTCTTGCGTGCAGACACTGGGTGTCCATCCCAAGTTCCGGCTTTTTGTGCCCGTAGACCATGTCGCCCAGAATGGGGTGGTTGCGCCATGCCATGTGGACACGGATCTGATGGGTGCGGCCGGTTTCCAGTTTGCACTGTACTCTCGTATAACGGTCGAAGCGCTCCAAGACCTGCCAATGGGTCACGGCGCTGCGGCTGTTTTTTTCTGTGACTGCCATTTTTTTGCGATCGGCAGGGTGTCTGCCGATGGGGGCATCGATCGTGCCGCTGTCCTCCCGGATGCCGCCGCAGACGATACACTCGTAGGTTCGGGCAAGGGTGTGATCCTGCAGCTGGGCAGCAAGGCTCTGATGGGCAAAGTCATTTTTGGCAACGATCAGAAGGCCCGAAGTGTCCATATCGATGCGATGGACAATGCCGGGACGGAGTTCCCCGTTGATGCCGGAAAGGGAGTCCTTGCAGTGGTACATCAAAGCATTGACCAAAGTACCGGACCAATGACCGGCAGCAGGGTGGACGACCAGCCCCTTGGGCTTGTTGATAACGATCACATCTTCGTCCTCATAGACGATGTCCAGCGCAATGTCCTCTGCTTCGATGCTGACCTCCTGCACTTGGGGCAGTTCCAATTCCAGCACATCGCCTTCCAGAAGCTTTTCGTTCTTTTTGCAGACAGCTGCGTTGCGCAGAACGGCGCCCTGCTCCAGCAGTTTCTGGGCAGCGCTTCTGGAAAGCTCCGGGCAAAGTCTTGCAAGCGCCGCGTCGGCGCGCTCACCCGATCGGTCCAGTGTCAGTCTCATCTGCGTTCTCCTTCTTGGGTTTATCAAAGAAAAAAGTATAGATCACAAGGCCGATGGCACCGCAGACCACAAAGCTGTCTGCCACGTTGAACACGGGGAAGCGGATGAACTCCACCTCGATCATGTCGATCACATAGCCAAGGGACACACGGTCAATAAGATTGCCCACAGCGCCGCCGGCAATGGCGGCAAGAGACCACAGCCCCACGGGATGGTCGATCCACTTTTTTACAACAGCCAATACCATTAGGGCAAGCGCCGCAGCGGTCAGAACGAGGAAAAACCACCTGCCGCCCTCCAGAAGAGAAAAAGCCATGCCGGTGTTGCGCAGATAGGTCAGATGGAACACACCGTCCCACACGGGGATGATCTCATGAAGGGGGATATTGGCAACGGTCAGATACTTTGTGATCTGATCGGCGATGACGATCAAAACGGCAAAAACAGCCAGAAAAGCGTAGAGCATAAAAACCTCCCGGATATCATTTCTCATAGTATAGCAAAGTTGGGCACGAATTTCCATACTGTTGTCAAAATGACATAGATTTGTCACTGGCGTGTTGTTGCGCCGAGCTACTGTTATGGGGTATACTGTATGCGTATAACTGTGCCAAAGGAGGGATTTTTATCAGTAACGGCAAACGTACCAAAACCATTGTGCTGATCGTCGGTATTTGCGCGGCGGTCCTGGCGCTGCTGATATTCCTTGGAGCCTTTTTCTGGGGCAAGTCGCTGCAAAACAGCGGCGAGATCTTCCCCAATGTCTGTGTGTCCGGTGTCAATGTGGGCGGCATGGATCAGAAAGCCGCCGAGGAGGCATTGGAAGAGAGCCTTGCCAAGACCCATGCAGAGCGTATCCTGACGGTGCAGCTGCCGGACAGAAAGCTGGTCTTTGATCCGCAGAGCACCAACACACCGCCCGATGCGGAAGCTATGGCGGCAGAAGCGATGGCATACGGCAGAAGCGGCGGTGCACTGGCAGCGCTGAAAACATATCTGCAGTGCAGAAAGTCTGCCTATATCCTTGATGCCGAGGAGCATCTGCAGGTGGACACAGACTACATCCGTCAGCTGATCGAAGAAACTGCCGAGGATGTGGCGCAGGAAAAGGTCCAGTCGGAAGTGACCATGGATGAAGAGAAGGAGCTTTTGACCATCAAGCTTGGCTACAATGGCAGAAAGCTGGATGTGGAGAAGCTCTATGAAACGGTGATCAATGCCTATACCACAGGAGATTTGTCCGATATCCGTTTTTCCTATGACATCGACCCCTATGATATCGTGGATCTGCAGCCTTATTATGATGAGTACTGCACCCCTGCCCGCAATGCCTACTATAACAAGGCAGAAGACAGACTGATGCCGGAGGTGGTGGGCTACGGCTTTGATATCATCGCAGTCAATGCCCAGATCGCGCTGGCGGAAGAGGGCAGCACTATTGAAGTTCAGCTGGGCGTCATGGAGCCGACCATGACGGCAGAGGAGTATAACACCAAGAACTACCCCGATGTGCTGGCATCCTATCAGAGCGCCCATACCTATAACACAAACCGCACCACCAATCTGACCCTTGCCTGCCGGGAAATCAACGGCACGGTGCTCCAGCCGGGAGAGGTGTTCTCCTTCAACAATGTGGTGGGAGAGCGTACCATTGAAAAGGGCTACAAGGAAGGCATCATCTATGCCGACGGCGGCGAGAGTGAAATGGAAGAAGGCGGCGGCATCTGTCAGGTCGTGTCTTCCGTGTATATGTGTGCGCTGACAGCTGATCTGCAGATCGTGGAGCGTCAGCCCCATATGTATCCTGTGGGCTATGTGAAGCCGGGCTGTGATGCTACAGTCTACTGGGGCGCTGTGGATTTCAAGTTCAAAAACAGCAACTCCACCCCCATCAAGATCAATGCTGAGGTTTCCGGCGGCTATGTGAAGGTCAGCATCGTGGGCACCAACGAGCACGATTACAAGGTCACCATGTCCAGCCAGCTGGTGGAGACCATTCCCTACGAGGAAGTAGAAAAGGTGGATGCGACCAAGCCGGCAGGCTACAGAGAACTGGAGCAGGCACCTCACACCGGCTATGTCTACTGGAGCTACAAGAACTTCTATGATCTGAACGGTGTCTTCCTGCGCACGGAAAAGTGCGCCATCAGCGAATATACCAAGTATGATGCGGTGTATATCGTCGGTGCCGGTGCCGAGGAAGAAGAGGAAAAGGAAGTGGAAGAGGAAAAGCAGGAGGAAACACCTTCCGACACCAAGCCTGAGGAAGACAAGAAGCCGGAGCAGAACACCAATACCAATAAGAATAACAACAAAAACAACAACTCTTCTGACGACGATCGGAAGTATTACAGAAGATAAACCATCAAAAGCGCGCAGCAACGCTGCGCGCTTCTCATTTGTCTTGACATTTGGATTTGTGAGTAGTATGATGTGGAAAGAAGTGGATAAGCATGGAAAACTGTGGAGTTTACCATGCGCCATAAATACGGAAAAGAAAAGGTGTTTACATGATCAAAACTGATGTAGTGGTCATCGGCGCAGGCGCAGTCGGCTGTGCGGTGGCACGAGAGCTTTCCAAGTATGAGATCGATGTGATCGTGGTGGAAAAGAGCGCAGATGTGGGCGGTGACGCCTCCAAGTCCAACAGCGCCATTATCCACACCGGCTATGACGCTGCCCCCGGCACGCTGGAGAGCCGTCTTGTGGTGGCAGCCAACCCCATGTACGATCAGCTGGCAGAGGAATTGGATGTTCCCTTCAAGCGGATCGGTGCCATCCTGCCTGCCATGACGCAGGAACAGTTTGATAAGCTGCCTGCCATTAAGGAAAAGGCATTTATGAACCACGTCTATGATGTGGAATACATGTCCGGCGCGCAGATGCTGGAAATGGAGCCCAACCTCAATCCCGAGTGCAAGGGCGGTCTGTACATCCCTCGTGAGAGCATTATCGATCCCTTCATCCTTGTGCAGGCTTATGCGGAAAATGCCCATGCCAACGGCGTCAGCTTTATGCTCAATACCAAGGTTACGGGTATTGCTGCCGAAAACGGTCAGATCACCGGTGTGCAGACCACAGGCGGCGATATTCAGGCAAGCTGGGTCATCAACTGTGCAGGTCTGTACTGCGATGAGATCGCGCAGATGGTAGGCAAGGCGGAGTATGAGGTGGTCGCCAGAAAGGGTCAGTTCTTCATCCTCGATAAGAACACCTCCTGTCAGGTCGAGCACATCGTGCTGCCCATCCCCACCAAGATCACCAAGGGCAAGCTCATGTGCCCCACCATCCACGGCAATATGCTGGTGGGCCCCACAGCAGAGGATCAGCCCAGCAAGACCGACAAGTCCACCACGGCAGAGGGTCTTGCCAGCATCACCAAGGACGTTATGAACCTGATTCCCAAGGTCAATGTCCGTGATACCATCACCCAGTATTCCGGTCTTCGTCCCAACCGTGTTCCCGAGGGTCTGCACGTGGATGTGTGGGATGACTTGAAGGGTTATGTAAACCTGTCCGGTGTTCGTTCCACCGGTCTGACCCTGTCTGCCGCCATGGGCAAGTATGTGGCGCAGCAACTGTTGGAGCACGGTGCCAAGATGGTCTTGAAGGACAACTTCATCTCCCGTCGCAAGGGCATCGTCAAGTTCAGCGAGCTGACTGTGGAGCAGCAGGATGTGCTGGTCAAGGAGAACCCTCTCTATGGCAATATCATCTGCCGCTGTGAGACTATTACGGAGGCGGAGATCCTCGCTGCCATCCATCGTCCTCTGGGCGCAAAGAATATGGATGCGGTCAAGCGCCGTGTCCGTGCAGGCATGGGGCGCTGCCAGGGCGGCTTCTGCGGCCCCAAGGTGCTGGAGATCCTGGCCCGTGAGCTGGGCTGCAGACCGGAAGATATCGACAAAAACAACGCCGGCTCCTATATGGTCACCGGCGCCACTCGCTGAGAAGGGAGGATGCGAACATGTTTGAAGTAACCTGTGATGTTGCCGTTATCGGCGGTGGCCCTGCCGGTCTTGCGGCTGCTGTGGCGGCCAGAGAAGAAGGTGCAAAAAAAGTTCTGATCCTCGAGCGCGACAATGCTCTGGGCGGCATTCTGCAGCAATGCATCCATCCCGGTTTCGGTCTGACCCGTTTCAAGGCAGAACTGACCGGGCCCGAGTACTACGGCAGGTTTGTGAAAAAAGCCAAGGAGCTTGGTGTGGAGTATCTGCTTGACACCATGGTGCTGCAGGTCAATGCAGAAGAGAAAGAGATCATCGCGGCCTCCCGTCACAACGGTATGACAAGAGTCAAGGCAGGCGCTGTGGTCCTTGCCATGGGCTGCAGAGAAAAGACGAGAGCGGGCATCATGGTACCCGGTACCCGTCCTGCAGGTCTTTATACGGCAGGCGCTGCCCAGCGCCTTGTCAACCGTCAGAATATTATGGTGGGCAAAAAGGTGGTCATTCTCGGCTCCGGCGATATCGGCATGATCATGGCTCGACGTATGACGCTGGAAGGCGCTCAGGTGGTCATGGTGGTGGAGCTGATGGACTATCTGGCAGGCCTGACCAGAAACCGTGTCCAGTGTCTGGATGACTTCGGCATCCCTCTGAAGCTGGCACATACCATCACCGCCATTGAGGGCGACGGCAGAGTGACCGGCGTCCGTGTGGCACCTGTTGACGAAAACAAAAAGCCGATCCTGGACAAGGAAGAACTGGTGGAGTGCGATACGGTGCTGTTCTCCGTGGGTCTCATGCCCGAAAATGAGCTGACCCGGAAGGCAGGCATTTCTATGGATCCCATCACCAACGGCCCTGCTGTGGATCAGTATATGCAGACCTCTGCCTCCGGTGTCTTTGCCTGCGGCAACGTGGTTCATGTCAACGATCTGGTGGACAATGTCTCCGGCGAAAGCGCCACGGCAGGCAAGTTTGCAGCCAAATTTGCCATGGGCAGCTTCCCCAAGGCAGGCAGCAAGGTCAAGTGTGTGACAGGCCGCAACGTCCGTTATCTGTGCCCTCAGAGTCTGGAAGCAGGTCAGGGCGAAGAAGTGTCTGTGTTCTTCCGTGTCCTGCAGCCGGAAGAAAACGTGCGTCTGATCGCCAAATGCGGCGATACAGTACTCTACAGCAAAAAGGAATTCAGAGTCAATCCCGGTGAGATGAATCATGTCATCATCGATCCTGCACAGCTGCAGGGCGATCTGACCGTGCTGGTGGAAAAGGAGGGCTAAATCATGAAAAAAGAGATCATCTGTACGGTTTGCCCCCGTGGCTGCCATGTGATGGTGGACGGTGAGGGCGAGAATATCCTGTCTGTGGACGGCTACGGCTGCAAGAGAGGTCTGGAATATGCCTCCGGGGAATTTACCCATCCTGTCCGTATTCTGACCACCACGGTGAAGGTGGAGGGCGTGGAGCACGATCTGCTGCCCGTGCGTTCCGATAAGCCTCTGCCCAAAGAAAAACTGCTTGACTGCATGGCTGTGATTCGCAGCCTGTGTGTCAAGCGTCCTGTGAAGCAATACGATGTCCTTGCCGCAGATATCTGCGGTACCGGCGTCAACATGGTCGCCACCAAGGACATGGCATAAGGAAGAAGACACACCTCTTACACAGAGGTGTGTCTTCTTCCTTTTTTACAGCCCGACTTCTTCGAAGCCATGTTTTCTGAGGATCACCGCGGAGGTGAAGCCGCAGGAAAGGAGCAGCTCCCGGGCGGTGTCGTAGCCAAAGATCAGGTTATTTGCATCATGGCAGTCGCTGTTGACCATGACTTGGCCGCCTTTTTCTTTGACCCGTTTCAAAATAGCGGGAGCAGGGTAGGGGATGGATTTGTAGCCCCTTGCCATGGCGCCGGTGTTGACCTCGATGACCATGTTTTTCTCCAGCGCGCAGTCCAGCGCCTGGAAGGCAGGGTCAAGATATCGGGGATCAAGTTCATCAAAAAGCGGCGTTTTTTCATTGAATTTGCATACAAGATCAAGGTGTCCTGCGATCTGGGCAGGGGAAGCCAGATACGTTTCGGCGCAGGCTTCGAAGTACACCTTGCAATAGTCGTAGACATCTCCGCCATGGACATGAATGGCTTCTTCCAGATGGGGCTGATCCCAATCCACAGAGTAAACATAGCGGTTTTTGTACAGATTATGTACCGACTCGATCATAAAATCATAGGCAAACGTATCGTAGGGCATGAGAGAGTCGTGCTCCACACCCAGCAGGATCTCCAGCCTGTCGCCATAGACCTGCTGCAGCCGTTTGACCTCTTCCCGATAGGCGATCTCATCCTTCCTCGGCATGCCTGTGGGATCGTAGGGAGAATAGCCGTGACCGGAGAAACCCAGAGAAACAAAGCCCAGCTCCAGCGCTTTTAATACCATTTCCTCGGCGGTACTCTTGCCATCACAGAATACGGTGTGGTTGTGGGCGCTGGAACGATAAATATCAGACATTGGAAAGCCTCCCAAAGTTTACAAATCATTCAGAAACAGGTTACGGGATATTCAAAAATTTTCCTGTTTCATCTGGTATAATCATATCACAGGAGGTGGTAGAAAGAAAGACGCAGTTTTGAAACTCGCACGAAGTGATGCTGCGGAAATATCCGCGGATAGCCGACGCTTCGTTTGCAATGATAATTACCGCCCGGTCTGACAAACCGGGCGGCCGACCAAAAATATCTATGATATTTTTGGCAAGAGCTTTGCATCGTGCGGCGCGCGTGACCCGTGGTCACACACTTGCACGATAGTTGAAAAAGTTTCGACGTACACGTCGCCGAAACTTTTGATCCGACTTATTCCGCTGCTGCGGCAGCGGAACTCTGCGAGGCTTTTTGATGCGGCTCTTGGATGCATTTACCGCCCGGTCTGACAAACCGGGCGGTGTTTTTTTATTTGAGGAACTCGCACGCTGCCATGGCGGCAACCGTGCCGTCAGCCATGGCGGTGGTCAGCTGGCGGATGGTCTTTTGGCGGCAGTCACCTGCGACGAACAGACCGGGGGTCTTGGTCATGCAGCTTTCAGAAGCGATCACATAGCCGGCCTCGTCAAGGTCAACCAGCGTTTCGATCAGACTGCAGTCGGGTACTCTGCCCAGCGCCACAAAGACTGCCTGCACCGGCACGGTGGTACCGTCGTTGAGCACGATGCCCTCCACCTGCTCTTCACCGACCAGCTCGGACACGGTGTAAGGCGTCATCAGCTTAATGTTGGGCGTATTCTTTACGGCCTGCACCACGGCCTCTTCCGCGCGGAAGCTGTCGCGGCGGTGGACGATGGTCACGCTGCGGCAGATACCTGCCAGCACCAAAGCATCTGAAAAGGCGGTGTTGCCGCCGCCGATAACAGCCACATCCTGGTTTTGGAAAAAGGCACCGTCACACAGGGCACAGTAGCTGATGCCGCTGCCGATCAGGTCTTCTTCTCTTGCAACCCCCAGCATTCTGGGCTTTGCGCCGCCGGCAAAAATGACTGTTCTTGCATTCATGGGGCCGTCATCGGTCTCCACGTAGAATGTGCCGTCAATATGGTGGTGGATGCCTACCACTTCGCAGAACGCGGTCTGTACACCCGCGTCCATGGCTTGGGAGCACAGCTTATCGCCCAGCTCCAGACCGGAGATGCCGGGCAGACCCGGCAGGTTGTCCACTTGATGGGCCTGGGTGATCTGACCTCCGAAGCCTTCTTTTTCGCAGACGATAACGCTCTTGCCGGCTCTTGCGGCATACAGTGCAGCCGTCAGTCCGGCAGGGCCGCCGCCCAAAATCAAAATATCAGTCATATCAGTCATATTTATCCTCCGTAAAGCACGATGTCATTGCGGAAGCCAAAAGACTTCCGCAATGACATGATAACCTGTTTACTGCTCTTTCAGCCAACCCTTGATCTCGGCAACACCTGCATAGCACTTGCCGCCGGCGACCAAAGTGGGAGCCTGTTTCAGCTTGTAGGATTTTGCCAGATCCTGGTGCTCTGCCACATCCATGACCTTGTAGGCGATGCCTGCCTGATCCAGCAGAGGCTTCACGATGCGGCAGTTGGGGCAGGTCTTGGTGACAAAGAGCATGGTTTCACCATTGTCACAGACAGTCTCTTCTGCCTTTTCCTGTGCTGCCTTATACACACCGGGGACACCATTGACGTTGTAGGTCTTGCGATCCTTGAACTCCTGGCTCTTGCCGTCGTTCCAATTCTGAACGGGACGGTAGTAACCGGTGATACGGCTGTAGACTTCTGCCTTCTTGCCGCAGATGGGGCAGGTGTACTGCTCGCCGGTGAGATACCCGTGGTCTACGCACACAGAGTAGGTGGGAGACAGGGTGTAGTAGGGCAGCTCGTAGTTCTCTGCGATCTTTCTGACCAGAGCGGCGGCTGCCTTCCAGTCGGGCATCTTTTCGCCCAGGAAGGTGTGGAACACGGTGCCGGAGGTGTACAGGGGCTGCAGACGATCCTGGATGTCCAGAGCTGCGAACACATCCTCGGTGTAGCCGACGGGCAGATGGCTGGAGTTGGTGTAGTAGGGGGTAGCGCCCTCGTGAGCGGTGATGATATCGGGGTAACGCTCCTTGTCGTGCTTGGCAAGACGGTAGCTGGTGGACTCGGCAGGTGTGGCTTCCAGGTTGTACAGATCACCGTACTGCTCCTGGTAGTCGGACAGACGCTCGCGCATATGGTTGAGCACTTCCACAGCAAAGTCCTGTGCATCTTCGTGGGTCAGATCCTTGCGCAGCCACTTGGCGTTGAGGCCAACTTCGTTCATGCCCAGCAGGCCGATGGTGGAGAAGTGGTTGTCAAAGCCGCCCAGATAGCGCTTGGTGTAGGGGTACAGACCCTCGTTGAGGAACTTGGTGACGGTCTTGCGCTTGATGGAAAGGCTGCGGGCAGCGATGTCCATAAGCTTGTCCAGTCTTGCGAAGAAATCTTCCTTGTCGGCTGCAAGATATGCGATCTTGGGCAGGTTGATGGTGACAACGCCGATGGAGCCGGTGGATTCGCCGGAGCCGAAGTAGCCGCCGGATTTCTTTCTCAGTTCACGCAGATCCAGACGCAGACGGCAGCACATGGAGCGCACATCGCTGGGCTGCATATCGGAGTTGATGTAGTTGGAGAAGTAGGGGGTGCCGTACTTGGAGGTCATCTCAAACAGCAGCTTGTTGTTTTCCGTCTCGCTCCAGTCGAAGTCCTTGGTGATGGAGTAGGTGGGGATGGGATACTGGAAACCTCTGCCGTTGGCATCGCCTTCGATCATGACTTCGATGAAGGCACGGTTGACCATGTCCATTTCCTTCTTACAGTCGCCGTAGGTGAAGTCCTGAGGCTTGCCGCCGATGATGCAGGGCTGATCGGCAAGGTCAGCAGGCACAGTCCAGTCCAGCGTGATGTTGGAGAAGGGAGCCTGGGTGCCCCAGCGGCTGGGGGTGTTGACACCGTAGATGAAGCTTTCGATGCAGTGCTTGACATCGTTGTACTCCAGCTTGTCGGCTTTCACGAAGGGAGCAAGATAGGTGTCGAAGCTGGAGAAGGCCTGTGCGCCTGCCCATTCATTCTGCATGATGCCCAGGAAGTTGACCATCTGGTTGCACAAGGTGGCAAGGTGCTTGGCGGGAGCGGAAGTGATCTTGCCGGGCACGCCGCCGAGACCTTCCTGAATCAGCTGCTTCAGACTCCAGCCTGCGCAGTAGCCGGTGAGCATGGACAGGTCGTGCAGGTGCAGATCTGCGTTGCGGTGGGCGGCAGCGATCTCTTCATCGTAGATCTCGCTGAGCCAGTAGTTGGCGGTGATGGCACCGGAGTTGGACAGAATCAGACCGCCCACGGAGTAGGTGACGGTGGAGTTCTCCTTTACGCGCCAGTCAGCCACCTTCAGGTAGCTGTCCACCAGACCCTTGTAGTCCAGAATGGTGGAGGACATATTTCTCAGCTTTTCGCGGTTCTTACGGTACAGGATGTATGCCTTGGAAACTTCGGCATAGCCGGCTCTCTGCAGCACGGCTTCTACGGAGTCCTGAATGGATTCCACAGTGATCTGATCGTTTTCGACCTTGGGTGCAAAGTCGGAGGTGACCAGCAGAGCCAGCAGGTTGATCACATCGGGGGTGTAGGCGATGCCGGTGGCATCAAAGGCTTTGGTGATGGCATTGGAAATACGGGTGATATTAAAATCAGTCGTACGTCCGTCTCGTTTGATAACTTGATACATGATAATTCTCCTCTTTCTCTATGACAGTCCTCTGAGTTGTGTGGATGGGATATATTTCTGAACGGCGAGTAATAATTCTTTCATCTCATTTTCGGTCAGGGCCTCGTTACCCGATGAAAGAAGATCGCCGCTGTCTACAAAACCTTGAATAAAGTACCGTTTGGCACTCTGCAGCCATTTTCCGATCTGCGTCAGCTCCTCCGGTGTATGGAAAGGATGCATGACTGTGGTGCGGAACTCATAGTCCACATTGCCCTGCATCAGAAGTGCCGCGCTCTGCCTTACCTGTTCCAGCACATCGATGCCGCCGCAGGTTTCGGTGTAGCGCTCGGGACTGTTTTTAATGTCCATGGCAACATAGTCGCAAAGACCGTTCCGAATGATTTCCCGGAGCATTTCCGGATTGGTGCCGTTGGTGTCCAGCTTGACCTGAAAACCCATGGCTTTGATTTTATTCAGCAGTTCCGGTAAATCAATATATAGTGTCGGCTCGCCGCCGGTCACACATACGCCATCCAGCTTCTTTTGACGCGAAGACAGAAATGTGAACAGTTCTTCTTCCGTAATGATCTCTTTTTCTCGTTCCGGCAGCACCAGAGAGGCGTTGTGGCAGAACGGGCAGCGGAGATTGCAGCCGGGGAGGAACACGGTGCAGGCAATGCGCCCGGGGAAATCCAGCAGGGTCATTTTCTGCAATCCTGCGATTTTCAAAAGTATCCCTCCTTCATTGGCGTGGGTATTTAGCATACCATCAAAATATTGGGTTGTCAATTACAAATAGTAACAATATCTTGTGTTGATAAAAAATATTTTTCATGGTATCATAATTGGGACACGAAAGGAGTGTTTTTTATGAAATGGATGATCGCGTCAGACCTGCACGGCAGCGCGTTTTATACGGAAAAACTGCTCAAAGCCTTTGATTTGGAGCAGGCGGAGCGTCTCGTGCTGTTGGGAGATCTTCTTTATCACGGGCCCCGCAATGATTTGCCACAGGGCTATGAGCCGAAAAAAGTCATTGCTATGCTCAATGAACGCAAACACAAGATATTGTGTGTCAGAGGCAACTGCGAAGCAGAAGTGGATCAGATGGTATTGGACTTTCCTGTCCTTGCTGACTACTGCATCTTGTGTGACGGCGGACAGACCGTCTATGCCACCCACGGGCATCTGTTTTCGGAAGATCAGCCGCCCAAGCTGCAAAATGGCGATATCCTGCTGTGCGGACATACCCATATCCCTGCCTGCACGGACAAGGGGACTTATTGGTATCTCAATCCCGGCTCTGTGTCCATTCCCAAAAACGGCAGCCATCACGGCTACATGATCTGGGAAAACGGCAGCTTCCTGTGGAAAGATCTTGACGGGAACGTTATCATGCAAAAAGACTGATAGCTTAGCTATCAGTCTTTTTTCTTTTTGTATAAGCCCATCATTTCCAGGGCATCCGTGGGGCAGGTGTCGAGGCATCGGCCGCAGCGGATGCATTCGGCGGCATTGGGCGTTTTGGACGGGTCAATGTCAAAGGGACAGACCTTTTGGCACTTGCCGCAAGATACGCAGGCGCTTTCTTCTACCTTGTACTTCAGGAGAGATACCTGATTAAAACAGCCGTAAATGGCGCCCAGCGGGCACACATAGCGGCAGAAGGGACGGTAGAAGAACAGAGAAAGCACCAGCAGCACAAGAAGCACTGCCAGCTTCCACCGCCACAGCCAGCCGAGGGCCGCTTGCAGCATGGGGGTGGATGCCACAAGGGGGATACCACCAAGGAACGTGCCGGAGGGGCAGATGTAGGCACAAAACCAAGGCGTGCCTTGACCTACTGCGTCTACCGCCACAAGGGGCAGCACGATGCAGAACAGTACCAGTATGACATATTTTAAGTATTTCAGCCACCGGTCACCGGGCAGCAGCTTCCGTTTTCTTTTGATGGGGATCTTGTAGATCAGATCCTGCACCAATCCAAAGGGGCACAGAAAGCCGCAGACGATTCGCCCCAAGATCGCGCCGAAGAGAATGAGAAACCCGACTGCGTAGAACGCAGTCTTGTGGTTTCTGGAAGCCAGTGTTGCCTGCAGCGCACCGATGGGGCATGCGCCAAGTGCGCCGGGACAGGAGTAGCAGTTTAAGCCCGGGACGCAGATGTTTTTGGCAGGGCCGGTGTAGATCTTTCCCTTCAAAAACCCTGCCAGATATCCGTTGGACAGGGCAGTCCAGCACACTTGAACGGCGGTGCGCACCTTCGTGTACTTACCCAAGACCGATACACTCCATGCAGATATTGACAGCTTTGCGCCAGATGACGGTGTGCTCTCCTGTCAGCACACCTGCGGCAAGCAGGACGCAGGCAAGGGCGATCAATCCCCAAGGGATCACTTTTTTCATTGTGCTGCCATCTCCAGACGCTGGGCGATGGTCTCGCGCCACATGGCTTCGTCCATGGCACCTACTGCCTCAGAGCCGACCACATTGCCGTCGCTGTCAACGAACAAGGTGGTGGGGATATACTGGAAATTTGCCATGCCGATCATGGCAAGGCTCTGGTTGAGCACAAGACTGGGATAAGCAGCACCGGAAGTTTCCATGATATCCTTGGCAACTTCCACCTGATCGGCGTCGGGATTGCCGTGCTGATCGGTGCAGTCGAGAACGATTCCCAAAACCTGCACATTTTCAAGCTCCTCATGGAGCATACCCAAAGTGGGCATCTCGCTGATGCAGGGGCCGCAGAAGGTGCCCCAAAGATTGACTACGGTCAGGTCGGCTTCGGCAAAAACAGCTTCCGTCACGGTCTGTCCGTCCAGCGTTTCGGCAGAAAACGCGCCAAAGGCATTGGCGTTCTCCTGTACTTCCTCCGCAGTTTGCGCTGCGGATTCTTCCTGCACTTCTTCCGCAGGTGCGTTTGCACCGCAGCCTGTCAGAAGCAGCAGGCAAAGAAACAATGCGATCCATTTTTTCATAACGTTCCTCATTTTTCTGTGTAATACAGGAAGCAGTGGCAGTAACCCTCGTAATTGGGGTCTTCGATCTGCTCCTTAAATTCCCGGCACATACATTTGAATTCTTCCGTCCGCTCTGTGCGGCAGGGGCAGTAGCCGCCGGTACGCTTGAGCCCCTCTTTGACGGTCTTGACGACCAGCTCGTTCTCGTTGAGCCGAACCTTGCCCATCTCAGACCTCCATCAGAGCCTGCAGGCTCTCCAGACTTTGGTAGCCCATGGACTGGTTGACCAGCTTGCCGCCTTTGAACACCAGCAGGGTGGGGATGGACATGATGTTAAACTGCCGGGCAAGTTCCGGTTCTTCGTCCACATTGACCTTGCCCACCTTGCGAGTCTTGCTTAATTCCTCCACAAAAGGTGCCAGCATCATGCACGGGCCGCACCAGGAAGCCCAGAAGTCCACCAGAATCGGCTCTTCACTTTTTAAAACGATCTCATCAAAATTGGCTTTTGTCAGGGTGTGTTCCATTGAAATAACCTCCTTACAGGTTTTTCTTAGTATAACACAGAACTTGTGAAATGTCACCGTGATTGCTATAATAAAAAAGGAGGAATGTGTATGAAACGGTTTTATGCGATCGTGCTTGTATTATGCCTGCTGTTGAGCGGGTGTCACATGAGGTTTACGCACCGGGATGAGATCCCGCCTGTCAGCCGGGATCTGGAAGTCCACTATGTGGATGTGGGGCAGGCAGACTGTATTTTCCTGCGCTGTGACGGAAAGACCATGCTCATTGACGGCGGCAATGTGGAAGATTCCAATCTCGTGGTGTCCTATCTGCTCTCCCAGAGCGTGACCAAGCTGGACTATGTGGTCAACACCCACGCACACGAGGATCATGTGGGCGGTCTGCCCGGTGTGATGGCAGTGTTTGAGGTGGGGGCGGTCTGGTGCCCCGTGACGGAGTATTCCTCTTCCTGCTTTGAGGATTTTGCAAACTATGCTGACCAGCAGTATCTGGAATTGACCCTGCCGGAGCCGGGCAGTACCTATGAGCTTGGACAGGCACAGGTCACAGTTCTTGGGCCTGTAAAGGAGTATGACGACACCAACGATACCTCCATCGTCCTGCGTGTGGATCACGGGGATAATTCCTTCCTGTTTACTGGCGATGCGGAAGAGACTTCAGAGAAGGACATTCTGGACTATGGTATGGATGTCTCTGCCACCGTTCTGAAGCTGGGTCACCACGGCAGCGATACTTCCACCTGCTATCAGTGGCTGCGCGCCGTGGCGCCGGAGTATGCGGTCATTCAGGTGGGAGAGGGGAATACCTACGGGCATCCCCATGAGGTGGTCATGTCCCGTCTGCGTGACGCGGATGTGCAGGTATTCCGTACCGATCTGCAGGGACATATCGTCTGCCGCAGCGATGGGGAAGGCGTCACCTTCACTACCAACAAAAACGCCCCTGTGACCAATCCCACCCAGAAGACGGAGAACCTGATCGGCAACAAGAATTCAGGAAAATTTCACCTGCCGGAATGTTCCGGCCTTCCCAAGGAGGAAAACCGCGTGTTCTTTGCGTCCTATGAGGAAGCCACCGCGGCAGGGTATGCTCCCTGCGGTAACTGTCTGGGGTAAAAAAGAGTTGTAATAAAACAGAAAATATAGTAAAATAAATCAGATCGGTGTTGAAAGGATCTTACATCATGGAATACGGAAAAGAAGCTGTCCGGCTCCACTGTGAGGGCTGCAACTGCTGTCAGGCTGTGCTCATGAGCAGCTGTGAGCAGTTTGGGCTTACCAAGGAGCAGGCTTACAGACTGGCAGCGTTTTTCGGCGCCGGTATGCGCAGCGGCGAGGTCTGCGGTGCGGTCACCGGAGCGCTTATGGCGCTGGGGCTGCGATACGGCGATGAAAACAATCGTCAGTGCGGCAAGTCGCAGGAATTTATGCGCGCTTTCAAGCAGGAATACGGCAGCTGCCTGTGCCGGGAACTGCTGGCAAAAAATCAGAAGAAAATGTGTCCCACATTTATTGAATATTGTGCAAATTATCTGGAGGAAGAATTCAAATGAAGAAACCCATCGTATTAGTGATCATGGACGGCGTAGGCAAGGGCGACGGCGGCAGCGGCGATGCTGTCAAGGTGGCCAACACCCCCAATCTGGACAAGCTGTTTGCCCAGTGCCCCTACACCTGGCTGAAGGCACACGGCACCGCTGTGGGTCTGCCCAGCGATGAAGATATGGGCAACTCCGAGGTCGGTCATAACGCACTCGGCTGCGGTCAGGTCTATTCTCAGGGCGCCAAGCTGGTTGGCGAGAGCATTGAAAACGGCTCTTTGTTCGCATCCAATACCTGGATCGACCTTGCAAAGAACTGCGCCGAAAACGGCAAGGCCATGCACTTTATCGGCCTTCTGTCCGACGGCAACGTCCATTCCAACATTTCCCACCTGCTGGCGCTGCTGCGCCATGCCAAGCAGGACGGCGTGAAGAAGGCATTCTGCCACATCCTGCTCGACGGCAGAGATGTGCCCGCCACTTCCGCTCTGGAGTATGTCCAGCAGCTGGAGGATGTTCTGGCAGAGCTGTCCGATGCCGAGCATACTTATAAGATCGCTTCCGGCGGCGGCCGTATGCAGGTCACCATGGACCGCTACGAGGCCAACTGGGCTATGGTCGAGACCGGCTGGAAGACCCATGTCCGCGCCGAGGGCCGTCAGTTCCCCGATGCCAAGACTGCCATTGAGACCTACCGCGAAGAGCTGGGCTGCATCGACCAGGATCTGCCCGCCTTTGTCATTGCCGAAAACGGTGAGCCCGTTGCCAAGATCGAAAACGGCGACAGCGTGGTGCTGTTCAACTTCCGCGGCGACCGCGCACAAGAAATTTCTCTTGCCTTCGACCGCAAGGACTTTGACAAGTTCGACCGCGGCGACTATACCGGTGTCAAGTTTGCCGGTATGCTGCAGTATGACGGCGATCTGAATATCCCCGAAAACTATCTGGTGCAGCCTCCTGTTATCACCAACACTCTGACCGAAGTCCTGTGTGCCCACGGCATCAAGGAGTACGCTCTGTCCGAGACTCAGAAGTACGGCCATGTGACCTATTTCTGGAACGGCAACCGCTCCGGCAAGGTGGACGAGGCTCTGGAAGTGTACGAAGAGATCCCCTCCGATGTGATCCCCTTCGATCAGGCTCCTGCCATGAAGGCTGTGGAGATCACCGAGAAGATGGTGGAGAACATGGCGTCCAAGAAGTTCGACTTCCTGCGCTGCAACTTCCCCAACGGCGACATGGTCGGTCACACCGGCTCCATGGAAGCTGTCATCACCGCTATGGAATATGTGGATAAGGGCCTCGGTGCCATTCTGGAGGCTGCCGAAAAGTACGGCTATACCGTCTGTATCACTGCCGACCACGGCAATGCTGACCAGATGACCGAGACCAAGAAGGGCAAGACCTCTGTCCGTACTGCCCATTCCCTCAACCCTGTTCCCTTCATCATCTGGGATCCCGATACCAAGTACGAGATCAAAGATGGCGAATACGGCCTTGCAAACGTAGCGCCCACCATTGTCAAGATGATGGGCTTCGAAGCTCCCGCTTGCTGGGAAAAGAGCATGATCTAAACAAGAAAGCACCCCACACGGGGTGCTTTTCTTGTTAGACAATAAGGAATAGTGAAGTGTGAATAGGTGAGGTGTCGGCTGCTCCGACGGATCAAAATATGCCATGCACCAAAACCTTCCCCTTGAGGGGATGCCCCCAGGGCAGCCTCTCTTGCCGCTTTGCGGCAATTCACCTTCAGGTGGCACGGCGAAGTCGTGACGGATGAGGTGTGTGCAGGCACTTCGTACACCGCTTGTCATCGCAAGGAGCGAAACACCGCGGCGATTTTACGATCCTTGGATCGTAAAATATGGTTGTAATCGGTCAGTGTTTGTAGTAGAATGTTACAAACTGTGACAGAAAAGAGGTTATCACGTGACAGGAAAAAGAGTGTGGTCAGCGTTGCTGGTTATGGTTATGATTTGCAGTTTGTCTTTGTCGATCACGGCACAGGCTGTGGGGATCGGTACCTTTGCCGATGTGGGCCAGAGCGATTGGTTTGCGTCTTCTGTATCCTGGGCGGTGAACAACGGCATCACCAACGGCACAAGCGCCGCCACCTTCTCACCATATGATACCTGCACCAGAGCGCAGATTCTGACCTTCCTCTGGCGTGCTGCAGGAGAGCCTGCACCGCAGGGCTACTGCCCCTTTTATGATGTGAGCGCAGATGTGTACTATTATAGTGCAGCCACATGGGCATATGAAAATGAATTGGTTGGAGGCGAGTTTTTTACAGGCGACGCACCCTGCACCCGTGCAGATGTGGTGACCTATCTGTGGAAACTGGCAGGCTCTTCCTATGAAAGCCTGGCTTCTTTCTATGATGTTCCTGCGATGGCACCCTATAGCGCGGCTGTTTCGTGGGCAGTGCGGTGTGGTATTACCAACGGCACGGGAGACGGGCAGTTCAGCCCCGATGGTATTTGCACCCGCGGTCAGATCGTGACGTTCCTTTATCGTGCTTATGTCGTGACCGGCGCCATGCAGGAGCAGGCAGCCGACAGCGAAGCAGAGGATGTCTCTGCCTACGAAGATATTTCTCAGGAAACTGCAGTGCAGATCCTGTGGAGCTTGGAAGATACCTACCCGGAGGGTACCTACTGGGGAATCAACTCGTCCTATCACTCCGAGGCTCTGCAGCTGACTTGGGCAGGCTGTGCAGGCTTTGCCCTGTACTGCAGCGACCTTGTGTTCGGTGATCTTCCCATATCCGAGGTGCATTCCGACTTTGACAGAATCAAGGTCGGCGATATGGTCAGAGACCAGTCCGGCAGCCATACGGTGGTGGTTCTGGAAAAATATGAAGACAGCATCCTTGTGGTGGAGGGCAACTACAACGACACCGTCCACTGGAACAGGGTCATGTATCGAACAGACCCGGAGTTCTACAGCTTTACGGTCACTACCCGGTATCCGTAATCATAAAATGAGAGCAGACTTTGCTGCGTCCTCATAAGAAAACATAGCCCCTTTTGTTGGTCTTTTTCGCCGGTTCTTCCCTCATTTTTCTTGCGATGCACAAAGCATCGCTGCAAAAAATGAGCTTGAACTGACAAAAAATCCCTGCCTAAATGGCTGATAACAGTTTTGCCCCACAGATGACATCTGTGGGGCAAAATCTATGTTTTCTTATTTGGACTCCGCTTTGTCTGCTCTCGTTGTTTATCATGTTGCAAGTCTGCGGCAGGCTTCACCAAGCTCCTGCAAGGTGCTGCAGGGGAGCATGCGGCAGATGGTGGCGGCAGTCTGGATGCTTCTGAGGTACTGCCACTTTCGTTCCGGGATGGGGTTGAGCCACAGCATTTTGCCGCTGCGGTGCTTGGCTTCCAGCATGGCGGCGGTGGCTCTGGGCAGATCGATGGTTTTGGAATCGGATAAGATCAGCAGCGTGGTGGAGGCGTTGAGCACCTCCGGGCGGATGGCGCACAGCTTTTCCAGCGCTGTGCCAAGATCCGTGCCCTTTCCGTACAAGCCGGACTGACGCACATAATTGCGGAACAGGTCCATATTCTGCAAAGAGAAGGGATCTGCCTCAAAAAGATCCTCGGAGAATAAAAACACACGGGAGCTTTCCGACACTTGGTTTAATGCCTGCATAAACCGCAGAGCGAATTCTGAAAACTGCATCATGGAGCCTGACACGTCGCACAGCAGCACCAGCCGCTTGCGGCGTGTGCGTTTTTTCTTGAAGCTCAGCCGGTAGAAGCTGCCGCCTGTCTCCAGTCCTTTGCGGATGGTGCGGCGGAAGTCCAGCTTGCCGCTGTGACTTCGCTTTTGCCCCTTGGAGGAAAGCTCTCCGTTGATCTGCCGGGCAATGGACTGAATCAGCACGATAGCCTTTGGGATCTCCGTATCCTTAAACTGGGAGATATCACGGTAGAGCATACCCAGCTCCGGGTCTGCTTCCTCGCAGCCGATGGCAGCGTCCTCCATACGCATCTGGTGCTCCATGAGCGCTCTTGCAAATACGGAGTGGATAAAATTGCCGTATAGCTCCGGACTTCTTTCTATATTGCCCTTGTATTTTTCCATGATATTGCGCAGCTTCTGCCGCTCTTCCTCCGGCATGGCGGCATAGACGTCCCGCAGATCTTCACGCAGATCCATGGGCTGCCCTTGAAACTGCAGATCCTTCTCTGCCTGCCTGCGGCCCTCTTCCATCTGGGCCTGTTTTGCCATCTGCTCCATGGCCTGCTTGCGCATGGTCTCCTCACTGACAAAGAAGCCGTCAAACACACGGTCAAAGGTGGTCTGCTCTTCCCGGGATTTGGCAAACACGGTGCGAAGACCTGCTTTGACAAGGGCTTTGTCTGTCAGATCGAGGTTTAGCAGTACCTGACAGGCGTCGGCAGTTTCCTGCGGGCCTACGGCAAGACCTTCCAGCCGGAGCATTCTGGAAAACAGGGAAAGCTTTTCCGTATATACCACGGGATCAACCATGGTGGTGGCCTCCGCAGTTGTGACCGCAATTGCAGTCGTGAGGAGCAGGCTCTTCTTCCAGAACGTGCATATCTTCGTTGTTTTTCAGAATAAAGCCGGCTGTCTGCCGCATGGCGTCGGGGGTCAGTTCCCGGATGCCGAGAGCATCCAGCGCCGCCGCCCAGTCCAATGTTTCTGCGATGGAGGGCTTTTTCAGAATGCTCTCGCTGGCACGGAGCTTCTGCACGGCAACTGCCACCTGACCTGCCAGACGGTCGTCGATGTGGGGAAGCTTTTTGCGTAAAATGGCAAGCTCCTTCTCAAGATCGGGGTACTGGATATACAGATATGCGCATCTGCGGCGCAGCGCTTCAGACAACGGTCTTGCCCGGTTGGAGGTCAGCACCACAAAGGGCACGGACTTGGCGCCGATGGTGCCGATCTCCGGGATGGAGACCTGCATTTCAGACAGAAGCTCCAGCAGGAAGGCTTCAAATTCCTCGTCCGCCTTGTCGATCTCATCAATCAGAAGCACCACGGGCTTTTCGGAGCGGATGGACTTCAGCAGGGGGCGCTCCAGCAAAAAGCTTTCTCCAAACAGACTCTGGGTCAGCTGATCCTTATCCTGCTCCTGCATATTGATCTGAATGGACAAAAGCTGCTTCTGATAATTCCATTCATACAGCGCCTTGCCTTCGTCCAGCCCCTCATAGCACTGCAGCCGCACCAGTTCCCGATCCAGCGCCTGCGCCATGACCTTGGCGACCTCCGTCTTGCCGACGCCTGCCGCGCCCTCAATGAGCAGAGGTCTTCCCAGTTGCAGGGCCACGGACAAGGTCACAGCCAAAGTATCATCATAAACATAATTGGCTTCGTCCATTTTTTGCTTGAGTAGTTCCAAATTCATAAGGAGTACCCTCCTGATCGTTTTTTACTATTTTATCAAGTCTTCTTGCAAAGGTCAATTGCGAAGGTCTGTCCCATGTGATATACTGAAGAAAAGGAGGGATCGCGATGTTTGCAAGTGATTTCCGAAAGTGGGCAAGAGAGGTGCTCAAAGGCAATTGGGGCACAGCCATTTGTGTCAGCCTGATCGGCTCGCTTCTGGGCGGCGGTATCGATCTTGTGTCAGGCCAGCTGGGCGTGGCGCCTGTGTCGGAACAGACCGGCACAGAAGCTGTGGGTATGATAGACCTTGCAGCTGCAGATGCCTGGCCTATGATGGTCGCTGTTACTGTGGTGAGTATGCTGATCGCCTTTGCCATCGGCGGCGCCATCACCCTGGGAATGTCTCACTATTTTACCAATCTGGCTGCCCATCGCGGCGCAGTGCTCAAAGACCTGTTCGCACGGTTCTCCATCTGGCTCAAGGGTATCTGGATGCTTGTGGTTATGGGCGTTTTTGTGGCGCTGTGGTCTGTGCTGTTTATTATCCCCGGTATCATTGCCTTATATCGCTATAGCATGGTGCCCTATCTCATTGCGGAATTCCCGGATCTTTCGGTCATGGACGCCGTGCGTGAATCGGGGCGGCTGATGAAAGGAAATAAGTGGCGGCTGTTCTGCCTGCACATGAGCTTCTTCGGTTGGGCGCTGCTGGTGGTCTTGTGTACCTTCGGCTTCGGCTATCTGTGGCTCATGCCCTATATGCAGGCGGCGGAGGCTGCGTTTTATCTGGAAGTGACAGGCAGAGCGCAGATGCGCTATGTGCAACCGGAGGCATGATTTTGTCGTCTGTATTGGCAGGAGGTGCATAAGATGAAAAAACTCTTTGTATGCCTTGCTGCGCTGCTGCTTCTGGCAGGCTGCGGCATGAAGGACGGCGTGGATCTGATGCCCAATGCCGATCCTGAGACCAGCGCGCTGGCGCTTTACATCTATGATGGTGAGACCATCACAAGGCAGCATCTGTTTGAGACCGATGCCTACCGCGCCCAGGTGATGGAAGATTTCCATCATGCCGACGCACGGGAGGCAGCTGTGGATGTGACATCTTTGCAGCCGCCTTTTTACGGCATTGAAATGGGCGCAGGAGATCTTGGCTCGGTAAAGGGCCTCTGGTCTGATGGATACTTTATTGCCCGGAACGGCAAAACCTATGCCTTTGACTATGACTTTGCCGCGTTTGCCCAAAACCACCCGTGGGACACGGCAGACGAGTTCCATGATCTTGCTGTGATGCCCTGTGCGGATCTTGTGGCAAAGACCGCAAAGGGCTGGAATGCGATATTCCTTACCCCTGCGCAGGAGTTAGTTCCGCCCTCCGGCATTTCTTTGGAGGCAAATTTTGACGGAGATCTGGTAAATGTGCGCTTCACCAATCTTTCCGGTGAAGAGTGGGGCTACGGCTATGACTACGGTCTGCAGGTGCTCCTTGACGGCGTCTGGTATAACGTACCTGCCGAGCAGGAAATGGCGGTTGTTGAGGTCCTGTGTATGCTCCTTGCGGAAGACTCGGCGGAAGAGACCTACTCTCTTGCGCCCTATGGCTACCTGCCGCCCGGTACTTATCGGTTTGTGACCCAAGGTCTTGCGGCGGAGTTTGAGCGATAATAAAAAGACACCGAGTACCATGTACTCGGTGTCTTTTATCTTATTTGATCTCACCCTGACCGCCCATGGCGGCTGTCAGTTCTTCGATGCGCTCAATGGGGAAGGGGGGATTTGCCACAGGCTTCATGGCAATGGACATGAGCTTCATGGGATTGTCGTCACCGGCAATGCGGTTGGAGGACAGATCGCCGCAGCGCTTACAACGGTGGATGATCGCCCACTCGCCGCCCTTGCGGACCCAGACTGCAATGGGCTCCATGACGCCGCCGCAGTCGCTTTCGCGGTCGCCCGGCTCAATGTCCACGTGCAGAGAATGCAGGCAGTTGGGGCAGTGATTGCGGTGCTCGGAGCCTGCGCCTTCGGGAATGACCTCTCTGCCGCAGTTCTTGCAGGTGAAAACCTCGTGGCAGGGGTTGTTTTTATAATAGCCTTTTTCAAAGCTCTTGCGCTTGTTTTCTCGGTTCATGGGGATGACCCTCCTGAAATATTTTCTTTATTATACGGGAAAAAGTGCACAGATACAACCCTTTTTTACGCATTAAAGTCTGATATCACTCTGCGCCCGGTGTTGGGGTCTCGGAGTTCCTGTTGCCGGTGCCCGGCATGACACCCCCTTTATTTTTAGCCCCTTTGCTTGTCATATATTTTAGAGTGTGGTAAAATGAACACAACCAATATCACAGCGAAAGGAGTATTGCTATGAAAAAGATGTTGGCACTGCTGCTGGCATTGGTGCTGCTGTTGTCTGCCTGTACCATGCCTGCAACGAAAGATACGGATGAAACGACCGTTGAAGAGGTCGTAAGTGAAGAACCTGTGGAGGAACTCGTTCAGCCGGAAGAAGAAACGGAACTTCCCAATGAAGAGGACGATGATGCCTTTGTGGGAATCTGGTCTTCAGCAGAGGGTAAGGTGACAGACCCTGCCATGCAGTATAACACGTTTTATGTGGCGCTGTTTGATAATAATGCCGCCATCCGCTTCGGTTGGAATGTCATGGAGCTGGGCAGCTGGAAACTGAATGAGGATGGTGCTGCCGAGGTCGTGTTTGATGCAGGCTGCTCCCGTGGTATGGACAGCTTGTGGAAGGAACGCACCGATCTGCAGGAAACGCCTGCCGTGTATGTGTGTGAAGACGACACCTTGAAGCAGCCTGAGCCTGCGTCCGGGGATTTCAGCCATGATGTTTACTATGAGGCAAACAGAGCGGAAGTGTTTACGCAGTGCGCCGATCAGCTGGAAGCCTATCACGAACAGGGCATGGAAAATTGGCAGACCCAGTATGACATGAACATGGGCAGCTCCCGCTGTGCAGCTTTGTGGAACGGCTTGGAGCAAGTGATCTTCAAGCAGCTGCTGCTGACGGAGGAAGACGTATCGGAGCTGGAAGAACGCGAAAAAGAATGGCAGGAAGAGAAAGCACAGCAGCTGGAGCAGGTCAAATCTGAATATGAAGGCGGCACCATTGCGGCGCTCATGATCAATGAAGAAGATATGGAAGAAACCAAAGAGCGGGTATCGGAGCTGCTTGCCATGCTGGGAGCGGCTGCGGGCGAGACCGGCATATTTGCGCAGATCCCGGAAGAGTTTATGTTCTACAGCGGTGTCGGCGGCTGGGCAACGGAGCTTACGCTTGCCGATGACGGCAGCTTTACGGGGCGGTATTATGACTATGATCTGGGCGATACCGGAGAAGAGTACCCCAATGGTACCGGCTATGTCTGCGACTTTGTGGGAAAGTTCACCGAGCCTGAGCAGATCAGCGAATGTTGGTATATGATGGAACTGGAAAGCATTGCAAAGGCGCGGGAAGCGGGTCAGATCCTGTATGAGGATGGCTATCGCTTTGTGACCGCCGAGCCGCACGGTCTGGAAGATCCTGAACTGTTCTACCTGTATCTGCCCGGCGCTACTGCCGAGGAAGTGGCATCCGAGTTCATGAACTGGTATCAGATGGGCAAGGAGCCCCAGCTGCCCGAGGGCTGCTACGGCATCTACAATCTGAATGCTGTGTGCGGATTTATCGCAAGGGAAAAATAAAAGCAAATAAAAAGCTGACGGGAAAATCCCGTCAGCTTTTTTGTTTGCTCAAAAATCAGAACAGGGGAACAACTGCGCCTTCGTAGGTCTCTTCGATGAAAGCCTTGACTTCGTCAGACATGAGAGCCTTGACCAGAGCCTGCACAGCTTCGTTCTCTTCGTTGCCTTCCTTGACGGTCAGCACGTTGACGTAAGCCTCGGCAGCGGTGCCGTCAGCAGCTTCCACAGCCAGAGCCTCGGAAACCTTCAGACCTGCGTCGATGGCATAGTTGCCGTTGATAACAGCCATGTCAACGTCCTGCAGAGTGGCAGTCAGCTGAGCAGCTTCCATTTCCACGATGTCCAGTTTCAGAGGATTCTCGGCGATGTCAGCCTTGGTAGCAGCCAGTCCCACGCCCTCTTCCAGAACGATCAGACCTTCCTGCTCCAGCAGCAGCAGAGCGCGGGCTTCATTGGTAGCGTCGTTGGGGACAGCGATGCTTGCGCCGTCAGCCAGCTCTTCCACGGAAGCGGTCTGACCTGCGTACAGGCCGAAGGGCTCGTAGTGGATACCGGCAACGCTGACCAGATGGGTGCCGTTCTCGTCGTTGAAGTTGTTCATGTAGGTGATGTGCTGGAAGTAGTTGGCATCCAGTTCGCCTTCTTCAACAGAGTCGTTGGGGATGATGTAGTCGTTGAATTCCTTGATCTCCAGGGTGTAGCCTTCTGCTGCCATGAGTTCCTTGGCAACTTCCAGAATTTCGCAGTGGGGAGCAGGGGTGGCGCCGACGGTGATGGTCTTGTTGTCGGTCTTTGCGCCGCAGGCGGCGAGGGCAGCGATCATGAGAACTGCCAGAGCCAGTGCTAAGAACTTTTTCATTTTTTGTTTCTCCTTTTTGTTGATGTATGATTGATACGCTTGTCCGATTTGACGCACAAAGCGGTACCGATGGATTGAAGGATCTGGACAAGGATGACCAGAATGATCACAGCCACGTACAGCACGATGACCTGACTGCGCTGATGACCACGCAGCAGGCTGATGGAGCCGAGGCCGCCGCCGCCGATGGCACCGGCCATAGCGCCGTAGCCCAGAATGGTGATAGCGGCATTGGTGGCGCCCGTAATGAGGCTGGGCTTGCACTCGGGGAGCATGACCTTGGTGATGATCTGCCACGTGGAGCAGCCCATTGCCTGTGCTGCTTCAATGACGCCGCGATCCATTTCACGCAAAGAGCCTTCCACCAGTCTTGCAACATAAGGTGCGGCAGCCACCGTCAGAGGGACGATGGTAGCAGCGGTGCCGACTGCTGTGCCCAAGATCAGACGGGACAGAGGGAACACCATGACCATAAGAATAAGAAAGGGGATGGAACGCAGCAGATTGATGATGGTATTGAGGGTCCCCATGAGAGCTTTGGGGAGCGGACGGATGCCGCCTTCTTCACCGGTGACCAGCAGAACGCCGAGGGGAAGACCGATCACATAGGCAAACACAGCAGCCAGCAGCGGTGCGTAAAGCGTCTCCCAGATGGCAAAGGGAAGTGTGGCGGGATCCAGCAGGTATTCCAGCTGCTCAAGGGCTTTTCTTACGCCCCAGCTTTCCAGTACGGCAGCGATGTTTTCAACCATGCTCACCCACCTCCTCCACAGTAATGTCCTTTTGCGCCATAATGTAGCTCAGAGCCTTGGATGCTTCCAGTTCGTTGTCAGGCAAACCCAGCAGCATGGTGCCGAAGGCTTTTCCGTCAATGTTTCTGGTGTCTGCTCCGAGAATATTGACCTTGACACCGCAATCGATGGCAAGAGAAGCGATGAGCGGCTGATATGCCGTGCCGCCGTTGAAGGCAACGCGGATGACGCGGCTGGCGGGCAGAAGATCAAAGGGAACACCGTCGGGGTAGACCAGACGTCTGCCTGCTTCCGTCTGCGGATTGGTGAAGATATCTTCCACCGTGCCGCACTCTGCCACATGTCCCTTGTTCAAAATGGCGACCTTGCCGCAGATCTCTTCGATGACCTTCATATCGTGAGTGATGACCACCACGGTGATGCCAAGACGTTTGTTGATGTCCTGTATCAGTCTTAAAATATCGCGGGTGGTCTTGGGGTCCAGCGCAGAGGTGGCTTCGTCGCACAGGAGCACTTTGGGATTGGTGGCAAGTGTTCTTGCAATGGCGATGCGCTGCTTCTGACCGCCGGAGAGCTGAGAGGGATAGGCCTTTTCCTTGTCCTCCAGATCCACGATCTTCAGAAGCTCACGGGCGCGCTCCACGGCTTTCTTCCGCGGTGTGCCGATCAGTTCCAGCGGGAACGTGATATTGTCAAGGCAAGTTCTCTGCATCAGAAGATTAAAGTGCTGGAAGATCATGCCGATGGACTTTCTTGCCTGACGAAGCTCCTTGGCAGAAAGCTGCATCAGATCCTGTCCGTCCACGATGACGCTGCCCTCTGTGGGGCGTTCGAGCAAATTCATGCATCGTACCAGAGTGGACTTACCGGCACCGGACAGTCCGATGATGCCGAAAATATCGCCGGGGTAAATATCAAGATCGATATGCTCCAGCGCACGGACTTCCTGGTCCTGCGAGCCAAAGCGCTTGCTCAGATCCTTGACCTGAATAATGGGCTGCGGCATACGATCAACTCCTTTCTTCCAATAAAAAGCGCCCTTGACCATCGTCAAGGGCGAGATCATCGCGTTACCACCTTGCTTCTCCGCATCCTCACGAATACGGCCTTATAGAGTACCGGCATACTCCTGCGCGATAACGGGCGCACCCGACACGGACTCAATATCGCCCGCACGGCTCCCGGACCATGTTCCGCGTGATGCATCGTGCCTCTTTTCAGCTGCCGAGGCTCTCTTTGCCGTGCTTTCGCGCGTACTCTTCCGTTCGTTGCCTTTTGGTGTTTACTTATTTAAGAAGTATACCGCAAAACGAAAGATTCGTCAATAAAAAAATAAAACCATTTCTGCCCGGGCAAAAATGGTAAAATTTTTCGATATTTCCAATTGACGGGAGAGAAAAGGTGTGATACAATAGTTACCCATAATGCCTTAATATCGGCAAATGTGCCCTTTTAACTCCATGGTCACACTTTACCACGGAACGAAAGGGAAAGCAAGACCTAATTTCAAAAACGTGACAACTCACCCAAGCGTGTCAAATTAGTGAAGAGAATTATGAAGAAAGGCAGTGATGATTTCAACATGGCAATGGTCAAGGATATCATGTGCGGCACCACGCCCCGAAAGAGCTATGCCAAGCATGATGACGACACAATCATCGAGATCCCGAATCTTCTGAAGATCCAGAAGGACTCCTACGAGCGCTTCCTGGCGGAGGGCCTCTCCGAAGTCTTCAAAGACGTGGACACCATTACCGACTACACCGGTAATCTGGAGCTGAGCTTCCTCGACTACAGCATGAACGAGCCTCCCAAGTATACCATTGAGGAGTGCAAGGAGCGCGATGCGACCTACGCAAAGCCCATCAAGGTTCGTGTGCGTCTGCACAACAAGGAGACCGACGAGATCAAGGAGCAGGAGATCTTCATGGGAGATTTCCCCTTGATGACCAACGGCGGTACCTTCGTGATCAACGGTGCAGAGCGTGTTATCGTCTCCCAGATCGTCAGAAGCCCCGGTATGTACTACGGTCACGAGGTGGACAAGGCTGACCAGCACACCTACACGGCAACGGTCATCCCTTACCGCGGCGCATGGCTGGAGTATGAGACCGATACGGCAGATGTGTTCTATGTCCGTATCGACAAGAACCGTAAGATTCCCATCACCTGCCTGATCCGCTCTCTCGGTGTTGAGACCGAGGCGCAGATCAAGGAACTGTTCGGTGAAGATCCCCGAATCCTCGCCACTCTGGAAAAGGATACCACCAAGACTGCGGCAGAGAGCCTGATCGAGATCTACCGCAAGCTCAGACCCGGCGAGCCTCCCACGGAGGAAAGTGCAAGAAGCTATCTGGATGCGCTGTTCTTTGATGCACATCGTTATGATGTGTCCAAGGTGGGCAGATATAAGTTCAATAAGAAGATGGACATCTGGACCCGTCTGGCAGGTCAGACTCTGGCAGAGCCTGTGATCGACCCCATGACCGGTGAAGTCCTTGCCATGCCCGGCGACACGCTGAACCGTGAGCAGGCAAGGGCCATCTCCGCCAAGGGCGTCAATGATGCTGTGGTGGAAACTGCCGATGGTGTGCGCGTGAAGATCTTCTCCAACGGCATGGTGGATATGAAGAACTTTGTGGACTTCGATCCCATGCAGTATGGCATCAAGGAAAAGGTCTGCTTTGCCGTTCTGCGTGAAATGATGGCAGAGCTGGGCACTGCCGACAGCGAAGCATGGGCAGAAGCCATTGAGCTGCGCCATGACGATCTGCTGCCCAAGCACATCACCAAGGACGATATCCTTGCTTCCATCAACTACCTCAACTGCGTGGTCTATGGCATCGGTACTGTGGATGATATCGACCATCTGGGCAACCGCCGTCTGCGCTGCGTGGGCGAGCTGCTGCAGAACCAGTTCCGTGTCGGTTTCACCCGTCTCGAGCGCGTGATTCGTGAGCGCATGACCGTGCAGGATATGGATACCGTTACGCCTCAGAGCCTGATCAACATCCGTCCTGTGACGGCTGTGATCAAAGAGTTCTTCGGCTCTTCTCCCTTGAGCCAGTTCATGGATCAGAACAATCCTCTGGCTGAGCTGACCCACAAGCGCCGTCTGTCCGCACTGGGCCCCGGCGGTCTGAGCCGTGAGCGTGCATCTTTCGATGTGCGAGATATCCACTACTCCCACTATGGCCGTATGTGCCCCATCGAGACTCCCGAAGGTCCCAACATCGGTCTGATCAACTATCTGGCTTCCTATGCCCGTATCAATGAGTACGGCTTTATTGAGGCTCCTTACCGCAAGATCGACAAGGCTACCGGCAAGGTCACCGACATCGTCGAGTACATGACTGCCGATGTGGAAGATGATTTCTATGTCTGCCAGGCTGCCGAGCCCATCGATGAGAATGGCTGCCTTGTCAATTCCCGTGTGGTCTGCCGTCACCGCAACGAGATCATCTCTGTGGATCGTGACGTCATTGACTACATGGATGTGTCTCCCAAGATGATGACCTCTGTGGCTACCGCCTTCATTCCCTTCCTGGAAAATGACGACGCAAACCGTGCTCTGATGGGTGCGAACATGCAGCGTCAGGCAGTGCCTCTGATGGTCACCGAAGCACCCATCGTTGCCACCGGCATCGAGCACAAGTGCGCTGTGGACTCCGAAGTCTGCGTCACCGCCAAGGGCGACGGCGTAGTGACCAAGGTCTCCGCCAATAACGTTTCCGTCCGCTATGACGACGGTCACGTGGAAGATTATCCTCTGACCAAGTTTGCAAGAAGCAACGCGGGTACCTGTGTCAACCAGCGTCCTATCGTTGCAGTGGGCGACCGTGTCACCGACCGTCAGGTTCTGGCAGACGGCCCCAGCTGTGACAACGGCGAGATCGCTCTGGGCAAGAACGTGCTCATCGGCTTCATGACTTGGGAAGGCTATAACTACGAAGACGCCATCCTGCTGAACGAGCGTCTGGTCCGCGAGGATGTGTTCACCTCCATCCATATCGAGGAGTATGAGACCGAGTCCCGCGACACCAAGCTGGGTCCCGAAGAGATCACCAGAGATATCCCCAACGTGGGCGAAGACACTCTGAAGGATCTGGACGAGCACGGTGTCATCCGCGTCGGTGCGGAAGTCACCTCCGGCGACTATCTGGTCGGTAAGGTCACCCCCAAGGGCGAGACCGAGCTGACTGCCGAAGAGCGCCTGCTGCGCGCCATCTTCGGTGAAAAGGCAAGAGAAGTCCGTGACAGCTCCCTGAAGGTGCCTCACGGCGAAAGCGGCATCATTGTGGATGTCAAGGAATTTACCCGCGAAAACGGCGACGAGCTGCCCCCCGGTGTCAACAAGGTCGTCCGCGTCTATATTGCCCAGAAGCGTAAGATCTCTGTGGGCGATAAGATGGCAGGCCGCCATGGTAACAAGGGTGTCGTTTCCCGCGTTCTGCCCGAGGAAGATATGCCCTTCCTGCCCGACGGTACTCCTCTGGATATCGTTCTGAATCCTCTGGGCGTTCCTTCCCGTATGAACATCGGTCAGGTGCTGGATGTTCACCTTGGCTACGCTGCCCAGGCTCTGGGCTGGAAGGTGGCAACTCCCATCTTCGACGGCGCCAACGAAAAAGATATCCGCGAAACTCTGAAGCTGGCAGGCCTGCGTGAAGACGGCAAGTCCGTTCTGTACGATGGCAGAACCGGTGAGCGTTTCGACAATCTGGTCACCGTTGGTTATATGTACTATCTGAAGCTCCATCATCTGGTCGACGATAAGATCCATGCCCGTTCCACCGGCCCCTACTCCCTGGTCACCCAGCAGCCTCTGGGCGGCAAGGCGCAGTTCGGCGGTCAGCGTTTCGGCGAAATGGAAGTCTGGGCGCTGGAAGCTTACGGCGCTGCTTACACGCTGCAGGAGATCCTCACGGTCAAGTCCGACGACGTCACCGGCAGAGTCAAGACCTACGAAGCCATCGTCAAGGGTCACAATGTGCCCAAGCCCGGTGTGCCCGAGTCCTTCAAGGTTCTGGTCAAGGAACTGCAGTCCCTGTGTCTGGATATCAAGGTGCTCAACGGTGAGGGCGAGGAGATCGAGCTGCGTGATCCCGATGACGATGATGTGACCTTTGTCAACCCCAACCGTGTCAACTTCCGTGATGATGATCTGGATCTGGGCGAAGGCTTTGAGCGAGATGTGGATCTTGAAGAAGCTGCCAATGCAGGCATGGAAGTTCAGGATGAAGATGAGTTGTTCGGCGACCTGCTTTCCATGGGTGCCGACGACGATGATGATATGTAAGATAAGGAGGCGATACTGAAATGGAAACTTTTGAAGCGATTAAAATTGGTATTGCGTCCCCCGAGAAGATTCGGGAATGGTCTTTCGGTGAAGTCAGAAAGCCCGAGACGATCAACTATCGCACCTTGAAGCCCGAACGCGATGGTCTGTACTGCGAGCGCATCTTTGGCCCCACCAAGGACTGGGAGTGCCATTGCGGCAAGTATAAGAAGATCCGTTACAAGGGCAAGATCTGTGACCGCTGCGGTGTTGAAGTGACCAAGGCAAAGGTGCGCCGTGAGCGCATGGGCCATATTGAGCTGGCAGCTCCCTGCAGCCACATCTGGTACTTCAAGGGTATTCCCTCCAGAATGGGTCTGCTGCTGGACATCAGCCCCAGAATTCTGGAAAAGGTCCTGTATTTTGCAAGCTATATCGTCACCGATCCCGGTGACTGCCCTCTGACCAAGAACCAGCTTCTGACTGAAAAAGAGTACCGCGATCTGCGCGAAAAGTACGAAGATGATTTCAAGGCAGGTATGGGTGCCGAGGCAGTGAAGGAACTGCTGGCTGATATCAATCTTGAGGAACTGTCCGAGCAGCTGCGCAAGGAAATGAAGGATGCCTCCGGTCAGAAGAAGCTGCGCATCATCAAGCGCCTGGAAGTGGTGGAAAGCTTCCGCCAGTCCGGCAATGATCCCACATGGATGATCATGGATGTGCTGCCTGTCATTCCTCCCGAACTGCGTCCCATGGTGCAGCTGGACGGCGGCAGATTTGCCACCTCCGATCTGAACGATCTGTACCGCAGAGTCATCAACCGCAACAACCGTCTGAAGAGACTGCTGCAGCTGAACGCGCCCGATATCATCGTGCGCAACGAAAAGCGTATGCTGCAGGAGGCTGTGGACGCACTGATCGACAATGGTCGCCGCGGCAGAGCTGTCACCGGTGCCAACAACCGTGCGCTCAAGTCCCTGTCCGATATGCTCAAGGGCAAGCAGGGCCGTTTCCGTCAGAACCTGCTGGGTAAGCGTGTTGACTACTCCGGCCGT
>JAGBBD010000059.1 GCA_017938625.1 Oscillospiraceae bacterium | reverse complement strand
ATGTTGGTACCAACCTTGCTCTGGAGGATAAGATCGAGCTGAACTTGTTCTTCGCAAACGTCACCACCGATATGTATGCAGAAGTCAGCTACACCGACTTCAAGGGCAACGTGGTCAGCTACATTGTGGACGGCGAGGACTTCGCCCTCTACGCAGGCACGACCTACAAGGTGCCCGTCAGCCGGATCGTTCTGGCAGATGCCTTCAGCCCTGTGACCGTGACTGTCTACAATGCAGATGACACCGTTCACGCTGCAGGCACAGACTCCGTGGAAAGCTACATTGCAAGAGCAGGCGAGAACGCTCTCAATGCAGCCATCATGAAGTTTGCGACTTCTGCTCTGAACTATCTGACCTAAAACAAAAAAGGCTCCGAAAGGAGCCTTTTTTGTTTAGAAATTGACAATGGACAATTGAAAATTGACAATGATTGTGTCGGCTCCGCCGACAGATTTTAATCTGCTGTGCACCCAATAAGCCTTCCCTTTGAGGGGATGCCCCAGGGCAGCTTCTCTTGCCGCGTTGCGGCAATTCACCTTCAGGTGCCCCCTGCAAGGGGGCGGATGAGGTGTGTGCAGGCAGCAAAAGTCCCGCTTTCCAATTAGGGAAGCGGGGCTTTCATTATTTAGGCTCATCAGGGCTGCCCGTTTTGGCACGTCTGGCATCGGGGAAGGCATTCTGGTGGGTGCTCAGATTGTTCAGCGCAATGGCTTTCCACTCCGAGGGGCTGAACCCTGTCTTTTGCAAAAACAGCTTGGAGAATGCGTAAGGATCACGGAAACCGCATTGCAGCGCCGTTTCCTTGACGGAACAGTTTTCCATCAAGCACCGCTTGGCTTCCCGCAGACGGACGCTGAGAATATAGCCCTGCAGGGTCTGATTTGCCTTCTTTTTAAACAGTCTGGACAAATAGCTGCGATCTAAGCTCATAAGTCCTGCGATGGACTCCACGGAAATCCCCGGGTGCATATAGGAGGCATTGACATAGTCCATGACATACTGCACATAATCGGGACTTTGTTCCTTGGGCGGGATCATTCTCGAGCGCAGCAAAAACAGATCTGCCGCCAGATCATAGGCGGTGTTGCTGTCGATCTCGCCTAAGTTGCGCAGATGGGGCATGAGCCCCTCCGGCAGGTCAAACACGGGCGGCAGAGCGGAAAAATCATGGGACATAGAGCCGGTAAAGCCGACCCACTGCTGATCTACAGGCACACCCTCGTAGGAATAAAAGGTGATATCATCCTGCCACGGCATCATCAGAATACACTGACCTTCGTGGACAGGATAGGTCTTGCCCTCCATGACCACCACAAAGCTGCCGCGGCTGACATAGTGCAGCAGGGTAAAACAGTTGGGTGTCTTGGGCCCGTCTCCCACACTTTCCTTGGACCAGCCCACGGCGATAGGGTTTAAGTCAGTCAGATGCTGATTGAGTAGTTTTTGTATAATGGAGCCCAAAAAATCACCTCCTGAAGATAGTCACATTATAACATCAAATTCCTAATGCATGCAACCGCAAAATATAGTAAACTGTTAGTGTAAAAGGACGAGTGTTTGTCGATTCGCACAACACAAAATGCGAAAATTTGTGCACTTCGTCAGGAGGTACCATATGGAAGGAAGAAGAACGCTGAAACGCGCCCTCTCCCTGCTTCTGGTCCTGGTCATGCTGCTGGGTGTTCTGCCCGGTGGCTTGTTCCCTGTGACGGAAGTCTCTGCTGCCAAGGCAGAAGAGGAAGAGGCAGTTTCCTACGAGATCGACTTCAAGGAATTTGCCAAAACTGCATCACAGCAGGATTGGTGGGCAAACCTGCCTGCAGGTAAGGATGCCAACACCGTGCTGGTCGGCTGCGAGGGCAGCAACGACCCCATGACTGCCGATGAAAAGGCAGCCTTTGCCGATATGCAGGCATATCTGGCTGAGAATGAGATCTGGAACATCGATGATACGGTTTCCGGTCTTACCAACCAGTATTGGAACAAGCGCCTGTATTTCAACACATCCGATGATGTGGAGTGGGGCATGCTGTTCTTCCCCATCTACCACGCCAACATGCCTGAGCGCGCCAAGCTTGGTCTGACTGTGACCATCCCCGAGGGCGGCGCAGGTATTTATCGTTTTGATGCCGAAGTGTTCCTGGAGGATACCAATTCCACCTCCAGGGATCAGACCGGTCTGCCCCCCGCAGGCGGTCATGCCAACATCTATGTCAACGATGAGCTGGTGGCGGAGGAGTATTCCTTCAACAGCACCGCGACCCACAAGAACACTCTGTATAACGAGAGCTTCGGCAGTGTGTATCTGACGGAGGGTGTCAACACCATCGTTATTTACTCCACCGGCGATACCAACAAGACCACCGCCGGCGGCAGAAGTAACTACGGCTTCGGCAGCATGACCTTCACCATGACAGAGAAGGTCAACTCTCTGAAGATGGATTTCAAGGCATTTGCCAAGAAGGCTGCCCAGCAGGATTGGTGGAGTGAGCTGCGTGCTGCGCCCAATGCCAACACCATGTTTATTGGCTCCACCGGCTCTGCCGCATCCTATGAGATGACTGCCGAGCAGAAGGCTGCTTACGATGAAATGCGTGCCTATCTTGCCGAAAATGAGATCTGGAACATTGACGAGACTCTGTCCGGCTTCAAGGGCTACACCTATTTCAAGCGCCTGTACTTCTGCGCAGATCCCACTGTGCCCTGGGGCATCTGCTACTACCCCTATTACCACAATACGGGCATCCGTCCCGAGCGCTCCAAGCTGGCATTCACTCTGAATGTTCCCGCAGGCAGCGCAGGCTGGTATGCTATGGATCTGAGCGTGTTTATGGAAAACACTGCCTTTGCATCCACCACCATTACCGGCACTTCCAGCGGCGGTGCATACATCGATGTGTTTGTCAATGGCAACCAGATGTATGATGATTTCTCCACCGTTGGCGGCAATGTGCTCAACACCAAGGGCCTTGGTGCCGTGTATCTGGAAGAAGGCGAGAACTCCGTTGTCATCGAGTCTGCTCTGAGCTACAACAACACCGGTGCCGGCGGCCGCTGCAACATCGATCTGAACTACATCGAGTTCTTCGCTCTGGAGGCCGAGGAAGTGGAAGCAGGCCAGTCTTCTATGCTGGATCTGCGCACCTCTTATCTGGCATTTGATGCCGTGGTGACTGATACCTTCGCTGTGGAAGTGAAGGACGAGGATATCGCGACCGCCTCCTTCAACTCCGACGGCAACCTGATCATCACAGGTCTGCTCGAGGGTGAGACCGAGCTGTATGTCACAGATGGCGACTTGGAGATCTGCACCATTCCCGTGCTGGTCACCCCCAAGTCCTCTCTGACCTTTGATTTCAGCAAGGCCTCCGAGAAGACTGCCGAAGGCTTTGATGCCATCGCAAGCTATGAGGATCTGGATGTGGATGACGGCGTCATCACCGATCCCTGGCACTTTGAGGCATTGGGCGCCGACACTTCTGCCTGCTATGACGCAGCCCAGAATGCCGCCGTGCTGACCGGCGCTTCCGTGCAGTTCGTGCTGGATGTGGCAGAGGATATGTGGTATCTGCCCTCCTTCGGCTACTATGCACAGAACCTGGGCGACAACGCAGAGGTCTATCTGTCTGCTGCCGAAGGCGACCCCATGTATCTGGGCACCGTCTATACCTATGCCGAAAACAAAACCTTCAAGACTGCCGATCTGCGTCCCGTGCAGCTGGAAGCAGGCGAGTATGTTCTGACCCTGACCAACGAGGGTACTGCCCTGTGGTGGGGCAACTTCCGTCTGAAGAATGCCGAAGAGCCCGAACTGGAGCTGACAGCAGAGAGCGATCTGTCTGCCAAGGAAGGCAGAGAAATGAAGACGCAGCTGTCCGCCACCTGGAACGGTGAGCTTTCTGACGATATGTTCGGCGCCGAGTGGTATGTGACCACTTCTGACGACAGCGTGGAAGGCTGGGTCGATGAAGACGGCGTGCTCACTGTGGTGGGTACTGCTGCAGGCGAATATGAGGCCGAGGTCATGGTCACCATCAGCGGCATTGCTGCAACGGTCACCGTGCCTGTTACCGTGATCGAGCCTGCCAAGCCTGTGAGCATGGAGGTTGAGATCTTCGGTGTCAACTCCGTGGTGGCAAGAAACACCGTCCAGAAGCTGGACTACACCATCATGGGCAGCGACGGCGAAGAGATCTTCCCCAACGAAATGAACATCACCTATACCGCCGAGCCCGAGGGCATGGTGGAATTTGATGCAGAAAACCATACCTTCACCACTCTGCAGAACGGCGATGTGACCATCGATATCGTGGCAGAAAGGGTCGGTGTGGAGCTGACCAAGACCTTTGAGCTGACCATCGAAGACCGCGGCGAAAACCTCTATGATGTGCAGTCCGGTGACTTCGAAGCAGTCGAAGAATGGAACAAGGACAACTGGCATTGGGACTATGGCACCACCTATGAAAAGCCTGCTGACATCAGCAGCAAGTTTGCCTATGGTGAGGTCATCGAGGAAGCTGACGGCAACCATGCTCTGAAGCTGACCTTCAACCCCGACGTCAGCTACACCAATGTGAAGGGCGGCTCTGAGCTGCGTACCGACGGCGGCAACTTCGTCAAGCTGATGCCCGGCCATCTGTATGAGTTCACCTTCCGTGCCAAGGTGGAAGACCTGCAGGTGCCTGTCGGCTCTACCGCCACCTTCCAGCTGCTGTACCAGAACTATGACTATCCCGTCAATGCGTTCCAGAGCAGCGTTGTCAATGACTTCTATACCTCCTGCAACATTGCCCAGACCAGTGCGGACTGGGTGGAGTACACGGTCCCTGTCCGTGCTCCCATTACCCATGACGGCCCCATCTATGTCATGCATCGTCTGGTTCTGCGTCCCTCCTCTTCCGCTTACTACGATCTGACCGGCTGGAGCGGCAGCGTATATCTGGATGATTTCGAAGTCCGCGAAGTCGGCTTGGATCATGTGGATGTGTATCTGGAAAGCCCCTTGACCGATACGGAGCATCCTGCCAATCTGATGATCGAGCCTTATGCGACCTCCGGCTCTCTGCTGGTCATGGACGCAGCCGAGCTGGCAAATACCGTGCAGGTTGCGACCACCAATGAAGACGTGATCGACATTAAGGGTGAGCTGACCACCGTGAAGAACGCAGACGGCGTGGCTGTGCCTGCCGTATCTGTGGGTCTTGTGGGTCTGAACGCCGAAGCTGCCATGAACGTGGATGTGAACATCCACGGTGTGGTCAAGAGCGCTTCTCTGGATGCTACCCAGACCAACATGGCAAACGTGATCCGCGATATGGATTACCGTCTGAACGCTGTGGAGGCTCTGACCGTCAAGCGCGGCGAGATCGCCGAAGGCATCATCACTGCCCGTACCACTCAGCTGGATCCTCTGACCGAGGAGAGCATCCGTGCCAACGGTGCTGTGTACTTCGTTTCTGAGGATACCACCATTGCCACCGTGGATCAGTCCACCGGCGATGTGACCGCTGTTGGCGAAGGCGAGACCGTTATCCATGCCTATGTGCTGGTGGACGGCATCACCAGATCTGACTCCGCCAGGATCGTGGTCTCTGACGACACGGATCTTGTTTCCATCGATCTGACTGCCCAGAGAGACTATCTGACCGTGGGCAGCTCCGCACAGCTGTATGTGTCCGGCACCAAGGCATCCGGCGGCAGAGCCGACATGACCAAGTTTGCTGTGGCATATTCTCTGGAGCAGGATGTGATCGACAACGGCATCGCTACCATCACCGAGACCGGCTATCTGACGGCTTACAAGCCCGGTATCGTCACCGTCACCGCCACCGCCGGTGTGCAGCGCTCTGCCATCACCGATACCTTCACCATTGAGATCGTGGAAGACACCCTCCTGCCTCATGGCAATGTTTCCTTCGAGTTTACCTATGGTAAGGTCGTGAGACTGGAAACTGCCACTTTGGAAAAAGACGGCATCCAGATCTCCGAGGATAACACCGCGAACATTTCCTACCATGCCAAGCACGGTATCTCCTGCAACATGAACGCCGGAGCGAAGCTGGTGCTTGATCTGCATGTGCCCAGAAGCGGCTGGTACACTGTGGAGAACTGGGGCGCAGCCTTTTCCTACGGCTGTAACACCGAGATCTATATGGACGATGCCTATGTGGGCTACATGAGCTACATCGGCACCTCCTCCTATGACAACAACTCCATTATGAACACCCTCTGGCTTGATGCAGGTGTTCATACCATCACCATCGAGTGGGTCAAGAACGGCACCATTGCTCTGGGCAGCATCATACTGAGAGCCACCGAAGACCCCAACGAGATGGAAATGACCCTCTCTGCCAAGCCCGAGCTGCTGACCGGCGAGAGCACCGAGCTTTCCATCGACATTGCGACCGCCAACAACTATGGCAACTACACCCTGAAGACTGTGACCGAGCAGCCCGATTACACCAACTACTGCGTCATTACCTCTTCTGATCCCTCCGTGATCGAGGTCTCCGGCAGAACTCTGACTGCCAAGAAGGCAGGCAATGCCACCATTATCGTCACCGCTGAGATCGCAGGCAAGCAGGTGGAGAAGGCCATCGAGCTGTCCGTCATGGACGGTGTCATCGGCTCCATCGATGCTGAGGCAGCAGAGCACACGCTCCTGCCCGATGCAGAAGGCACCACCATCTCCGTCACGGCTTTCGCCGCAGACGGCACCAAGCTGGAAGCCATACCCGAGGATGTGAAGGTGACCTACACCAGCCTGTATCCCGGTATCGCTTCTGTGGACCAGAACGGTAATGTGACCCTCACAGGTAAGGAAGGCTCTGCCGAGATCGAAGTCAATGTCAACGAAAACGGTCGTGACATGACTGTGTCTGTCTGGATCACTGTGACCACCGGCAAGACCAAGCCCACCCTGTACACCTACGAAGAGCGTACCAATGCACAGGAGAATGCTCTGAAGTACTCCTGGGCATGGGATATGAAGGAAGCCGCAGTCGCCGATGCAGATTATATCGTGGAAAACCTCGATACCTTCTATGATCTGTATGTGCCCTTCTTCACCGAAGCAAGAGCCGGTGTCGGTACCCGTACCGATCCCGACCGCCATACCTGCCGCTACTGCCATGCTGACCTGACCAAGTATCCCGGCGGCGTGTACTCCTGGATCATCGATCCCATCAACAACCCCTGGAAGCTTACCTGTCCCGCCTGTAAGCGCGACTTCCCCTCCAACGACTTCGGCGCTTACTATGAGTCCGGTCTGGATGAGCAGGGCAAGTTCTCCTACGATCTGGCAAACAAGGAGCTGCTGACCAACGACCTGTACCCCGAAATGGGTGAAGGTTGGGGCGTGGATGACGGCCAGGGCTACATCTCCGGCTACATCTATCCCAACGGTGCCAAGGAAGTGCACAACTATATCCAGTATTACATCCATGCTATGTTCTATACCATGGGCAACAGCAAGTATGCCTTTAACGATGTGATCACGGATCTGCGCGATGCTTACCTGTACACCGGCGATGAGAAGTACGGCAATGCCGGCGCCATCCTCATCGACCGTATGGCTGACCTGTATCCCTACTACAAGTACCTGTATGACTGGGATAAGGGCTGGATCATCGGCTGTATCTGGGAAGCAAACACCCTGCAGCCCGCCATCTGTACCGGCGCCGATGCCTTCTGGCCCTGCCAGACCAACGATGAAGTCATCAACTACATCAAGGGCAAGGCACACCTGAAGGGTCTGCAGCCCGAGGATATCACACCGCAGTATCTGAGAGACAATGTGGACGAAAATCTGATGATGATCATCAAGCAGACCTGTGAGACCGGTCAGTCCTCCGGTAACTTCGGTATGCATCAGGCAGCTATGGCGTATGCCGCCGTCTGCCTTGACAGACTGCCCGAGTCTGCGGAAATGATCGATTGGATCTTCCGTTCTCCTGAAACCGTTATGGAGCCCAACGGCAAGTATGAGATCACCGTTACCGGTGCCGATCTGATGAGCCGTATCGTGGAGCGTGTTGACCGCGACGGCTTCGGTGATGAAGGCTCCGATGCTTACAACAGAATGTGGTACCAGAACCTGCTGGAAGCTGCAAACGCTCTGCAGGGCTATGACAGAGTCGAAGGCGCAAACCTGTGGGAGAACGCCAAGTTCGTCACTATGTTTGACTGCTATGCCGATGTTCTGTCCATGGGCACCACCTCCTTCCAGACCGGTGAAAACGGCTCCATCCAGATGTATCAGCTGTATCTGGAAGTGGATGCTCTGCTGAAGGCGTTTGTTGAGACCGGTGATCCCGATATTGCCAAGGCTCTGTACTATGCCAACGGCAACTCTGTTGACGGTCTGCACGCAGACATCTTTACCGCCGATCCCGAATCCGGCATCCGCAACCGCATCCAGCAGATCGTGGACAACGAGGGCGAGCTGAACTGGAATGAAAGTGAGATGCTGGGCGGCAGAGGCATCGCCATGCTGCGTAACGGCCCTGAAAAGCTGGTCAAGGGCACCAATGAAGCGCAGTTCTCCGACTATGCGATCCTCTTCACGCCCTCTGCTGCCTCCGGCCACGGCGCAGCGGAATCTTTGAGCCTTCAGCTCAGTGCATATGGTCTGATCCTGACACCCCATCCCGGCTATCCCAACAACGTCAACGAGCAGGATCCCCAGCGTGAACAGTGGGTCAGAAATACTGTTTCCCACAACACGGTCGTGGTCGATGACCGCAGCCAGGATCGCGCCAGCGAAAACCAGTTCCCCCTGCACTTTGACGATGCGGGCAGAGTCAAGATGATGGACGTTTCCGCTTCCGTTGTCTATGCTCAGACCGACATTTACAGAAGAACTCTGGTCACTGTGGATAAGGGCGACGACGCTTACTACGCGGTCGACTTCTTCCGTGTTCTGGGCGGCTCCGAGCATGTCTACTCCTTCCATGGCGCTACCATGCTGCAGCCCGAGACCGAGGGTCTGGATCTGGTCCATCAGCCCATGGGTACCTATGAAAGCCCCGATAAGGAGCTTGGCCCCGCCGATTGGAACCCCCATACTACTGACGCAGCCGCCAACCGCGGCAGCGGCTATAACTGGCTGTATGATGTCTATCGCGACGCACAGCCCGAAAACAATTACTCCGTGGACTTCATGTGCCAGGACTTCCGCAACACCCTGATCGATGCTTCCGGTATCCATCTGAAGCTGACCATGCTCTCCGAGGAACCCATGAGCGAGGTCGCCATTGCCAACGGCTATTCCATCCAGAAGACCGGCAACCCCGAGTACATGAAGTTCGTCCTGGCTCGCCGCAGCGGCGAAAACGGCCTGGACTCCCTCTTCACCTCCGTCATCGAGCCTTATCGCTATGACTCCTCCATCGCTTCTTCCGAGCTGGTGGATGTGGTTCTGGCAGAAGGCACCGAGACCAAGCTGGACAAGGCTGCTGCCATCAAGGTCACCTTGACCTCCGGCAGAGTGGACTATGTGGTTTATGCCACCAACCCCGATTGCCTGTACTCCATTGTGGATAACGGCGAGGAGATCTTCAAGTTCAAGGGCTTCACCGGTGTTGCTTCTTACGAGGGCGGCAAGCTGACCTATGCCTACGGCAACGACACCACCGATCTGATCGATGCCAAGCTGGGCACCGGTCTGAAGGACGAGCAGCCTGCCGTTACCGGCGAACTGCTGGCATTCACCGAGGGCCTGTCTCTGAACGGCTACACCATGACCATTTCCATGGATCAGCCTGTCAGTGCTGAAGAACTGACCGGCCGCTACATCTATGTGAACAACGACGGCATTGAGAACGCTGTCTACCGCATCTGGGGCGCCGATGTGGACGGCTTCACCGCCAAGCTGGATCTGGATATGCAGACCATGGCTCGCAGCTACATCGATGCCACCGATCTGGAAGCAGGCTTCATCCACAACGTGGCAGTGGGTCAGTCCTACACCATCCCCCTGTCCACCGCATTTGATGTGGCTGCCATGATCAACTACATCCCCGATCAGGTCGTCAAGGCAGGCTACCAGACCGTCCAGCAGGTCGGTGTGGAAGGCTCCGGCTTGACCTACGAGATCGATACCACCTTGAAGGGTGCCAAGTGGAATGCCAATACCGGCAAGCTGACCTGGACGCCCAACAAGACACAGGTTGGCAGATATCCCGTTGTTGTCAGCGCTTTGAATGAAAACGGTGATGTGGTGGCAACCACCGAGTTCACCCTCTATGTGGTCTCTTACACCGGCGCTTCCTACGATCCCACTGTTTGTAAGCATGTCAAGGCATTGACCTACACCGTGGGCGACGTTGTGGAAACTGTCTGTCCTGCCTGCGGTCTGATCACCAAGACCGGACCCGAGTATGCACCCGAGGATGAGCCTTCCGAGCCCATCGAGCTGATCGATATTGCAGGTACCAACATGAACCTGGGTAACGAACTGGCTCTGAACTTCATGTTCCCCAAGGCGCTGGATGAGAGCAAGTCCTACACCGCCATCATCACCCAGACCTCTCAGGGCAAGGAAGTCAAGACGACTGAGATCCCCTCTGCCGACTGGGCATCCTTCAGCAATACGCTGTATAAGGTGACAGCTTCCGTCCGCGCCATGGAAATGGCAGACGAGCTTGCTATCAAGATCGTGGACGAAGAGGGCAATGTGTATAACAATGCCTACTCCACTTCCGTCCGTGCCTACGGCATGAAGGCTCT
>JAGBBD010000058.1 GCA_017938625.1 Oscillospiraceae bacterium | reverse complement strand
CAACGGTATTATCACAGTCAACGGGCACAGCTATGAAGATCCTGCCAAGCAGACGGAAAACACCAACTTCGCCCTTCTTGTGGCGAAGCATTTCTCTGAGCCGTTCAAGGATTCCAACGGCTACGGCGAGTCCATTGCCCGTTTGAGCAATATGCTGGGCGGCGGTGTCATCGTGCAGCGCTTCGGCGATCTGATCCGTGGTCGCCGCTCCACTGCCAGCCGTATTCAGGAAGCGTTCATCACCCCCACCCTCAATGCCACTCCCGGTGATCTGAGCCTGGTGCTGCCCAAGCGTATTCTGGACGGCATCATCGAGATGATCTATGCGCTGGACAACGTTGCCCCCGGTACTGCCAACGAAGATACTCTGCTCTATGGTGTGGAAGTCAAGTTCTACAATATGGAAGTGGAAGTCAACGAGCACCTGGAGTCTCCCTACAAGGGTCTTTACATCATCGGTGACGGCAGCGGCATTACCCATTCTCTGTCCCATGCCTCCGCCAGCGGTGTGTATGTGGCAAGAAACATTGTAAAGAATAGTTGACAAAAACGGCAGCCTTCCCAAAAGGAAGTCTGCCGTTTTTTGCTGTATCACGTTTTATCAAAATATGATATAATATATGCATCTTTTGAAAGGGGGAATTCTGCGATGTACTGTGATCTACATATTCATTCCGATCACTCCGATGGCACTTGTTCCCCCACGCAGATCGTTGCCATGGCAAAACAGCTGGGCCTGACTGTGGCGCTGACGGATCACAATACAGTGTCCGGTCTTCCGGAATTTTTGCGCGCCGCACGGGAACAGAACGTGACTGCCGTTGGCGGCACGGAACTGTCCACTGCTCACGGTGACAAGGAGCTGCATCTTCTGGGACTTTTTATAGAGCCTAAGCACTACGATACCATTGAGCAGGTAACAAGGCACTTCTCACTGCTCAAGGAACAAAGTAATATGGAACTGGTGCGACGTCTGCAGCAGGCCGGTTATGCAGTTGACTATGCCCGCATTGAAGAAAAATACCCAAAGGGCAATATCAATCGCGCCCATGTAGGTGCAGAACTGATGGCGCAGGGATATGTTTCCTCTGTAGAAGAAGCTTTCAGAACGCTGCTGGATGACGATCTCGGTTTCTACGTTCCATCCGAGCGGCTGCAGACAACATATGCCATACAGATGCTGCGACAGATGGGTGCGATTCCGATCCTTGCCCATCCTTTGCAGGATCTGACACAGCAGGAGCTTCGGAAGATTCTCCCCTCTCTGATCGAAGCAGGTCTGCTCGGCATGGAGGTTTTCCATTCTTCCTATGACGCAAAGGCTCATGAACTTGCAGTACAGATCGCTGAGGAGTTTGCCCTGCTCCCGTCCGGTGGAAGTGATTTCCACGGCACAGTCAAACCCACCATCCAATTGGGCGTGGGTGAAGGACATATGCGGATCCCGGCGAAGATCTATGAGAATCTGCTGCAGCTTTACGAAAACCAATAAAAAGCAGGTGCTTTGCACCTGCTTTTTATTCTGCCTGCAGCAGTTCTGCCGCACGGTCGATCATGGCGCAGAAATCACTGCCTGTGATCACACGCACACCTGCCTTTTCCGCCTGCTCAACAGCAGGGCGCAGGATTTCCGGGTCTACGGGCTCCAGACAGATCGCATCCACTTCCTGCGCGACCAAGTCCTCCACCAGAAGGGACTGATACAACGCATCGGCTTCCTCTGCCATATTTTGATATACATTCAATTCCGGACGATCCTTCACATGATCCTCGATCTGCCTGTCCAGATCGTCTGACCACACAGACGGCACCACAACGATCTCGCAGGTGCTCTTTGCAGAAGCTTGTCCGCCGCATCCCGGAAATGTCACACCCATCATGGCGATCATGATCCATATCAGAAGCTTTTTCATAACGCGCTCTCCTGTTTGTTTCTTGGAATTATCATAACACACAGTAAAAAAACTTGCAATGTCTTCGGCTGTGTCGTTCACAGTTCCTTTAAAAAATGTTTTTGTTTTCTTCACCGTTTTTTTCGCTTCATGGTGTATGATAGCACCATCGGAGGGTCACCTCCGGTACCGTTCTTTCCATTCTCTTTCTCTTTTCTTTCACAAGCGAAAAGCCCACCGAAAGGTGGGCTTTTTGCTTATGTTTTATCTGCCATCTTGTTCTTTTTCTGAAGAATCAAAAGGACACTGCCTCCGCCTGCCAGAAACACACCCACAGCGACTGCCACCATCCACCACTCAAAAGCAGAAGGGACAGGCTCCTGCTCGGGAAGAGGCACTTCCTCCACTTCCTCAAAAACAGATTCTGCCGGCTCCTCTTCCGGCGTATCCACCGGGACGTACTGCACTTCCAGTTCCAGATGCGTTGCAGGAGGTTCTTCCTCGGGCTGCTGCCAAACAGCATATGCCGTAAACAGCGCCGCCGCTTTTTCGAGCACTTCCATGCTCACATACTGGGTATAGACAGCAAGCAGAATGGGCTGGGGCGTATAGATGATGCCGACATCGTTGAGCGCACCCTCAAACCAGCCGTATTTATGTGCCACCTCATATTCTGTGACACCGGCTTTAAAATACTCACCCGGCTGTGCCTGCTTCATGTAATCGATCATCTCTTCAAAATCGGCACGATACTCATACAGATACAGCAGCGCATCCATCATCATATGGGTGCAGTAATAGTTGTCACGATAATAGATCGGCTCGATCTCTTCCTCCGGCATGGTGAAGTATTTCCGCATAAGCTCCTTGTAATCACGGAACTCACCGAGATTATACAGCATGCCGATGGACATCTCATTGTTGGAATAAACCAAGCTTTGCTCATGTGCCTGCTCCAAGGTGCCGCCTACGCGACTGATGTACACATCCGAAGCCATGGTCCCGGCATGCTCCTGCTCGTAATAATACATATTCAGCGGAAGCTTGTATGTACTTGCCGCCACCATAAAGTTTTTATCGTTGAACGCATAGCGCTCTCCGGTGACGGTATTGCAGAAGGACACGGAGAAATTGTTTGTCCCCAGTCCGTATGCCTGCATAAATTCTTCCACTGCTTGCTCCAATGTGATATCCGTAAAATCCGTGGGCACTTCATATGCCGCAGCGGCTGCGGACAGGAGCACGAGAAATGCCAGAAGCAGAATGCACTTGCGCATCCAATGTTTCATAGTATCCCCTCCACGGGAGATTGTACCTTTAAAATATGAACAAACTGTGAACATTTCAATATATTGCGATATTTCCCTCGATATGATAGAATATTTCGAAAAAGGAGGTCGAAATATGGCTAAATTCTCTCAATTTTTACTGGTTTCTGATTTTGACCACACTTTGACCGATCACACAGGATATATCCCTCAGGAGAATCTGGATGCCATCCGTTATTTTACACAGCAAGGCGGCAAGTTCACCATCTGCACCGGACGGAGCCTGCCTGCTTCTGTCAGACGATTTGAAGACATTCCTTTGAATGCGCCCTTGCTGTTCTGCAATGGTGCAGGATGCTATGATTTTGCAAAGAAAGAACTGGTGTTCTGCCATCCGCTTCCCACAGATGCCATACCTCTGATGCAGACCTGTGAACGGGAATTTCCCGATCTGCATCTGGAAGCCCATTGTCTGGATATGCACTACTGTTTCCATGAAGATCCGCGCCGTGACGCTTCTCTGGCACGGCAGCATACCCCGTTTGTGTATGTCCAAAACTGGGATGAGATCTCCATGCCGATTGTGAAATTTTCCCTCTATAGCCGCAACGGGGATGTTTCCACCATTGATCCTGCATCACCGCGCGGCTTGTATTTTCAGCAGACGTCAGCTGCCGTGGCAAATTGGGCAGGCAGCGGCTACACCGTCACCGTGTCCATGCCGGGTCTGATCGAGGTACAGGTGGCGGGAACATCCAAAGGTCTTGCCGCAAGACAGCTTGCCCATGCCCTTGACCGTCCTGTCCTTGTCTGTGCCGGTGACGCGCCCAACGATCTGAGTATGCTGCAGGAGGCAGATCGTCCCTTCTATGTGTCCGACGGTGACAGCAGAATGACTGCTTACGGCTTTCCCCAATGCGCTCCCTCCTACGAAGGCGCCATCGCAGATATCGTCCGACAGCTGGAAGAAGCGCTGTAAGCAAGCACACCTCATCCGCCCCCTTGCAGAGGTACCTTCCCCTCAAAGGGAAGGCTCAAAGGCTTCTCCTCTCAGGAGAAGCTGGCAGCCGCAAGGCTGGCTGATGAGGTCAAATTCAAAATCCGTCGACCTGCCGACACGTTCATTGTCAATTTTCAACTGTCAATTCAATAAGAAAAGACCCCTTTCGGGGTCTTTTCTTATTGTACGCGGCGGTAAATGGTCTGCGCACGAGCCGCAACGCGGCGACAAAGTGATCTTGGGGTAACCGCCCTACGAGTGCGGATCAAATACGCAGTACCTACAAACGGACACCCGGGGACGGGTGTCCCTACGAAAAGATACGTACTGCCGATCGTACATCTGTCTTTGCGAGTGAATAAAATGAGCGTGGCAATCTTCGCAACCTATTTGTATGGTACGAAGCTGTGTCAAACAGGGAAACTGCCTTAAGATCGCCACGTCGCTTCGCGCCTCGCGATGACAGAGAAGAACGAAAGTGCTTGCACATTTTTGTACTTTGGTGCATAGAATTAGTTGAACATTTCTCCGGGGAGTGATCTTTTTGAATAACTATTTCTGCACCAACTCGGGGCGCGACTGCAATTGTCCGCCTCAGCCACCCTGCCCGCCACAGCAGCAGTGTCCACCCCCCTGCCCACCACAGCAGCAAAACTGCCAGAGCTGCAATGAGCCGGTACCGCAGCACAATTGCTGTTGCCCTTGTGGTGAGGATTTCCGAAGAGCGCTGGATCTGATCTGCTGCCCTCAGCTGCAGGGACTTGTGGACACCGCCACTTTTGCCTTTGTTACCGATAACTACATTCTCGGTACTCCCATCGGCGCTGCACCTGACGGGACAGCTCCCAGCGACAATCTGACAGCACCTGCTGCCACCTTCGTCTGCGGCGGTGACAACTGTGAGTCCCTCACCGTTTCCGGCACGCTGTATCCGGCCACACCTGACGGTGCTGCCTTGGCGACTTTGGTCTCTCAAGTCGCGTTGTGTCGGCTGGGTGCTATCGCCTTTGACGCTACTGAAACAGGTGACGGTGCGACAGCCAATTTCCAGACCATCAGCCAGTTCCTTGGACAGCGTCTGCGTCCAAAGAAGCCGCAGGAGTGTACCACCATTGCGGAAGCCCTGACCGGCGCCGCGGCAGTCCGCGCATCTACTGTGACGGTAGGCCCTTTGGTCGTTCAGAACAGTGCCATCATCGGGCGTGTAGGCGATGTGCTGGTCATGGCAAACTCCACCGACAACCGTTTCTACTTCATCTGCGCCAACAAAGTGGACTTTATGGGATAAAACAAAAAGTGCTTTCCACTTAGGAAAGCACTTTTTGTTTTTATAGTCCTGCCATCATGACAGCCATAACGGCTTTGATGGTATGCATACGGTTTTCGGCCTCATCGAAGACGATGGAAGCTTCACTTTCGAAAACTTCATCGGTGACTTCCATATCGGCTCTGCCGAACTTTTCGCCCATTTCCTTACCCACAGTAGTCTTGTGGTCATGGAAAGCAGGCAGGCAATGCATGAACTTGCATTGAGCCCCTGCATTTTCCATAAGCTTGGCATTGACCTGATAGGCAGAAAGATCGTTGATACGCTCTTCCCAGACTTCCACAGGTTCGCCCATGGAGACCCAGACATCGGTATAGATCACATGAGCGCCCTTGGTGGCTTCCATGGGATCTTCACAGAATGAGAGCTTTGCGCCGGTCTCAGCAGCGATGGCCTGACAGGTCTTGACCAGTTCTTCTTCGGGGAAATACTTCTTAGGTGCACAGGCGACAAATTCCATGCCCATCTTGGCACAGCCGACCATAAGAGAATTGCCCATGTTGTAACGGGCATCACCCATATAAACCAGCTTGATTCCCTTCAAAGAGCCGAAGTGCTCCTGAATGGTCAGAAAATCCGCCAAAATCTGGGTGGGATGGAACTCATTGGTCAGACCGTTGAACACAGGAACACCGGCATAATGTGCCAGTTCTTCCACGATCTGCTGTCCGTAGCCACGGTACTCGATACCATCAAACATTCTGCCAAGCACTCTGGCAGTATCGGCAATGGACTCCTTCTTGCCGATCTGAGAGCCGGAGGGATCGAGATAGGTCACGCCCATGCCCAGATCTCTGCCTGCCACTTCAAACGCGCAGCGGGTACGGGTGGAAGTCTTTTCAAAGATCAAGGCAATATTCTTGCCCTCAAGGACTTTGTGAGGGATGCCTGCCTTCTTTTTTGCCTTCAGATCTGCTGCCACATCCAGAAAGTGACCGATCTCGGCAGGGGTAAAGTCCAGTAATTTCAAAAAATGCTTGGTATTCATATAATCCTCCAATTATTTCGATCAGCGGTGCGCTGCCACAAACTGCTTGAGTTCCTCTACCTGTCTGGTCGTCTCCGCCACGCTGGGGCCGCCGTGGGAATTGCGGCGCATGACACAGTTCATCAGATCGATGGCATCGTACACACCCTCGTCAAACTCGGGATGCACAGTTCGGAACTCTTCCAGCGTCAGCTCTTCCAGAGTCTTGCCCTTTTCGGTGCAGGCATAGACCAGCTGACCTGTTGCCTTATACGCATCGCGGAAGGGCACGCCCTTCTTGGTCAAAAAGTCAGCGCAGTCGGTAGCATTGATGAAACCGCGCTTGGCTGCTGCCAGCATATTCTGAGGCAGCACTTTCATGGTATCGATCATGGCAGCAAACACAGGTACGCACTGCTTGACCGTATCCACGGCGTCAAATACAGGCTCCTTGTCCTCCTGCATATCCTTGTTATAGGCAAGGGGCAGGGACTTCATGGTCGCCAGCATGCTCATAAGGCTGCCGTAGACTCTGCCCGTTTTACCGCGGACCAATTCCGCCACATCGGGATTTTTCTTCTGAGGCATGATGGAAGAGCCGGTAGAATAGGCATCGTCCAGTTCGATGAACTTAAACTCCCAGCTGCACCAGAGGATGACCTCCTCAGCAAAGCGGGACATATGCATCATAAGCAAAGACAGCGCCGACAGCAGCTCAATAACATAGTCACGGTCGGACACACCGTCAAGAGAGTTGGACATAGGGCCGTCAAAGCCAAGCAGAGAAGCTGTCTCAAAGCGGTCAATGGGATAGGTGGTGCCTGCCAGAGCGCCGGAACCAAGAGGGCACACATTCATGCGCTTTTGGCAGTCTTCCAGACGGGTCACATCTCTTGCCAGCATGGAGCCGTAAGCCAGAAGATGCTGGGCAAAGGTAATGGGCTGGGCACGCTGCAAATGGGTATAGCCGGGCATAACAGTTTCTTTATGAGCCTGCGCCTGGCGGGTCAGCACGTCCATAAAGTCCAGCACCATGGTCTTGATCTCAGCGATCTCGCTGCGCAGATACAGGCGCAGATCCACCGCGACCTGATCGTTGCGGCTTCTGGCTGTATGCAGACGCTTGCCGGCATCGCCGATCCGCTGAGTCAGCAGAGTCTCCAAGTTCATATGGATATCTTCATTATCAGCCGTAAACTCGATCTTACCTGCCTCCACATCGGCAAGAATCTCCTTCAGACCTTGATGGATGGCCGCCACATCCTCCTTGGAAATGACACCCGTATCCCCCAGCATCTGAGAGTGGGCAAGAGAGCCTTGAATATCTTCTTTGTACATTCTCTGGTCAAAGAAGATAGAAGAATTAAAATCATTGACAAGGGCATCTGTCTCCTTCTGGAAACGCCCGGACCAAAGTTTCATAAGATCACCTCAGAATGATTATAAAAAGGCAATTGACAATCGTCAATTGCCTTTTGAAATATTTTTGATTACAGCAGACCCTGCTCTGCCATTGCCTGAATCTGGGTGGGCAGACCGAAGAGGTTGATAAAGCCGGTGGCATCAGCCTGATTGTAGTCGCTCTCACCGAAGGTGCAGATGCTTTCGGAGTACAGAGTGTAGGGGCTCCATGCGCCTGCCTTGATGATGTTACCCTTATACAGCTTCAGCTTGACCTTGCCGGTGACCTTCTCCTGCGTGACATCCACAAAGGCGGAAATGGCCTTACGCAGAGGGCTGAACCACTGGCCGTTATAGACCAGCTCAGCAAAGGTGATGGCCAGCTTTTCTTTCTCGTGAGCGGTGTACTTATCCAGCGTCAAAGTCTCCAGATACTGATGGGCCTTGTACAGGATGGTGCCGCCGGGAGTTTCGTACACACCGCGGCACTTCATGCCGACCAGACGGTTTTCCACGATATCCAGCAGACCGATGCCGTTGGCGCCGCCGACCTTGTTCAGAGCCAGGATGATCTCCTTGGCAGACATGGCTTCGTCATTGAACTTGGTGGGGATGCCCTTTTCGAACTCCAGAGTGATGTAGGTGGGTTCATCGGGTGCATCGATGGGGCTGACGCCCATTTCCAGGAAGCCGGGCTTCTCGTACTGAGGCTCATTGCCGGTATCTTCCAGATCCAGACCCTCATGGCTCAGATGCCACAGGTTCTTATCCTTGGAATAGTTGGTCTCGCGGTTGATCTTCAGAGGAACGTTATGTGCCTCAGCATACTCGATCTCTTCTTCTCTGGACTTGATATCCCATTCTCTCCAGGGAGCGATGATGGTCATGGTGGGAGCCAGAGCCTTCACTGCCAGTTCGAAACGAACCTGGTCGTTGCCCTTACCGGTGCAGCCATGGCAGATGGCATCGGCGCCCTCTTCCAGAGCGATCTTCACCAGAGCCTCTGCGATGCAGGGACGGGCATGGGAAGTACCCAGCAGGTACTCTTCGTAAACAGCGCCTGCCTTCAGACAGGGCATGATATAGTCATTGACATACTCTTCGGTCAGATCGGCAACGATACACTTGGCAGCACCGGTCTTGATCGCCTTTTCTTCCAGACCTTCCAGTTCGTCAGCCTGACCCACATTGCCGGAAACGGCGATGATCTCGGGATCATTGTAGTTTTCCTTCAGCCAGGGAATGATGATGGATGTATCCAGACCGCCGGAATAAGCCAGCACGATCTTCTTGATTTCTTTCTTTGCCATAACAAATAACCTCCGTTGCTTGGTCATATTTGATCAATGTGGGTATATATTACATCACCGCACAAAAATATGCAACCTCAAAGGTGCACAAACCTAAAAAATTTTTTCGTTTTTATGTATGCAATTCGCTAAATATACAGCATATTTCTTGGTTTATGCATTTATATTCACAAAATCATTGTATATAACTTGCGATCGTTCCCACGCTGTCCTGCCGACGGATATAAAACCTGTCCACCATATAGGGATCCTCTCCCGTCACATACAACAATCCATCCATGTTGATGCCCATGGCATAATACTGCTTTGCCAGCTCCAACGTGGTGTCATTGAATCTCCCGGAAGGATAACAGATCACACAGGGATCTTTGCCTGTAATGGCAGCCAGATCCACCTTGGACTTGGTCAGCTCATATTTCTGCTCTTCCGGTGTCTGCGCATTAAGGTACCCGTGGCTGACTGTGTGGCTCTGAATAGACACCAGACCGGAATCCGACATTTCTCTGATCTGCTCCGTGGTCAGACTTCTGGGATTATAGTCGATAGTACCTGTCACCACAAAAATGGTGGCTTTGACATTGTATTTCTGCAAAATGGGGAACAACTCCAGATAGTTATCCATGTAACCGTCATCGTAAGTCAGAATCACCGGTTTTTCGATCTTATCCACATTGGGCAGATCCTCAAACCATATGGGAGTATAGCCGTTATCCAAAAGGTATTGGATCTGCGCCTCCATAACGCTTGGTCTGACGAACAGCTCTGTCATCCCCCACAGATCATCGCTGACACCGTGGTACATGAGCACAGGGACTTCATAGCCCTCCGGGATCTGCCAATGCTGTTCACGAGGAAGAATGTAGACACCTCGCTCCTCGTCCATGAGCACCTCACAGTCCGAAGTTCTGCACAGTTCACCCAGTTCCACATATTCCTTGCCGCCACGGTATAAGGTGATGGAGCTTTTGCCGTTGAGCTCCGGGATCTTCTCAAGCGATTCTTTCTCCGCAAAATGCTTTCCGCCGATCTCCAAGCAGCCGCCGTCAAAGGGCTGAGAGCCAACAAGGAAGGTAAACTCCGCGGCAGGCATTTCCTCCTGCAGCGCTTCTTCCTGCTGCGTCTGCGGCAGCTCCTTTGTGATGCTCTGCTCCAGTTCCAATACCGGCTCCTGTGCCTTTCCGCAGGCAGTCAGACAGGTCAAACACAGGGCAATGATGCCCAATTTCCAAAACTTCATGTCTATCTCTTTTCGCTTTTAATCTTTTGCCCAGCCTCCGGCAGCTTTGACTGCCTTTTTCCAGCCGCGTAGTTTTTCCTGCCGCTGCTGTGCATCGATAGCAGGATAAAACTCCCGCTCCACCGAGCGGTTTTTGCGCACTTCCTCACGGTCTTTCCAATAGCCCACAGCAAGTCCTGCCAGATACGCAGCACCCAACGCCGTTGTTTCCACATTGGCAGGCCGCCGCACAGGTGCACCCATCAAGTCAGCCTGCATCTGCATGAGCAGATCGTTGGCAGATGCACCGCCATCCACGTCCAAAGCGGAAAGCGGGATACGAGCTGCCTCATTCATTGCCTGCAGCACTTCCGCCGCCTGATAAGCAATGCTCTCCAGCACCGCCCTGACCACATGGCTGCGTCCCACACCGCGGGTCACACCGACCAGAGCGCCCCTGGCATAGGGATCCCAATAAGGTGCGCCAAGCCCTGTAAAGGCAGGCACAAAATAGCAGCCGTTGGTATCCGCTACTCTTTCGGCAACCTCACGGCTTTCTGCCGCTGAGGAGATCATCTGCATCTCATCACGCAGCCATTGCACAGCAGAGCCTGCTGAGAATACAGACCCCTCCAGAGCATAGGTCACTTTGCCGTCCATTCCCCACGCAATGGTGGTCACAAGACCATTATCGGAAAACACAGGTGTTTCTCCTGTGTTCATCAGCATAAAGCAGCCGGTACCATAAGTATTCTTCGCTTCACCCGGACGGAAACAGACCTGCCCAAACAGCGCAGACTGCTGATCGCCTGCCGCACCTGCAATGGCGATGGCACCACCAAGAAGGGCAGGATCTGTGTAGCCGTAGATGCAGGAAGAAGGTCTCACCTGCGGCAGCATGGACGCAGGGATCTCCATCAAAGACAGGATCTCTTCATCCCATTTCAGTTCTTTGATATTATACAGCATGGTGCGGGATGCATTGGAGTAGTCCGTCACATGGACTCTGCCCCCGGTCAGCTTCCAGATCAGCCACGTTTCCACCGTGCCGAACAAAAGCTGTCCACACTCGGCTTTCTCTCTCGCTCCGGGAACATGTTCCAGGATCCATCGGATCTTGGTGGCAGAAAAATAGGCATCCACCACAAGACCGGTCTTTTCCCGAATGATCCCGGTCAGCCCTTTTTCTTTCAGCGTATCACAGTATTCTGCAGTACGGCGGCACTGCCAGACAATGGCGTTGTGCACGGGGACCCCCGTATCACGATCCCATACGATGGCAGTTTCCCGCTGGTTGGTGATACCGATGGCAGCAATATCATCTGCTTTGGCACCAACCTTGCTCATGGCTTCCACCGCTGTACCTAGCATGGTAGACCAGATCTCTGTGGGATCGTGCTCTACCCAGCCCGGCTTGGGGAAGATCTGGGTAAACTCCCGCTGCGCCATAGCGCGAATCGTCCCCTTTTTGTCAAACAAAATGCAGCGGTTACTGGTAGTTCCGGCATCCAGCGCCATGATCAGTTTTTCCATATCATCACCCCATTGTGACTGTATCGCCCTTGACAGTGAGCGCTGTTTCATACACAGCCTGCACTGCACGGATCATATATGCCGTATCGGCTGCAGCTGCCGTCTCAAAGCTGGAGTGCATGGCAAGCTGCGCCATACCGATATCTGCTGTGAGCATCCCTGTTTTGGTATTGGCAATGTTCCCAAGGGTGGCACCGCCCGCCTGGTCGGGGCGGTTGGAATAATGCTGCAGCGGCACCCCTGCCTTTTTGCAGATCTGAGAGAACACCGCCGTGGCAACACCGTCTGTGGCATAGCGTGGAGAATGCTTGATGATCACACCGCTGCCAAGCATAGGTGCTTCCGTACGGTCAGCCAGTTCTGGATGGTTGGGGTGCAGACCGTGACCATTGTCACACGATAGCATAAAGCTCTGCCGCAGCATCCGGGAAAGCTCCAGCCCCAGAGCGCTGCAGATCTCCTGCATGGTATCGGCAAGGAAGGTAGAGCCTGCGCCCTGCTTTGTTTCAGAGCCGATCTCTTCATTGTCAAAAATAGCAAGGACAGGAACGGATGCTGCTTCCTTTGCAAGCAGGAACGCCTGCAACGACGTATAGACACAGGCAAGGTCGTCCAGTCTGGGAGACGATACGAAAGCATCTTCTGCCCCCCACACTGTACCCGGTTGGTTGTTATAAACATACAGATCTGTGGCAAGCAGCTGCTCTTCCTCGCAGCCTGCCAGCGCCGCCAGTTCCTTACGGAAGCTGCCCTTGGCACTGCCAAGACCATAGAGCGGAACAAGGTCGGAAGAAGGATCATACTTGACGCCGCTGTTCATCTCTCTGTTCAGATGGATCGCCACATTGGGGATCAAAACCATGTCCTTTTCAAAGTCCACCAGTCTGCTCTCCACTCGATCGTCTGCGTCCACCAGAACTCGTCCGGCAATACTCAAGGGTCTGTCGATCCACGAAGCATGGATCAGTCCGCCGTAACGCTCGGAAGACAGACGTACATAGGAGGCTGCCAGTTCTGCAGTATCACGCAGGCGCAGACAGGGAGAATCGGAATGGGACGCAGCCGTCATAAATCCGTGAGGCTCTGCCTGCGGCAGACGGAACGCAATCAAGGACGAGCCGTTTTTCGTCACATAGTACTTCCCGCCCTTTTCCGGCACACCACCGTCTGTCAGGTTTACATAACCCTTCTGTTCCAGCGTCTGCGCCACATTGCGCACCGCATGAAAGCAAGTGGGGCTCTTCTTGATAAAATGCAGCATGGAGTTGACCATGAACATCCCTACTTTCCAAAATTTCACCATTTAGTATATCACAATTCTGCCATTTGTGATATACTAATTTCAAAAGGAGGAAGTGCCAATGGATCCAATCTATGTAACCGGACACCGCAATCCCGACACGGACAGTATTGTGTCTGCCATTGCGTATGCTGCCCTTCGCAATTCTCTCGGCGACCGTGAATTTGTCGCCGCAAGACTGGGACATATCAGCGACGAGACCCAGCGTATTCTCGAACGTTTTGATTTTCAACCCCCCGAACGTATCAATACCATGCGCACCCAGGTGCGCGATCTGGATTATGACGTCCCCCCTGCTCTCAACGCAGGCGTGACCATTTCCAGAGCATGGGAAGCGCTCCAGTCCAACCGCAACATTCCCGCCATTCCTGTGACGGATGAGGCAGGTCATCTGTACAGCATGATCTCTCCCACGGAGATCGCCGACTTCGACATGGAAGTTGCCATGCAGGCACAGGTGGAATCCATCCCTGTGTTCAATCTGCTCAGTGTGCTGGAAGGTCAGATCCTCAATGAAAACGGTAACATGGTAGATACCGTTTCCGGTGAGTTGATCATCGCTCTGCCTCAGAGCCGTGACAATCTGCTCTTCCGGGATACCAATGCCATCGTCATTTGCGGCGATCAGCCGGACATGGCGGAAAAGGCGCTGGATATGGGTGTCAGCTGTCTGATCGTATGCCAGGCAGAGCTTCCCGATGAGCTGCGCAGCCGCAGCACCAAGACCTGCATCATCTCCACGCCCTTTGACGCCGTGCGTACTGCGAGACTCATTTACCACGCAACGCCTGTGGATCGTATCTGCCGCACCAGCGACTATGAATGCTTCCATTTGGATGATTTTATGGATGATGTGCGTGAGGTCGTGTCCAAGAGTCGTCACAGAAACTATCCCATTCTGGATGAAAATGATAAGGTCGTCGGTACTCTGTCCCGTTTCCATCTGCTGCGTCCGAGAAGAAAGCGCGTGGTGCTGGTGGATCACAACGAGGCCTCCCAGTCTGTGCCCGGTCTGGAGCAGGCTGAGATCATGGAGATCATCGACCATCATCGTCTGGCAGATATCCAGACAGGCGGCCCCATCTACTTCCGCAACGAAGTGGTCGGCTCCACAGCCACCATCATTGCAGGTATGTACCAGGAAAAGGGCTTGATGCCCTCTGCCAAGCTGGCAGGTCTTCTGGCTGCCGCCATCATTTCCGATACGGTCATTTTCAAGTCCCCCACTGCCACCGATCGCGACCGCCGCATGGCAGAGCGCATGGCGCGTATTGCAGGTGTGCAGCTGGACGAGTTGGGTCAGTTCATCTTCTCTGAAAACTCCAACCTGTCCAAGCCTGCTGAGGAACTGATCCTCACAGACTTCAAGGAATTCCACATTGCAGAGCATACCCTGGGCGTCAGCCAGGTCACTTGCGTGGATAGTGAAAACCTCATGGTGCGCCGCGAGGGTCTGCTGCGCGGTATGCGTCAGCTGAAGAAGGACCGCGGATATTCCATGATGATCCTCATGCTGACGGACATTCTGAAAGAAGGCTCGTATCTTCTGTATCTCGGTGACGAGGAGATCATCCGTCAGGCATTTGGTGCAGAGCTGAAGGATCATGCCTGCTTCCTGCCCGGTGTGGTCTCCAGAAAGAAGCAGGTCATCCCCATGCTGACCGCTCTGTGGGGCTAAATGGCTTACAACAAGTTATCCGACTATCTGCGCGAAGAATTTGGATGCAAGGTCTACAAGCTGGCGCTGGACGGCGGCATGAGCTGCCCCAACCGGGACGGGAAGATCGGAACAGGCGGCTGCATTTTCTGCTCGCAGGATGGCTCCGGTACGTTTGCACAGACAGGAGAAAGCGTCTTTGCCCAGATCGAACAGGCTAAGGCCCGTGTGGCTGACAAGATCAAAGAAGGTAAATACATCGCCTATTTTCAGAATTTTACCAACACCTACGCACCCGTTTCTTATCTGGAGCCCATGTTCCGCACAGCCATTTCTCATCCGGATGTGGCAGTCCTTTCTGTTGCGACAAGACCGGACTGTCTGCCGCCGGAAGTGCTGACCCTTCTGGCCCGGCTCAACAAGGAAAAGCCTGTGTGGGTGGAGCTTGGGTTGCAGACCATCCACGAAAGCACGGCAGCATATATCCGAAGAGGATATCCTCTTTCGGTCTATGATGAGGCTGTCCGGGCGCTCAAAGCCTTGGGTATCACAGTCATCACCCATGTGATTCTGGGGCTTCCCGGAGAGACGGAAACGGATATGCTCCAAACCGTGCAGTATGTGGGAAAGGTCACAGACGGCATCAAACTGCAGCTGCTCCATGTGCTGAAAGGCACAGATCTTGCGAAGGACTATGCCGAAGGCAAGTTCCGCACTTTGGAAATGGAAGAATACTGCCGCCTTGTGGGTAGATGTCTGCAGGTGCTGCCGTCGGAGGTGGTCATTCATCGCCTGACCGGAGACGGCGCAAAGAAAGATCTCATCGCACCTTTGTGGTCCGGAGATAAGAAGCGGGTACTCAACACCATGAATACCATTCTCTCCGGGATCGAACAGGGAGAATACGCAGAAAAGTGATGTGTGAAGCATCACTTTTCTTCTTTTTTTATTTATTCCGTGCGACAGAATCGAACGCATATGCGACAGTTTTGTATTTCACCTTTTTCAAAATGCAGCTATGATAATGGCATCCAATCTACTTTAGGAGGAATCAAACCATGGCATTTCTGCACCAGTTTGAGTTTGCGCCCGCTCCGTGGCTGCCTATCCGTGATCAGGCAGCCATCGACAAGGTGGGACTCATGAATTTCACAGAGCATCAAGGAACGTGCTTTGAAAACCCAGAGTTTGAGTTGAAAATCGTGTTTGATGTGCATAACTACTTTGCCATCGATCTGTATCAGCGCATCAAAATGTCTCACGAGGAAGATAAAAAGCTGGTGGTGATCCTGCCCAGCCCCGAAAATGCCGTATTCCTCAGTGTGGTCAGCAATCTGAACAAGTTCAATATTTCCTGCCGCAATGTCCACATATTCTTCCTGTATGAGTACGCCAATGAGCACGGCGATGTTGCCCCCTGGGAAAGCCCCTACAGCAGAAGCGGTCACTTCATGCGCTATTTCTATCAGAAGCTGCGTCCCGAGCTGCGGATGCCCATGGATCAGATCCACTTCTGGACCAAAGAAAATGCAGACAACTACTCCGATCTGATCGATGCAGAAGGCGGCGCAGATATCTGCTACACGGCTTTGAGCTGGTCCGGCGGTATCGGCGCCATTGATGCAGAGACGTTCAAAGCAGATTCTATGGAAGAGCTTCTCAGCATGGGCAGCCGCGTGGTCACTCCTATGCCTGAGTTTATCGCCCATGAATCTCTGCGCGGTATGTTCGGCTGCTCCGGTGATATCGGCAATGTCCCCCCCTGTGCCGCCACCATCGGTCCGAGAGATATTGCCAAGGCTAAATATCGTGTAGATGTGGAGTATCTGTCTGCCTGCGGCGGCAGTCCCAGTCACCAGAAGTATCCTGCCAAGATGGCGCTCTATGGCCCCATCTGCCCGGAAAACCCCGCTTCCATCCTGCGCACGATGCGCGGTATCTGCTATATGTCCGAAAAGGTGGCAGCTCCCGGTGCCTACAAATTGGACAACCTGTGGCTTGCCGATGTACTGGAAGCCATCAGAAAGAAAGAGGAGGGCTAAACCATGAACAGATCCTTATTTGACTTCTCTCCCTCCAAGTGGTGGCCGACACAGGATAAGCTGGTACAGGAAATGTGCCGCAACATCCCCCGCGACCAGTTGGAGTTTACCAACAAAAACGGTTACACCGTCAAAGTCGTGCCCCATCCCTGCTCCGCCTGTGCCTGTGAGCTGTTTGAGTGGATCTGGCGCTCGGATAAGTATGATGAAAAGATCGTCATCGTCTTCCCCAATTCCTGGCATGAGATGTATGAGCCTGTTACTGCCATGTGCAATTTCTTCAATGTATCTGCCAGAAATCTTCATGCCTTCTGCATGGATGAATGGGCAGATGAAGACGGCAATGTTGCCCCTGTGACCTACGGTCCCAGTCTGGGCGGTCACTTCCTGCGCGAATTCTATCTACAGCTGAGAGAGGATCTGCGTCCGCCTCTGAAACAAATCCACTATTACACCAATGAGAATATCGGCCGCTACTCCGATATGATCGCAGAAGAAGGCAACGGCGGTGCCGACCTGATCATTTCCGCCACCGGCTGGATCGGTCACACTGCTTTCATCGATCCTCTGACCAAGAAATTCAAAGCAGACAATCTGGAAGATTTCTTGAATATCAAGGCAGGCTTTGTGGATAACCACCGTCTGACCATCACCCAGAACTCCGGCGGTTTTGGCGATGGCGACGTGTACCACACACCCGCTTACTCCGTTTCCATCGGTCCCTGGGATGTGATCCATGCCAAAGATCATCTGGAACTGGAAGAACTGGGATTCTGCGGCGGTTACTCCAGCTGGGAGCGCATGATCTCCCGTCTGCAGATCTATGGTCCTGTAACAAAAGATCTGCCTGCCTCCGTATATCAGCTGACCAAAGGTACCATCTACCTCAGTGAAGACATGGCCCGTCCCATCGCGCCCATGGATCTGGTGGCATTCTAAAGCATATACTTCCCTCGGGAGGTGGTGCTTTGAAACCACGGATTCTGATCTCCGGCAGCAAGGGCAAATGCGCCAATTATGAAAACGCTGTGCGCCATGCAGGCGGTGAACCGTATGCGTTCTATCTGCCTAAAACGGATGTAACCTTGGATGGGCTGATTCTGGGCGGCGGCGCGGATATAGATCCGAGACTGTACAAACAGGAAAACACCGCATCGCAGGGCATCGATCCCAAACGCGACGATGCGGAACTGGCGCTGGTCAGGGCTTATCTCAAACTGGGAAAACCGGTTCTCGGCATCTGCCGTGGGCATCAGGTGATCAATGTCGCTCTGGGCGGCACATTGGTGCAGGATATCTCCCCTTCACAGAAAGCCTTTCATACGCAAGATGATCGCGAGGAAGATCGTGTACACCCTGTTTGCTGTAAGAAAGGCTCTGTGCTCCATGAACTTTATGGAGAAGTCTTCCTGGTCAACAGCGCGCACCACCAAGCCGTGGCTCTGCCGGGAGATGGTCTGCTTCCCACAGCATGGTCGGAAAGTGGTGTGATCGAAGCCATGGAGCACAAAACGCTTACTGTGCTTACGGTGCAATGGCATCCGGAGCGGATGGCCTACGACCACCGCCGCAGTGACACGACAGACGGCGCAGCCTTATTTGATCACTTTATCTGCCTCTGTCGATAAAAAAGCAGACCGGTATTTTTACCGGTCTGCTTGATTTATGCGCGTTTTTTGATATGATGTAGAAAGATTTTATGACGGCTGTGCCGTCGGAGGAAGTATGGACATTCTGACTCTTGTTCTGTTTGTAGCCATCCTGCTGGGCTGCGTCATCTGTGACATTTCCATCATCTACGCGCTGGCAGCAGGGTATGTGCTGTTTGCCGCCTACACCCTGATCAAAGGTTTTTCCCTGAAAGCACTGCTTTCCATGTCATGGCAGGGACTGAAAACCGTCAGTACCATTTTATTTACCTTTATGCTCATTGGCATCCTGACGGCCCTGTGGCGCGCCGGCGGTACCATTGCCACCATTGTGTGCAGCTGTGCAGGACTCATCCATCCTGCCATCTTTGTGCTGCTTACCTTTTTGCTCTGCTGCCTTGTGTCGGTACTGACCGGCACAGCATTCGGCACCTCTGCCACCATGGGTGCCATCTGCGTGACCATCGCCCATGCCATGGGACTCAGCCCCGTGATGATCGGCGGTGCGGTTCTGGCAGGAGCTTACTTCGGTGACCGCTGCTCCCCTGTTTCCACCAGCGCCTTGCTGACAGCTACAGTCACAAAGACCGATCTGTATAAAAACATCAAAAACATGATCAGATCCTCCGTTGTGCCCTTTGTGCTCTCCTGTCTGCTCTACGGGCTGTGCGGTTTGTTCTCAGCCGGCGGCGGCGGTACACTACCCGATATCCGCGCCGTGTTCTCCATGGAATTCAGAATGGGATTCATAGCTGTGATTCCAGCTCTTGTGATCGTCTTATTGGCATTGGTGAAAGCCAATGTGAAGCTTTCCATGCTGTGCAGCATCGCGGCATCTGTGTTGGTTTGTCTGTTTTATCAGAAGCTATCCGTAACAGAAATTTTGCGGTATGCCCTATTGGGATTCACACCGCAGGAAGAGGCGCTGCGCAATATGATCTCTGGCGGCGGCATTTTATCCATGCTGAATGTGACCGCCATCGTCTGTATTTCTTCCCTGTATTCCGGCATTTTCAGCCGGACAGGTCTTTTGGCACCCGTCACCCGACTCATCGGCGTATTGGCAAAACGCGTTTCTGCCTTTGCCGTAACCTTGATCGTCAGCCTTGTGACCGGTGCAGTCGCCTGCAATCAGACACTTTCCATCATGCTGACGCAGCAGCTTTGTGATCATCTGGAGCAGGACAAAGAGCGGTTTGCTCTGTATCTGGAAAACAGCGCCGTGGTGATCGTGCCCCTGCTGCCGTGGACGGTCGCCTGCTCGGTCAGTCTGACATCCGCAGGCGCGCCCATCCAATCTTTCCCACTGGCCTTCTTCCTGTATCTGCTGCCCGTGTGCAGTCTGATCGGTTTCCGAAAAAATAAGGAGTGATTTAAAATCACTCCTTATTTTTGTATTTTGCCCTCTTTCACAAGCTGGGCGTATTGGGATGGCGGGCATCCCACCTCTTTTGTAAACTTGGTGGAAAAATACTGCGGTGAGCAGTAGCCAAGAGTTGCCGCGATCTGGGTGACGCTCATGTTTCCTTCCGTCAAAAGAAGCTTTGCTTTCCGCATCCGCTCAAAGGTCACCACTTCATTGATGCCCATCTCGGACACGCTTTTGAAAATGGCAGAAAGGCGGGCGCGACTGTAGTGGAAATGAGTGGCAATGTCCTCCACTGTCAGCTTTTCATGGAGATTATCCTGAATATATTTTCCTACCTGCGCCACCAGATAGCTTTGCATGGCATCTTTAAAATGCTCGGAACGGACGATGGTACCATCATCCTTCATGGTCACGTTGCGCAGCAGCGTGATAAGGATCTGCTCCAGATAATTGCAGATCATATGCTCGGCACCAAAAGGGCTGTCCGGCGAAGGACGGAAGGAGATCAGATGCAGCTGCAGATCGTTGGGCTGGAAGGTATTTTTCAGTTCCTCCACGATCTTATGGAACAGCACCAGCTGATCATCCGTATAGGTGATGACGCTGTCCTGCACAGAGCGAAGCTGTTCGCCGGAGCAGGTGAAAGAGATGACAAAGTTGGCAGACCTCTTTCCCATGACACACACATCGTGAGGCGTTCCCGGCTGCACCAATGCCACCTGTCCCGGCCCCAAGATCACCTTTCGGAAATCCTTGACCAGCTGCATTTCTCCCTGCAGGCAGCAGCACAGCTCCCATGCATCGGGGTGATCATGGCTGAAATCACTGGGGAAAGGCCCGGTAAAATAATCCGCCGTTACGATCTCGCGGATGGATATGGTCCTTGTCAGACTGTAGTTTTCGTAGATGCTCATCTTGTCACCTCCCGAATACACTATAGCGGGTTTGATCGGGATTGACAAGACTTTGTTTCTATGAAACAGGATAGAATGCCTCGTGGAGAAGCTCTGCCGCATATGCCATACGGCTGCCCGGCAGAACACTCTCCAGCGTGATGACAGCAAAGCGTTCAGCCTTCACGCACTCCAGCTGTGACAGAATGGGATGCGCCTTGATCTGGGCAATTTTCTCCTCCACGGAAGGACTGTCATAGTCGTGAATGACGATCACATCCGGCTGACGTTCCAAAACCTCTTCATAGCTCACTGTGACCCACTGCTTATCCTGCAGATCGTCAAAAATGTTTTTGCCTCCGGCAAGGCGAATGAGAAGGGACTCAAAATTAGAACCGGAGCAAGTGAACACGCCGTCATTTCCACTGTCATAGACCAGCACATTCACAGGCTCATGCTCTGCCGCTTTTGTCTGCACGGCTTCAATGCGGGTCTTCTGATCCCGGACAAAGGCCTGTGCCTGTTCTTCTATGCCGAATATTTTTCCCAGATCCAGAACCTCTCCATAGATCTGCTCCATGGTCACAGCGGAGTTGACGTAGACTGTCATGCCGCAGCTTTGTGCCTCTTCAATGTTGCAGCCGGCATCCCCGATCTCCCAGTCCAGCGCGTAGATAAAATCCGCTCCGCTGGTCACAATGGCTTCCCGCGTGGCAGAGCCGTAGTTCAGCTGTGGGATCGCTTCCACGATCTGCTCATATTCTGACAGCGGCCCGCGGCTGTGGTTGACCAGAGAGCGCCCCACCACCAGATCACCCAGCCCCAGCGCCGCAAACAGCTCTGTGCAGTTAGGGCCAAGCGTCAGGACTCGCTCCGGCTTTTGAGCCACCACCACTTCCCTGCCGTAATTATCAAATGTCATAGGATAATCACCGTTTTCCTGCACAGGAAGTGCTTGCAGCTGTCTGCCGCAGCCTGTGAGAATGGTCAGAAGAATGATCATCAAACAAATACATTTTTTCATAAAATCCTCCTTTCAGGCCGGAAGATATGTAATATGGATCTTCCCGGTTTGGGGATGTTTCTCCGCCGTACAACGCACACCATAGACATCAAAAATATTGGACGCAGTCAAGACCTCCTCCGGCGTGCCGGACATACAGATCTGTCCCTGCTTCATCACATACAGCCTGTCGCAGTACAGCGCCGCCATATTCAGATCATGAATGGCAGAGAGCACCGTAACCTTGAGCCGCTTGATAAAATCAAAGATCTGCATCTGACAGCCTACATCCAGATGGTTGGTCGGCTCATCAAGGATCAACAGGTCGCTCTCCTGCGCGATGGCTCTGGCGATCAGTACCCTCTGACGCTCACCGCCGGACAGGTGGCGGTAGTTGCGCTTTGCCATGGTCTCCATGCCCATGTGCTCCAGCGCATGTCGGACGATCTGCCTGTCATGATCGGTGTCAGGATCAAACAGCCTCTTATGGGGACTTCTGCCCATAGCAACGATCTCTTCCACCGTAAAGTCAAAAGGTACATCATTTTCCTGCCCCACCACGGCCATTTTCAGCGCCGTTTCCCGGTGAGACATGGTACTGATCGGCTGAGCCTCCAAGAGAACCTTTCCCTGCTTCGGTGTCAGCGCCCGGTAGACATTCTTTAAAATTGTGGATTTCCCGCTGCCGTTTGGCCCGATTACTCCCACAAATTCTCCCTGCTCCACATGGAGGTTCACATTTTCCACTGCGTTTTTTCCCCCATAGGCGTAAGACAACGCCTCTATCTGCAGCTTCATGATCGTTTCTCCCTTGTGTTTTTTATCAGCATGGCAATAAAGAAAGGCCCTCCGATGACTGCAGTCAGAATCCCCACAGGCAGTTCCTCCGGCGCAATGACCGTGCGGGCCGCCACGTCCACCCAAACGACCAGAATGCCACCAAGCAGAGCGCTGACCGGCAGCACCTTTTTATGGTCACCGCCTACCAGCAGTCTTGTGAAATGGGGCACCATTAAGCCCACAAAGCCAATACTGCCGCTGACGGCTATGGTAGCACCTGCCATGACCGATGTGGTCAGGATCAGCCATTTCTGCAATCTGCGGACATTGACGCCCAGCGCACCGGCACTCTCTTCTCCCAACAAAAGCAGATTGAGTCCACGGTGATGGAGCATCAAAAACGCCATGCAGACCGCAAGAACCAAGGCAGGAAGCCCCAGATAGGCCCACTTGGCGCCTGCCAGAGAGCCGGACATCCAGAACTCCGCGTTGTGCAGCCCTAAGGCATTGGGCGCGCTGAGCTTGATAATACCGGTGATTCCGTCCATGATCATAGACACAGCGACACCGGACAGCAGCAGCCTTGCCATATGGATTCGCCCACCAACACGGCTGATCAGATAGACAAAGACAATCGTCACCGCCGCACCGAGGAAGGCGCTGATGGAAAGGCTGTAAATACCCAAAAAGGAAAAGGCACCAAACAGCATGCCCAAGGTGGCAAAGGCCGTCGCCCCGGAGGACACCCCAAGGATAAAAGGATCGGCCAGAGTGTTGCGCACCAACGCCTGCATGGTCACACCGCAAACAGCCAAGGATGCACCTACCACAAGACCAAGGCACACTCTGGGCAGACGAAGCAATATCACTATGTTTTCTTCCATAGGCTGCCATACAGGCCGGATCAAATTCCCAAAACCCGGAATGCGGCTGAGCAAAATCTTTGCAGTTGTAACAGGCGAAACGGATACAGGCCCAAGTCCCACGGCAAGCAGCACCGATACAAGTGCCGCAGCAAGCAACAGCAGCATAACAGGCCGCATACCAAATTGTTTTTTCTCTTTCATACACAGCTCCTGCACGTTTTTTCACATTGTAGAAACTGCGCCGCTCAGCCGCAAGCCTCCCCGGGGGTTTTAACGGCATCAAAGAAGGAAAATCGTAAAAGCTGCACAAGCGTCCTGTCATAAATTTATATAAAAATTTGACCCCTGGGGAGGCTTCCCCAGAGGTCAAAAATATGATAGTACTCATCCTCTGCACTTGCGCAGGCAGAAAGTCACAGCGAAGCAGAGCGCCAAATACAGGCTGATCACCGCACCTGTGGAAGAGCCAAGATAGTAGCTGGTGACCAGACCCGCCACGCCTGCAAACAAGGCAAACAGGAAGGAAAACAGATGGTACTGCCGCAAATTTCTCGCCACGTTTCTTGCCGATGCGGCAGGCAGCACCAGAAGGGAGTTGATGACCATCAGTCCCACCCAATTCATGGCAAGTGTCACCACAACTGCAATGGACACGGTAAACAGGGTCTCATAGCCGCCCACGGGGATCCCACGGGAGGATGCCAGTTGCGGATGCACGGCTGTCAGCACCAGACGGTTGGAAGCAAACACCCACAGCACCAGAACCAGCACCAGAACGATCGCCAGAAGCCCGATCTCACCGGAACTTACGGACAGGATATCGCCAATGAGATAGCGGTTAAACTTGGTAAAGCTGCTGCCGTTCATGGTGGCGATGAAAATACCAAGCGCCACAGCCGTGGAAGAAAACACGCTGATGATGGTCTCGGAGGCGTGACTGGTACGCCGGCGCACAAAGGAGAACAGCAGGGCAAATGCCACAGCCAGAAGCACCGCCCAGCAAATGGGAAATGCTGAGCCGCACAAAACACCGATGGCAATGCCCGTAAAGCCGGAGTGACCGAGAGCATCAGAGAAAAAGCTCATTTTTCCCGTGACCACCATGGTGGACAAAATACCAAAAAGCGGCGCCATAAGCAGCACTGCCAAAAAGGCATTTTTCATAAAATCCATGGAAAGCCAAGGCATGGAAAACAGATCCAAAAACGCATACCACACACTCATCTGCCGCCACCTCCCATATGGAACGCCTCGGCAAACTCCTCCGAGTCCAATACCTCCAACGGAGTTCCCTTTTTGAGTATCTTGTGAGACAGCAGCACCACCCGGTCACAGTAGCGCTCCAGCATAGAGAAATCATGGGTGGTCATAAGAATGGACAGATCGCAGGTCTTGCGGATCTCATCGAGCATCTGCATAAGCGTCTCCATACCCTCTACATCCACACCGGACAAAGGCTCATCCAAGATCAGCAGCTGAGGCATGGGCTCCAGAGCCAGAGCCAGAAGGACTCTCTGCAATTCGCCGCCGGACAGATCTCCGATTCGCTTATCGATGAGATTTTCTCCATGGACACGGGCAAGGCTTTCCAGCACTTTTTTGCGGAAGCTCTTTCCCAAAGGCAAAAACGCAGGTCTTCTTGTTAAGCAGCAGGCAAACAGATCCTGCACGCTGATGGGATCGCCGCGGTCAAAGGCAGGGCTTTGGGGCACATAACCGATGCGCAGGGTCTGCGCCGTACCACCTGCAGGGGTGAAAACAATCTTGCCCTCATATTCTCTTTGACCGAGGATCGCCTTGATCAGCGTGGACTTGCCGGCACCGTTGGGACCGATCAACGCCACGATCTGCCCACAGTGCATATGCAGGTCGATATGCTCCAGCACAGGCTCTGTGCCAAAGCGGACACTGAGGTCTTCGATTTTCAAACAGCAGCTGTCGTGGCAGCCGCCGCAGTTACAATGGGTATGTTTCATTGCAGCGCCTCTTTCAGAGTTTGGATATTGGCTTGCATGGCTTCAAAATAATCACTGCCGCCCATGGCAGTATCCAGCACATAGGACTTTGCACCTGTTTCGGCACAGATGACCGTCGCAGCCGCATCAGAGCCGTTGGCTTCGGTGAAAACGCAGTGCAAGTCATGCTCTCGCACCAAGGAGATGATCTCCGTCAGATCTGCGGCAGAAGCTTCGCTGCCGCTCTCTTCCTCCACAGAAGCAAGGATCGTCAGATCAAAAGCAGCCGCCAGATAGGAAAAGCCGTCATGGAAGGTGATGATCTCGCGGCCGGAAAGCCCGGACAGCTCCTGCTGCCCCCATGATTTCAGTTCCTTCAGCTTTTGTACAAGTTCCTGCGCATTGGTCATAAGAATATCCTGATGTTCCGGATACTGCACAGAAAGCGCTCTGCAGATATTTTCTGCCATGATGGCAGCATTGTCGGGATTCAGCCAGATATGAGGATCATACCCATGGCTGTGGTCGCCGTGGGTCAGTTCGCGCAGCGCAATGCCTTCGGAGCAATCTGCTGTGGTTCTTTCCCGAAGGGCATCTTCCATAAAGTCTTCCAGACCCGCTCCGGATAAGAGCACAAGGTCGCTGCTCTCCAGCGACTGCATCTGCCGCACAGACAAAGAATAATCATGCAGGCACGATACGGAATCGGAAATGATCTGAGTGATGGCAATATCTGTCCCCTCTGCAATGGCAGAAGCAAACTGCGCTACAGGGCCTGTGGTCGCCGCCACATCGGCAGTCTCCATGGGTGCAGCACAAGCTGTCAGCATGAGCAGAAGGCATAAAATAGCAATATACTTTTTCAAAAAGCTCTCTCCTTGGTCAAGCAAATCTATGTTATTATAAAACAGTTTTTGGTAAAATGCAACGAAAAGCAGGGCACTGCCCTGCTTTTCTGTGTAAATGATCAAGCTTTTCTTCCTGTCACCTGATACATATGGTCGTTGGAGAGCTTGACGGTGACGGTAAGGTATTTTTCAAAGAGCTTTTCCAGATCGTCTTCGTGCATCAGTCCTACGGACACCTTGCTGGCATGTCCCTCGTGATGATGGTCGATGACGGCGCGGCTGGCACCGTGGGCGACCGTCAGCGTGCCGCCGGGACAAAGCATGGCAGAAAGAACACGCAGGAGCTTCTCCGGCTCAGGGAAATGCGGAAAAGCATTATAGACCATGATACAGTCAAACTGCCGATCGAGCTGCAGATCTTCCACATCGCCGCACAAGACCTCCACCTGCGGGAACTTCGCCTTCGCCAGCTTCACCATCTCAGAAGAGATATCCACCGCTGTGACCTTAGCGCCGCGGCTCAGATAGTCGGCAAACAGCACACCCGTACCGCAGGCAACATCCAGCACAGCGCTTCCCTGCCCAACGCCGGCATTGTCCAGAATGGTTTCGATGATCTGTTCGTTTTTCACCGTGTCAGCGTCCCACCCGGAGGCTCTGCTGTCAAAAAAATCAATGATATCCTGTTTATTCATAGGTTTCTCCCAGTTTATAAGATAAAAAGCTGCACAGCGCAAAGGGCTGCGCACAGGACAAATGCTGCACCATCCCGCCACGCGAGATGCTGTGATCTTCCGCCCATGCCGCTGCCTGCCCGGTAGCCTCTGGCTTCCATGGCAAGGGACAGTTCATCGGCACGCTTGAAGGCGGCAAGGAAAATAGGCACAGCCAAAGGCAGCACCGCTGCCGCCTTTTCTGTCAGCTTGCGGCTGTCAAATCGTGCGCCCCGCGCTGTCTGTGCCTTTTGGATGGCATCGGCTTCCTCAAACAGGGTGGGGATAAACTGCATGGCAACGGACAGGATCATGGCGATCTGTCCCACAGGCAGACGCAGCAGCTTCAGAGGCGAAAGCAGCACATGGAAGGCATCGGTCATGGCAAGGGGCGCTGTGGTGGCTGTGAGCAAATTGCTCATGACCAAAAGCAGAAACACCCGCAATACCACATGGACAGCCTGTAAAAGTCCAGCATAGGACGGTGTGAAGATCCACCACTCGACCCAAGGATCATCCGGTGAAAAGAAGCACACATTCATCAAAAAGATCAGCGCAAAAAACCAGCGCAGCCGCCACGCGGAAGAAAACACATCCTGCAGCTGCAGCTTGGACAGGACGATCAGACAAGCACACAGCACCGCAAGGAGCACATAGCCCCATATGGTCGAGGTGGTGACCACCGCAACAAGGAGCAGGAGCAGACACAACACCTTGACCCACGGACATAGCCGATGCAGAACAGACTGCCCCGGTTGATAAAGTCCGGTCGGAAGCACACTCATTGTTGCAGCCTCCTTCCGATGGCGATCATCTGACGCAGCAGGTCATCATACCGCACCGTTCCCGGCTCCATGGCAATGCCTTTGGCTTCCAGAAGCGCGGCGATCTGCGCCGCCTGACCCACACCGATGCCGTGTTCTTTTAAGAAAGTATTCTCAGACAACACCTGTCCCGCTTCTCCATCCATCAGAAGACTTCCCTGCTCCAGCACCACCACACGCTGCGCGTGCTCCGCTATGGCATCGGCATTGTGAGAGATCATAAGGATGGTCGTTCCGGCTTCGTGCAGGCGATCCAACAGCGCAAGAAAGGACTGTCTGCCAAGGGGATCCAAACCTGCGATTGGCTCATCCAAAATCAAGATTCCCGGTTTTACAGCCAACACTCCCGCAATGGCGAAGCGGCGCTTTTCACCGCCGGAAAAGCTCAAGGGAGATTGATTTTTGACTGTTTCATACTCAAACCCAACTGCCTCCAGCGCCTGCCGGACTGCCTGCTGCTTTTCTTCCTTTGACAATCCGAGATGCTTTAGCCCAAAGGCAACATCCCGCTCCACCGTGGTCTCAAACAGCTGATGCTCCGGGTGCTGAAACACCACACCCACACGGCGGCGCAGCAAAGATCTGTCGTAGGATGGGCTGTTGATATCCCTGCCATCCACCTCCACCGTTCCGGAAGTCGGCGTGAGCAGTCCTGCGATAAGCTGGATAAGAGTAGACTTTCCGCAGCCTGTTTTGCCCATAATGCCGACAAACTCGCCGTCAGAGATCGTTAGGCTCACATCGTTCAGCGCGCCGGTGGCATAGGCTGTGCCCGGTGCGTAAGTATAAGAAACATGATTTAATGTGATCGGCATAATTCCTCCACCAGAGCTTCCATGGTCAAGGGACACAGATCCAGCTTGACTCCGGCTGCTTTCAGATCGTAATATGCCTGCACCGTAACAGGCGGCAGCATCCCCACACGGCGCAGCACATCCATATCGGTCAGGATCTCCGCAGGAGGCCCTTCATCCACCACCCTGCCGTCATGGACCATGACCACACGGTCAGCAAGAACTGCCTCTTCGATATAGTGAGAGATCATCACGATGGTCTTGCCCTCTTCGTGCAGCCGCTGCACCGTTGAAAGCACCTCGCGGCGCCCCTGAGGATCCAGCATAGCTGTGACTTCATCCAGAACAAGAATCTCCGGCTCAACGGCAAGGACACCTGCAATGGCAATACGCTGCTTCTGTCCGCCGGAGAGCAGATGGGGCGAGCGCTTTTCAAAGCCGGACATCCCCACAGTCTCCAACGCCTTTTCGATTCGCAACGGAATCTCTGCTTCCGGGACACCAAAGTTGCGAAGACCGAACGCCAGATCTTCCTCCACAACGGAGGATACGAACTGATTATCCGGGTTCTGAAACACCATGCCGCAGGTGCGGCGAATATCCCACAAACAGCTCTTGTTCCCGACATCCATACCGGAAACCGTCAGACTGCCGCCCTGCATAGGCAGCAAAGCATTACAATGACGGGCAAAGGTGGTCTTGCCGCTGCCGTTGTGACCGAGAATGACCACAAACTCTCCCGACCTAACAGAAAGGGTAAAGCCGTCAAGAGTCTTGTATTTACTTCCCTCAAAACGATAGGAATATGTCAGATCCTTTGCCTGTATCATAGGACGCGCCCTTTCTCATTTTTTATGATTATACCGAAAAAGGGCATCTTTTGTAAGCCCCCCCGGGGGATTGACAGGCAGGTAAGAAAATTTTTCAACCCCCGGGGAGGCTTCCATCCGGCTTTTTTATGTGCTATTCTTTAGGAAAAGGAGGTAAGAACATGAAAATGTCTGTTGTAAAAAAGTCCATCCTGACTGCTGTGTGCATCGCGCTGTGTGTGGTTCTTCCTCAAGCGTTTCATGCCATTCCCAACGCAGGCAGCGTGTATCTGCCCATGCACATCCCCGTATTGCTGTGCGGTCTGATCTGCGGCGCGCCTTACGGCCTTTTGTGCGGACTGGCAGGCCCTGCCCTGTCCCATCTGTTCACCGGCATGCCCCCTGCGAGTATGCTGCCCGGTATGCTCATGGAATGTGCCGTCTACGGTCTTGTGGCAGGTCTTGTTATGGGCATCCGCACCAAGAAGCTCTATGCCGATCTCTATCTGAGCCTCATCTGTGCCATGCTGGCAGGCAGAGTGGTCTCCGGTATCGCCAAAGCTTTCATTTTCTCTGCCGGTGAATACTCCATGGCAGCTTGGGTCACAGGCTCCTTTGTGACAGGTCTGCCCGGGATTCTGATCCAGCTGATTCTAATCCCCACCATTGTATTTGCCCTGATGAAAGCAAGACTGATCCCCGAGCGTTATCCAAAAGATGACTGATCCGTTCATACCTCCGGTTACTGCCGGAGGTATTTTTTTATGACAGAAAAATGTGAATATCCTCTTGACAAAGGTTGGATGCGGTGTTAATATTTTGAAGGATTAGTCAAGACTAACTTTCAAGCAGGTGAAACCCATGAAACTGACGGAAGCAACAGAAGGCAAAGAATATATCGTTCAGCGGATCAAAACAGACGATGAAGAGCTTGATGCGTTTTTGTTCTCTCTCGGATGCTACAGCGGTGAGCCCATCACCGTGGTCTCCCGCCGTAAAGGCGGCTGCACCGTATCCATCAAGGACGGACGCTACAACATCGACAATCAGCTTGCCGATGCCATCATCGTTGCCTGAGTTTTTCGGAAGAAAACGGTCTGCTGATCGTTTTTTTGAGTTTGAGTTAGCCGCAACTAACTGTCATATTTTATCAGCCTTTGCTGTAAAATAACCAGAAACAAAATCAGGAGGAATAAAAATGAGAATTGCCCTGACAGGTAACCCCAACAGCGGCAAGACCACCATGTACAATGCCCTGACCGGCAAAAACGAGAAGGTCGGCAACTGGGCAGGCGTTACCGTTGAAAAGAAAGAACACCCCATCAAGAAGGTTTTCTGCGGTGAAGCGGAAAATCTGATCGCCGTGGATCTGCCCGGTGCCTACTCCATGTCCCCCTTCACCTCTGAGGAGTCCATCACCAGCTCCTATGTGAAGAACGAAAACCCCGATGCGATCATCAACATCGTAGATGCCACCAATCTCAGCCGCAGCCTGTTCTTTACCACCCAGCTGCTGGAGCTGAGTATCCCCGTGGTCGTGGCGCTGAACAAGGCAGACGTGAACGAAAAGAAGCAGACCATCATTGATGTGGCGCTGCTCTCCGAAAAGTTGGGCTGCCCTGTTGTGGAGACTGTTTCCACCTCCAATGAAGGTCTGAAGGAAGCCATCTCTGCAGCCGTGGCGCTGGTGGGCAAGGGGCAACGCGCCCCCTATGTGCAGGATGACATTGATCTGACCGACAAGAAGGCTGTGGTGGAAGCAGACCGTAAGCGCTTTGAATTTGTCAATCAGATCGTTGCCAAGGTGGAAAAACGCAAGATCAAGACCAAAGACAAGAACTATCAGGACAAGATCGATGCTGTTCTGACCAATCCTGTGGGCGGCATTTTGATCTTTGCCGTTGTCATGTATCTGGTCTTCCAGATCTCTCAGGTCTGGGTCGGCCCCTTTGTGGCAGATACTCTGGTCGCATGGCTTGAACTCTTCCAGGGTTGGGTCGGTGAACTGGTCTCCGGCGCTGCTCCCATCGTGCAGGCATTACTGGTCGATGGCATCATCGGCGGTGTCATCGCCGTCATCGGCTTCCTGCCTCTGGTCATGGTCATGTACTTCCTGCTGGCGCTGTTGGAAGACTGCGGCTATATGTCCCGCGTGACCGTTGTTCTTGATCCGATCTTCAAGAAAGTCGGTCTGTCCGGCAAGTCTGTCATTCCCTTTGTCATCGGCGTTGGCTGCGCCATCCCCGGTGTCATGGCAAGCCGCACCATCCGCAATGAACGTGAGCGCAGAGCCACTGCCATGTTGACTCCCTTCATGCCCTGCGGTGCCAAGATCCCTGTCATTGCTCTGATCGCCGGCGCTTTCTTTGACAATGCTGGTTGGGTCAGCACCGTTATGTATCTGTGCGGCATTGCACTGATTTTCCTGGGCGCTCTGCTGGTCAACAAGATCGCAGGTCACAAAGCAAGAAAGTCCTTCTTCATCATTGAACTGCCCGAATACAAGCTGCCCAGTTTGAAGCGTGCGTTCCTGTCCATGTGCTCCCGCGGTTGGGCATACATCGTCAAAGCTGCTACCATCATTCTGCTGTGCAACACCGCAGTACAGATCATGCAGTCCTTCACCTGGAGCTTCCAGATCGCTGAGACTGCCGATGTCTCCATTCTGGCAAGCATCGCTTCTCCCTTCGCCTACCTGCTGGTGCCCATTGTCGGTGTGCTCAGCTGGCAGCTGGCTGCCGCCGCTGTGACCGGCTTCATTGCCAAGGAAAACGTGGTCGGCACTTTGGCTGTGTGCTTTGTTGGTCTTGAAAACCTGATTAACACCGAAGAGCTGGCACTGATGGAAGGCGCTGGCACGGAAGTTGCCGGCATCATCGCTATCACCAAGGTCGCTGCTCTGGCTTATCTGATGTTCAACCTCTACACCCCTCCCTGCTTCGCTGCCATTGGCGCAATGAACGCAGAAATGAAGAGCGGCAAGTGGCTCTGGGGCGGCATCTGCCTGCAGTTGGGTGTTGGCTTCACCATGGGCTATCTGGTTCATCAGATCGGCACGCTGATCACCACAGGAACTGTAGCTGCCGGCTTTTGGGGTGGTCTGATCGCTGTGATCGTGTTTGTCGCCATTGTGATCGCCTTGATCGCAAAAACCAATCGTGAATTGAATGCAGAGTATGCTCTGAAGAAATAAGCCTATGACAACATTTTTTGTAATTGTACTCGTACTGGTCATCATCGCTGCCGCTGCTGCGTATGTGATCAAAGCCAAAAAGAGCGGTGCAAAATGCATCGGCTGTCCATACGGCGATTCCTGCGGAAAACGTGAATGTACCTGCCATCGCAAAGACAAATAAAAGAACTGCCGCATCCTGCGTGGATGCGGCAGTTCTTTTATACTTTCTTCAGTTCATATCCAAGAGACAGAATCAGCTTTAAGGTCTGTGCCGCAGTCACGCGGTCATATTCCTTTTCCTCTTCGCTGAGCTGATCATAGGGCACAAGACAAGGTGTTGTCTTCTTTTCATCATCACGCACCGCACCATAGATCCAACCATCGGCAATGCGTCCTGCTGCCCAGTTTTCATGGACATTCTCCGCGATCTGCTCCATCAGCTGCTGCAGCTCGACAGGCAGGGTAATATGATCCGTGCAGACCGGATCCGGTTTATACATAGGCTGCTCCTTTCCGTTATACGGTACGGGTCCATAGGTTCTTGATGGTTTTCTCAAACTTCTCCCGGCTCATGTCCAGAAGATCGGTGATGAGAATTTGGAGCGTAGACATTGTCACTCGACAAATGTCATGAGGCTACCTCCATAGTTTATGATACTTCACATGATTCTAACTCACGTTTTTCTCTTTTAAAAAAGGGGGTCAGCGAAACAGCTCCGGGCAAAGACCGACAGAGATAAAATCATCGTTTCGTACCATGCCGCAGCCAAAGCCGGCTGTGCGCATATACTTCCATATGGGATCAATTTGGGCGCTGATGCTGCCCACTTCCTTACCCATATCCTTGAGAATCTGACCATCGGGTGCAACGATCATGGAGCAGCCGCCACGTTCATCGCTGTTCATGGAATAAGAGGATCTTGCAACATAGGCATTGCAGCGGAAGGCTGCCAGCTTTGCCTGCGCGCGGATGATATCTGTGCGCTCTCCTCTCTGATAGCCGGGAATCAGCACGATATCCGGTTTCTGTGCAGCAATGGCTTCCAGCTGCTCGCTATAGTAGACATCATAGCAGGTCATAAAGCCAAAGCGCAGTCCGTCCAGTTCACAGAAGCATGCACCGCTGCCGCGGGTAACATCCAGCGCCAGCTCGGAGGGCGGCAGATGGATCTTGTCATAGACAAAGGCTGTGTTTCCGTTTCTGTCAAACAAATAGGTGCTGTTTCTCCTCTTTCCGTCCCGCTCTTCCAGCACATTGATGACCACATAGGCAGACTTTTCCTTGGCTGTCGCAGCTGCCTGCACCAGCATTTCCCCGGCTCTGGACATGGCAGCGATCTCGCGCTCGGCATCAGAAAGACCGCCTGCGTTGGAATATTCCGGCAGGACGATCAAATCTCCTGCTTTGACCTTTTTCATTTCCTGCAGCAGAAACTCCGCAATGGGGCCATCGGGGGAAGATCCGGAAAAATAGTTCGGCTGCACAACAGTAACATTCATCATATAGCATTCTCCTTCTGCGTCATGACAAGACGCTTTTTTTGATAAAATAAGTACGGCACCAGCACAAAGACCCATGCAGTCAGCCACGCAAACGGCTCTGTCCAGAAAAGCACCGCCGTGCCATACAGAACAAAGAACAGCTTTGCCATGACCACGCGGCTCAAGGCTTCAAAAATACCGGAGATCAGCGACCACGAGGAATTGCCTGTGCCCTGCAGAGCACTTCTGTGGACATAGACCAGATACAGAACAGGCAGGCTCAAGATCATATTCACCAGATACCGGGCTGCCACATCCAATGCCTGCGCTGCCCCCGGCTCACTGCTGTCTATAAACAGTCCCGGCAGTACACGAT
>JAGBBD010000057.1 GCA_017938625.1 Oscillospiraceae bacterium | reverse complement strand
CTTCCTTGGTACGGTAAGCGTTCTGGTCAGAGGTGGAGTGGCCGACCAGACGATAGGTCACGACATCCAGCAGGACGGGGCCTTCGCCCTTGGCGATGATTTCCTTCTTGCGGCGATATGCGTCGATAACAGCCAGAGGGTTCCAGCCATCGACACGCTCTGCGTGCATCTGGGAGGGAGTAACACCGGCGCCCAGACGAGCCAGCATATCATATGCCATGGTCTCGCCACGGGTCTGGCCGCCCATGCCGTAGGAGTTGTTAAAGACATTGAAGATGACAGGCAGACCGCCCTTGCGGCCCTCTTCCCACAGGGTCTTGTACTGATCCATCGCGGCGAAGTTGAATGCTTCCCATACGGGGCCGCAGCCCAGGGATGCGTCGCCGATGTTGCAGACAACCAGGCCCTTCTTGTCGTTGTTCTTCTTGTACAGAGCTGCACCGGCAGCGATGGTGGCGGAGCCGCCGACCAGAGCGTTGTTGGGGTACACGCCGAAGGGCAGGAAGAATGCGTGCATGGAGCCGCCCATACCATGATGGAAGCCGTTTTCACGGGCGAAGATCTCAGCCAGTGCGCCGTACAGAACGAAGCGGATGGCCAGTTCCTTCACATTGTCGGTCTTGCCGAACTTCTCAACAGCGCGCAGAGTACGGCCGCCCAGGAAGTTCTCCATGACGTCCATCAGTTCCTTGTCGGACATCTTCTCGATGCAGCTGAGGGACTTTGCCAGAATTTCGGAGTGGGAACGATGAGAACCAAAGATGATGTCATCCTTGTCCATCAGATAAGCTTCACCGACACAGGAAGCTTCCTGGCCCAGAGACAGGTGAGCAGGGCCGGGATAGGTGGTGTCGATGCCGTTGTAGCTGGCCTGAGTCTTGATCAGGTTCAGCATGTGCTCGAACTCACGCAGGATGGTGATGTCGCGATAGATGCGGATCAGATCCTCATCGGAGTAGTTCTTGCGCTCTTCCTCGATGGTCTTGTTGTAAGCGCAGACAGGGATGTCCTCAAAGTGGATTGCACCGGGAGCACGGGTCAATACGGGATCCACGTACAAAGACTTAGGCATATGATTACTTCCTTTCTGAATTTAAATTACATTGTTAGATCATGAACAAGCCTTCACGAATGACTTCGCAGACGGAAGGATGGGGGAAGACCAGCTTCTTCAGCTGGCTCAGAGGCAGCTCGGTCTCCAGCATGAGTGCTGCGCCGTAGATGATCTCGGAAGCGTAGCTGCCGATCATCTGCACACCGATCAGGCAGTTGCGATCCAGATCATAGACCAGCTTGCAGAAGCCGTCGCCGCGCATATTTTCTGCAACGTAGCGGCCGGACACCATCATGGGAGTCTTGACAACCTTGATGTTGAGATTCTTTGCCTTGGCAGAAGCTTCCGTTTCGCCCACAGCTGCCACTTCGGGAGTGGTGTAGATGACGGAGGGAATGGCCTCGTAACGCATCTCATCCTTGATGCCCAGCATATGGTTCACAGCCACCTCAGCCTCACGGTAGGCGGTATGTGCCAGCATCAGCTTGCCGTTGCAGTCGCCCACAGCGTAGACGCCTGCCACATTGGTGCACATATGGCGGTCAGTAATGACTGCGCCGCGCTCGGTCTGCACACCGATGTTCTCCAGATCCAGACCCTGCACATTGGCACGGCGGCCTGTAGACAGCAGCACCTTGTCACACTCGATGGTGTGGGTGCCTTCGGCATCTTCGTAGGTAACGCTGTTGGTGCCCACTTCCAGAACCTTGGCAGAGAGTTTGAACTCCATGCCTTCCTTCTCGTAGGTCTTCATCAGGTTCTTGCAGATCTCCTCATCCGTGGGGCCTGCGATCTTGGGCATCATCTCAACGACCGTGACCTTGACACCGACGGTGGCAAAGTAGCAGGCCATCTCCAGACCGATGACGCCGCCGCCCATACAGACGATGGACTTGGGCAGTTCCTTCATGTCAAGGATCTCACGGTTGGTGGCAACAAAGCCGGATGCCAGACCCTCTTTGACGCCGGGGATGGGAGGCACGGCTGCCACAGAACCTGTGGCGATGACCAGACGGTCGCAGGAGAGGAGCTCCTCCCCTGCCCAGACCTTAAATCCGTCTGCGTCACGGCTGTCCACTCTGGCTTCGGCCATATAGACCTTGATGCCGTGGGACCTCATAGTGGCGCTGACGCCGGAGACCAGCGTCTTGACCACCTTATCTTTCCGCTCGACCACCTTCGCGTGGTCAAATGTAACATTCTGTGCGCTGACACCGTAGTCCGCGCCATGTTTTGCGGAGGAATACTGCTTTGCGCAATACAAAAGGCTCTTGGTGGGCACGCAGCCCTCATTCAGGCAGGTGCCGCCCATCCAGCGCTTTTCGATCACAGCGGCTTTCAGTCCGCCCTGCGCGGCACGCTCGGCACACAGATATCCGCCGGGGCCGCCGCCCAGAACGATCACATCATATTTCTCCAATTTGAAAATCCTCCTATTGGGGGGTTAAAAATCTTACTTTGCCAGCAGAGTCAGGAAGTTCTCCAGATTGTTGCACAGCTGCTGCATGAAGCGAGCGGCGGGTGCGCCGTCCACAACACGATGGTCGAAGGTCAGAGACAGGCCCATTGCGGGGTAAGTCTGGATCTGGCCATCCTTGACGCCCTTGATCTTGGTCTCGATGTTGCACACGCCCAGAATACCGGTCTGGGGAGGATTGATCACGGGAGTGAAGGCCTCGCAGCCGAAGGAGCCGATGTTGGAAACGGTGAAGGTACCGCCTGCCATCTTATCGGGACCCAGCTTGCCGTCACGAGCATCGGCAGCCAGAGCCTTGGCAGCTGCGGACAGCTCCAGCAGGCTCATCTTGTCGGCGCCGTGGATCACGGGCACCAGCAGACCCTTCTCGGTGTCGCAGGCGAAGCCCAGGTTGACGGACTTGAACTGACGGACCACATTCTCCTCGAGCATATTGGCGTTGAGGTTGGGATGATCCAGAATGGTACGGGTGATGGCGAACATGACCATGTCGTTGAGGGAGATCTTGGACATGGGGCCTTCCATGTTCTTGAGCATCTTGCGATAGCTCTGAATCTGGGTGGCATCAAAGGAGAACTGCACGGTCAGCTGAGCCATGGAGCTCAAAGACTTCATCATGGACTTGGCAGTTGCCTTACGCACAGCGTTGAACTTCACATCCACATACTCTGCATCGCTTGCAGCAGGTGCAGCTGCGGCAGCGGGAGCAGCAGCGACAGGAGCAGCGGCAGATTCTGCCACAGCAGCCTTCTTCACGCAGCCTGCTTCCAGCAGGGCGCGGACGTCGCGCTCGATGATTCTGCCGTTGGGGCCGGTGCCCTTGGCGCCGGACAGATCCACATTGGACTTCTCTGCCAGTGCTCTTGCTCTGGGAGAGATGGGAGAACCGTCGTTGGAGGTGTCTTCATCTGCAGCGGCAGCAGCGGGTGCAGCAGCGGCAGGAGCCACAGCGGGAGTACCGCTGATGCCTCTCAGGCACTCAAACTCGTCGCCTGCCTTACCGACAGCGCAGACGTTGATCAGGCACTCGACTTCGTCGCCAGCCTCGTAGAACTTGGCAAGCAGGGTACCGGCTGCGGTGGAGGCGCACTCGAATTCGGCCTTGTCGGTCTCGTAGGAGAACAGGATATCGCCAACAGCGATCTCGTCGCCCACGTTCTTCTGCCACTCGCCCATGATGCAGCTTTCCACAGTGATGCCTTCCTTGGGCATGATAACTGCCTGTGCGATGGGACCTGCAGCGGAAACAGCGGCAGGAGCGGCAGCTGCTGCGGGAGCAGCGGCTGCAGCGGGAGCCTCAGCAGCAGCGGGAGTACCGCCGATGCCCTTCAGGCATTCCACATCCTGGCCGGGAGTACCGACGGCGCAGACGTTGATCAGAACAGGGACTTCGTCGCCTTCTTCATAGAACTTGGCGAGCAGAGTGCCGGCTGCGGTGGAAGTACACTCAAACTCAGCCTTGTCAGTCTCATAGGAGAACAGAACATCGCCCACGTTGACAGCATCGCCAACATTGACCTTCCACTCGCCCATGATGCAGCTTTCCACGGTGATGCCTTCCTTGGGCATGATGACGCCCTGTGCGGCATTGGCAGAAACAGCGGCAGGTGCAGCAGCTGCTGCAGGAGCGGCGGCTGCGGGAGCAGCTTCCGCGGCGGGAGCTTCGGAGCCGCCCACACCCTTCAGAGCGGAGGTGTCTTCACCGGGGTTGCCCACGGCGCAGACATTGATCAGAACGGGGACTTCGTCGCCTTCTTCATAGAACTTTTCGAGCAGGGTGCCGGCTGCGGTGGAAACACACTCGAACTCGGCCTTGTCGGTCTCATAGGAGAACAGAACGTCGCCCACATTGACGGTATCGCCAACATTGACTCTCCATTCACCCATGATGCAGGATTCTACGGTGATGCCTTCCTTGGGCATCAGAACACCTTGTGCCATAGTTATTTCACTCCTTGACAGAATTTGATTACTTCATTTTGCAGCTGAGCAGATACTTCTCAGCTTCTGCGCTCCACAGACCATTGTGGCGCTTGCAGATCTCATCGAGCTTGGCAAACATGGGATCGGTCTCGCCCAGCTTGGCGAAATCGTCGATGGCTGCCAGAGGCATTTCGATCTGGGTGTAGATCAGCTTCTTGCCGCCGCGGATGTTGGGCAGGTTGAGGGTGGTATCGACCACGCAGTCCAAACCGCCGATGTGGGTGACCAGAGCAGCGGGGTTGATCTTGCCGGAGGTCATCATGGCGATGGCTTCCTTCATGTCCTCGGTGTTGCCGCCGGAGGTGCCCACCAGATGGGTGTAGAGATAGTGGACATTGTAGAAGTTGAACTCAGCCTTGAACTGGCTGTTGGTGGGACCTGCGAAGAAGTTCAGGCAGCCGTCGAAGCCCAGAATGCCGTCGGCCTGCTCCACCAGAGACCTGACGGGAGCGAAGCAGATGACATCGTCATAGCCGGTGCCGCCGGTCAGTTCACGCAGGTAAGCCACGGGATCTTCCACCTTGGCAGTGTTGACATAGTGCAGCTCGATGCCGTTCTTCTTGGCTTCTTCCACAGTGTAGATGCTGGCAGCTCTTGCCAGACGCTCGTCATCGATATCGGTGACGACCAGCAGACCGGGTTTGCGGTCGCAGTGCAGAGCGTAGTCAATGGCGCCCAGACCCATGGGGCCGACGGATGCCAGCAGAGCCATCTTGCCGCCTTCCACGATGCCCATCTTGTGCTCATAGGAGCCGGCGACGGTGTGATACATCGCATGGAAAGTACCGATGACGCAGGAAATAGGCTCAGCCAGAGAGCCGTAGAAGTAAGTGTCGGAATTGTAGGTCAGCAGAGAGTCGGTGACCAGAGTTTCAAAAGGAACAAGACCGTACTGAGCATCGCCGCCGCAGTACTTGTAGGAGTAGCCGGGAGCCATCTGGGAACCCTTGTAGAAATGGGCGGGCTGGATGGCGAAGCCATCGCCGGCCTTATACTTATGCTTCCAGTTTTCGCCGACTTCTTCAATGACACCGCAGAACTCGTGGCCGACAATGGTGGGGTTCTCAGCGCAGTCATCGGGAACACGCTTGTGGTCGGGACCCTCCACAGCAGCCTTGTAGGAGCTCATGCACAGGCTATCGGAGATGATCTTGACCAGAACATCATCCGGGCCGACCTTGGGCAGTTCGATCTCTTCCAGGCGAAGGTCCATTTTACCGTGGATTCTTACAGCTTTGGTCTTCATAATACGCAAAACTTCCTTTCTCCCCTGCCCGTAAGCAGAGTTTCGTTTTATGTGGGATTGTATTTGTTCTTCTGTAATTGTACGCCACAAGCACAGCAATGTCAACTACAATCCACTTGGTTTTTGCCAATTTCACAGCTTTCTGCTGTTGGTTACAAACAAAGGGCGGTTTGACCCGTTTCTTTGTAAAAAATGACATGACCTATCTGAAAGATTATAGCACATTTGCCTTACAAAATCTATCTTCTGCAGACAAAAAACAAGAAACTGCCAGCAAAAAAATGCCGGCAGTTTTTTGTCTATTTTGTTACGAAAATCACACCGTAGACCCCCGGTCCCGTATGGGCACCGATGGTGGAACCGATCTGACGGCGCGAAGCCAATGTCACGCCTGCATCTTTCAGTCTGTTTTCCAGCAGCTCGCAGTTTTCTTCGCAGCAGGAAAAAACAGGAACCACAGGAAAGGCAGGATCAAGTTCCGCCGTCTGAAGCCGTTCCGAGATCTGCTGCATGGCGCGGTTCTTGCCGATGTATTTGCCCTGCGCCTCCACCGTGCCCTCACGGGTCACTGTGAGCACAGGCTTGATCTGTGCCAGAGAACCAACTGCCGCAGAGCCGTTGCTCAAACGTCCTCCCCTGCGCAGATACTCCAGCGTGTCAAGTCCTGCAAGAACATGGACTCTGCCCTTGAGCAGCTCGATTTCTTCCACGATCTGCTGCGCCGAAAAGCCCTTCTCCCGCAGCTTTGCAGCGTGCTCCACAAGGATGCCGATCATATGGGTAGCGCCGAGCGTATCAACCACATAAATCTTGTCATACTCCGCCATTTCCTTTGCCATGACTGCGCATTGATACGTGCCGCTGAGGGCGGAGGAAACGGCAAAATAGATCAGTTCATCCCCCGCCTTTTTGATCTGCTGAAAATATTCCAGAAACACCTGTGGTGCAGGCTGGGAAGTTTTGGGGAAGTCCTTGCTGCTCAACAGCAGCTCATAGAACTTATCGCTGTCAAGATCTACACCATCCAGGTATTCTTTTCCATCAAGATTGATGGCAATGGGAACAAACAGGTCATATGATCCCGCTATACAATCCGATGCAGAGTCGACCATAAATCTGATCATTACGCTTTCTGCCTTTCTTCGATATATTGCAAAAGCTGTTGAAAGCTGCCGTGGGGATAGTTGTCAAGGCTTTTCTGCTCCTTGTTGATCAGACAGTCTGTCAGCAAAAATACATCCATACCTATCGCCTGTACCACCATATCATCTGACACATCGTTGCCCACCATAAGGCACTCCTGTGCCTTTAGACCAAGGATATGGAGAATGTCCTCATAATATGCTGTGTTGGGCTTGCTGTAACGGCAGTTTTCATAGGTGGTTATGTGCTCAAAGTCCTTCGGCTCCAAGCCTGCCCAGCGGATCCGCTTTTCTGTAGCAATGGCCGGAAAAATAGGGTTGGTCGCCAGTGCCACACGAAGGCCCTGTGATTTGAGCCGGCAGACTGTCCGTGCCGCCTCCGGTGTGAAGCCGCAGACTTTCTGCACCTTGTCGAACACAGTCTTATAAAAGCCCTCAAACAGCGGTTCATCTTTGGCGGCATCTTCTCCGAAAATACCGCAAAAGGTCTTCCAAAATGCCTGTTCGTTGGTCATTTCTCCTGTGTTTCGGATCATGGCTGCCGTTCCCTTCCAGATGGCATCGATCAGCTTTTCCGGCTCATAGCCATGCGGAGCAAGAAATTTTGCAAGATAGCCAAAATAGGTTTTGACAAATTCATCCTGATCCATAGGCAGCAGCGTGCCGTCGAGATCAAACAATACCGCTTTGATATTCATACTGTATCCTTTCCGGCTTCACGTTATCCTCAAAGACCTTCTTTGCTCAAACGCTGCAGGTTGCCTGCGATGGTCTCCAGACAGCGATAGAAGATCTCCCGATGCTCTGGTGTCACGCCCTGCCCGCCGAAATCCACGGCGGTCATTGCTTTATCATTGATATGTTCCGCCAGAGCCATCCCCTCTTCGGTCAGCTTCAAAAGGGCGCGGTACTGATTTTGATTGACAGGCTCTTTTTCCACCAATCCTTTTTTCTCCATTACCGTCACGGCGCGGGACACATCCGCTTTATCCCGGCTGCACAGTTCTGCCAGACGGGCGGCAGTGATACCTGCCGGGTACTGATACATGGTGGTAAAATAGACAGCATAGGGCCCCTTCAGACCGTGCTCTTCCATAACATCGGCAGCGATCTTGTGCCAATATCGGGAGATCTCGGAAATGGCAAAGGAAAAACGTTCAAAGCGATCGATCATGATCATGCCTCCAAGCACTTGTTGATTTTTCAACATTATACAAAGAACTTGTTGATTTGTCAACAAGTTCTTTTGCAAGAAAGAAACCCGGCTGCCGGATGGCAGCCGGGTGGTCAGTATTTTGTTATGTTCGCTTTAGCCGGATATTAGTCGTACAGGCAGGGAGCGATCTCGGGAGAATCCATGTTCTCTGCGTTGTACCATGCAAAGCCGGAGTCGATGAAGTTGGTGCCCAGGTCTTCGCCGTTCATCAGCTTCACAGCAGCTTCAACAGTCTTGTAGCCCATAGCAACGGGATTCTGAGTGATAGCACCGGCGATGTCACCGCTGCGGATGCCGTCCTTCAGAGCCTTGGAGGAGTCAAAGCCGACCAGCATAACTTCGCCGACAATGCCCAGTTCCTTCATGCCGTTGTAAGCACCGACGCAAGCGCCTTCATTGGTGCAGTAGACCAGATCGATCTCGGGATCAGCCAGCAGCATGCCCTTCAGAGCCTCGGCGGACTTCATGTGGTCGCCTTCTGCGTACTGAATGTCAACGATCTCGATGTTGGGATGGTTTGCCTTCATCTCATCGACAAAGCCGTCAACACGTGCAACACCATCGGGAACAGTTTCGGTATGGCCCAGAACTGCGACCTTACCTGCGTCGCCCAGCAGCTCAGCAGCGTTCACAGCAGCCAGCTTGCCGGCTTCGGCATTGTTGGAAGCAACGTTGACAGCGGGCAGGGTGTCGCCCAGACCTGCGTCAAAGCCGACCAGAGGAATACCATTGGCCTTCTGCTCTTCCAGAATGGTGGTGACGGATGCCACATCGATAGCAGCCATGCAGATAGCTTCGGGGCCGTTCTGGATGGCGGTGTTCAGCATATCGACCTGCTCATCGACCATGGTCTCCTGCTCGGGACCTTCGAAGGTGATGGTGACGCCGTACTCAGCAGCTGCTTCTTCAGCACCCTGCTTGACAGCCTGCCAGAACTGATGGCTGTAGCCCAGGGAGACCATTGCCACGTAGGGAACGTCTTCAGTTTCTTCGGTGGTTTCTTCCACAACTTCTTCAACGACTTCTTCGGTTTCTTCGACGACCTCTTCCTTTGCGCCGCAGGCGACCAGAGACAGGATCATCATGAGGGCCAACAACAATGCTACGATTTTCTTCATTTTTTGATACTCTCCTTTTGTTTTTTATTGTTCAATCACGTCAGTTCTTCTTCCGCTTTTTGCTCATCTGGTCGAAGGCAACTGCAATGATCAAAACGACACCGATAATAGCCGACTGGCTTTCTGTGGACACCTGCATCAAGCGCAATCCGTTCTGGATCGAACTGATAATCAAGGCGCCGATGATAACACCACCGATGGTACCCTCACCGCCGGACAGGGAGTTGCCGCCAATGACGGCTGCAGCAATGGCATCCATCTCGTAGCCGGGGCCAAGGGCAGGCTGGGCAGAATTCAGACGAGAAGACATGACCAAGCCGGCAATACCTGCATAAGCACCGCAGACAGAGAAGATGGCGATGAGCCAACGGTCTACATTGATACCAGACAGTCTTGCCGCTTCACGGTTGGAGCCGATGGCAAGAGTATATCTGCCCAGAATGGTCTTCGCAAACAGGAAATAGGAGATCAGCGCCAATACCAGCAGAATGATGATGGCGTTGTAGAAGCCCTTGATTCCCAGGAAGCTGCCGGTGGCAAGCTTCTGATACCAGCTGCAATCGGAGAAGTAGACAGGCTTGCACTCAGAGAACACAAGGGACAGACCCTTGGTGATCATCTGCATGGAAAGGGTCGCGATCATAGGGGGCAGACCCAGCTTGGCAGACATGACACCGTTGCAGAAGCCGCAAAGGGCACCGACCAGAATACCGGCAATGATGGCTACCACGATGGGCAAGCCGGAGATAAACAACAGGCCGGAGCAGATGCAGGAGAAGGTCATGACCGTACCGATAGAAATATCGATACCGCCGGTCATGATGGTCCATGCAACACCAAGCGCCAGAATGCCGTTGACAGACGTTGCCAACAGAATGGTCATAATGTTGGTATAGCTCAGATAGTTGGGGCTCAAGCAGCGGAATGCGATCCAGATCGCCACCAGCGCCGCAAGGATGATCGCCTTATGCTTCACTGCCGGATGCTTGACAAACAGGCCGGCTTTCTTTTCTTTTAATGTATTGCTCATACTTCTCACCTCTACATTTTCCGCTGTGTGGCATACTTCATGATCGTTTCCTGATCGATCTCATCTCCGACCACCTCGCCGGTGATCTGCCCCTCGCACATGACCAGCACGCGGTGGCAGCAGCGGATGATCTCGGGCAGTTCGGAAGAAATGACGATAATAGTCTTTCCGCTGTCTGCCAGATCGTTCATCAGCTTGTAGATCTCACTCTTGGCACCAACGTCGATGCCTCTTGTAGGTTCATCAAAGATCAGAATATCGGAATTGTGGGTCAGCCACTTGGCAAGAACCACCTTCTGCTGGTTGCCGCCGGACAGGAACTTGACCAGCTGCTGCAGAGAGGGCGTCTTGATCGCCAGCTGCTCCACCATGCGGTCGGAGTTTTGGTGGCTCTTTTTGAAGTTGATCACACCGCCTGCGGAGAAATATGCCATGGAAGCCATGGAAATATTGGCATCCACATCAAGCGGCAGGGACAAACCGAACCGTTTGCGATCTTCTGAAAGATAGGCAATGCCGTTTTTGACCGCATCCTTGGGTGTTGCGATCTTCACTTCTTTTCCATGAACGCGGATCGTGCCGGTGGTATGGGGATCGGCACCGAAAATCGCTCTTGCCGTTTCTGTGCGTCCTGCACCCACAAGTCCCGCAAAACCAAGGATCTCACCGGCATGAGCCTTGAAGGAGATATCCCTGACGGAAGGCCCGGCGTTGAGTCCCTCCACTTCCAGAGTATAGGGCTGACCTTCAAAGTCTTTGGCCTGCTGCTTGGTAACGAAGATCTCTCTGCCGACCATCATTTTAATGATATCATCCACGCTTGTTCCGGCAGCACTCACCGTATCCACATAGCCGCCGTCGCGCATGACCGTGATGCGGTCTGCGATCAGCGCCAGCTCTTCCAGACGATGGGAGATGTGGATGATAGCAGTTCCTTCTGCCTTGAGCATCCGAATAACACGGAACAGATCCTCGATCTCATCGTCTGTCAAGGAGGCTGTAGGCTCATCCATGATCAGCACCTTGATATCAAAGGACAGCGCCTTGGCAATCTCCACCATCTGCTGCTGGGCAACAGACAAGGATCCGACACGGACGGTGGGATCGATGCTGACATTGAGCTTGTCAAACAATTCCTTGGCTTTCTGATTTTGCTTTTTGTGATCCAGCACCACGCCGCCCGGCAGGCGGAACTCTCTGCCGATAAAAATATTCTCCGCCGCAGTCAGGTGGTTCATCAAGTTCAGTTCCTGATGGATCATGATGATGCCCTGATCCATGGCGGTCTTTACATTGGGGAACTCCATCTCCTGTCCGTCCACGAAGATCTTGCCGCTGTCTTTCTTATAAACACCTGTCAAAACCTTCATCAAAGTGGATTTGCCTGCGCCGTTTTCACCGACAAGGGCATGAACTTCACCTGCCTGCAGGCTGAAGTTCACTTGATCCAATGCACGAACACCGGGGAATTCCTTGCAAATCGATTCCATACGGACTACTTCTTTTGCCATCGTCTTCCCTCTTTCCGCTTGAAGTTGTGTAAAATTTACAAAACACATTTTGTATATTGTATCATCTTCCGTCACTTTGTCAACACTTAGTTGTGTTTTAAACGTTTTCAACAAGGTTTCCGTTTCCTCTTTGTCCTCTTTGCACAACATTACCGCTGCACATCTCGAACCATTTTTTCCAGCTCCAGACAGGTGGCTGTTATGCCGTCCGGCACAGGCATATCTTCGCGGATCACCTTATACAGCCAGCGGCACACCACCTCGTCCACTGCCTCGGAAGACAGGACTCCGCCGCCGGGCAGTTCCGGCATCAAAGTGGGGCTGGCGCTCTCATAGGCAGAATGGTACATGGGCAGCCACGGATACAGCTTCACCAATTCATCGTTGGTATAGCTGCTGGTCATGGTGGTCTGACCGCCAAGGAGAGCAAAGTAGTTTCCCATCTGCTCATCGCACATCCACCGTAAAAACGCCAGGGCACCTGTTTCATTGCCGCAGCCTGTTCCGATGCCCATGCCCCAGCCACCGAGAAGAGGCGCTCTGCCGGGAATGAGACTGTAGCCGATGGAGCCGATCATGCTGCTTTTGCGAAGATCCGCCACATCTGTCATATAGGCAGGATAGCCGATGAGCATGGCAGTTTCGCCGCACAGGAAATCTCCAATGATGCTCACATCCGTCGCCTGCAGATAATCCGGCTTTGCCACCTGCAAAGCACGCAGCAGATTTTCATATGCCTTTTTGTTCTGAGGGCTGTCCAACACCACCTTGCCGCCCCTGGAGAAGATACTGCCGCCGTATGCCTTCATTCTGGTATACAGCTCCGGTGCAAGACACTCGGGATAGGCGGCGGCAACAGACATCCCGTAGGCAATGGCATCTGTCTTCCGGGTGAAAAACTCACCCATGGTGTTATACTCTTTCAAGGTGTTGGGCGGACGCAGCGTCGTGCCGTAAAGCTTTCGGAACTGCTCCCTCAGCTGCGGCTGTTCAAACAGATCCTTGCGATAAAAGAAGATCTGGGGCGCATAAATAAAGGGCACACCATAAGCCCGTTTGCGGAAGCGGCTGTAGTAATCCAGACAACCGGGGAAGAAAATATCCGTATCCACTCCCTTGAGCCAGTCTGTCAGATCCTGCAGAACTCCGCGACTTGCCAGCATGGGCAGCCACGGGATGTCGTACATAATGATATCGTAACGTTTATCCCGACAGTGTCGGAGGATCTCCTCCGACAGTTTATGGTGCGGCAGCGTGGTGACCTGTGTTTCAATGCCTGTTCTGTGGGTAAAGTCCTGCAGAAGATTGAGGAAGGTATCAACGGCAGGTGCCTGCAGAAGCAGCAGCTTCAGCGGCGCCTGTTCCTTTGAGCTTTTCGGACTTTCAATGGCAGAAAACATTTTTTTGCCCATAACGCTGCTGTCCTGCAGGACAATACGCTGACTTGATGCCGGTACACGAAGCTGCTCCAGCACCAGCTCTCCTGCCGTCTGCCCCATACGGATGGCAGGTCTGGCTGTGGAAAAATTGGCAAAGGAATGGGTAAACTTATTCCAGTGCTCTTCTCCCAAGGTGACCACGGGAACGGAGCCGTCGCCATGACCGCACAAAGACAGAGCTTCCATAATGCCGCCTGCCGATGCCTCCGAGGTGGCAATAACGACCTGCGGTACCTGTGTACGCAGCAGGGACATGGTGGCACGGAAGGCGCCTTCTCTGTTCAGTTCCGTCTGCAGCACTTTGCCGCAGGGTACGCCGCATTGGTCAAAAGCACGGGAAAAACCCCGGATGCAGTTTTCCTCGCTGGTGAAAGCGGGATCGCCTGCCATGAGCACGATGTCCCGGTGTCCGCGGGTCAAAAGCTCTCCTGTCAGGCTCTCCATCACAGCGGCATAGTCAAAAGTGATGAAATTGGCATCCAGGCCGCGGATCTCACGATCCAGCACGACCACTACCTTATCCTGCTCTGTGAAACGGCTTGCGTAAAACATGCCGTCATCGGGAATGCAGGAAACAAGAATCAGTCCGCAGACCTGCTTTTTCAAAAAGTTCTCGGCAATACTGCGCTCCAGTTCCGGGATATCATAGGAAAAAGCAGCATTGACAAAATACGGCGTGCCGGAGAAGGCATGCTCGATTCCCTGAAAGATCTGCACATAATAAGGGTCATTCAGATTAGGCAGAATGACACCGACTTCCGTATAGCGATTGGCGCGCAGACTTTTGGCAGAAAGATTTGCTGTGTACTGCAGCTGCTCAATGGCCTTTTGGATACGCTCCGCCGTCTGTCCGCTGACAGGACGGGTGGCATTGAGATAGTTGGACACCGTCGCAATAGACACACCTGCCGCTTTTGCCACATCCTTAATGGTCGCCATTTTGCTCCCTCCTTGCGGTTTTCTTTTATTATATCGCGTTTTGTAAAACGTTTCAATGCGTTGCAAATCTTATCCTATTCTGGTATACTATGTGAGACTATGACATTAAAAGGATCTGACGTATGGAAAACGAACTGACTTTTAAGGATCTCGGCTTATCCGAAGAGATCCTCAAGGCTCTGGAAAAGAAAGGTTACGGTTATCCCACCAGAGTGCAGGCGGAGGCCATTCCGCCCTTTATGCAGTGGAAGGATGTCATTGCCAAAGCCCCCACCGGCACCGGCAAGACCTTTGCCTTCGGCATCCCCATGATCGAGCATATCAACGCAGAAAGCGAAGACCTGCAGGGTCTGGTGCTGGCTCCCACAAGAGAGCTTGCCATTCAGATCGGCGAGGAGCTGCGCGGACTTCTGCGTTTCTATAAAAGCATCCGTGTGGCTGTGGTCTACGGCGGTCAGAAAATGGAGCCGCAGATCAAAGCGCTGAAAAACAAGCCTCAGATCGTGGTCGCCACCCCCGGCAGACTGATGGATCACTACAACCGCAAAAATCTGCGGCTGGACAAAGTCCACACTGTGGTGCTGGACGAAGCCGACCGTATGCTGGATATGGGTTTCTTTAAAGATGTGACCCACATTCTGGACAAGCTGAAAAACAAGAAGAGTATGGGTCTGTTCTCCGCCACCATTTCTCAGGAGGTCATGACCGTCAGCTGGATGTATCAGCGCGACGAAGTGGAGATCACCATCCCCGCCGATCAGGACAACAAGCCCGATATCGACCAGTTCTCCCTGACCGTGTCCCCTCTGGAAAAGACTGAGACCACCCTGCGGCTCATCCGCGCCATGCAGTATGAACGCGTGATCATTTTCTGCAATACAAAGGTCATGTGCCAGCGTCTGTCTGACGATCTCAAGCGCACCGGGCTGGATGCCGACTGCATCCATGGCGACATTAAGCAGTCTGTCCGCGAAAAGACCATGAAGACTTTCCGTGACGGCAAGCTGGCTGTGCTCATTGCCACCGACGTGGCATCCAGAGGCATTGACGTAGACGATGTGGACTGTGTCATCAACTTTGATGTACCCAGTGAGAATGAATATTACATCCACCGTATCGGACGTACCGGCCGCGCCAAGCGCAAGGGCGCAGCATGGGCGATCATCGGCAACTTCCCCGAAAAGGCCAAGCTGGATGAGATCGCAAAATACTCCCACTTCACCATCAAGCCCATGAAGTTTATAGAGGGCGATCTGCTGGTGGAGGAAGAGGTCAAGAAGCCCGTCGTCCGCAGAAAATTCAGATGATCGCCATAGAAGAAGGTGTCCTGCTCCTGTGCTGCAGACTGGGTGATCCGGAAGCAAAGCCGCTGACGGCACACCAGTTTGACAAGCTGGGGCAGCTGGTGCGCGCCCATGTGGAGCATCCGGATCCTACCGCGGAGATGACACAGAAGAATCTTTGCGCGCTGGGGTTTCAGCCGGAGCTTGCACAGCGCATCTTGTCGCTGCTCAGCAGACAGGCACAGCTGGAGCGTTATCTTGCCCACGCAGAGCGCCTTGGGATCTATCCCCTGACCAGAGTTTCTTCGGACTATCCTGCAAGGCTTACCGAAAAGCAGCCGGGAACCAGGACTCCTGTTTTGTTTGCCATGGGTGACCGCAGTCTTCTGAAAAAACCCTGCGTCAGCGTGGTAGGCTCCAGACATCTGCAGCCATCCAACGAGGCATTTGCAAAAGAAGTGGGGACGCTGGCTGCCGTGGAAGGCTGGACTCTGGTATCCGGCGGTGCTGTCGGTGCCGATCGGACTGCGCAGGAGGCTTGCCTTGCTGCAGGCGGCAGCTGTGTGGTCTTTACGCCGGATCGGCTGGAGCGGCTTTCGCCTCGTGAGAATGTGCTGTATCTCAGTGAGGATGGATACGACATTCCCTTCTCCTCTGCCAGAGCACTACACCGCAACTGCGCCATCCATATGCAGGGTGACAAGACCGTTGCTGTGCAGTGCACCTACGGACGCGGCGGCACGTGGCAGGGCTGCACGGAAAATCTGAAGCACCACTGGTCTGAGCTGTTTGTGTATCAAGATGGCTCCGAGGCAATGCAGGCTCTCATCGCCCAAGGTGCTACGGGAATTTCGGCACTATCAAGCATCCACGCACTTTGCTGCGACCAGACCTCCCTGTTCTGAAAACACACCCTCTCAAAAAGATTTTTTGAGAGGGAATATTTTTTCATTTACCACTTGACAAACGATAGCAAATCGTGTAATATAAGCAAGCTGTTTGACGCAGCCGATATCTGGAGTGGTATCGAAGAGGTCATAACGAGCACGACTGGAAATCGTGTGACGGTCAAAAGCCGTCCGAGGGTTCGAATCCCTCCCACTCCGCCAGAAAAAAGCCTAATTTGTCTACAGGACAAGTTAGGCTTTTTTAATGATGTTTTCACGGATATATCCCCCCACATACACAAGCGAGGAATTCAGGATGAAAGATCAAACGCAAAATCCCTTCCCCCGTGCGGAGCAGCATCACACCTTTTGGGCGCTGATCCTGCTTGGCGGCTTCTTTGGTGTCTACACCTTCAGCGTCCGCGGCGGTGTGTTCTGTAATGCGCAGACTGCCAACATTGCCCTGTTTGTCATGCATTTAGGTCTCGGCGACTGGGCTCGCGCCCTGTATCTGCTCATTCCCATGAGTGCCTATTTTTCCGGGACTGTTTTATCAGAATACCTGAACAGAAAGCTATCCCACAACAGGTATCTGCATTGGGATGTGGCGCTGATGGTCTTTGATATCGCCGTGGTCATCTTTCTGGGGCTTCTGCCAAAGTCTGCCCCGGATCAGATCTGTCAAGTTATGCTGAACTTTATCTGCTCCATGCAGTTCAACACCTTCCGCATGAACGAAGGCACACCCATGGCCACCACCTTTGTGACCAATCATGTCCGCGAAACAGGCAGCCATCTGGTTCGGTCTGTAATGGACAAAGACGCCCGCTCTGCAGTATTGTGGAAGCTCCACGCATCCATGATTGGCTTCTTTATGCTGGGCGGTCTGATTTCCGCTTTCATGTGCAGATTTTTTGACGTCAGAGCCATCTTCGGCGCCCTGCCGATCCTGCTCTATGTGCTCATAAGACTCATGAAAAAAGCACCTTCTCAAAACTTTTGAGAAGGTGCTCTTCTTATTTCATCAGATCATAATACAGCCACAGGACGCTGTAGCGATCCTTCAGATCCTTGGCATACCATCTGGCGTTTTCCAGCTTTTCCGCGCTGTAGAGCTTTTCATACTCGCTATAGTCCAGTCCCACACTTGCAATGTAGGCTTTCAGCTCCTCGCAGGACGGAACTTCTGCCAGGGTCTGACGAATCTCCTGCCACTTTTCACGGTAGACGCTCAGACGATCCTGCTCATACCAGCCCATTTTGTCCTGCAGGTCGATGACGCCCTGGGCAGCTGCCGTATAGACAGTACGGATCTTCTCTTCCCACTCGGCACGGTCATGACCGCCCTTTGCGGCAGGCACCTTTAGCTGCAGCAGCTCTTCGCGCAGCATCTGGGTGAAAACAGTGGAATAGACCACATCTGTGCCGTGGTTAAAATAAGGCTCATCGTTGAGGATACCGGTGATCTCAAAGTAATGGGACAGATGGTGCTCACTGCCGGAAGCAGGGCGGGAAGAACCCACATAGGCCATGGCGATGCCCACCCCGATGATAGCTTCCATCAACGTGGTGATGGCATCTTCATCTCTCTGCTGCAGCTTCTCGCCAAGATCCTTGGTTCTTTGCAGCATATCAAAGATCATGTCATAGACCTTTTGGCAGAAATACTCCCCACGAACTACAGCGCTGAGCTTCCAGTCGTTAAGGCAGGAAAACTTGCCCAGAATATCACCGTAACCTGCCCGGATCATATCCATAGGCGCAGTTTTGAGCACATCCACATCACCGATGATGATGTGAGGCACATGGCAGGAATAGGTGATCTTCATATTGTCGGTGATCATGGCAGCGCCCACGGAAGCGTAGCCATCCATGGAGGGGGCGGTGCACACGATGCCGTAGGGCAGCTTGTGATAGAAGCTGACATACTTACAAAGATCCTGGATAACACCGGAGCCTACACCGACGATCAGATCGATGCCGTCCAGTTCCTTCTCCACTTCTGCAATGGCTTCCTCGTTGGGGATCACCACACCGTCCCTATGCAGGATCAAAGAACGTGTCAGCTTCCTGCCCAGAAGATCACGCACCTGCTCACCGCAGACGGCATTTGTGTTTTCATCTGCCACCAACAGAATGTGGTCAAATTCCCTGACCGTTTCCGGCAGAGCAGAAAGAGCACCCTTTCCAATATAAATATGACCGATGGCACAGCTGTGATGCATACCGCACTCACAGTCAAAGGGTTTGAGCAATGCTTTAAAATCCATACGTTCCTCCTAAAAAAGCGCACCCATAGTGGGTGCGCCTGATCTCAATCTCTTGCGGCGTTTACAATATCACCAAGCATATAAAGGGAGCCGTAGCACAGCACTACACCGTCTTCCCCGGCAAGGGACTTGGCAAGGCGTACGCCCTCTTCCACCGTATCACAAGCGGTCACAGGCTTGCCGAACTGCTCCAGATAGGTCTTCAGATCCCCGGCAGACATAGCTCTGGGGTTATCGGGGGTCACGGTGACAAACTCAGAAGCAAAGGGTGCCATATCCCGGTACATCTCGTTATAATCCTTGTCCCCAAGAACACCGGTCAAAATGGTCAGTCTTCTGCCGTCCAGATAATCGCGGACATTCTTCACCAAAGCCTCGATGCACTGGGGGTTATGACCGCCGTCAATGATAAAGGTGGGTTTTCTGCCGATCAGCTCAAAACGACCGGGCCAGGAGACCGTGGCAATGCCCTCACGGACGTGCTCATCCGTGATCTTCCAGCCGCGCTTGCGCAGCACTTCCACGATGGTGAGCACCACAGCGGCGTTCTTCAGTTGATGCTGACCAAGCAAAGGCATCCGGAGATCCCGATACTGACCCCAATGGAAGATCTGACCCTCCAGAGATGCGGACACAAGCTCCAGAGAATCAAAGTCCGCTTTGGTCAAAGTGGCACCCACTTCTTTGCATCTGTTTTCAAATACAGCTTCCACAGAAGCAGGCTCACGATAGATCACGGCATCGGTGCCGGTCTTGATGATCTTGGACTTGGTCTCAGCGATCTTCTCCAAGGTGTCGCCCAGCAGCTCCACATGGTCAAGACCGATATTGGTCATGACGGACACTTCCGCAGGCTCGATGGTATTGGTGGCATCAAACTCACCGCCAAGACCAACTTCCAAAGAGATAATATCGCACTTATGGCGCTTAAAGAACTCAAAGGCGATACAGGTGACCAGTTCAAACTCGGAAGGCTCACTCTTCATGGAGCGTGCCAGAGGCTGGATCTTCTCCACGATCTCCACCAGTTCTTCATCGGAAATGCACTCACCGTTGACCTGCATCCTCTCATGGAAGCGGAAGATATAAGGAGAGGTATAAAGCCCCACCGTATAACCTGCTTTACGCAGAATATTGGCAGACATGGCAGCGGTGGAGCCTTTGCCGTTGGTGCCGCCAATGTGGATGAACTTCAGTCCCTTTTCCGGGTGACCCAGAAGATCAAGCAGCTCAATGGTACGGTCAAGACCAAATGTGCCGCCGTTCCAGTAATTGCTGTGGATATACGCAATGGCTTGTTCGACAGTCATAACAGTTCCTTCTTTTTCTCAGTTATGCCAGACACCCATGTGTCTGAATATCTTGGACTTAAACAGCAGGCGGATGATCACAGCGTCCACCACGATGGTAATGGCAAACTGGATGCTTCTGGTACCAAGGCGCAGCATCAGATTGTGCCAAAACGCGCCGTCATTGGCATAGACATAGGTCAGCGCAAAGCTCTGCCAGAGGATGGAGCCAAAAACCACCGCAGGCAGCAGGGTCAGCAGAACGCGCAGGAAAGTGACCTTTTTCACAAGCATCGGGCGGAACAGACCGCCGCAGACACCATAGAGGATCGGCGGGATGCAGAACAGCGGATTATAGCCGTAGCCTGAAAACAGGCAGCCCACCAGATCCGCCGTAAAGCCCACCAGACCGCCTGCCACAGGGCCGAACAGAATACCGGCGATCACTGTGGGCACCGCCTCAATGGAGAAGCGGCTGAACTCGTTTGGCATCAGCCCGAACAGCCGCGCCATGACGACGCCCAACGCTGCAAGCAGGGCACAATACGCCAATGTTTTTGTGGTCATTCTACTGTTTTTGGACATAAAAAAGCCTCCAATCAAAATTTTGGAGGAGGTTCAATATGGACGCACAAAGACCAAAGATCATCTGGTCTTCTCGCTTAGGCGGTTGCGAAATCAGCATCGCGGAGAAATCTCCTTCGCCCGGCGGCAACCTCCCATCCGACCGGTACTTGACGCGCTGGTTTCTACTCCCTACTGTGCGTATGGCACTATTGTAGCGTATTTTTTGAAAAATGCAAGAGTAAAATCGATAAAATTTTATAGAATTCAAAAATTAGCGGCAGTCTTCACGGGAAGACTGCCGCATGATCTTAGTTAAAGAAGTCAAAACCATAGGGGAACTGATAGTAATACTCACCCTGCGCATTGCGGTTTTGCTGCTGCTCCTGCTGCTGTTGCTGGGCGGCAGCTTCTGCAGCGGCATCGATCTCCTGCTGGCTGGGCTTTTCATCCAGCACAATGGTAACATCCATCTCGGCACCCATGCGGAACACGGTCAGCACAATGGTGTCACCTGCCTGGCGGCGCTTGAGCATAGACAGCATGGCGGAGGTGTTTTCCACCTTTTCACCATCACAGGCAACGATCACATCGCCCACCTGCAGTCCGCCCTTTTCCGCGCAGCTGCCGGGATTGACGGTCTCCACACGGGGACCAACAGGCAGACCATAGTATGATGCGGTAGAAGATTCCAGTGTGGCAATGGTCACGCCAAGATACGCCTGCCCCTTCACATAGCCGTATTCTGCCAGATCGTATGCCACCTTCAGAGCATCATTGATGGGAATGGCAAAGCCAAGACCTTCAATATTGGTGCCGGACGTGGTAGTACCGGAATACTTGGCAGTGGTCACACCGATCACATTGCCGTCCATATCAAACAGAGGGCCGCCGGAGTTGCCGGAATTGATGGCAGCGTTGGTCTGCAGCATATTCTGAGGGTTGCCGTCGGTATTGATCTCGCGATCGAGGGCAGACAAGATGCCGTTGGTCATGGTGAAGGTCAGTTCACCGAGAGGATTGCCGATGGCGATCACGTCTTCGCCCACCTTCAGCGTATCGGAGTCTCCCACGCTGACAGCAGGCAGACCCTTTGCATCGATCTTCAAAACTGCCACATCAAAGGACGTATCCGCACCCACCAGTTCTGCCGGGAAGCTATCGCCGTTGAACAGATCCACGGTGATCTTATCGGCACCGGAGATCACATGGGCATTGGTGATGATATAGCCATCTTCAGAAAGGATAAAGCCGGAGCCTGCAGAAGCAGATACAGCTTCCTGCCCAAAGATGTTGGTGGTCGCTTCCGTCTGGATACCGACCACGGAATTGACTGTCAGTTCATAGACCTGTGAGGCGGTGAGAGTCTTGCCGGTATTGTTGGTGGCAAGCTTTTCCGGCAGCGTGTGCTCAACCAGCTCATAGCCGTCCTGTGGCGCTTCCTGCACCACCTGCTGCGCCTGTTCCGGTCTGCCGCCAAGACCTGAGATGGCATTGGTCAGCAGAGCGCCGCCCACACTGCCCAGCAGCGCCACGATCGCCACCAGTACAACGATTCTCGCCGTCTGATTTTTCTTGGGCTTCTCCGGCTGCTGATAGGGAGAATATGTCGGCTCACGGTGAGGCGGTGTGGATGTCTGATACTGCTGTGCTTGTTCATCCATTGGCTCAAAGCCAAAATCATAACCATTGTTTTCCATGGAATATCGCTCCTTATTTTATCGATCTCATGATTATGTTAGGAGATATTTGTGAAAAATATGTGACGATACATGAAACGTTTTTTTAACATTAGTCGATCATATTCGCCACTCTGCGCAAAGACAATCTTCTTCTCATGTAGGGATGATACAGGAAGCTCTCTGCCACAAATGCACGGCTCTTGCCCACCTCTTCAATGGTAGTCTTGCAGCCTGCTTTTTTCATGGCGGCAAGGCATTCTTCGTAAGAAGGCACAGAGCGGACGATCCTCACGATCTCATCCCATGCCTGCGCCAGCTGCTCCGGATCAATGGGATCGGTGATGGTATCGGGGGTGTTGAGTTTTCTCACATCGCCGGCAAGGGCGCCATAGACCGCGTAAACTTCATCCCAGTCTGTATGCTCTTTGTGCGTGCGGACAGACTCCTTTTGAATCAGCTCATTATAATACTTCAGCATGATGAGGGTCGTCACGCCCACATCCTCACCGTGGTAATTGGGAATCTTCCCTTCCAGCAGCTCCAGACACTCCCAGTAGTGCGCCATAATGTGTTCCGTACCGCTGCCCGGACGGGATGTTCTGGTAAATGCCATGGCGATGCCTGTCATAAGGAGGGACTCAAAGACAGCGCCTGCCGCTTCTTCATCGCACAGCGTTACTTTATCTGCCATTTCCATCAGGCGATCTGTGGCAGTTCTGGTCAGAGCTGCCACGCGGCTGCAATAGTGTTCCCCGGTAATGAGATGTGATACCTGCCAGTCGATCAGTGCAATATATTTGCTTATCATATCGCCAAAGCCGGCAGACTTCAGTTCCGTAGGTGCCGCTGCCAGAATCTTGGTATCGGCAATGATGACTTCGGGGCACTTTGCCTCATAGGTGATTTTGAAGTTGCCGTCCACAATGGGCGCATTATAAGAGGCAAAGCCGTCCATGCTGGGTGCTGTAGCAAAGAGAGCAAGCGGCTTTTTGCCGTTGGCACATGCCATCCGACACGGGTCATGGATCGAGCCTGTGCCCACAGCAAGGACTGCGTCCACACGGTCAAAGTACCCTTCCACCAGACGCACATCGTCCATGGTCGCCACACGCAGCTTTTCATAGATATACTGCTCCACCTCAAAGCCCTGCAGACTTTCCATGATCCCCTCCGCAGCCTTGATGGTATTGCGGTCTGCCACCAGCAGCAGTTTTTGAGGGAAGTCATTTTCACGCAGGATCTGACCGACCTGTGTCACAAGCCCGCTGCCAATGCGGATATCCTTAATGTCACAGCGATGTTCCATACCACAGGGGCAATTCTGGTACGACGTGATCAGTTCCTTAAAATCGATCATATTACAAGATCCTTTCATTTTCTTTCTTACAATAAGATATCACAAGTGTCGTTTTCCCGCAAGCGTTCTGTTTTTGCAAGTTCATCATTCAATTCTTTCATAATTTTAGATATTTTTTTATAAAATGCGCAAAAACTTGCAAAATTTGAATTTATTTCATTTTTCTCTTGCATTTTACTCGTGTATCCTGTAAGATATACACAATCTCTCCCGGGAGGTATCCTCATGATCTCATCTTACACGCAGGAATATATGCTCAGACTCAAGGATCTGATGGCAAATCAGTATGCCATGCTGCCCAAGGATCAGCACGATCCCAATGTGCATCGTGGCTTACGAAATGCAGACGGCACCGGTGTACTCATCGGTGTGACCAACATCGGCAGCGTTCAGGGCTACTATATGCAGGACGGTGCCCGTGTCCCCATGCCCGGCAAGCTGTATTACCGCGGCATCAGTCTGGAAGATATCGTAGAATCCCACCGCGCAAACGGTACGTTTGGTTTTACAGAAGTGGTCTTCCTGCTGCTGACCGGTATTCTGCCTACCAAGCAGCAGCTGTCTGAATTTGAGACCATGCTGGCAGAAGCACGGCAGCTGCCCGACGGATTTATGGAGAGCATGATTCTCCGCTCCCCCAGCCGTGACATTATGAATCAGCTTTCCAGAAGCGTGCTTGCGCTGTACTCCTACGACGACCGTCCCGACGATCTGTCTGCGGAGAACATCATGCGTCAGTCCATTGAGTTGGTGGCACGCTTCCCCACCATCGTCGCCCATGCCCATGCGGCAAAGCGGCACTATTTTGATAATAAGAGTCTCTACATCCACAATCCCAAGCGGCAGCTCAATGTGGCGGAGGATTTCCTGCGGATGCTGAGAAAAGACAAAAAGTTTACTGCCGAAGAGGCACATCTGCTGGATCTGATGCTGATGATCCACGCAGAGCACGGCGGCGGCAACAACTCCACTTTCGTCTGCCGCGCCATGTCCTCCTCCAATACCGACAGTTACAGCGCCATCGCAGGTGCGGTAGGCTCTTTGAAAGGCCCGCTCCACGGCGGCGCCAATGCCAAGGTCATGGAGATGTTCCGCAATGTGCAGGAGCATGTGAAGGATCACAAGGACGAAGACGAGATCTCCCACTATCTGACCAAGATCCTCCGCGGTCAGGCAAATGACGGCAGCGGCAAGATCTACGGTCTGGGCCATGCCATCTACACCGAGTCTGATCCCAGATGTGAACTTCTGAAGAAGTATTCCAGAGAGGTTGCAGAAAAGTCCGGTCATATGGATGAGTTGGAGCTGATGATGCGCATTGAAAAGTGCGGCAAGCCTCTGATCACCAAGCTGAAAAATCTGGACATCCCCATCTGCGCCAACGTGGATATGTATTCCGGTCTGATCTACGATTTCCTCAAGATCCCTCCGGAACTGTTCACACCGCTGTTTGCCATCGCCAGAGTCTCCGGCTGGTGCGCCAACCGCATGGAAGAGGTGCTCACCTGCAACCGTATCCATCGCCCGGCATACCGCGCCGCAGTCCTGCGTGTGCCCTACACCCCCATCGATCAGAGATAATAAGCAAAAGGAGCTGTTTTCAGCTCCTTTTGTTATGACCGTGCAATCAGAGTCATTTCACACACACCTGCCAGTTTGATCTCTGTTCCCGGTCTGAAGTAATAAAACTTCTCCCGTACCAATCTCTGCCCATTGCAGGTGACACCATTTCTGGAAATGTCTTTAATTGCGAAATACTTCTTTCCCGAATCATAGTATAGATATAAATGCTGATTGCTCAACATCATATCTCCCGAAATTACAACATCACAACGTCGATTCCTTCCCACACAATACATTTTGTTGGGTTGAAGCGTTTCCTTTCTCCATTTCCCTTTCAGATTGATCTGCAAATATACTTCCGAAGCATCTTTGCTTTGTTTTTTCTGGACATCCGGCTGTTTTGCCTGTACAACAGAGGAAGGCGATTGACCCACAGAGAAATACAATTCTTTGGCAAATTGTCCGCAATTTGCAGTACGTTCTTGTCTGTTCAGGCGCAATGCACGATCCACAGTATCCGATATACTGCCCGGACACTGTATTGCCCGGCTTAACGGCACAAATTCTTTTCCGTTTATGCGATCCAATGCCGGCGGTATTTTTTCTCCTGTGACCATATAGTAAAACGTGCTTGCTAAAGCATACACATCGGTATACGCCCCCTGCGGTGTAGTAGATGAATACTGCTCAGGGGGTGCATATCCCGACTTTACCACCACAGTAAAATTCTGATGCGCCTGCTTTGACAGCAGTTTGGCGCTTCCAAAATCCAGAATTTTTACATTTCCATTTGCCTGAAGCATAATATTCTCCGGACTGATGTCCCGATGAAACATCCCTGCCTGCGTATGAATTTTATGAAGAGCCAATGCCACCGACATAACAATATTCAGAGCATCCGGCAGAGAGAACGGGCCACGACGCATGACCTGCTGTTTGATCGTCGCACCCTCAACGTATTCCATGACAAAATATGCCGTTCCATTTTCTTCAAAACAATCTGTTATGGTCGCTGTGGCAGGCATGGCATTGAGCTTCTGCAGGAAGAATGCCTCTTCCATAAACCTGTTTTTCCCATGGGCAAATATCTCGGCTTTTTCTGACACATCCGGATAAATCCAGCCATCGTATCGTCGAAGCGCCACGCCAACCGGCATATACTCCTTAACTGCACAAATCCTTCGTTTCACCTTGTCCAGTGCCTTGTAGGTCACACCAAAGCCTCCTGCGCCAATGACCTGGAGCAAAATATATCGTTCATTCAGCTGAACATAGTTGGGAAGCGCCATGGCGTAGTCACTGCCGGGTGCACCAACAAATCCGCAAGAGCACACCCTTCCATACAGCGGCATAAAACACTTGGGGCACACGCGTTTCAATTCAGCCATAACAACCTCCCGATTTACAAGAGACCGGTTTTACGCAAACCGGTCTCTTATTTATTTACTGCAGTTGGAACATATTCAGATCGTTACCCAGACAAATGACCGTCCCGGAAGACAGTTCTACCGCCGTACCTCTATCAAGCTTGGATCCGCCCTTCACAAACACACCATTTGTGGAATAATCCGTCACGCGGTATTTGCCTCCAACGCCAAGATACTCAATCTCACAGTGCTTGCGGCTGATCTTGCTGCCGGAGAGCACCAAATTACAGAAAGTAGCGTCTCTGCCCAAAGTCACTTTCGCCCCGCTGATCATAGGAATCGTGATGCCGCGATACTCACCTGCAAGACAAATCAGACCGCTGCCGATGCCGGTCGGCACGACCTTGGGTTCTTTTTCAACGTATCTTTTGACGATCATCGCAGCAACAATAACGGATGCAAGCAGTGCCACCAGATACACCACAGGACCTGCCCCCATCTGGAACGCCGATGTCAAACTAACGTAGTTTTCTGCCCAAACAAGAAGGATCAGCTCTACGATCGCAATGAGCGCACTGATCGACTGCATGGACAAAATCGCGATGGTCGCTCTTTTGCTGCGGGTGAACAGGCAGAGGAACAGACTGATCACAGGGAGCAGGAAGCCTGCCAGGATCACGCAGATGACCACATAAATAAGCAGCCACCACCAGAAATTCAGCGCCGCACCTGTCAGTGACACAATCTCAACATACTCAAAGAACTCCACCAATGCCGCCGAACAGGAAGCACCGATATACGCACCGTTGACGGAGATCGTAGGGATACTGCCCACACTTCCAAAAACACCTGCAGCAAGACCGGTAACATTACCAAAGATGCCCCATGGCAGCAGAAGTGCAGCCACTGCCAGAGCAATAAAGATAAGCAGCCCATGTTTGATCGTAAATTTCATATCACTCTCTCCTTTCTCGATCAGCAGATCATGCCGGAATCACGTTTCACATCATCCCAGCTAAACTCGGGACCACAGCAAGGGATAAACATCAGTTCTGTGTTGCCAATGGAAAGCTTGTCATATGCCTTCAAAGGCTCGTTGGTCAGAACAACCTTGTCGTTGACATAGAACATGCCATGAGAATCGCCCGCCTGGGCAATAAACACTCTTGCTCTGGGCTCATAGACAACGATCGCATGGCGCTCTCGAGACACAGCAGGATCCAGATCCAGAATAACATCCATATTTCTGGCGCGTCCAATAAAGTTTCTGCCGCTCTTCAAGGAAAAGCTGTCACCGAAATACTCACCCTTTGTGCACACCAGAAAACCAACAACAGGCTCATTGCCGATTAGGTTCGAGTAGTAGCCTACTGTAACATCCGCATCGGAGTCAAACTTACCGGGGCCAAAATCATCTCCGGGATCGACGGGTGACACCGGCGGCTGAGGCGGGAACTCGGGGGGAGGCGTCGTTGTCACGCTGTCTTTGCCCGGCTGCTCGATCTCAATAGCCTCAGTCTGCGTCAAGTCGTGCCGCATCATCTGCGAGCAGTGCGGACACTCTGCATACTTATCCGCATCAAAATAGTGTCCGTTTGCACATCTAAGTAAGTTCATATTGTTTCCTCCAAGTTCTTTATTTTTCTATAGTTTGATTATAGCATTTTTCGGAGTATTGAACATAAATTGCCGTTTTTCTTCCGTATTCTGCCGTTTTTAACATATCAAGAGATACAGCAAGGCTCATTGCAGCGTACAGCAACCACTGTTGTATTATCCCGAATACCCACAGTCGCCGCTGCATAATCCACAAGATACGACGCAAGGGTGTCAAAATCTCCGCTATAAGACAGAACCATTTTTTCCAGTTTTTCTTCCGGGATAGACTTATACAGACCATCACTGCACACCAGAACGATATCTCCGGGAATCAGACATATCGGCCGTTCACTGACATCGGTAAACGGCATTTGGCCACGCCCAATATAGCTGACAAGAGACGCTCCCTTGTCCATTTCTTTTTCGTGCTGCCGAAGTGATATCTCACCTCTTTCCAGCTTTCCATCAAGAAACAGCTGATAATTGTGTTCTCTTGTCAGCTGCTCTAATTTGCCATTGCGCAGAATATAAATTTTGCTGTCACCGATAGACATCCAGTGCAGAGCATCTCCATCGATCCAAATCGCAGCGGCGGTCGTTCCGCCTGCCTCATCCATCTTGCGGACCAGCCTATCCATGGCAGAAAAAGTGCGATCTGCAAACTCTCCAAAATCCTGAAACCCGGCTTCGTACATGGCGATCCACACGGTTGCCGCTGCCTTTGACGCCTGTTCGCTCCCCTCCAGTCCGCCCATACCATCGCACACAATTGCAGCAAATTCACCCATTCTGGTGGTGCTGACAGCATAGTAGTCCTGTTGGTAGGTCCTGGTGCCAATGTCCGTTGCCGCAGACATAGTCAGATGCGGCGGCATATTGACTTGCGGTGTGCTCATGATCTCCGTTCGGATATTCCCTTCCAATGTCGGTGATGCCTGCACCTTTTTCTTCTGTTTTCTTTTCTTGAGCAGTATGTTTTTCAGGTGAAGCATACTTGATCCTCCATTTGTTTTTTCAATGCACCCAGATTCCGATTGCAGAAAAATTGTCCATGTGTTCATCCTTAGGCTGTTTTCGCACCAATTTTACCAGTGCACGGATCCACTGCTGTACACTTTTCGCTCTGCAATGCTCCTGCAGCATCTGCACTTCCGAAACTGGCTCCCAAAAGCCATCGGAACAAAGCAAACCAACCAAACCGCTCTGGATATCCATTTCTCCCACAGCAGATAATTTTGCCTGCTCATCCTCTGTCCCAAGGCAAGCTAAGAGGCGGTTTCTATCCGGATGGCAACGTATTTCCTCTTCGCGTATTTCTCCGCAGGATGCCAACATCTGAGGAACGCTATGATCTTTCGTCCGATGGCAAATAGCGTCATTGCAAAACAGATAAAAACGACTGTCTCCACAGTAGATCCAATGCATTTTCTTTTCCGTTCCGTAAACCAACACAACTGTCGAAAACAAGCTGCCATGTTTCCCCAATGTTTTCTTTTTTTGCTGTACTGCCTGATGGGCGCGCTGACAACACTCCTGTAAAGTCTGCGACGTCATAAAACCTGAGTCAAAGCATTCCTTCAGTGTTTGCGTCACGATCTGCGCTGCATCTGCACCACCACCCATGCCGCCAAGACCATCTGCCAGTATACAGCACCAGCGGGTGTCCTCCACAAGGACCTCCACGCAATCTTCGTTGTATTTTCTCCCACCGGCATTGGTCACGGCATAAAAGGAAATCATTCCCATTCCTCCTAAACAGATGTACGCACCAAATGGTTTCGTACATCCGGCAAATATCGTTTGCTCACAGGCAACGGTGTCCCATCCTGCAGTATGATCTCATGGTTATGAAGTGATACGATCAAAGAAGCATTAACGGTGTAGCTCTGGTGACACCGCAAAAAACCGGATTTCTCCACAACAGAAAACAGATCTCCCATTTTCTTATAGAATTCCACAACCCTGTCATCCATGATCGCAGCCACTTTTCTTTGTCTGCTTTCGAAATAATGCACTCGGCTAAGATCTATCCGTTCCGTATTTCCTCTTGCTTTGATCAGCAAAAATGCATCTTTGTTTCCGAAGCGTTCTGCAATATAACGTCGCATACTCAGACCGATTCTTTTTGCCGATACGGGTTTGATCAGATAATCATAGGCATGATAAACATAGCCATCGTAAACATATCTCTCCAGCTCCGTCAAAAAAATGATATCAAGCTTTTTTTCAGAAGCTCGCAGCTGCCCCGCAACTTTCAAACCATTCATATCCGGCAGTGCAATCTCAAGAAAAAGCAGATCGACACAGAACTGCTCTGAACGCAAAGCATCCAACAGTACCGTTCCGGATTCGTAATGAAAGATACGGATATCCATAGTATCAAACAACAGTGTCACCAGGACTTTATGCAATTGGCTTCTCTGCGCAGCATTACTGTCACATATTCCAATATTCAGCATAACTCAGTTCACTCCGTCTGTAGCTTCCACGGGATATTTCCCTGTTTTGCATGCTCTTCTCCTGCAGATCCGGCAACAACCTGCAGCTCTGCAAAGGGACAGCCGCCAAAGGCACCGGAACCAATATCCGTAACAGAATCAGGGATCACGACCCGCTTCACAGCCGTGCAGCCGCAGAAAGCTTCTTCTCCGATACTTTCACAGCCTTCAGGCAGAATAATCTCCGGCAGATTATAGCAATATTGGAAGGCGCTCTTTTCCACCCGCTTCAGATCCTTTGGCATATTCACCGTATCGACAGCACTGCATCCCCAGAATGCACCCATACCGATTTGCTGCACCGTATCCGGCAGCTTCAGGGATTTCAGATATGAGCAGCCGGAAAACGCGCCTTCTCCTATACGCAGAAGTCCGTCCGGCAGAGATATCTGCTCAATACCGTTCATCTCCATGCCGTCTTCCATCATGGCATATTCGCCGATCTCTGTGACCTGTATGCCGTTGATCGTCTGAGGAAACTGCAGGACAACGTCCTCTCCGCTGTAACCGGTGATCGTCAGACCATCCTCGTTTTCTTCAAAGATGAATGACGTCAGTTCGCCCACAACAAGTCTGACACTCTCCGGAGAGGTCATGCTCCACGACAAAACTCTGCCTGCATGAGCACCATCTGCCGCAGCATATTCTACCTCCACTGCAACACCGAGAGAGGTCAGTAATGCCCTGGCATCTTCTTCCGTTTTTCCGCTCAATTCCGGCACATTCAGTTGTGCCGCACTTGCCAGCAGTTCCGAATCGTTCTGACCGGGTCCAACCAGAAGAGAGATGCTGCCTACAATCAGCACACACAGCAGCGCTGCTGCCCCAATGAGCATCAGCATTCGTCCCGAGTGTTTTCTTTTGACCACGGGCATTGCCAGAGTCGGCTCCACAGTAACTTCTTTGTCATACAACGCCGCCGCCAATTCGCTCATGGTCCGGAAACGGTCCTCCGCCCGAATCCCCATGCCTTTTTTCACTGCGCCGCAAGTCTTTGGTGAAATACGGTGCGGCAATTGCTCCAAAGGCGTCAGTTCATCTTCGAACAGACGGGACATGGAATCCACCGGTGTTATTCCCGTAAGGACCTTGTACAAGGTCGCACTGATGGCATATACATCGGTAAACGGACCTTGCTTGCTGCGGCTGCGGTATTGTTCCTCCGGAGCATAACCATGCTTCAGGATCACAGTCATGCTTTGGGTCGCGCTTCCGGTGGACTGACGCGCCGCACCGAAGTCGATCAGCTTTAACCCCCCATCCGGCTGGACGAGAATATTATCCGGGCTGATATCTCGATGTACGATACCGGCACGGTGCACAGCATCCAGAGAGTACATCAAAGGTCGGAACATCTCCAGCACTTTCTGCTCAGAAAGGCTGCCCCCGTTCAACGACAGATAATCGCGCAGGGTCATACCCTCGATAAATTCCATAATGATGTATGCTGTGGCATTTTCATGGAAAAAATCAAGGATATTGACAATGCCTGCTGTGCCCTTCAGATCCATCAGGCATCGGGCTTCATTTTCATATTTCTGAAGCCCTGCCTGATAGTGGGTGCGCATCTGTCCGGAGATAGACTGTACCGTATTGGCACCACCATGAGAAGTATCTCTTGTCACAAGCCCTGCCGGGAAATATTCTTTGATGGCGACTTTGGTATTGTTTTGCAGATCCCAGCCCTTGTATGTAATGCCAAATCCACCTTCACCCAGCACAGTACCGACAAAATATCTTCCGGCAAGAATGGTATAGGGCGGCATACATCTGGGGCTAACCTCCTGTGTCTGCTCCGTATAGCCGCAAACAGGACACCGCCCGCCTTTGGTCGGCATTTCCTGCAGACAATTGGGACAAAGCCGATTAGGATCGATCATTGCCATAGTATTTCCCCCCGTTCAAAGAGCCTGTGCTCTAAGTTTTAGTAGCCGTAGACGTTGCAGAAATTATTAATAATCTCTTGACACGCATCAAAAGTCATTATTCCCTTAGGATCAAATCTTCCTCCACCTACGCCTTGAACCAGACCATTCTGCTGGCAAGCTGCAACCGCCTCTTTTGCATAATCGGAAATCTGATCGTTATCAACAAACTGGGGAGCACTATTTGCACGAAGCGGAATACCAAACTCATTGGCATAGCGGAGAATAATTGTGCAGAACTGCTCTCGGGTGATGCTCCAGGTAGGCTCAAATCGATCGGCACTAAAGCCCTTTACAACGCCTTCTTTTGCTGCCCATCCCACCGATTGTTTCAGTTTGGGGGGCACATCCTTAAACAAGCAATTGTAGCTGGGCAAAGCCGGGGTGACACAAGAATCGTATTTATTGTACAGTTCATGTACCATATTACCTCTCGCATACCCATTGCCTATTCCGATACTACACTGTGTTGTATTCAGATTGGTCAAAGTCGCACCCATAGCGCCCAACTTCATCAGCTGTGCACCTTCATCGCTCCCGGTCAGCTTGAGCCGCATTTTCTTTATCCACTCGTCTGCAGTCACAACGGTCATGGACACCTTCTCTTCGCCGCCCTGCTTATAGGTCTTGTTCATATAAATGACCTGAGAGCCATCCTGCGCCGGGCTGATATCTACACCATTCAACAAGCCTGCGGCATAGCAGCGCATAACAGCTTCGTATGCCCAGTGATCCGGCGTAATATCGGAGAACGGATTGGGCACTGCATAGGGATCGATTCCGGCAAGAGGATTTTTAAAGTAACCTTCCTTTTCCGGCACGATCACGACTTCCGGGGCCTCAACAATGCCACCGGGCACGGTGATCTGAATGGAAGCGCTGGCGGTCCCGTATACTTGATCGGGAGAATAGCTGTTTGCATTGGGGTTTGTGCTGTAGCCTGCTGTTACGGTAATAGACAAAACCACCTGACCACCGGAAACAGCGGTAACAGAGCCTGTTAACACACCGCCGTCAAGCAATGCTCTCTCGTTGGCACTCACCACGACCTCGCCGCCACCGCGGGAAGTCGTTCTGATATTGGCAACGCAGTGATTGACATATCGGTCTTGTGCGCGTATGGAACTGAGCAGATTGCTGCAGTCCATATACAGGCTGGCAGTCTCGCCCTGTTCGATGGTCACATGACCGGTTGAATCGTTGATCATCAGATACGCAGAGCCCGTTATCGGTCTGACCACTTCCTCAACCTCTTCCTCGATCTCCTCTTCAAACACTACATTATCATCGGTTTGGTCTTCCATCTCTTCCCGTTCGAGCCATGTGTTGTCAAAAAAGAAACCCGGACTCAATTGCACGCCGGATGCCATAGCCACTACAGGCATCAGACACAATACTACGATCAGTACCGACAATGCTTTCTTCAAAAGTTTTTTCATATTGACTCCTCCTTTTTTCGTTAAGGTAACACAAAGCAGAAATTTTGAGCCAAATTTGTTGTTTTCGTCACATAATTTGGCATTTTTATTCTTCCGTGATACCTTCACTCTTCATATATGTGTGTCTCTTTCTTTTTCACATATATTTATATGTATTATACATAAATACAAATGTTATTTCAATACACAGTTTTCTATGTATGCTACTCTCTCTTTAAGAAAGGAGCGTTATTATGAAGAGCACAATAGAGATCCTGCGCGATCTTCGCACCGATCATGACTTTTCACAAAAGGATATCGCCGGGATTCTCGGGATATCTCAACAACACTATTCCCTGTACGAAAAAGGAGAGTATGAGCTCCCATTGCGGCATTTTGCCACCCTGGCAGAGTATTACAATGTATCTGCAGATTATCTTCTTGGTCGGTGTAAATATCACGAAAAAGGTGAACTGGATTCCCTGTTTGTCACAAGGAGTCTATCCGCAAGAGATTTTTTGCAGACGCTGCTTTCTTTGGACGAAAGGGCCCGTCAATCCATGGCTGAGCAGCTTTATCTGCAAAAAATCAAACAAATCGCAGAACAGGAAAAACAACAGACATGACCGCCTGCCGTTTCGGCAGGCGGTATTTGCTTGCTCTTATGAGGAAAACACGGTATAATAACCAAAAAGGAGGTGTGACCATGGATCTTTACTCCCCTGTCACTGCCCTGCAGGGCATCGGCCCTGCCAGAGCCAAGCAGCTGGAAAAGCTGGATATCCGCAGCATTTACGATCTGATCGCCTATTTCCCGAGAACCTATGAAGACAGAACAAAAATGGTGGCTCTGCGCGATCTGGAGGTAGATGTACCTGCCTGCTTTGAAGCCATGGTCATCCGTGCACCCAAAACTGCCCACATTCGGAAAGGCTTGAGCATCACCAAGCTGACCGTTGCCGACAATACAGCAAAGCTGGATCTTGTTTATTTCAATCAGCCTTATGCAGCAGATCAGCTCAAGTATGGCGAAACTTACATTTTCTACGGTATGCTCACCGGAGATTATGCCCATTTCCAGATGCAAAATCCCGCTTTTGAATCTCCCGACCGGCCCGGCATCCGCACCAGACGGATCATGCCGGTCTACAGCCTGACGGCAGGTATCACCAACGCCCTTCTGAGCAAGTGCATCCGTCAGGCGCTGGATGCCTGTCTGGCGCATATGCCGGAGCTTCTGCCGCAAGGCGTCCGGGAGCGTTATGATCTGTGCTCTGCACAAGATGCCTATGCCAATATCCACGAGCCGAAGGACTTTACTGCTTTAGATCGGGCACGGAAAAGACTGATCTTTGAAGAGTTCTTCCTGTTCTCCGCCGGATTGCAGCTGATGCGCAATCGGCGCACCAAGGTCTGCACCGAGCCTTATAAACGATGCGAACTGGCACCCTTCTACGACGCACTTCCCTTTACTCTGACCGGTGCGCAGCAGCGTGCCATCGGTCAGATCGCAGAGGACTTTCTGAAAGGCACACCCATGAACAGACTGCTGCAGGGTGATGTAGGCAGCGGCAAGACCATGGTGGCTGCGGCAGCTGCCTATCTGTGCGTTCAAAACGGACGGCAGGCTGCTCTGATGGCACCGACGGAGATCCTTGCCGAGCAGCACCATAAATCCCTTGCTTCGCTGTTTGAAGCATTTCAAATTCCTTGCGGACTGCTCACAGGCTCCACAACCGCCGCAGAAAAGCGGCGCATCAAAGAGCAGCTGGCTGACGGCAGCCTTCCCTTTGTGGTGGGCACCCACGCGCTGCTCACGGAAGATGTGCAGTTTGCCCGGTTGGATCTTGTGATCGCTGACGAGCAGCACCGCTTTGGTGTTGCCCAGAGAGCCACCCTTTCCCAGAAGGGCAGCAAGCCTCATCTTTTGGTCATGTCTGCGACTCCCATCCCCAGAACGCTTGCCTTGATGGTCTACGGCGATCTGGATGTGAGTGTTCTCGATGAGCTTCCTCCGGGCAGACAGGTGATCGACACCTTTCTGGTGGGCGAGAGCATGCGCCCGAGAATCAATGCTTTTATCCGCAAACACGCGGCAGCAGGCAATCAGATCTATGTGGTGTGCCCCGCTGTAGAAGAAAGCGAACTGGACAGTCTGAAATCTGCCGAAGTATGGGCGCAGTCTTTGCAGCAGATCGTGTTCCCCGATCTGCGTGTAGGTCTGCTCCACGGCAAGCTGAAACCGGCTGAAAAAGAACGGATCATGGGACAGTTCTCACAGCACGAACTGGATATCCTTGTGGCGACCACGGTCATTGAAGTGGGCGTGGATGTGCCCAATGCCACCTTGATCGTCATTGAAAATGCCGACCGCTTCGGTCTGAGCCAGCTGCACCAGCTGCGCGGACGTGTAGGCCGCGGTAAGGATAAGAGCTACTGTGTGCTCTTCTCCGGCAACAAAAACGAACAGACACAGGCGCGTCTCAAAGCCCTGTGCAAGACAAATGATGGCTTCAAGATCGCAGAGGAGGATCTCGCTCTGCGCGGCCCCGGCGATTTCTTCGGCAGCCGTCAGCACGGTCTGCCCCAATTCAAAGCAGCCAATTTGAGCCTTGACATGGCGCTGTTGTCTCAGGCAAAGGAGGCGGCAGAACAGGCCCTGTCCGATCCTGCCTACGCAGATGACCCCACCTTCCCTGCCATGCAGGCGCGCATCGGCAACCTGTTCCGGGACGAAAGCAACATCTTTAACTGAGCTTATAAGACCACATAGGCAGTGTTGGCATAGCCCACAATGCCGCGCAATCCCACAGAATACCAGTTGCCGTTCTCCCCATAGATCTCCAGCTGTTCCCCGTTTTCTGCCTGGGTGATGACCGTGGATTCCAAGCTGGGCAGATCCCGAATATTGAGTCTGCCCCACTGCACCGCCACAGTGCCGGTGCGCACCGGTTGGGGTCGCTGGAACGGGACACCAAAATACTCTGTCACCCCCAATACCAGAGCAGACGCAATGGCAGACAGGTTGTTTTCCACCCACAGGGCATCCTCACGATTGTCGTGATAGCCAAGCTCTGCCAGTACGGCAGGTGCTGCCGTGCGGCTGACCTCTCCGATATTTCTGGTAGGCAGCGCCCGTACTCGTTCGGGCAAAGGATAGATCGGTTTGAGATTATCCACCAGAATCTCTGCCATGCGAAGAGAATCGTTGCTGCCAGGATAGTAGTAGATATCGATCCCCCGATATGTCCCCTCCACACCCGGCGGCGCAGCATTGGAATGGAGCGCCAGATGAAAGTCATATTCTCCGGCATTGGACTGCCGGATGGCTGCTGCCGCATTCTGCGCCGGATCGTTTCTTGTAAAATCAATACCGCTTGCCAGCAGATACGGCTCCATCTCGTCTGCCAGCGCATTCATCCAGTATTCTTCATTTCCCGTGGTGACATAGGGATTGAATTCCTGTGTCGACGGACTTAAAAATAAAAATGGCATTTGCATCCCCGCCTTTCACAATATATCTATGCACAAAGGTTTGTGTTTACAACAGCACGGCTGTTGTGATATGATATTGCGCGGATAGTAGAAGGAGCTGTGTCTTATGCAGTATATCGTTCTGGACATGGAATGGAATCAGGCCTGGCCCGGTTCCTACTCCGCCAAACGGCTGCCCATAAAGTTCCGCGGCGAGATCATCCAGATCGGCGCCGTTCGTGTCACGGATCGGCAGATCGTGGGCGATGAGTTCCAAGTCCTGATCAAACCAAAGGTTTTTCGAAAACTGAATAAAAAAGTCAGCTCTCTGACAGGCATCAAGGACGCTCAGCTGGCAGAGCACGGTGTTCCCTTCCCCGAAGCCATCGATCGCTTCCGCGAATGGTGCGGCGAAGACTGCGTGTTCCTCACATGGGGCTTTGATGATATCGGTATCCTCAAAGAAAACATGGAGCTGCACGGGCTGGAAAGCAGCTGGGTGGATCGCTGGTACAATGCTCAGATGATCTTCAACAGCCAGACAGACGGCGCCACAGCGCAAAAGGCGCTGAAGACTGCCATGCAGATGGCAGGCGTGGAGCCTACAAGACCTGCCCACGACGCCCTTGGCGATGCATATCACACCGCCATTTTATGTACGCGGCTGGACCTTCCCAGAGGCATGGAGGAATACGGCAGATCCATGGAGGAGCATGAAAACGGTTTCCATGGTGCCCAGATCCCCGGCTGCCTCGACAGGAAAGTCTTCCATGGTCTTGCAGGCAGGGACGATGCACTGGAGCTTCTGGGTGGAGAAGAAAACCTTTGCCCCAAGTGTCAGAGTCTGATGAATCACGGCAAATGGGTCAGCAGCCAGAACCGCCGATATACAGCCATGGCATCGTGCCCCAACCATGGGCAGTTTTTGCTGCGTGTGCGTCTGGTGGCTGAGGAAGACGGCACCACAAAAGCCATCCGCATGATCTATGAAGGTACTTCCGATGCAGCAAATACTTTCCGCACCACTAAGGCCACCGTCAGAAAGCGTACGCGCCGCCCTCACAGCAGCACAAAACAATGAGCCATCCGAAGCGTTCGGACGGCTCATTGTTTTCTTTACGTTTATCTTTCATTTTCCCTCTTGTACTTTTATTTAAAATAGGTTACAATATAGAAACGAAATTATGCGCAATCATAAGGAGGTATCTCTATGATCCGTCTTTCTACCGAACATGGACTGATCGCCGTAGACACCGATGTCTATACCAATATCGCCGGCCGCGCTGCCACCAATTGCTTTGGTGTCAAGGGCATGGCTGTCCGTTCCATGACCGATGGTCTGGTGCACCTGCTGCGCAGAGAGGCCATGAGCAAGGGTGTCAAGGTCCAATTCTGTGATGATGGCTCCATCATTGTGGATCTGCACATCATCGTTGACCGCGGTGTCAACATTGCTGCCATCGGCGCTTCCATCGTCAGCGAAGTCAAATACAACGTTGAAAAATCCACCGGCACGACCGTCAAGGCCGTCAATGTGTATGTGGATTCCATCTGTGCAGACTGATCTGCCAACATTTCGGAGGTAACCTACATTGAGACAGACAATTGACGGTGCAGCGTATCGGAAGATGGTCCTTTCCGCCGCTGCCTCTATTGAACTGAACAAACAGCAGATCAATGATCTGAACGTGTTCCCCGTTCCCGATGGTGACACCGGCACCAATATGTCCATGACTTTGAACACCGCTGCCACAGAGCTGCGTAAGGCAGGCGAGCTGACCCTGACCAAGGCAGCTGATGTGACTGCTTCTGCCCTGCTGCGTGGTGCAAGAGGCAACTCCGGTGTTATCCTTTCTTTGCTTTTCCGTGGTTTCTCCAAATCCCTCAAGGGCATGGAAGAGACCGATGGTGAAGGTTTTGCCGCTGCTCTGACCGCAGGTGTGGAAGCTGCCTACAAGGCGGTCATGAAGCCTGCAGAAGGTACTATTTTGACGGTTTCCCGTCTGGCAGCCGCAGGCGCTGTGAAGGCAGCGCAGCAGGATCCCTGTGCGGAAAGCACCCTGACCACCGCCATCAGTGTTGCCAAGAAGGCGCTGGAAAATACCGTCAACCAGAACCCTGTTCTGAAGAAGGCAGGCGTGGTGGATGCAGGCGGCATGGGCTTTGTGTGCATTCTGGAAGGCATGCTCTCTTCCCTGCAGGGCAAGGATATTGAAGCTCCCGTTGGTGGAGGCGAAGTAAAGGAATCTGCCGACTTTGCCGCTCTGACCGATGAAGACATCACCTTCACCTTTGATACGGTGTTTATCGTCCGTAAGACTACCGACAAGTCCATCGAACCTTTCCGTGAATATCTCAACTCCATTGGCGACAGCCTTGTCATCGGCGAAGATGATGACGCATTCAAGGTCCACGTACACACCGATATTCCCGGTGAGGCCCTGACAGAAGCCCAGAAATACGGCACACTGGAGCTGGCAAAGATCGAAAATATGCGCACCCAGTATGAGGATATGGCAGCAGGCCGCGCTCCTCAGAGCACCGATGATCTGGATGCCGAGGAAGAGCCTGCCGCCGCAGCACCGGAAAAGAAATACGGTGTTGTGTCTGTCTGTGCAGGCAGCGGTCTTGCCACTGTGTTCCGCGATCTTGGTGTGGACGGCATCATCGAGGGCGGTCAGACCATGAACCCCTCCACAGAGGACATTCTCAAGCAGATCGAACGCACACCCTCCGAGGTCGTGTTCGTCCTGCCCAACAACAAGAACATCATTATGGCTGCAGAGCAGACCATCCGTCTGAGCAGCAAGAAGGTCATCGTCATTCCCTCCAAGACCGTTCCCCAGGGCATCACCGCCATGCTGAACTTTGATCCCGAGCAGGATGACGAAGCCAATACTGCCGCCATGACTGAGTCTTTGGCAGGTGTCACCACCATGCAGATCACCTACGCTGCCAGAAACTCCGACTTTGACGGCCGTGACATTCGCGAAGGCGATTATCTGGGTCTGTACAACGGCGCTCTGCTGGACACCACCCCCGATATTGCCGCGCTCCTTGCCGAGATGGCAAAGAAAACTGCAGAAGAGGGCAAGGAATTCCTCAACATTTTCTACGGCGAGGACATCACTGAAGAGCAGGCACAGCAGGCTCAGACCGTCTTCGAAGAGCACTGCCCCGGCGCAGAGATCAATCTGCTGCCCGGCGGTCAGCCTGTTTACTACTATCTGATCTCCGCTGAATAACAAAACGTAAAAAACTCCCGAAACATTATGTTTCGGGAGTTTTTTCATGCGCTGCGTTTTCCGGACAAGCCTTTCGATACCCAGGCAATATAACCATGAAAGGCCTTTGCGAGGAAATAGACCAGCGCGAAAGAAATCGGAAGGGTCAGATAATACCAGAGAGTAT
>JAGBBD010000056.1 GCA_017938625.1 Oscillospiraceae bacterium | reverse complement strand
TGACGGAGTCAAAGTCCGTTGCCTTACCGCTTGGCGACATCCCAATATGGATCGCAACGGAAAAATCAAGCCCCGCAAAAGCGAGGCTTGAAGAAGAATGGGGTGGATGAAGGGATTCGAACCCTCGGCCTTCAGAGCCACAATCTGACGCGCTAACCAACTGCGCCACATCCACCATATTCAACTCATGCCATTGCACCGGGTGGCAAAATGACCTTTCGGTCTGGCACGCCAGAAGGGACTCGAACCCCTGACCTACTGCTTAGAAGGCAGTTGCTCTATCCAACTGAGCTACTGGCGCATATGGAGCGGGTGATGGGAATCGAACCCACGCGACCAGCTTGGAAGGCTGGGGTTCTGCCATTGAACTACACCCGCGAGGGTATACTGATGCAATCAGCTTAAAGATAATATCACACCTAACGTCTCATGTCAAGCAAAATCGCAGGAAAATTTCCCGAAATCCTTTGCGGTGCTTGCTTTCAGACATCTTTCTTGATAAAATACCTCTGATATGAAAACAGGATTTGGAAAGGATCGATCTCATGGCTATCAAACTGATCGCGCTGGATATTGATGGCACCTTGATGAACTCCCATCTGCAGGTCACGGAACAGACAATCCGTACCCTGACTGAGGCGGCGGAGAAGGGCATCGCGGTGGTGCTGTCCACAGGACGACCGGAGCCGGAATGTGATGATGTGATAGAAAAAGTACCCTGCATCAGCTATGTCAACGGCTGCACCGGTGCACGGGTGGTGGATGTGAAAACAGGCAAGATCATTGCCGGACGATACATCCCCGTTGATGAAGCCAAACGGCTTCGTGAAAAGCTTCGGGATCTGGATCTGGTAGTCTGTGCCGCTGATCCGTTGACAGCGAGGTTCCACGACGATGCCCGGGAGCTGGAGCGCGCCATCTCCCTCAGCTCTCCCGATGTGGCGGCGTTTCTGGCAAAATACCATGTGGGTGAAGAGGATCTGGATGCCTATCTGAGCTCCATAGACAAGATCGTGAAATTCTATATGCCGTGTTTTTCCGAAGGTGTCATTGAGGAAGTCAAGCGCCGTATGGAGGGTGAGCCTTACACCGTGCTCCAGTGCGGCCCCAACGATGTGGAGATCTGCCCTGCCGGCACAGACAAGGGCACGGGACTTTCCCTGCTGGCACAGGCGTTGGGCATCACGGCGCAGGAGGTCATGGCGATCGGTGACAGCGAAAACGATCTGAGCATGCTGCGCTACGCAGGTCTGCCTGTCTGCATGGGTAACGGCTCCGAAGCGGCAAAGGCATGCGCCAAATACATTACGGACGACAATGACCATGACGGTGTGGCAAAAGCCGTGAACATGGTGTTGGAGGGACTGCTATGAATATTTTCAATTATCTTGTGGACGGACGCGTAGAGCTGTGGATCGTGCTGCTCATCAGCGCCGGTGTGTTCTTCGCCTCCTTTATGGACGGCATCGGCGGTGGTGGCGGCATCGTTTCCGTGCCCTCGTACCTCATTGGCTTCAGCAAGCTGGGCGCAGACCAGACCCATCTGGCATTCGGCACCAACAAGCTCTCTGCCGCCATCGGCACCATCTTCTCTCTGGCGCGGTTTATCAAGAACAAGTGTGTCATCTGGCGACTGGCGCTTCCGGGTATGGTGCTGGCATACTTAGGCGCCATGGGCGGCGCGTGGCTGAAAGCATGCACAAGACCGGAAGTGCTGAAATATCTGCTGCTGGTAGTCCTGCCTCTGATGGCATTTTTTACCCTGCGCACCAAGAACTGGCCCGAAACACCCGGTGAGATCGCCAAGGGCAAGCAGCTGCTCATCGTCTGCCTTGCAGCGCTCATCATCGGCGCCTATGACGGCTACTACGGCCCCGGCTGCGGCACACTGCTCATGCTGGTGTGCATCCGTTTCGGTAAGCTGGACAGCCGCAACGCGGCAGGCACGGTCAAGGTCATCAATCTGGCATCCAATGTGGGCGGTCTTGTGACCGACTGCATGATGGGCAGCGTCCTGTACGGCGTGGGTCTCATTGCCGCAGCTGCATCCATTTTGGGCCACTATTTGGGAGCAGGTGTCACCATCAAAAACGGCAGCAAGATCATCAAGCCTGCCATCATTACAGTTCTGCTGATGCTGACGGTCTATGTCGTCTCGCAGCTGATCTGGCCGGAATTCTGGGGGATCGCATAATGGGAAGAGAATTGGAATTTAAGCTCGCCGTACCCGACACCCGGGTGCTGGAGGAGATCTTGTTCGACAAGGAGATCGCCGCTGTCCGTCAGGGGGGTTATGTGCTCTATGATATGGCAACGGTCTATTATGATACGGAAAACCGCGACCTGTCCAAGCGCAAATGGACGCTGCGTCTGCGGCAGGAGAATATGGATCTGATCGCCACGGTGAAGACGCCTGTCAGAGCCGATCAGACAAGAGGCGAATGGGAATGTCCGGCACGGAACATGGAAGAAGCCATTGAGGGGCTGATCCGCGCAGGTGCGCCCAGAGAGCTGATCTTTTTGACTGCCAATGGCGTGCAGCCTCTGTGCCTTGCCCGCTTCAGCCGCCGCGCCGCGCAGGTGAAGTTTGCAGACGGCACGGTCTGTGAGCTGGCAGGCGATGTGGGCATAGTGGCGGCAGGACAGAAGGAAAGCCCCATCTGCGAGATTGAGGTGGAGCTGAAGGAAGGCGACGGAGAGACTGCCAGAGCCTTTGCTGTGGAGCTGATGGAGCGCTTCGGTCTGCAGCAGGAGCCTTTGAGCAAGTTCCAGCGTGCCGCCGCGCTGGTGGAGGGCTGAGCATGAAGGTGCTGCTTCATATCTGCTGCGCCCCCTGTGCCAATCGTCCCCTTGCCCTTTTGCAGGAGCAGGGACATGATGTGACGGGCTTCTGGTATAATCCCAATATCCATCCCTTTACGGAGTACCGCAGCCGCCGCAATACGGTCAGAGAGTATCTGGCCCAAATCGGTGTCAGACTCATTGAGCAAAACGACTATGCTCTGCGGCCCTTTGTCCGCAAAGTTGCCGAGGACATTGCTCACCGCTGCGTCAAGTGCTATGAGATGCGGCTGTTTGAAACGGCAAGGACTGCCAAAGAGCAGGGCTTCGATGCCTTCACCTCCAGCCTGTTTATCAGCCCCTACCAAAATCACAGTCTGATGATGGAGGTGGCGCAGAGAGCTGCCGAGGAATACGGTGTGCAGTTCCTTTATGAGGACTTCCGTCCTCTCTTCCGCGAAGGGCAGGACTTTGCCAGAGAGCATGGCTTCTATATGCAGAAATACTGCGGCTGCGTCTTCTCCGAGGAAGAGCGGTATTTAAAGCCCAATAAGATCATTCCGTAAGAATAATTGACAATTGACAATGAATGTGTCGGCTGCGCCGACGATTGAAATATCGGGCGGCAGCTCGCCGCCCTTACGTTTTGTACGGCAGTGCGCTTGTGGTTGGCAGGTTTTTAGATTGCCACAGTCGCTTCGCTCCTTCGCAATGACATCCATAGGTCGGCAGTGCGTATCTGTCGTAGGGGCGATCTGCGATCGCCCGTGTGCAGGCACAAAGAAAGAAGAAGCTATCTGTGATAGCTTCTTCTTTCTTTTACAGCGTGTTCCAGAAGTCGATGGCTCTGGTCAGCCAGCCGTCTGCCAGAGTGCCGGTGCCCAGGCCCCAGCTGTGGGCGGCGGCATCAAAGACTTCATAGATATTCTTGACACCGTGCTCGGTCAGCTTGTCTGCCATCATTTGGGAGTTGATCACAGGCACGGACTTATCGCCCTTGCACTGCCAGATGAAGGAAGGGGGATAATCCCCATCTGTCTGCTGATCCACAGAGTACTGCTTGATCCGTTCGGGATCCTGCCAGTCTTCCTGCAGCAGATTCTGGCAGCTGCCGCCGTGGCTGATGTTAGCGTCCAGAGAGATGACGGGGTAGCCAAGGAACATGACAGAGGGCTTGGGCAGACCGTAGTGCTTCCAGCCGATGGTCTTGGTGCCGAAGGTGGCAGCCAGATGACCGCCTGCGGAGAAGCCCATGACGCCGTAGTCCTCGGAAACATCAAAGTGCGCAAAGATGTACGCGATGGCTTTTGCCAGATCGTCCATGGGGTTGGGATAGTGAGCATTTTTGCCCACACGGTAGTGGAATACAAAGGCGGAGATTCCGGCATCCAGCAGAGGTCTTACCAAGGGGAACGCCTCTACCATGGTGCAGCAGCTGCCGTAGCCGCCGCCGGCGCAGATGACCACAAAACGCTTGGCACCGGGAACGGTCATTGCCATGAGTGCCGTTTCGCCCTCCAGCTCCGTGCCCTTGTAGATGTCGTGATAGAAGCCGTCCTTTACGGCATATTCGGCAAAGGTCTGCATGCCTTCCAGCATGGAGGGGTTGTTCCAGTTGGGATCGATATCGGCGATCTGGTCGATGGTCAGACCGTCCATAGTCTCTTCACCCATGAGCGCATGGTAGCGCTGACGCTCCTCCTCCAGACCGAAGTCCTTCCAGACAAGACCTGCCACAGGATTGATAAACTTGGCTTTTCCCGGGAAGTTGACTGCCTTCAGCAGCTCATCGCATCGGGTGTCCTTGGTTACGATCATGATTTCTTCTTCTCCTTTTTAAATTCTGCCAGACCCAGTTTGCCTTCTTCCGTTACAGGCTTGAGCCAGCGCAGCGATATAAAGTGCCACAGGCACAAAATACACTTGGGAACATCTTCGGCAAGGTACGCCACCATGAGCACGCTCATAAAGGGCAGCTTCCAGACATTTGCTGCCACAAAGGTCAGCGGGATGGCAACGAGCCACAAAGAGCCAATGTCCATAATCATGCCCATGAGGGTGTCTCCGCCGGAGCGGAACACGCCCACCACCTGCACATAGGGGATGTTGCGCAGCACGTATTCCAAAGAGCAGAAGATGATGACCATATACGCCGTTGCCAGCGTCAGCTCCGAGAGATTGTCACCGGCGGCAAAGAGGGACACCAGAGGCTCGCGGAAGAAAATGCACACAAGACCGATGAGCAGCGCCGTCAGGGGTACCAGCACCGTAAAGCGCCATGAATCTGACAGGGCGCGGGAGATCTTGCCCTGCCCCACGGACTTGCCCACCATGATGACACAGGCATTGCCGAGACCTGCGCAGAAGGAAAATGCCACATCGTTGATGGTCTTGAAAATGGTCACACCGGCATAGTATTCGTAGCCCATGTTGGAGTAGATCATGTTCAGTGCCAGAATACCGAAAGACCAAAGACCCTCGTTGAGCATGACAGGCACAGCTTTTTTGTAAAACCGGGCAAGGTTCCTGGGGCCGAAGGCGAACAGCTCCCGGATATCGCCCATGAGGAGATTCTTCTGGAATGCAGAGACAATCAAAATCAGCACAGGGCCAAGCCACGCGGAGACACAGGTGGCAACGGCAGCGCCTGCCACACCAAGCTGAGGCAGTCCCAGCTTGCCGAAGATCAGACCATAGTTGACGATGGCATTGGTAATGGTGGTCACGATGGACACATACAAAGGCAGCTTTACCCGTTCCGTGTTGCGCAGCACCGTGGACATGACCAAGGTCAGCGTAGAGGCAGGATAAGACCAGCAGGCGATCTTCAGATAACGGCTGCCCTGCCGGATCACATCGGGATCTTTGTTGAACAGCCGGATGACGCCCTCGGGCGCAAAAAAAGCAATGGCAAAGAAGGTCAAAGAGACCAGAAGCCCTGTCAGCAGGGCGATGCCGTAGACACGGCGGATGCCCTTGAAGTCACGGACACCCCAGTACTGGGCAACGAACACGGACATACCGGAGCAAAGACCGAAGGCCAGCAGGGACGCAAACCACGCCCACTGACCTGCCATGCCCACGCTGGAGAGTGTCAGATCCCCCAGACGGGAGACCATGAGCGTATCCACCAGTACGAAGGAACTGGTGAGCATATTCTGCAGCGCAATGGGCAGCGCCAGTCGTTTTGCTACGCGCCAGAAGTCCCGGTCGCCAAGATATTTGGATAATCGCATAAAACCCTCCGTGGGAAGAATGAATCGTGAAAAGCAAACAATTGCCGTACAGTTCCATTATTTGTTTTTCACCATTCATTATGCATCGCGAAAAAGGGGAGCTTTCGCTCCCCTTTTTATTTTTGAAGCCTTTTTATGCCATGCCGGCAGTGATGATCGCCATCTTGTAGACTTCCTCGGCGTTGCAGCCGCGGCTCAGGTCGTTGATGGGAGCGTTCAGACCCTGCAGGATGGGGCCGTAGGCGTCGTAGCCGCCCAGACGCTGTGCGATCTTGTAGCCGATGTTGCCTGCTTCGATGCAGGGGAAGACGAAGGTGTTGGCGTAGCCTGCCACCTTGGAGCCGGGGAACTTCAGCTGACCGACGGTGGGAGAAACGGCAGCGTCAAACTGCATTTCGCCGTCGATGGCACGCTCGGGAGCCAGCTCCTGAGCCACCTTGGTAGCTTCCTGGCTAAGACCCACAGTAGCGCCCTTGCCGGAACCCTTGGTGGAGAAGCTCAGCATAGCGACCTTGGGATCGATGCCGAAGAACTCAGCGGTGTTGGCGCACTCCACGGCGACCTCAGCCAGCTTACGGGCTGCGGAGACCTTGACGTTGCCTTCCTTGTCCAGAGTGTCTTCGTAGGAGATGTTGATGGCGCAGTCGCCCATGCACAGCTTGTCCAGAGGACCGTCGCCTTCGCGGAACATGATGAATGCAGAGGAGACCAGGTTTGCACCGGGCTTGGTCTTGATCAGCTGCAGAGCGGGACGAACGGTGTCGGCGGTGGAGTAGGTAGCGCCGCCCAGCAGAGCGTCAGCCTTGCCCATCTTCACCAGCATGGTGCCGAAGTAGTTGCCCTTTGCCAGAGCAGCGGCGCAGTCCTCAGCGGACATCTTGCCCTTGCGCAGCTCCACCATCTTGGCGACCATCTCATCCATGCCCTCGTAAGTGGCAGGATCCAGAATGGTCAGACCGTCGATGTCGAAATTGCCCTTGGCAGCCTCAGCCTTGACGGTGTCAACATTGCCGACCAGGATCACGTCCATCAGGTCGTCTGCCTTCAGACGGGCGGCAGCTTCCAGGATACGGGCATCGTGGCCCTCGGTGAACACGATGGTGCGGCGGGTAGCTTTCAGTGCTTCATAGAGTTTGGTAAACATATGTATTGCCTCCAAAATTTTATATTCTCCCAAAATTATATCAAACCCGCACCAAACCTGCAAGAGGGAAGGGGAAAATAATGCACGATTGATCCGCTTTCTCACCGCTGTTCCGGTGACAGGAACAGGGCGATGTAGCAGGCATCGTCCTGCCTTTTTTCGGCAAGGGTCATAAATGCCCGGCTCAGCCGCGTTTCGGCATAGGTCACGGCAGCCTTGAGGAAGTCCCTGTAGAGCTCGTCAAAGCCCTCCGTATGGCACAGGGAGGCTTTTTCGCGGATCTTTTCAAAAAGTCTGTGGGCGGTCTCGTACTGTAACATTGGCATCAACCTCACGTTCAAGGATATAATAGCATTTCACCCGGACAGGCATCTGTCCGGGTGAAATGCTATTACAGATATGTCCGCATCCAGCTGTGAGGGCCTTTGTGGGTACCTCTGGGATGCCGCGGGCAGTTGTTCACCCCGGGCAGGGGTGCGCCCTGAGAAGCATATCGCTCCGAGCGGTAGCTGCAGTAGCGGCACTGGTACAGAATCTTCCTGCCCCGGGAGGAGGCGATGGTGGAAGACAAAGAGGAGTTTTCGTCCTCGGAAGTGTCGCCGCTGCCAAATAAAACATCCAGCAAACCCATATTGTTACCTCACTTTGTTCTGTTTTTGTATTCGTCTGCCATGGCGCGGACTTCTCCGGCCTTCTTCCAGTCGGAAAGGTTGCTGTCCTTTGCGCGGCGCAGAGACTCCCGCAGCTCGGCGGTGGACATATCCCCGGCGCGCTCGCTGCCGCGCGCATAGCCGGAAGAATAGCGGTCTGCCTTATCTGCCATGCTGTTGGCGGCAGAATTTGCGACGGAGGAAGCGATCCTTCCCAGTGTGTCAAAAAATCCCATGATACATCTTCTCCTTTTTATTTGTGATGCGCCCGTGGGCGAAGTACGACGATTTTCAGAAATCCGCGATCTTGGCGATGATATTGAGCAGCACGGCAATGACGGTTGCCGCACCGCAGATCTTGGCAAGGGTGCGCATCAGCTCCAGATCCGTGATCCACAAGATCAGCAGACAGCCAATGGCTGCCGCCAGAGACGCCAGAGCGAACTTGGACAAAAAGCCGCCTTCGTCTATGATGGAGGAAATGATCACGCCCACGATCACCACACCAACGAATAAATAGAACATCACACTTCCCTGCTTTCCTTCAGAATCCTCCGGATGGTCTTTTCGCTGTAGTTATACTTGGCAGCCAGCATCCGGATGTTCGTCCCGTCATATTCCCGGACGACCAGCTTCTGGATGTGCGCCGGATGGAAAAACCGAACGGGAAACGTGATCTGCTGCCCCTTGAACAGACAATAGATCCCCATGGCGGTATCCATCCCCATCTGCTCGCTGATCTCCCGGTACACGCTGTTGAGCAGTTCCGGATCGTTTTCTGCCATGGCCATCACCTCTTTGGGATATTCTAACGAATTTCCCGGCACAAGTATAATCCCAAAATCCTTGCGATTGTCCTGTTCCACAGCGCATCACCTCGTTTCTTCCACAGCATAACAAATCACCCGGACAGAAGCCTGTCCGGGTGAAAAATTATATCAGCAGTACATACTCTGCATTTTTTGGATCTCTTCTTTCATTTCTTTCACGAATGCTTCCGGGGCAACGACCTTGACCCAGGCGCCTTGACTGAGAAGCCACATTTTGATGCCGTCGCCGTAGACTTCCGCTTCGATGAGGTACCTGCCGGCATCAAGCTGCTCTATGACCCAGGCAGTGGGCAGCTTATCCAGCACAGCCTGCAACGAGGGCCCTGAAAATTCAAAGCGCACCGTCCGCAGCTCGCCGGGCCACATAAACAGACTGCGTCGGCGGAGCAGACCTTCGTCAAAATCCGGCGCTTCCCATGTGGTAAAATGCTTTCTGTGACGGATGATATGCTTGATGCGGTCAACGCGGAAGTACAGCGGCGTCTGCTCCTGCACGGGAAATGCCACAAGGTAAAAATAGTGATCCGCGAACATGATCGACACCGGGCGCAGCCGATAGGTCTTATAGGCTCTGTCCATCCGGTAGTAGTCAACAGAGAGTTCCTGCCTGTCGTGGATGCAGTCTGTCAGCAGCCAGAGGTTGTCCAATACGCTGTCGCAGTCATGCTTGACCTGGGCATAGTGATACAGCTCCTTGCAGATCAGCTCGTTCAGTCTGGGGCGATCCTCGGGACTTGTGAACTGCCGCAGCTTGTCGGTGATCTCCAGCAGATCCTGTTTGGAAAAGGCTCTGGCACCGATCATGACCTCCACCAGCGCGAACAGCTCCTTGTTGGTCAGAAACCGATCCATGTACAGGCGGTAGCATTTGTCCCTGTAGGAATACTGCAGCTGCGTATTGCCCACCAGATCCCGGCGATCAGCCAGAAATGCCTTCAGATCGTTGATGGAGCGGGTGATGCTCTTGGTGGAAACACCGTATTCATCCGCCAGCTTTTGTACCGACAGATCCTCGCCCCGCAGACCGCGGAAGAAGATCTCCAGCACACGTTCTTGTTTGCTGTGTTCCATGCTGCATCCTCCATGCTTACTGCTTGAAATCAAGGAAGCGTGTCAAAGAATCTTTGACACGCTGATACGGGACACCGGTGTGTCCCGTGTATGGATTTGGTCAGACAGAAAGTCTTCTGCGCCATTTTCTTTTTGGCTGCGTGGGCGTGGAGGACGAGCTGCTGCCAAGACGCATGGCAACGCGCCAGCCCAGAACGCACAGAGGGATCGCCAGAATCACATCCAGCGCCGAATGCTGCTTGACAAAGCAGGTGGACACGCTGATGAGCAGCGCCGTGATCACAAAGGCGATGCGCCATTTGCGGGAGGAAAAATGCCGGCTCTTCCATGCGCCGCAGACCACAGCCCAGCTGCCTGCCACATGGAGGGATGGGCAGACGTTGGTGTTGGTATCGCAGGTGTAATAAAAGCGCATATACCGCACCAGCAGATTGTCCCGTTCAAAGGTGGTCGGGCGCAGGTTCTGACAGGTGGGACAGATGAGATAGATGGTCAGTGTGCCAAAATAGGCGATGAACAAAAAGGTCATGAGCCGCCGGAAGGAGGCAATGTCATAAAACAAGGTGTAGATATGGATGCCCAGCAGGAAGAAAAACCAGAAGGTATAGGGAATGACAAACCACTCGCAGAAGGGGATCCATTCATCGAGAAAGATCTCCACCGGCGTATAGGTGTCACCGAACACATCGCGCTCAATGGCGCCGAAGAGCAGCACGTATACAGGCCAGAAGATCAGCAGCTTCAGATGAGAAAATTCCGGTGTATTGATCTGTTTCAGACGGAAACGACGGTAATCGACGACCGGTTTTGGTAACATAGAAAGCACCCTCTTGTGTGAAACTGCCTCTATTATATAGAGGCGCAAACAAAGTTGCAAGAGGGCGAAACTTAAGAAATTCTGAAATTCGACACGGGAGGGGTATTCATGTATCAACGAAAGAGCCGCCAATACTGCGCCGCCATGCTGATCGTGTCCGTATGCCTGCGCCTGTGTATGTTTTTGGGACTGGACGACAGACTGGGGCAGCTGGTCATGGATGCGCTCCACGATCCCAAAACGGTCGAGTTTCTGCTGTTTCTGGAAACGGGACAGCGTGTGTCCGCCCAACCTCCGGAGCAGGAAGTGCTGACGGTGCAGGTGCTGCCTCCCCAGCCCACCCCTGTGCCCACGGAGGTGGTCTATACACCTGCGGTGCAGACGGCTTCGGCGCAGGAACTGGAGGTGGTCGGTGCCTGCAGCTACAGCTACGACAAGAATGCCCTGCTGCAAAGACCCACAGCCATGGAGCTTTCGGATTTTGGCGCTGTGCTCATCATCCACAGCCATACCACGGAAAGCTACGAAATGACAGACGGCTTGACCTATGAACCGACCTCCCCCTACCGCACCTTAGATGAGAGCCGCAATGTCATTGCCGTCGGGGAAGTTCTGGCACAGACTCTCCGGGAGCACGGTGTGGAGGTCATCCATGACAGGACGGTGTGCGACTACCCCAATTATAATGTGTCCTACTGGAACAGCCTGCAGCGGATCGAGCAATGGAAACAGCAGCATCCCAATATCCGGATGGTCATGGATATCCACCGTGACGCGGTGGAAGATGACCGCGGGCAGGCAGTGGCGCTGCTCAGTGACCAGCAGGGAGTTTCCGCCGCGCAGCTGATGCTGGTGGTGGGGACAAATGAAGGCGGTCTGGAGCATCCTGACTGGGAGGAGAATCTGGCAAATGCCCTGAAGCTGCAGTCCGTGCTGGAAGGAGAATATCCGGGGCTTTGCCGCAAACTGGATCTGCGGACGGAGCGCTTCAACCAGCACACAGCCCCCGGCGCCATTTTAGTGGAGGTGGGCACCAACGGTAATACCCTGACACAGGCAAAAGCCTCGGCAAAGCTTCTGGCAGATGCCGTTGCAAAGCTGCTGACCCTCCTGCAGCAAAACAACGGTACGCTCCCGGACGGCACTTGATTTTCTGCCGCTTAGCTGTTATAATCACAGCGTTATGGAGACGTATCGAAGTGGGGACGTTTGCGAGCGCTGCCTGTGGGGAATGAGGCGACTGCTGCCAGCGGCAGATAAAAGGAGCCGAATGAGTGGCAGTGGTCAAAATCAGTCGCGAGGAAACGAGCGATCACTGATTTTGGGTACCACAACAGGAAGAGTAAGCGAGCAAAAAGGAGTGGCAGACACTTGCGTTTGTACAAGCGAAGCGCAGAACAAATGCTTAGTGTCAACAGGACATAACGGGGCGTGCCCCGGAGATAGTTAAATAAGAAATGTTATCTCTCGTGGAGAATAACATATATGGAGACGTATCGAAGTGGTCATAACGGGGCTGACTCGAAATCAGTTTGCGGGCAACCGCACGTGGGTTCGAATCCCACCGTCTCCGCCAAAAGAAATAACACACCCTTGCGGTGTGTTATTTCTTTTGGCATGGTATTCAGGCGGTGGGATTCGAAAGGCCGGCGCTGCTTGGCAGCGCAACCAACATGCCGGTGGCATGTTGGTTAGGCCGTGGGAGAATCCCTTGCGGTCGTGCCGACCGCAAGGTTACACCGTCTCCGCCAAAAAACCTACCGCAAGTTGATACAATCGGTATCACCTGCGGTAGGCCTTTTTATGCTCACTTTTACCCTCAAACAGAGTAATTATCCAAGCTTTGCAACGCAAAATATAAAGCACACCACAACATGATGTGGTGTGCTTGTGTGCTTCAAAACAGAAACCACTACATTTTGTGGTCTGTTATCGTTAAATTACCGCAATTCGTTAAATGACTGAACGTAGATCCCAAAACCAGAAAGATGGTCCTTGCAGCGGATGCCCGTTCTGTGGTGAGGCATTTGTCCGTAGAAGCAATCGCTCCGTCATCTGTGGTAAACCGGAGTGCGTCCGAGCAAGGAAACGGATGAACCAAAGAAACTGCCGCAGTAAAAAGAAAGTGGAGGCACAGAAAAGCAAGTAATACTATGTCTACAAAAGGGCATCATGGGAGAAACAGAAATTTTCAAAGATAGTATGGCCTACTTTTCTGCACTGTGTTATACTGAAACCAGAAGGAAGATGATCGTATGCCATTTGCCATTCAGGAATTGAAGAATATCATTACACCCATTGCGCAGGCCCATGGTGTGAAGAGTGTGTCTTTGTTTGGATCTTATTCCAGAGGTGTAGCGACCACTGATAGTGATGTGGATCTGAAGATCGAAAAAGGTCAGCTGCGGACGCTGTTTCAGATCTGCGGGTTTCGTTTGGCGGTGGAGGATGCACTGCAATGCCCAGTGGATCTGGTGACAAGCGAGTCCTCCGATCCGGTGTTTTTGGAAATGATCAAGAAAGATGAGGTGCTGCTCTATGGAACAGCGGGATAAGATCATCTTACAGAAAATCGTTGTGTACTGTGAGCGCATTGCGGAAAACCTGGCTCGGTATGACCAGAGCTATGAAGCATTTGAAAAAGACCATATGTTTCAGGATGCCTGTTGTATGTGCGTGGTGCAGATTGGCGAGCTGGTCAGTCAGCTGTCTGAAGAAGCAAAAGAACGAAACAAGCTGATTCCTTGGCGGATCATCAAAGATACCCGCAATTTCTACGTCCAGGCCTACGGCTCTATTGATGTCGTTTCTGTCTGGGAGACATTGAACGAAGATATCCCGGCACTGTGTGATGCTTGCAGGGCTATGCTTATACCAGTGTGAATATTGAAGAATAAGGAAGAGCCGCCTCAGGTGATAGAATACGATCACCGGAGGCGGCTCTCGATTATGGCTTTTGGCAAGATCGTGCGTTATGCCTTTTTATTTTCCCTTTGGTGGTTATACCAATGGCCACTGTGTGTGCAGCCTGTTCTGCACGGTCGTCCAGAGGTGGCAGCTCGCATTTGCCGTACTTTCTTTCCAGTGCTGTTTGCAGAATGAAATCGCACAGTTCCGGATTTTTGGGAAGTACGGGGCCATGACTGTAGGTGCCAAATACATTTTTATAATGCACACCTTCAGTCCGGTCTTCTGCGTTGTTACCAAAACCGCAGAGAACCTCTCCCAAAGGCTGCACACCGCTGCTGAGATAGGTTTTTCCGCTGTGATTCTCAAAGCCCACGACCTCGCTTCCGCCACAGGAAGGAACACATCGGAACAGATAGTTGCCGATCATGCGTTTTTCCGCACTGCGTGTATAAAAGTCAATGGCTCCAAGAAATTCACAGCGATGACCGGCTGCATTTTGGTAGTAGTTTCCCAGCATCTGATATCCACCGCATATAGCCAGAAACGTTTTCCCATCCTCTATGGCGGAGATCAGATTTTTGTCTTTTCCCATATGCAGATCATCCAACAGGACTTCCTGTTCAAAGTCTTGGCCTCCGCCAAGGAAAAATACATCAAATTCCGAAAAAGACGGTGTTTCTCCAATCGGTGCGTTTGCGACTGAGACATCAATGCCACGCCACTGAAGCCTGTTCTTCATACAAATGACATTGCCCGTATCACCATAAAGATTGAGAACATCCGGGTAAAGATGACATATCTTCAGTTCCATACACTCACTCCCAAAAAGCCTTTTTGCTGTCCATTCCGGCAAGTTGTTTTCTGATCTGCATCATTGCTGTGTATGTCGGAACAATGAACAAAGGCCGTGGATGTTTCGTTGTTTCTCGGATAAACTGCGCTGTGTTTGCAACAAGCTGCAATTTGGATTCATCAAGACCTGCGTGTTTTAATCTGAGATACATTTCCTCTTTCCGTGTTCCGGCTACGAAAACAGTTTTTAGATCATTCTCCTGAGATAGCTTTTCAAAAGGAACATCCCAGATCCACGAGATATCCGTTCCATCTACTTCCTGATCATTCAGGCAGCACATCAGGTCATATTCTTCCTTTATATCGGAAAGATACTCAATAACCTGCGTGAAACCGGCCGGGTTTTTTACAAGAATCAACGCGATGCCCTTTCCAATCGAAAAGTGCTCCATCCGACCGAAAGCACCGACACACTTCAAATCTTTTTCCGGCACACCAAACGCATCCAAAGCAGAAATTGCAGCAAGATAATTGTAGATATTGTAAAGTGCCGGCAGAGGTATTGTTTGAAGCGTGTGTTGTCCTCGGATGTTAAGATCCACAATACTTTTGGATCGGTTTGTTTCAATAATACGGTCAACAGAGATTTGTGGCTCGGATCTTTTATATCCGCAGTTGGGACACCGGAAGCTGCCTAAGTGACCATAGGTTCTATGCGTATACGCATAACGCTGTTTGCAGCAGATGCAATACAGCGCATCAGAGTGCGTGTCGCTTGGCGCGGATTCTGTTGCCGCGTTGATCCCGTAAAACACGCATGGGTTGGGGAGTGCCTGTGCGATCGATGCAACAAGAGAATCATCGGCATTCAAACACAGCAGTGTGTTCGGGGTCTTTTCTATGGCAGAGCTTAATTTTTCCAATGTATGCGTAACTTCTCCGTAGCGGTCCAGTTGATCCCGGAATATATTTGTCAGCACAACGATTTCCGGTGTAATAAAGCTCAAGACAGCTTTTAGCGTGGCCTCATCACATTCAATGACGGATACCGCTTTGGACGGCATTCCGTTCCGGTTTGCATTTGCAATAAACTCAGCAACGATTCCCGGTAGGAGGTTGGCTCCGGAACGGTTTGCAAAGCACGGGACTCCGGCGCTATTCAATCCCTGTTCAATCAGGCGGCAAGTGGTCGTTTTTCCGTTTGTACCGCTCACGACAATTGTTCGCACGCCTGTTGCTGCTACAGATAGGATCTCCGGGCAGATTTTCAGGGCGAATTTTCCCGGCAGATTGGTCCCACCACGGCCGAGAAAATGCAGAAAACCGCGAAGTAGCTTACATACTGCAACCGCAAAAACAACCCGTACTTTTGTTTTCATACTCGTACCATTATGCATAATGCTTAGCGCCCTCGCGCTTGTGTTCGCTTTGATCGTGCATACGCTGAATGGTTTGTTTTGCGGTATCAGATACCTTTTTACCAAAGAGGTATGCGTCCAATTCCCTGTATGTGATGCCCATTTCCTGCTCATCTGTCTGCCCATCAAAGAGGCCCGCCGAGGGAGCCTTTTCAATGATGCAGACCGGAGCATTCAGCCAGCGCAGAAATTCGTAGATCTCCGTTACAGTCAGATCAGAAATAGGGTTAAAATCATGGGCACCGTCACCCCACTTGGTAAAGTAACCAACGTAGGCTTCGCTGCGGTTTCCGGTACCGGCAACCAAACGGTTTTCGCTGGCAGCAACAGCGTAGAGCGTAAGCATCCGAAGCCGGGGTGCGAGGTTCGTCAGAGCAGCTGAATTGAGGGTTGATGCAGCAGAGATCTGCTGCACGGCAAATTCACGCACAGGGGTCAAATCAATGGTTCTGGTTTCGATCTGATACTGTTTGGCAACGGTCAGTCCATCCTCTGCATCCTGGTTATAGTTTCGTTTGGAGGCACAGGGCATGATAATGCCAATGGTGTTATCACAGGCTGCTTTGCAAAGAATACCCACCAACGCGGAATCTTTTCCGCCGCTGTTGCCATAAACAATCCCATCAGCGCCGCTCTCCGCAATGATATCCCGAATAAAGCTGACTCGATTTTCAAATTCTTTTTCATAGTTTCGCATGGGAAAACCTCATTTCCTGCTTATCTCTTAAAATCCCAATGGATAGGTCCAGCCCATATCATCCTCTACGACACCTGTCTGCATGCCGTAGAGTTTATCATACAGCTTTTGTGCAATGGGGCCGACTTTACCATCGGCAACTTGCATATCTGTACCTTTGATGCAGAGCCAGCCGATGGGAGAGATGACCGCTGCGGTTCCGGATGCAAAGATTTCTTTCAAAGAACCATTTCGGGAGGCACGCACGACTTCATCAATGGAAAGCTTGCGCTCAGACACCTTGATCCCCCACTTGTTGAGAAGCTGAATTACAGAGTTACGGGTAATACCGGGAAGGATCGTTCCACTGTCCAGAGGTGCGGTAATCACCTCATCGCCAATCACAAAGAAAGCATTGGAAGTACCGATTTCTTCTACATATTTGTGTTCTGCGGCATCCAGCCAAAGGACATCCTTGCAGTTATATTTAATGGCATCCTGAGAGGCACGCATACCGCCGCCGTAGTTGCCGCCGACCTTGGCATAGCCGGTGCCGCCACGGGCAGCACGGATATAGGCGTCCTGCACATAAATACGGGCTGTGGTCAGACCTGCATCGTTGGCTGCATAGTAAGAGCCGGTAGGGCTCAGAATGATCATAAACTTATAATGTTTTGCAGGCAGCACAGAAAAAGACACTTCATCTCCAAACATAAACGGGCGGATGTACAAGGAAGTGTTCTTACCACTGGGAACCCAATCCTTGTCTGCTTCGATCACTGCTTTCAGTCCTGCCATAAACAGATCATCGGGTACCTCGGGCATGCACATGCGCTCGCAGGTGTTCTTCATACGGGCGATATTCATATCCGGGCGGAACAGCTGAATGCTTCCGTCAGGCTTGCGGTATGCTTTCATACCCTCAAACATCATCTGGGCATAATGCAGTACTGCAGAGGCAGGCTCGATGAGAAACGGAGCATGGGGTTCTACGCGCCAGGAGTGCCAGCCCTTTCCTTCATCATATTCCATCACAAACATATGATCTGTGAAGTATTTTGCAAAGCCAAGCTTACTTTCATCGGCAGGACGGGGTCTGGGGTGCTCATTACGGATAATGGGAATATTATACATCTTTTTTCCTTCTTTCTGTAATCTTAGTGCTGATATAACTCTGGCCTTCTATCCCGGAAAACAGGGATGCTGCCACGGATTTGATCCAAAGTCTGCATATTGAGGTTTGCAGACACGATCACTTCTGTTTCCCCGGCAAGGGTCAGGATCTTTCCCAGCGGATCGATCACGGCGGAATTGCCGCCGTAGACAGTTCCTCCGGCAGTACCGCAGGAATTGCAGCAAACCACAAACATCTGATTTTCAATGGCCCGTGCTGTAGTGAGACTGCGCAAGTGGTAAATGCGCTCCTTTGGCCACTGAGATACCACAAACAGCACATCGATGCCCTGCAGGGCAAGACTCCTGACCAGTTCCGGGAAGCGAATATCATAGCAAATGACGATCCCACAACGAATCCCGTCCAGTGAAAAGCGGCACAGATGGTCGCCGGGGGTGTAGTAGTCATCCTCTCCCATAGGGGAGAAAAGATGGGTTTTATCATAGCCGGCAATACACGCGCCGGAACGGTCAAACACCATGGCAGTATTGAACACCTTGCCATCTCTTTCATTGGAAACAGACCCGGCTACGATATTCACATGGTGCTGTTTCGCCAAAGCACCGATCCGGGTTTTCATCATTTCGCCATCTGTGTCGCTGAGCTGTAAAAGATTCTCTTTGGGAAAGAAGCCTGTATTCCAGGTTTCCGGCAGTACCAGCACATCCGGCTTTGCCACCATTGCGGCATGGATCAGATCGGTGGCATGGGCAAAGTTTTCCTCAGGCAGACCCAAGCGCATATTCATTTGCAAACAGGAAACTCTCATATTATTCACCCTTTCTTCAGCAGCGCACAGAGGCGATTTGCTGCCTCTTTTGTATCATCCGGATTGCCGAAAGCCGAGAAGCGGAAATATCCTTTTCCGCATTCCCCAAAGCCATCACCCGGAATACCAACAACCTGAATCTCATTGAGAAGATAATCAAAGAACTCCCATCCGCTCATACCATCGGGACATTTCATCCAAATATAAGGCGAGTTTTGACCGCCGCAGTACCAGATCCCGGCATCGTTCAGCGCGTTGGTAAAGTAGGAGGCATTTTCCAGATACAAACGGATATTCTTATGTATCTGCGCTTGTCCCTCCGGTGTAAATACAGCTGCAGCGCCTTTCTGAAGGATGTATGAAACACCGTTTGTCCTGGTCTCACGGTTGCGGGACCACATAGCATTCAGATTCATGCCACCTCGCACAAGATTTTGGGGAACTACCGTGTAGCCCAATCTTGTTCCGGTGAAACCTGCGGTCTTGGACAGAGAGCAAATCTCAATAGCGCACGTGTCAGCTCTGTCCAGTTCATAAATACTGTGGGGCAGATCGTTGTCTTCAATAAAAATCTCATAGGCAGCATCAAACAGGATCACTGCGCCATTCTTGTTTGCAAAGTCGATCCATGCCTGCAGCTGAAGCCTGTTGAAGACAGCACCGGTTGGGTTGTTCGGGGAACAAATGTAGAGGATATCTGCCTTGATACTTTCATCCGGTTCCGGCAGAAAGCCGTTTTCCTCGTTGGAAGACAGATGGACGATTTTTCTGCCGCCGAGAATGTTGGTGTCTACATACTCCGGATAGGCCGGTTCAATGACCATGACGGTATTATTCTGATCAAACAGCTCCAGAATATCACCCAGATCATCGCAGGCGCCACTGGAGATAAAAATCTCATTTTCAGAAACTTTGGCTCCCTTTTCGGCGTAATATCCGGCAATCGCTTTGCGAAGAAAAGGTGCGCCTGCCTCCGGCATATATCCATGAAAAGTGGCTGCCTTTGCCTGGTCGTCAACCGCCTCATGCAGCGCCTTGATCACAGCATCACATAGTGGAAGCGATACATCACCCACACCCATTCGGAGAACCTGTTTGCCGGGATGCGCGGTGAGATATTCATCTGTCTTTTTGTATATGGTGTTAAACAGGTAGCTGTCTTTCAGTTCGGCATACCTCATGTTCGGTGCAAGCATATTTCTGTATCTCCTTCATAAACAAATTCAGCCGGACCGGTCATAGTAGATAATCATTTCCAAGCCCGTGCATTTTTGTAAAGCGCATAACATTTCTCCTAAGAATTGATCGTGGAAATACCGATGGTCGTCTCCTCCAGTACATCCAGCAAAACTTTTACTGTATCCAACGCCGTCAGCATGGTGACACCGTTTTCAATAGCACAGCGTCGGATGGCTGCACCGTCTTCATAGTGGACACCGGATAAAATAGCTCTGGTATTGATGACATAGCTGACATACCCTGCACGGATGGAATCCAACACTTCTGTGCTGCCCTCAGAGAGCTTGCGGCGGCTTCTGGTTCGGATGCCGTGTTCTTTCAAAAAAGCAGCGGTGACCGTGGTGGCTTCGATATTGAACCCCATGTCGTAGAAGCGGCGAATCAGCGGCAAAGCCTCCTGCTTATCTTCGTCCGCCAGTGTTACCAGAACTGTACCGTAATTCTGCATTCGCATGCCGGTGGCGGTCAGTGCTTTGTACATGGCTCTGGAAAGATCCTTGTCATAGCCAATTGCCTCGCCGGTAGACTTCATTTCAGGAGAAAGGTAGGCATCCATACCACGAAGCTTGGCAAAGGAGAAGGCAGGTGCTTTTACATACCAGCGCTGTTTTTCTGAGGGGTAAATTTCTGTAATACCCTGTTCTTGCAGGCTTCTGCCGAGGATGACCAGTGTGGCAATATCTGCCAGCTGGAAGCCGGTCGCCTTGGAGAGGAAGGGGACTGTCCGGGAAGAACGGGGATTGACCTCTATGATATAGACATCTTCGTTGGCATCAACAATAAACTGAATGTTAAACAGCCCTACAATTCCAATGGCAAGTCCCAATTTTCTGGTGTAGTCCAGAATGGTCCTTTTGACCTTTTTCGAGATGCTGAAGGTGGGATATACACTAATAGAGTCGCCGGAGTGGACACCGGTGCGCTCCACAAGTTCCATAATTCCCGGCACAAACACATCTTTGCCGTCGCAGATGGCATCTACCTCTACCTCTTTGCCGCGGATATACTTGTCCACCAGCACAGGTTTATCCACATCGATCTCTACAGCTGTCTGCAGATACTGCCTGAGGGCAGCCTCCTTTGCCACGATCTGCATAGCGCGACCGCCCAGCACAAAACTGGGGCGTACCAACACGGGATAGCCGATCTCTTTTGCGGCTGCGACACCGTCTTCAATGTTGGTTACAGCTCTGCCCTTGGGTTGCGGGATACCTTGTTCCAGAAGCAGTTGTTCAAACGCATCGCGGTTTTCCGCTTTTTCAATGGCGGAACAGTCTGTGCCGATGATTTTCACTCCGCGCTCTGCCAACGGTAGTGCCAGATTGATGGCGGTCTGACCGCCAAGGGAAGCAATGACGCCCTCCGGTTTTTCCAATGCCACAATGTTCATCACATCCTCCACCGTCAGCGGTTCAAAATAGAGCTTGTCTGAGGTCGTGTAGTCTGTGGAGACCGTTTCGGGGTTGTTGTTGATGATGATCGCCTCATATCCTGCATTGCGGATGGTCTGAATGGCATGAACGGTAGAATAATCAAACTCCACACCTTGTCCGATTCGAATGGGACCGGAGCCGAGGACAAGAATCTTTTTCTTTCCCGATACCACCGATTCGTTTTCTTCTTCATAGGTGGAATAGAAATAGGGAATGTAGCTGTCAAACTCTGCTGCGCAGGAATCGATCATCCGATAACCCGGCAGAATTTTCTGATCCTGTCGCAGCGCATAGATGGTCTGCTCCGGGACACCCCAAAGCTTTGCAATGGCGCTGTCCGAGAAGCCTGCTTTTTTTGCCTGATGGAGCAGCCTTACATCCATAGGTGCAGAAGAAAGCACACGCTCTTTGGCGATAATATTCCGCAGTTTTCTCAGGAAGAACGGATCGATACCGGTGCATGACGCCAGTGTTTCAACCGGTTCTCCCAGCCGCAGAAGCTGTGCCAGAGCGTAAATGCGGTCATCTGTGCCGACAGCAATATAATCCAGCAGCTGTGTACGATCCCAGGTATCAAATTTTTCCATGTGCAGATGATATACCCCGATCTCAAGAGAACGGATTCCCTTGAGCAAGCTCTCTTCAAACGTCCTTCCCACACTCATGACCTCACCGGTGGCCTTCATCTGGGTGCCGAGAGAGTTGTTGGCATCGGAAAACTTGTCAAAGGGGAACCGCGGCAGCTTCGTAACCACATAATCAAGCGCCGGCTCAAAAGCGGCACAAGTGTTTGCCAGCTGTATCTCATCCAAATTCATTCCCGCGGAGATCTTCGCCGAAACTCTGGCAATGGGATAACCGCTGGCTTTGGAGGCCAGTGCCGAAGAGCGGGAAACCCTGGGATTAACCTCTATGAGGTAATATTGGAAGGACTTTGGGTCCAGCGCAAACTGCACATTACAGCCGCCGCAGATCTTCAAAGCGCGTATGATCTTCAGGGCGCTGTCACGCAGCATCTGATATTCCTTGTTGGTCAGAGTCTGGGAAGGACAGACCACAATGGAATCGCCGGTGTGGATGCCGACCGGATCCAGATTCTCCATATTGCAGATGGTGATCGCCGTGTCATTGCTGTCGCGCATGACCTCATATTCGATCTCCTTATAGCCCCGGATACTCTTTTCCACCAAAACCTGATGGACAGGCGACAATGCCAGGGCGTTTTTCATGATCTGCCTGAATTCCTCTTCGTTATCCGCAAAACCGCCGCCGGTGCCGCCGAGGGTAAAAGCAGGCCGCAGGACTACGGGATATCCGATCTGTCCGACCGCTTCCATCGCTTCTTCCATGGAGCTTGCGATCATAGAAGGAAGCACCGGCTCGCCGAGCTTTTCGCAGAGCTTCTTAAACAGCTCTCTGTCCTCCGCCTGCTCAATACTCTCACTGGGTGTACCAAGCAGTTCCACACGACATTCCTTCAACACACCCTTCTTTTCCAGCTGCATGGCAAGGTTCAGGCCGGTCTGACCGCCAATGCCGGGTACGATGGCATCGGGGCGCTCATAGCGGACGATGCGCGCTAGATATTCCAGTGTCAGTGGCTCCATGTAAACTTTATCCGCAATGGCAGGATCTGTCATAATGGTAGCGGGATTAGAGTTACAGAGGATGACCTCATATCCTTCTTCTTTCAGGGCAAGACAGGCCTGCGTACCGGCATAATCGAACTCCGCAGCCTGTCCGATCACAATGGGGCCGGAACCAATCACCAGAATTTTTTTTAAATCCGTTCTTTTAGGCATGCTGCTCTTCCTCCATCATGGAAATAAACCGGTCAAAGAGATAGTCGCTGTCCTGCGGTCCGGGTGCGCTTTCCGGATGGTACTGGACGCTGAACAGCCGCTCTTTTTCACTCTGCAGTCCTTCCACAGTACCGTCAAGCAGGTTCACATGGGTGATCTCCAGCCCGGTTTTGTCCAGGCTCTCTTTGTCCACAGCGTAGGAATGGTTCTGCGAAGTGATCTCGATTTTGCCGGTCAGAAGGTTTTTGACCGGATGATTGCCGCCACGGTGGCCGAATTTCAGCTTATAGGTCTTTGCACCGCAGGCAAGGGCAATGACCTGATGACCAAGGCAGATGCCAAAGATCGGCAGCTTGCCCTTGAGAGCGCGCACAGTCTCGATCACAGGCTGCACATCCATGGGATCGCCGGGACCGTTGGAAAAGAACACACCATCGGGCGCAAGTGCCAAAATCTCATCTGCCGGGGTATCATAGGGTACTGCCGTCACACTGCAGCCTTTTTTATTCAGACTGCGGACAATATTCCGTTTCATGCCGCAGTCCACGGCTACCACTTGAAAGCGCGGCTGTCGCACCGGAAAGCATGTTTTTGCGTGTGGACTAACCTGCGCCACCACATTTTTTGGAAGCTCTGTTCTGTCAAGTTTGGCAAGACCGACAGGCTTAGGGGTGTCCCGGTGGGTAATGATTCCTTTGCAGGTACCCACATCTCGGATATGCCGTGCCAGCTTTCTGGTATCTATACCGGCAATGCCTGCAATTCGGTGCTTTTTCATAACCTGCTCCAGGGTTTCCGCACTGCGGAAATTGGAGGGTTCATCGTTATATTCCCGCACGATCAGCGCACGGATCGTCGGCTTTTCTGCCTCATAATCCTCCCGGCACATACCATAGTTACCAATGAGAGGATAGGTCATGACCACAGCCTGCGCTGTGTAGGAGGGGTCGGAGAGAATCTCCTGATAGCCCACCATAGAGGTGTTGAAGACCACCTCTGCAATGCTCTCGCAGTCTGCACCGAAGCCATAACCATAGAATTCCGCGCCGTCTGCCAGAATAAGCTTTTTATCATATGCTTTTAACATCAAGAACCACTCCTGTGTGACAGCTTTTGCTCAAATTGATCTTTTCTCATGTCCTTTGGAACTGGGGTAGGATAGATGCCGGAAAAGCAAGCGCTGCAATATTCTTCGCTCCCTACCAGCTTTCCAAGTTCTTCCAAGGGAAGATACCCCAGTGAATCCACACCGATCATCTGCGCGATCTGGGTGACTGTATGTTGGCTCGCGATCAGATGTTCCTCTGAGTCAATATCCGTGCCATAATAGCATGGATGCAGGAATGGCGGTGCGGAGATGCGCATATGGATCTCTGTTGCCCCCGCTGCCCGCAGGAGCTTCACGATTCTTCCCGAAGTCGTACCACGGACGATTGAATCGTCGATGAGCACTACGCGCTTGCCGGCAACCTCCGAAGCGATTGGGCTCAGTTTGATTCTCACCTGATCCACCCGATGATCTTGACCGGGAGAGATGAAGGTTCTTCCAATGTATTTGTTCTTAATCAGGCCAATACCATAGGGGATACCGGAAGCTTTTGCGTACCCCATGGCGGCATCGAGTCCGGAATCAGGAACACCGATTACAATATCAGCTTCCGCCGGGTGTGCCTTCGCCAGAATCTCGCCTGCTTTCAGTCGTGCATCGTGGACACAGACACCCGCAATGACAGAATCGGGCCTTGCAAAATAAATGTGCTCGAAGATGCAGAGTCTTTTGGGTTTTGTATCGCAGTGACTCGTGTCGGCATGGACTCCGTCTTGGTCAAAGGTCAGAAGCTCGCCGGGCAGCAGCTCTCGGACAAACCTCGCCCCGACAGCCTGCAGCGCACAGCTTTCCGATGCTACGATATAAGTACCATCCTCCATCTGACCATAGCACAGTGGGCGAAACCCATGGGGATCACGAACTGCGATCAGCTTGGTGGACGACATCATCACCAGAGAGTAGGCTCCTTCCAGCTTGTCCATGGCTCGGCTGACAGCCTCCTCGATCGACGGCACGGTGATTCGCTCTCTTGTGATCACATAGGCGATGGTCTCTGTATCGGATGTGGTGTGAAAAATGGCGCCGGACAGTTCCAAATCCTGCCGCAGATGTAACGCGTTACTCAGATTTCCGTTGTGCGCCAATGCCAGTTTACCTTTTAAGTGGTTGACCTGAATGGGTTGGCAGTTGGCAGGATCGTTGCCGCCTGTTGTTCCATATCGGACATGGCCTACCGCCAACTTTCCTTTTGGAAACCGTGCCATGACATCGGGCGTAAAAACTTCGCCTACCAACCCGAGATCTTTACAGGAAACAAATACACCATCGTCATTGACCGTAATGCCACAGCCCTCCTGACCGCGATGCTGCAGCGCATAAAGTCCGTAATATACCAGTTCTGCCACGGCATCTGGGGTAGGACTATACACACCAAAGACACCGCATTCTTCGTGAATGCTCATTTTTGTTCCTCCAATGCTGCCCGGACAAACCCAAGGAACAGGGGATGGGGCTTGTTGGGGCGGCTCTTAAACTCCGGGTGATACTGCACACCAACGTGGAAGGGGCGGTCAGAGAGCTCCACCGTTTCCACAAGCCTGCCGTCGGGTGACGTGCCACTGAGGCACAATCCTGCCTGCTGCAGAACTTCCCGGTAGTCATTATTGAATTCATATCTGTGACGATGGCGCTCATGAATGAGTCTTCCATCATAACATCGTGCCATGGTGGTACCCGGCGCAATAACACAAGGATAGCTGCCAAGGCGCAGCGTACCTCCTTTGTCCACGCTCTCACTCTGACCGGGCATAAAGTCAATCACTTTATGGCAATCCTGCTCGAACTCACCGGAGTTCGCATCCCGGATATTTGCCGCATTTCTTGCGAATTCAATCACAGCGATCTGCATGCCAAGGCAGATGCCGAAATAGGGAATTCTGTGTTCCCTTGCGTACTTTGCCGCCAGAATCATGCCCTCAATGCCGCGGCCGCCAAATCCACCGGGGACAAGAATTCCATCGAGTGCCACGAGAATCTGCGCGTAGTTTTCTTGTGTCAGGGTCTCGGAATCGATCCAATCGATCTCCACTTTTGCATCCAGCGCATATCCGGCGTGCTGCAGCGCCTCGGAGACAGAGAGGTATGCGTCGTGGAGCTGCACATATTTGCCAACCAGACCGATCTTTACAGTTTGGGATCGTGCTTTGATTTGTTTGATCATCTGCTGCCATCGTGTCAGATCCGGCTTCTTTGCCTCAATGCCAAGTTCCCGGCAGACAATACCGGACAAGTTGGATGCTTCCAGCATCAGCGGTGCTTCATACAGCACAGGAAGGGTTCTGTTTTCGATCACGCAGTCAGGTTTCACATTACAGAACAGACTGATTTTCTTGAAAATGCTCTCCTCCAACGGACGATCACAGCGCAGGACGATGATGTTTGGATTGATTCCCATGCCCTGCAGTTCTTTGACCGAGTGCTGGGTGGGTTTGGATTTATGCTCATCAGAACCGGAGAGATAGGGGACCAGTGTTACATGTATGAAGAGACTGTTTTCTCTTCCGACTTCCAGCGATATCTGGCGAACAGCCTCCAAAAAGGGCTGGGATTCAATATCTCCGATGGTGCCGCCGATCTCTGTAATGACCACATCGGCATCGGTCTGCTTGCCCACACGATAGACGAAGTCCTTGATCTCATTGGTGACATGGGGGATGACCTGCACTGTGGAGCCGAGATATTCTCCGCGGCGTTCCTTGTTGAGAACCTCCCAGTAGACTTTACCTGTTGTCAGATTGGAGTATTTGTTCAGATCTTCATCAATAAAGCGTTCATAGTGACCAAGATCAAGATCCGTCTCTGCACCGTCCTCCGTAACATAGACTTCGCCGTGCTGGTAGGGACTCATGGTGCCGGGATCAACATTGATATAAGGATCCAGCTTCTGGGCAGCCACCTTCAAGCCACGGGCCTTCAGAAGCCTGCCCAGAGAGGCCGCTGTGATACCCTTGCCAAGGCCGGAAACCACGCCGCCCGTTACAAAGATATATTTTGTCATTTGTATCGCTCCTCATTCCACTGTGACAGATTTTGCCAAATTCTTCGGTTTGTCGATATCGCAGCCGTTCTCCCTTGCGACATAATAGGCAAGCAGCTGCAGCGGTACGATCTCCACCGCCGCCGAGAACAGAGGTTCGACTTTAGGAACGAAAATCATGTCGTCTGCCAGAGAAACGATCTTCTGGTTATCCCTGCATGCGACAGCCAGCACTTCCGCGCCTCTGGCCTTGACCTCCACAATGTTGCTCATGGTTTTTTCCGTAATGGCATCGTTGCAGCACAGGGCGATGACCGGCTGCCCTTCGCTGATCAGGGCAATGGTGCCGTGCTTCAGTTCCCCCGCCGCATAGGATTCTGCGTGAATGTAGGAGATCTCTTTCATTTTCAGTGCGCCCTCCAATGCCACGGCATAGTCGGTATTGCGGCCAATAAAGAACATGGAGTGGGCACGGTGGTATTTCTTCGCCAACTGCTCCAGATTGGGGTTCATGTCCAGAGCCTGCTGCATGAGCTTGGGCAGGGCTTTCAATACCTGGAGTTTTTTCTGATATTCTGCTTCATCAACGGTGCGCAGCTCCTTTGCACCGTAAAGGGCAAACAGGTACAGTGCCGTCAACTGGGTCGTATAGCCCTTGGTGGTGGCCACGGCGATCTCTGGGCCGGCCCAAGTGTATAGGCAATAATCTGCCAGCTTTGCAATGGTACTGCCTACCACATTAACGATGGCAAGTGCTTTCGCTCCGTGGCTTTGACACTCCTTCATAGCCGCGATGGTATCTGCTGTTTCACCGGACTGAGACAAGACGATCAAAAGTGTGGTTGCATCGATCAAAGGGTCACTGTAACGCAGCTCGCTGGCAAGCTCGATCTGTACCGGAATATGGCATAGCTTCTCGATGGCATATTTTGCAGCGCATCCGGCATAGTAAGCAGAGCCGCAGGCTGTAATGACGATCTTTCGGATGCCGTGCAGGTCAATCTCCATGTCATCTAGGACGACCTGCCCATCCTTCAGACGGGGTGCCATGGTTGCTTTCACAGCTCGCGGCTGCTCCATGATCTCCTTTCGCATAAAGTGCTCATAGCCGCCCTTTTCGGCAGCCTGAATATCCCATGATATTCTGCTGACTTTTTTGCGGAAGGGCTGCCCGGTGCAGTCATAGACCTGGATACCATCCGGTGTCAATTCTGCGAACTCACCGTCATCAAGATAGATGGCGTTTCTGGTGTATGCCACCAATGCCGTCACATCAGAGGCAAAGAAGTTCTCACCCACGCCGACGCCCAGGATCAATGGGCTGGCTTCTCGGACGGCAAACATTCTGTTTGGCTCGTCGGAACACAAAATGCCCAGTGCATAGGAACCACAAAGCCTTGCCGATGTCCGCATGACCGCCTGCTTCAGGTCGCCCTGATAGTACATCTCCATCAGATGCACGACCACTTCCGTATCTGTCTCACTGTCAAAGTGGTAGCCTTTTTCCATCAGTTCCTTCCGAAGCTCCAGATAGTTTTCGATGATACCGTTGTGAACAACAGCAAAGCGACCATCATTGCTGGTATGGGGATGTGCATTGGCATCAGTGGGTGCACCATGGGTGGCCCAACGGGTATGGCCAATACCAACTGTCCCCGGCAGTAAGCTGCCATGCTCCGTCTTTTCCGCAAGTGCCGCAATACGTCCCGTTACCTTGCTGACGGCGATAGATCCATTCTGCATCACAGCAATACCGGCCGAATCATAGCCGCGGTATTCCAGCTTTTTCAGTCCTTCCAAAAGAATTGGGGCTGCATTCTGCATACCGATATATCCAACAATGCCGCACATAAAATGTCTCCTTTACTCCCACTCCACCGTTGCCGGCGGCTTACTTGTAATATCATAAACGACTCGGCTGACACCTGAAACCTCATTGGTGATGCGGTTGGAGGCTGCTTCCAGAACTTCATATGGAAGCCGTGTCCACTCCGCTGTCATAAAATCATCGGTGGTCACAGAACGCAGTACAACGGTACAGCCATATGTTCTGGCATCACCCTTGACGCCGACACTGCGCAAATCGGTCAATACCGCGAAATACTGGTTGGACTGTGCGCCACTTGCCTCCAGCTCCTTGCGGAAAATGGCATCTGCCTCCCGCAATGTGTCCAGCTTCTCCTGTGTGATCTCGCCAATGATGCGAACTGCCAATCCAGGGCCGGGGAACGGCTGCCGCCAGACCAGTTCTTTGGGCAATCCCAGCTGCGTGCCAACTTCACGGACTTCATCCTTGAACAGCTCCCGCAGGGGCTCCAAAATTTCATCAAACGCAATTACGTCGGGAAGTCCACCTACATTGTGGTGGCTTTTGATTACAGATGCTTCACCGGCTCCTGACTCAATCACATCGGGATAGATCGTTCCCTGTACCAGCACATCCACCTTGCCCAACTTTTTGGCCTCGTCTTCAAAGACGCGAATAAACTCTTCTCCTATGATCTTGCGCTTTTTTTCCGGCTCTGTTACCCCGGAGAGCTTTTGCAAAAAACGATCCTGTGCGTTGACCCTTCGCAGATTCATATCAAACTTCTCGCGAAAAGTACGCTCTACGAAGTCTGCCTCGTCCTTTCTCAACAGACCGTGATCCACAAACACACAGACCAAATTATGCCCGATGGCTTTGTGCAGCAGCACTGCCGCTACAGAAGAGTCTACGCCGCCGGACAGAGCCAGCAGCACTTTTTTTCCTTGTAGTTTTTCCCGGTAGGCGGCAACGGAGCGCCGGACAAAATCCTCCATGCGCCATTCTCCTGTGCATCCGCAGATATCAAAGAGGAAATTGCGGAGCATCTGCTTTCCGTAGACAGTGTGGGTTACCTCAGGATGGAATTGCACAGCATAAAGTTTGCGTGTTTCGTCAGCCATGGCGGCGCAGGTGCACTTGTCCGTATAGGCCGTGATGCGGAAACCTTTTGGAATTTCCCGGATATGATCCGTATGGCTCATCCAGCAGACACTCTCTTCCGGGATATCCTTCCACAAAAGGCTTCCTTTGAGATGCAGGCACGTTTTGCCGTATTCACTGGCTTCTTCTGCACCGCTCACCTTACCGCCTGCCATCCACGCCATGAGCTGTGCACCGTAGCAAATTCCCAAAACAGGTACTCCAAGGGTCATAATGGCAGGGTCAAAATGGGGTGCGCTTTGGTCATACACGCTGTTGGGACCACCGGTAAAGATCACACCGGCATAGCGCTTCACTTCTTCAAGGCGAACCTTGTTGTAGGGTCTGATCTCAGCATAGACATGCTGCTCCCGTACCCGTCGGGCGATCAGCTGATTGTACTGACCACCGAAATCCAGTATCAGTATTTTTTCCATGGGCCAGCTCCTTATAAATCGATCTGTACTGCATCGCGCTGCAAACCGGAAAGCAGCGGTCTGACTTTCTGTAAAAAGACTTCCACCTGCTGCGGACAGCGGCCAATGTACAGGTTCGGTTCAAGCAGCGCCTCCATCTGAGAAAGGGTCAGCCCAAAGGCCGGTTCTTCTGAGAGCCTCTGCAGCAGATTGCAGCGGTGACCCTGTTTCATCTTCGCTGTGGCTTCCATGGAGCAGCGGCGGATGATCTCATGAATTTCCTGCCGATTTCCCCCTTGTTTGACAGCCTCCATCATCAGATTTTCCGTGGCAATAAAGGGCAGATATTCCTTCACGGCCTTTTCCACGATTTTTTCATTGACATGCAGGCCGTCTGTCACATTCTGGGCAAGACGCACAATGGCATCTGCGCACAAGAAGCCCTCAGGCATAGAAATGCGGCGGTTGGCTGAGTCATCCAGTGTCCGCTCCAACCACTGCGTCGAGGCAGTCATGGGGGCATTCATGGCATCCACCATGAGATACCGTGCCAGAGAACAGATTCGTTCACTTCTCATGGGATTGCGTTTATATGCCATGGCGGACGAACCGATTTGCTCCTTTTCAAAGGGTTCTTCTACTTGCCTGTCATGCTGCAGGAGTCTGATGTCGTTTGCCATGCGGTAACAACTCTGGGCAACGGAGGACAGGCAGTTTAAAATGCGGCTGTCCACCTTTCTCGGATAGGTCTGACCGCAGACATCAAAACAGGTGTCAAAGCCAAACTCACCGGCAATGCGGCGGTTCATTTCTTCGATTTTCTCTTCGTCGCCGTCAAACAGCTCCAGAAAGCTGGCTTCCGTTCCTGTGGTACCACGGCATCCCAGAAATTTGAGGCTTCCCAGCACAAAGTCCAGTTCCTCCAGATCGGAGAGAAAATCCTGCAGCCACAGCGCCGCCCGTTTGCCGACAGTCACGAGCTGCGCCGGCTGGTAGTGGGTATAGCCCAGAGTAGGAATAGCCTTGTATTTTTCCGCGAAATCCGAAAGATTGGCGATGACCTTCAAAAGCTCCGTGCGCAGATATCGAAGGCCGTCACGGTAAATGATCAGATCCGCATTGTCCGTCACATAACAGCTGGTAGCCCCCAGATGGATGATTCCGGCGGCGGAAGGTGCCGCCTTGCCGTAGGCGTACACATGGGCCATCACATCATGGCGCACTTCCTTTTCCCGCTGCGCTGCGAGGTCATAGTCAATATCGGTGATGTGGGCACTGAGTTCTTCCACTTGCTGCTTCGTCACAGGCAAGCCCAGTTCATGCTCGGCCCGCGCCAGGGCCACCCAAAGCTTGCGCCAGGTCTGATAACGTGTATCCGCAGAAAACAGTTTCAGCATAAATGCCGATGCATAGCGGCTGCTCAAAGGGGATTGGTAACGATCATGCATGGTCGTGTCTCCTTTTATCGATAAATGATGCTGTCACGCTCCGGGCCCACGGAAACAAAGCCAATATGACAGCCAATAGCCTGTTCCGTAAATTCCACATAGTCTTTTGCCTCTTTGGGAAGTTCTTCCCAGGTTCGGACTTTCGAAATGTCGCACTTCCAGCCCGGCAAATACTCGATCACGGCCTGCGCCTGCTGTAATGCTGCCGGGAAGGGGAAACGGTCTGTTTTCTTTCCGTCCACCAGATAGTGGGTACAGACAGGGATTTTTTCCATGTAACTCAAAACATCCAGTTTTGTCAGGGCAATGCTGGTCGCTGCCTGTACCTCCACACCGTATCGGGTCGCCACCAGATCCAGTGGTGCCACCCGACGGGGGCGGCCTGTTTTGGCACCGTACTCAAATCCGGCTTCCCTCAGAGCGTCAGCCTCTTCACCAAACAGTTCTCCCACAAAGGGGCCTTCTCCCACGCAGGTGGAGTATGCTTTGACTACACCGATCACATCCGTGATCACAGCGCCGGGCAGCCCGGAGCCGATCGGTGCATAGGCCGCCGTCGTATTGGAGGAAGTCGTATAAGGGTAGATGCCATAATCCAGATCCCTGAGAGAACCCAGCTGTGCTTCAAAGAGAATTTTCTTTCCATCATTCTGGGCATTTCTCAGGAAAAGACTTGTATCAAAAATATATGGCTTGATTTTTTCACAGTAGTCCTCCATCCAGTGTTCCAACTGCTCCATGGTATAAGGTTCTGCGCCATAGACCTTGGTGAGCGTCAGATTTTTCCACTCCAGAAGCTCTGCAAGATGACGCTTCAATGTTTCGGGATAAAACAGTTCTCCAAGCCGGAGGGTCTTCTTTTGATATTTGTCGGAATAGAACGGTGCGATGCCCTGTTTGGTGGAGCCATATTTTTTATCCTTCAAACGGGATTCTTCCAATTCGTCCAGATCCCGATGCCAAGGCAGAAGCAGAGAGGCCCGATCACTGATCTTTAAATTGTCAGGTGTCAGCTCCACACCCTTTTTCATCACATCCTGCATTTCTTTCCACAGGTTTTCCGGATCTAAGGCCACGCCGTTGCCAAGGATATTCACAACGCCTTTTCTGAAAATGCCGGACGGCAACAGATGCAGCGCAAACTTGCCATATTCATTGATGACCGTATGTCCTGCGTTGCCGCCGCCCTGATAGCGAACGACCACATCATAATCCTTTGTCAGCAGATCCACCATGCGGCCCTTGCCCTCGTCACCCCAGTTGATTCCTACGATCGCGCAATGTCCCATAGTTGTTCCTCCCTTACATAAGCTGCGTTTCCAGTCGTTTCATAATTTCCTGATAGGCTTCTTCCACGCCGCCCAGATCCCGGCGGAAGCGATCCTTATCCAGCTTTTCGCCGGTTTTGCTGTCCCAAAGTCTGCAGGTATCGGGGCTGATCTCGTCTGCCAGCACAATGGTGCCATCGTTGAGTCTGCCGAACTCCAGCTTAAAATCCACCAGGGTCACGCCACACGATCTCCAGAAAGCCTGCAAAAACGCATTGATGCGGTAGGAATAGGCTCGGATGGTTTCCACTTCTTCTTTTGACACAAGCCCCAGCACCAGTGCTTGATCTGTGTTGAGCAAAGGATCTCCCAATTCATCGTTTTTGTAGGAAAACTCAATGGTCGGGTGGATGAATGCTTTTCCTTCCTCCACACCGTAGCGTTTGGAGAAAGAGCCGGCGGCAATGTTTCGGACGATCACCTCCAGCGGGACGATCGAGACTTTTTTCACCAAAGTCTCCCTGTCAGAAAGCTCCTTCACAAAATGAGTGGGGACACCGGCCTTTTCCAGCTGCTGCATCAGGCGGTTGCTCATTTTGTTGTTGATCACGCCCTTTCCGGCGATGGTACCCTTCTTCAGCCCATTGAAGGCCGTGGCGTCGTCCTTGTAGGAGACGATCAACAGTTCAGGGTCGTCTGTGGCATAGACCTTTTTGGCCTTGCCTTCATAAAGCTGTTTCCGCTTCTCCATAAGTATTCCTCCATTCATTTTCCGCTTGCACCGTAGTTTGACAGTACTCTTGCCGAGGGATCATTTACATTGCAGCCCTCCCAATTTTTGTTGGGCATCCAGAAGTCTGTGATCATCTCGCTCTGACCGGGGTAGTATGTTTCAAAAATTTCCCGATAGAGCAGAGACTCCTTTGTAAATGGCGGGGCATGGGTGTACTTCTTTCGTTTTTCCCGGTATTCCTCATCGGTATAAAATTCCTCTGCATAAGCTTTCAGATCGTCCACCATGGAGTGTCCCACTGCATCGGAAAATGCGGCCTTTTCACGCCACAATATATCATCGGGAAGATAGTCACCTTTCTCAAATGCATGGCGAAGCAGATATTTCCCCTTTCCGTAGGTATTGAGCTTCTTTTCCGGGTCGACGGACATGACGTACTTCACAAAGTCCAGATCACCGAAAGGAACACGCGCTTCCAGAGAATTGACAGAAATGCAGCGGTCTGCGCGGAGAACATCATACATATGCAGCTCCCGGATTCTTTTTTGCGCCTCCTGCTGGAACGCTGCCGCCGAGGGAGCAAAATCGGTGTACTTATAGCCAAACAGCTCATCGGAGATCTCACCTGTCAGTAGCACACGGATATCTGTCTGTTTATGGATGGCTTTGCACACCAGATACATACCCATGCTGGCCCGGATGGTGGTGATATCGAAGGTGCCAAGCAGTTGCACCACTTCACGCAGGGATGCCAGCACCTCGTCCTTTGTCATATAGACCTCAGTGTGCTCTGCACCAATGTAATCAGCCACCTGCTTTGCATACTTCAGATCAATGGCATCTTTTTCCATACCGATCGCAAATGTACGGATGGGTGTTTGGCTTTTCTTTGCCGCAATGGCGCAGACCAGGGAGGAGTCCAGACCACCGGAGAGCAGAAACCCTACCTTGGCATCGGCAACCAGACGTTTTTCCACAGCGGCTATCAGCTTGTTGTGAATGTTCCTGCACACAGTTTCCAAATCGTCATGGCATACCTGCTCCACATTGGCAATGTCGCAATAGCAGACAAATTTTCCGTCCTTATAGTAGTGACCGGGCGGGAATGGCATGATCTTCTTCACAAGCGCCACCAGATTTTTGGCCTCACTGGCAAAGACGATCGTCCCCTTGTCATCATAGCCGTAGTAAAGCGGCCTGATACCGATGGGGTCACGGGCGGCAACAAACTGCTTTGTCCTGCCGTCATAGAGGATAAGAGCAAACTCCGCATCAAGCATCCGGAACATATCCGTGCCATATTCGAAATACAGCGGCAGCAAGATCTCGCAGTCGCTGCCACTGACAAAGGCATACTTTTTTGAAAGTTCGTTCTTCATTTTTTCAAAACCGTATATCTCGCCGTTGCATACTACGAAGCTTCCATCCCGCTCAAAGGGCTGCATTCCCTCCGGGTGCAGACCCATGATGGCAAGACGGTGGAATCCCAAACATCCTGTCCCCACATCCATGGTCCTGCTGTCATCCGGCCCTCGGGATATTGTTCTTGCAAATCCTTCAGCAAATTTTTCCCGATCCGCACACGGACCGCAATATCCAATGATAGAACACATATGGCTTCTCCTCTCAATAAACACGTTCAGGAGAGCCGCCAAAGCGGCTCTCCCGGTTTTCAGTCCCATGTAGTTGTATCGGTACAGTAGCCCTCACCATCCTGAGGGGGCACTTCTCCCTGCTCACTTTCCTGCTGGTACGGCATAAAGTAGATATCCATGCCCTCTGCCGAAAGGTACAAAAGGCCGTCATATACTTTCATCTGCAAACTCTTTTTCATATACAAAGCCTCCTTTATAGCATGTTATCTGACTCCAAAGAGCAGTTCACTGTAGGTGGGGAAGGGCCAGAACGCTTCGGCTGTCAAGGTCTCAGCCTCGTCAGCCACAGCACGCAGCGCATTCATTTTAGGCAGCACCGTATCGCGGATCGCATAACCCTCATGTTCAACATCAGCGCATGCAGACAGTCCCTGTACAGCGCACAGCAGTTCCTTTGTCTTCTGATCCATTTCATCGACAAGGCCGGACAGCTTCTTTACCAAGTTTTTTTCATAGCTGCAGGCAGTGTCCGGAACAAGCGAAAGCTTTGCGGCAGCAGAGCCGGCGACCTCCGCCGCATAGCTTTCCACGGCGGGGATGATTTGCTTTCTTGCCATATCCGCCATGGTATTGGCTTCGATGACCACAGCCTTGCAGTAGTTTTCAAGCGATATCTCACAGCGGGACTGCAGCTCCGAAAGACTGAATACCTTGTGTGCCGTCAGCATCTGCACATTCTTTTCATCCAGCAGATGGGGGATGCAATCCGGCGTTGTACGGTAATTGAGCAGACCGAGCTGTTCAGTGGCCTTCTTGATCCAGGCATCGTCATAGCCGTTACCGTTGAAGATGATCCTCTTATGATCCCGGATCGTCTTCTGGATACGGTCGTGGAGTGCCTGCTCAAAGTTTTCTGCCTGCTCCAGATCATCGGCATACTGTTTGAGAGACTCTGCCACAGCGGCATTCAGCATAATGTTGGCGCAGGCAATGGAGTTGGAAGAGCCCAGCATACGGAACTCAAATTTGTTGCCGGTAAAGGCAAAGGGAGATGTCCGGTTGCGATCCGTGGTATCTCTTGCAAATCTGGGCAGCACATCCACGCCCAGCTTCATGGTGGTCTTTTTCACTCCGGCATACGGTGCATCCGTCTCAATGGCATCCAAAATACCTGTCAGCTCATCGCCCAGGAAAATAGAAACAACAGCAGGAGGTGCTTCGTTGGCACCCAGACGATGATCGTTGCCGGCTGTAGCCACAGCTATGCGCAGCAAGTCCTGATAGTCATCCACAGCTTTGATCACGGCACACAGGAACAGCAGAAACTGCGCGTTTTCATAGGGGGTCTCACCGGGGGACAGCAGATTTATGCCGGTATCTGTCGCCAAGGACCAGTTGTTGTGCTTGCCGGAGCCGTTTACACCTGCAAAGGGCTTCTCATGGAGCAGGCATACCAGATCGTGCTTGGCAGCAACCTTCTGCATGATCTCCATGGTCAGCTGATTATGATCGGTGGCAATATTGGTTGTGGTGTAGATGGGGGCAAGCTCATGCTGTGCCGGTGCCACCTCGTTGTGTTCTGTCTTGGCAAGGATGCCGAGCTTCCAGAGCTGATCATTCAGGTCTGCCATGTATGCTGCCACTCTCGGCTTGATAACACCAAAGTAGTGGTCATCCATCTCCTGCCCCTTGGGAGGCTTTGCGCCGAACAAAGTGCGGCCGGTGAAGATCAGATCCTTTCTTTGCTCATACAGAGCCTTATCCACCAGAAAGTATTCCTGCTCGGGACCGACGGAAGTGCGGACACACTTGACATCCTCGTTTCCAAAAAGCTTTAAAATACGCATAGCTTGCTTGTTGAGTGCCTCCATGGAGCGAAGCAGCGGTGTTTTCTTATCCAGTGCTTCACCGCCGTAGGAGCAGAACGCCGTGGGAATGCACAAGGTTTTATCCTTGATAAAGGCAAAGGAGGTGGGATCCCAAGCGGTGTATCCTCTGGCCTCAAAGGTGGCGCGCAAACCGCCGGAAGGGAAGGAGGACGCATCCGGTTCGCCTTTGATGAGTTCCTTGCCGGAAAAGTCCATAATAACGCCGCCGTCAGGGGCGGGGGCAATAAAACTGTCATGCTTTTCGGCGGTAATGCCGGTCAGTGGTTGGAACCAGTGGGTAAAATGAGTGGCGCCATTGGAAACTGCCCAATTCTTCATCGCCTCAGCCACAGCATTGGCTACACCGGAGTCCAGTTTCGCACCTTCATCGATGGTCTTTTTCAAAGAGCGATAGACCGAAGCGGATAGATTCGCCTTCATAACCCGGTCATCAAATACCAGACAGCCAAAATACGCAGGAACAGTTCCCATAACATAACACCCTTTCGGAAATGGAATAAAAAAAGAGGCAAAGGCGTCTTCGAGTACAAAACTCAAAGACGCCTTTGCCTTTGTTATGCCCGAATCATACACCCGAAGCAGGATTTTGTCAACACCCTGCACAAAAAAATTTTTTTCTTTTGGACACATTGACAAAGAAAACGGCAGGCGCTATAATCAAACCATCGTGAGCAAAGGCGTTCATGGAATGAATTGATATTCGTTCCGGAACGCCTTTGCTTCTTTTATTTGGAAAGCGAGGAACCCATATGAAGCTTGAAGGTCAGGTGCGCATCCCCTCCGGCTGCGCCATTGCAGCGGCTATCTCAAGGGACGGAAAAAGAATGACAGGCGAAATGATCGCAAATGCCATGAAGCCCATGCATGACCGTTCCAACGGTCTGGGCGGCGGCTTCGCGGGCTACGGCATTTACCCGGAATATAAGGATTTTTATGCCTTACATATGTTTTTTGACTGCCGTACCACGCGAAAGGATTGCGAAGTGTTTCTGAAAGAACACTTTGAAATCGTCAAGTCCGAGATCATGCCCACCAGAAAGATTCCTGCCATTACAGACGAACCGGTCATCTGGCGGTATTTTGTCGCTCCGCTGCAATCCGTTCTTCATGCGCAGCAGCTGGACGAAGAAGAGTTTGTAGCAAGAACCGTCATGAAGATCAACACGGAGCATCCGGGTGCCTATGTGTTCTCCAGCGGCAAAAATATGGGTACCTTCAAGGCCGTGGGCTTCCCGGAGGATGTGGGCGTATTTTATCGTCTGGATGAATATGAGGGCTATTCCTGGACAGCACATGGCCGCTATCCCACAAACACCCCGGGCTGGTGGGGCGGTGCGCACCCCTTTTCTCTGTTGGACTGGTCTATCGTCCACAATGGTGAGATCTCTTCCTATGATGCCAACCGCCGCTTTATAGAGATGTTCGGTTATCAGTGTACATTGCAGACCGATACCGAGGTCATTACCTACATTATGGACTATCTTCTGCGCCGTCAGGGACTGACCTTGGAAGAGGCGGCATCCGTCGTGGCTGCTCCCTTCTGGAGCACCATAGAGGACAAGCCGCCAGCCGAGCGTGAAACACTGATGTATCTTCGCACCGTGTTCCCGGGACTTTTGATCACAGGTCCCTTTTCTGTTGTCTTTGGTTTCCGTGGCGGATTGATGGCACTCAATGACCGATTGAAACTGCGTTCCATGGTTGTTGGGGAAAAAGATGATATGGTCTACATTGCCAGCGAGGAAGCCGCCATCCGCACCATGGCTCCGGATGCGGAAAATATTTGGGCGCCGGCCGGCGGCGAACCGGTGATCATCAGGGTAAAGGATGGTGTTGTGGTATGAGTGTGGATTTTATTTATCCGGAATTTGAAGTCGTTAGAAATGACAGCCGCTGTATCGCCTGCCGGGTTTGTGAGCGCCAGTGTGCCAATGAAGTTCACAGCTTTGACCCGAAACAAGGCAGCATACTGAGCGATGAAAGAAAATGTGTCAACTGTCAACGTTGTGTGTCGCTGTGTCCCACAAGAGCGTTGAAAATCGTCAAGAGTAACTGCACCTTGCGTGAAAATGCTAACTGGAAGGACGATACGATCAAGGAAGTCTACAAACAGGCGGCCTCCGGTGGTGTACTGCTGTCCTCCATGGGCAATCCAAAGGAATTTCCCGTGTACTGGGATAAAATCCTCATTAACGCCTCCCAGGTGACCAATCCTTCCATTGATCCTCTTCGTGAGCCTATGGAAACCCGAGTGTTCCTCGGTAAGAAGCCGGATCGGATCACCCGGGATCAAAACGGAAATATCCGATGCAAACTGCCGCCCCAGCTGGAACTGTCCATGCCAGTCATGTTCTCCGCCATGAGCTACGGTTCCATCAGCTACAATGCCCATGCCAGTCTTGCCCGTGCCGCCACAGAGTTAGGCATCTGCTACAATACCGGTGAAGGTGGCCTTCATGAGGATTTCTACGCCTACGGTCCCAATACCATCGTGCAAGTGGCCTCCGGACGCTTCGGTGTGCACAAGGACTATCTGGATGCAGGCGCTGCCATTGAGATCAAAATGGGGCAGGGGGCAAAACCCGGCATCGGCGGGCATCTGCCCGGTGCTAAAATCATAGGGGATGTATCCCGCACCCGCATGGTGCCGGAGGGGTCCGATGCCATTTCTCCTGCACCTCACCACGATATTTACTCCATCGAGGATCTAAGACAGCTGGTCTACTCTTTGAAAGAAGCTACGCAGTATCAAAAGCCCATTATCGTCAAGGTGGCTGCTGTCCACAATATTGCTGCTATTGCCAGCGGTGTTGCCCGCAGTGGCGCAGACATCATCGCCATCGATGGCTTCCGCGGCGGTACCGGTGCCGCTCCTACCAGGATCCGCGACAATGTGGGGATTCCCATCGAGTTGGCCTTAGCGGCAGTAGATCAGCGACTCCGTGACGAGGGCATCCGCAACAATGTCTCTCTGGTGGCAGGCGGCAGCATCCGCTGCGCCTCCGATGTAGTCAAGGCCATTGCACTGGGCGCAGATGCCTGTTATATTGCGACCGCAGCTCTGCTGGCGCTGGGCTGCCATCTGTGTCGTACCTGCCAGAGCGGTAAATGCAACTGGGGCATTGCCACGCAGCGACCGGAACTGGTCAAACGGCTCAATCCTGACATGGGCGCACAGCGGCTCGTCAATCTGCTGACTGCGTGGAAGCACGAGATCAAGGAGCTTCTGGGCGGCATGGGCATCAATTCCATTGAGGCACTCAAGGGCAACCGCCTGATGCTCCGCGGCATTGGGCTGAATGAAAAAGAGCTGGAGATCCTCGGTATTTCCCACGCTGGGGAATAAGGGAGGCTGAGAAGATGAAACGCGTGTATGTCAACGAACAGTGGTGTCTCGGCTGCCATCTGTGCGAGTATAACTGCGCTTTTGCCAATTCCGGTGAGGCAGATATGGTAAAGGCGCTGAAAGGGAAACCTATCTACCCGAGAATCAAGGTCGAAGGCACAGAGCTTGTGAACTTCGCCGTCTCCTGTCGTCATTGCACCGATCCCATGTGCGTCAAAAGCTGCATTGCAGGCGCGCTCTCTAAGCATGACGGCGCGGTGTGCATTGACCACAGCAAATGTGTCGGCTGTTTTACCTGCATTCTGGTCTGCCCCTATGGCGCACTGTCTCAAGGTGAGACAGGTGCGATCCAAAAGTGTGAACTGTGCCTTGAAAATGCCTGCGGTGAGCCGGCCTGTGTCAAAGGCTGTCCCAATGGTGCCATCGTATATGAAGAAAGGGACACACTATGAAGCAATATGTCATCATTGGCAACGGCGTCGCTGCTGCCGGCTGTATTGAGGGTATCCGAAGTGTGGATTCCGAAGGGGCGATCACAGTGGTATCGAAAGAAAACCATGCCGTTTACTGCCGCCCGCTGATTTCCTACTATCTGCAGGGAAAAACAGACCTGCAACGGATGAATTATCGCAGCAGCGATTTTTATGAAACCATGAATTGCCGGGTCCTCTATGGGAAAGAAGCGATCAAGATCGACAGCGCCGCAAATCATGTTCTGCTAAATGACGGAACAACTCTGCCCTGTGACAGGGTCTGCATTGCCACCGGATCTTCCCCCTTTGTTCCGGCCTTCGCAGGACTGGAAACCGTAGAGAAGAAGTTTTCTTTTATGACCATAGACGATACTCTCGCCTTGGAACAGGCCGTGAACGCAAATAGCCATGTTCTGATCGTCGGTGCCGGTTTGATTGGCCTGAAATGCGCAGAGGGGTTGAGAGACCGCGTGGCTTCTATCACGGTATGCGACCTGGCCGACCGTATTTTGTCAAGCATACTGGATAAAGAATGTGCGGCTGTGATGCAAAAGCATCTGGAAGAAAACGGCATTCGATTTATGTTGGGTGACAGTGCGGAACGCTTTGAGGGGAACACAGCCGTTATGAAGAGCGGAAAACGGGTGGTGTTTGATGTGTTGGTGCTTGCTGTCGGCGTCCGTGCCAATACTGACCTTGCGAAAGCACTCGGTGCAGAAGTAAATCGGGGCATTATTGTCGATTCGCACATGCAGACTACAAGCCCCCATATTTACGCCGCCGGTGACTGTACTGAGGGCGAGGATATCTCTCTTGGGAAACGGCGCGTGCTTGCGCTCCTTCCCAATGCCTATATGCAGGGTCACTGTGCAGGTGTCAATATGGCGGGGGGCAGTGCTGTTTTCAACAAAGCCATCGCCATGAACTCCATCGGTTTCTTCGGTCTGCATGCCATGACGGCAGGCTGCTATTTCAGCGGGGAAGAAGGCGGCGAAATGTATGAGCAGACCGGTGACGGCACATTAAAGCGGCTGTTTACGAAAGATGGGCTACTGACGGGATTTATTCTGATCGGCAATGTGGATCGGGCTGGGATCTATACTTCCTTGATCCGTGAAAAGACAAACCTGGATACCATTGATTTTGAAATGCTGAAAAAAGTAACGACCATGGCGGCATTCTCCGGTAAAAGCCGCAGAGAGAAGCTTGGAGGTGTTGTATAAATGCTGATCGACGTGAAAAATATGGATCACAGGGAACTCAACGACCGAATTCGAGACGCGCAGGAAGATTGTGTTATAACCAACTGCTGTGGGCAGCGATTTATTGCTGTCGGGATGTCCGGCAAACATATTACCATCGAGGGTGTACCGGGTAATGCCTTGGGAGCCTATCTCGGCGGTGCGTCTGTCACCGTTCTTTCCAATGCACAGGACGCTGTTGGCGATACTATGAATGACGGCGAGATCGTCATCCACGGTAATGTAGGCGATGCTGCCGGATACGCTATGCGTGGCGGCAGCATCTATGTCAAAGGCAATGCAGGCTACCGCGCCGGCATCCACATGAAGGCCTACAGGGAGAAAAAGCCTGTGATGGTCATCGGCGGCAGAGCAGGCAGTTTTCTGGGAGAATATCAGGCAGGCGGTCTGATTCTGGTCCTTGGCCTACGGTGCGATGGCAGGAAGATCGTCAGTTATTTCCCGTGCACCGGAATGCATGGCGGCAAAATGATTCTTCGCTCGGATTGTAAGGATGTTGTTTTTCCCACGCAGGTATCCTGCCATCCAGCCACGGCAGAAGATCTTGCTGAAATTCGGGAATATGTGGAGAATTTCTGCAGGAAGTTCTCCATGGATACGGAAACGATCATGGACGCACCCTTCACTGTCATAACGCCCAACAGCAGCAATCCCTATCGGCAGATGTATGTCGCCAACTGAAATTATCAGGGAGAACAGCGTTCATTTGTCCCGGCAGAAAAACAGCCACGAGTTATCATTATGATAACTTGTGGCTGTTCTTATTTTGCCTGCTCACACAATGCCCTGGACTTCCATGGCATCGGCTACTTTTTCAAAGCCTGCGATGTTGGCACCGATGACATAGTTGCCCTCATAGCCATACCGTTTTGCGGCATCATCGATATGATGGAAAATATCGATCATGATCCCACGCAGCTTGCTGTCCACCTTTTCAAAGGACCAGCTGCGGCGCTCACTGTTCTGCGACATTTCCAGTGCGGAGGTTGCCACACCGCCAGCGTTGGCTGCCTTGCCCGGTACGAAAAGAACACCGTTTTGCTGCAGATACTCCGTTGCTTCCATAGTCGTCGGCATATTTGCACCTTCGACCACTGCGATGACGCCGTTTGCCTTCAAAAGCTTGGCATCTTCCAACTGCAGCTCGTTCTGGGTGGCGCAGGGCAGTGCCAGATCTGCCTTGACACTCCACACACCGCGGCCGGGGTGATACTGGGCAGCCGGACGATACTTCACATACTCTGTCAGTCTGGCACGCTGCACCTCTTTGATTTGCTTCAAAACAGCCAGATCAATACCATCGGGGTCATAGACCCAGCCACCGGAATCGGAGGCCGTCACAACCTTTGCGCCCAATTGCTGTGCCTTTTCAATGGCATAGATCGCCACATTGCCGGAACCGGACACGACCACGGTCATACCTTCGATATGATGACCGTTGCACTTGAGCATCTCTTCCGTAATATACAAAAGGCCATAGCCGGTGGCCTCTGTCCTTGCCAGAGAGCCGCCGTAGGAAAGGCTTTTGCCTGTCAGAACACCCTCAAACAGCCCGCGGATTCGCTTATACTGACCATACAGATAGCCGATCTCCCGGGAGCCTGTGCCGATATCACCGGCAGGCACATCGGAGTCCGCGCCGATGTACTTGTAAAGCTCTGTCATGAAGCTTTGGCAAAAGGCCATGATCTCCCGGTCTGATTTGCCCTTGGGGTCAAAATCTGAGCCACCCTTGGCGCCGCCGATGGGAAGTCCTGTGAGGGAATTTTTGAAAATCTGTTCAAAGCCAAGGAATTTGATGATACCCAGATTGACAGACGGATGCAGACGAAGACCACCCTTATAAGGACCGATAGCACTGTTGAACTGCACACGGTAGCCGGTATTGACTCGCACCTGACCGCTGTCATCCACCCACGGGACACGGAACTTGATCTGCCGCTCAGGATTGACCAAGCGTTCCAACAGCGCATCACGGCGATACCGATCCTCATTGGCATCCACCACAGGTCGAAGAGATTCCAAAACCTCTCTTACAGCCTGATGGAATTCCGGCTCGGCAGGGTTCTGCTCAACGACCTGCGCGATCACTTCATCAACATAAGACATACCTGTACCTCCTGTAGATAGAAAAAGGCAAAGGCATCCCGGAGCGATGCTCCAAAGACGCCTTTGCCTTTGTTTGGGACATTGTATACACTGCACGGTCGTTTGTCAACCCTGCGAGGAATTTTTTGTAAAGATATCACATTGACATTCGAAAAACTGTGCTCTATAATTGTCAATGATGAGCAAAGGCGTTCAGGAAGAGGCGGTGTATCCGCTTTGGGATCGCTTTGCTCTTTTTTTGATTTCTCTGAAAACAGGAGGAGACCATGAACTATACAGCAAAGGAAGTTATGCAATATATTGCAGAAGAAGACGTAAAGTTTATCCGCCTTGCCTTCTGTGACATTTTTGGAAAACAGAAGAACATTTCGATCCTCCATTCTGAACTTGAACGCGCGTTTGATACAGGTATTGCCATTGACGCATCTGCCATTCTGGGCTTTGCTGATGAGGCGCATTCAGATCTGTTCCTTCATCCCGATCCTGCCACTCTTTCGGAGCTTCCCTGGCGTCCGGAAAATGGTAAAGTTGTCAGGATGTACTGCACGATCACCTATCCTGATGGCCGTGTTTTTGAAAACGATACCAGAAGTATTCTGATACAGGCCGTCAAAACCGCGAAAGAGGCAGGCTTTCATTTTGCCATTGGTGCGGAAATGGAGTTTTATCTGTTCAAGCTCGATGATAGTGGGAATCCTACCAAGGAGCCATATGACCATGCCAGCTATATGGATGTGGCGCCGGATGATAAGTGCGAAAACGTCCGCCGTGAGATCTGCCTGACCCTTGAAAAAATGGGGATTCAGCCGGAAAGCTCCCATCATGAAGAAGGACCCGGTCAGAATGAGATCGACTTCCGTTATTCCGATGCACTTTCCGCTGCAGACAATGCTATGACATTCCAGACGGTCGTCAAAACCATTGCCGCCGGAAACGGCCTGTGTGCCGATTTCTCCCCCAAGCCGCTGCCCGATCACCCCGGAAGTGGTCTTCATATCAATCTTTCCGTCAACGGTGACCCGGAGAATATGCAGTATATGATCGCCGGGATCTTGAAGTATGTATCCGATATGACCATCTTCCTCAATCCCTTAGAGCAATCCTATTGGCGGCTGGGTGTGCATAAAGCGCCCAAGTATATCTCTTGGTCCAACAACAACCGTTCACAGCTGATCAGAGTGCCTGCCGCAGCAGGTCAGTACCGCCGTGCAGAACTGCGTTCCCCGGACCCCAGCGCCAATCCCTACATTGCATTTGCGCTGTTGGTCTATGCAGGTCTTTACGGCATTCAGAACAAGCTGGAATTGCCGGAAGAATCCAATGTCAATTTGTTTACTGCAGATTATGAAACACTGTCTCGGTTCCGAATCTTGCCGCAGTCTGTCACAGCGGCGGCAAAGCTGGCACAGAGCAGTAACTTCATTGCAAGTCACTTGCCTGAAAAGCTGATTCTGGGTTATTGCGGGCAATGACATGATTTAAAATACAAAAAGGGGGGAGAAGATGGTTTTCAAGCAACAGACCTGCAGTGTCCTTGTTGTCTCAGCTACAGGAAAATTTACAGACGTTCTAAACCAGCTTCTCTCCGAATCGGAGTACGCACCTGTTACGTATGCCAGCAGTGTTGCAGCAGCCAGAAGACTCCTTCTGGATCGCGTTTATGACTTTGTTATCATCAACGCACCGCTTTCTGATGAGATCGGCACAAAGCTGGCAATCGATGTCTGCCGGAGCAATAATATGGTTGCACTGCTTCTGGTCAAACATGATATTGTGGAAGAGACCAATGCCAAAGTTGTACCTTACGGCGTATTTACACTTTCCAAGCCAACTGCCCCCCAGGCACTGGTTCAGGGGCTGCAATGGATGCGTTCCGCCAGAGAGCGGCTGCGTGGTTTTGAGAAAAAATCAGCCAGTATGGACGAAAAAATGGAAGAGATCCGACTGGTCAACCGCGCGAAATGGCTGCTGATCGAAAAGTTGACGATGACAGAGTCGGACGCACACCGTTATATTGAAAAGCAAGCCATGGATCAGTGTGTTTCCCGCCGCGAGATCGCCAAAGGCATCATACAGACCTATACATAAAAATTTTTGATTTTCTTCTTGACAAGAAAAATCAAAAGTGCTAAAGTACGGACAAGTAAATACTTTAAACCGTTGAAGCGGAGATAACGGCAAGGATGCCTGTACAGAGAACCCACGGTGCTGAGAGTTGGGTCAGAAACACGTTGTCAAATGGACCGCTGAGGGCGCAGTCAAACGGGAGTTTCCCGGAGTATTCTGCGACGTGAGGGCATACGTCAATTGCCGGGGATATGCAGGTATCTCGTCAAGCGCACGGCTCAAACCGTGAATCAAGGTGGCACCGCGGATAAGTGTTTATTCGTCCTTGACAGAGTGTATATTTCTGTCAAGGACGTTTTCTTTTTTTAAGACTCCTTTGACAGTAATAAGTCAAGGGAGTCTTTTCCCGTTAAGGAGGTAAAACATCATGTTGTTGACGAAACGATGGCGAAGCTCAATGGATTCTGTTCATAATCAAATCAATCAAACAACTACTTTTTACCTGATATGGAGGAACAAACTATGAAATTTAGCGATATCGAATTCAACACCTACTTCAAGAACTACCCCGATGCAAACGGCTATTTCGGCAAATATGGCGGTTCCTACATCCCGCCCGAACTGCAGATCGCCATGGACGAAATTACCGAGGCATATCAGACCATCTGTAAGTCCCGGGCTTTCATCAGCGAGCTGCGCCGCATCCGTAAGGAGTTCCAGGGCAGACCGACACCCATCTCCCATCTTGCAAGACTGTCCGATAAAATCGGCACGGGCGTCCAGCTCTATGTGAAGCGGGAAGATTTAAACCACACCGGCGCCCACAAGCTCAACCACTGCATGGGCGAGGTGTTGCTGGCCAAGTACATGGGCAAGAAAAAGGTCATTGCTGAGACCGGCGCAGGTCAGCACGGCGTGGCTCTGGCAACTGCAGCCGCCTACTTTGGCCTGGAGTGCGACATTTACATGGGCGCTGTGGACATCAAAAAGCAGGCTCCCAATGTGGCCCGCATGAAAATTCTCGGCGCAAGAGTGGTGGAAGTGACCGATGGTCTCCAGACCCTGAAAGAGGCTGTGGATGCCGCCTTTGCAGCCTACTGTAATGAGTACAAGGACGCCATCTACTGCATCGGATCCGTGGTGGGTCCCCATCCCTTCCCCATGATGGTGCGTGACTTTCAGAGCGTGGTAGGCATCGAAGCCCGTGAGCAGTTCCTGGACATGACCGGTGAGCTGCCGGACGCCGTTGTTGCCTGTGTCGGCGGTGGCTCCAACGCCATGGGCCTCTTCTCTGGCTTCCTGAACGATCCTGTAGATATCTACGGTGTAGAGCCGTTGGGCAGAGGCATTAAGATGGGTGACCATGCCGCCAGTCTGACCTACGGCGAGGAAGGCATCATGCATGGTTTCAACTCCATTATGCTCAAGGACGAAAACGGTGATCCAGCCCCGGTCTACTCCGTAGCCAGCGGCCTGGACTATCCCTCCTGCGGCCCCGAACACGCCTTCCTGCACGATCTGGGGCGGGTGAAATACGATGTCGTGACCGATGACGAGACCATCGATGCTTTCTTCGAGCTTTCCCGCATGGAGGGCATCATCCCTGCCATTGAAAGTTCTCACGCTGTTGCCTACGGCATGAAACTGGCTAAGACAATGGGCAAGGGTTCCGTGCTCATTAACCTCTCCGGCAGAGGCGATAAAGATATGGATTATATCATTGAGAAATATGGTATCCGTTGAAATGGCACCGTCGTATTTCTTGTGCAAACCTTAACAGTTTAACTACTTGAAGAAATGAGTTAAGAAGTGAGTACAGCTTCCAATATGGGGGCTGTACTTTTCTATCGGAATATCCATTTGACCTAAATTTGACATACCTTGTATTTTTGATTTCACATAGGACTCCTAAAATGATAACTGTACCAAGGAAACCCAAAACATAAATAGTTGTCTGAAAGGAGACATTGAAATGAAAAAGATGATTACTATGATGATGGTCGCAGTTCTGGCTCTCTCCATGCTTGCAGGCTGCGGCAGTACAAAGACCACCGGTTCTGTTGCCACCGATGGTTCCACCTCTATGGAGAAGGTGATTGGCGCTCTGGGTGAAGCTTTCCAGAACGACACCGGCATCAGCTTTACGTACAATCCCACCGGCTCCGGCTCCGGCATCAAAGCTGTTCAGGAAGGGCGCTGCGACATCGGTCTTTCTTCTCGTGAACTGAAGGACGAGGAAAAGGCTGCCGGCCTGACCGGCACTGTTCTTGCTTATGATGGTATCGCCATCATTGTCAACCCTGAAAATCCTGTCAGAGATCTGAGTCTGGAGACGATCGCCAAGATCTACACCGGCGAGATCACCAACTGGTCCGAAGTTGGCGGCAAGGATGCCGAGATCGTTCTCATTGGTCGTGAAGCCGGCTCCGGTACTCGTGACGGATTTGAGTCCATCACCGACACCGAGGACGCTTGCAAGTACCGGCAGGAACTGACCTCCACCGGTGACGTCATCACTACCGTTTCCCAGAACCCCGGTGCGATTGGCTATGCTTCTGTTGCATCCGTGAAAGATACTGTTAAGGCTTTGACCGTGGATGGTGTTGCTCCTACCGAAGCTACCATCAAAGACGGCAGCTATGTGGTGCAGCGCCCCTTCGTTCTGGTAACCAAGACCGGCGTTGAACTGAGCGATGCAGCCTTCAAGTTCTTCACCTACATCACTTCTACTGATGCAAACGAGATCATCTCCGCAGCCGGTGTGGTCCCTGCAAACTAAGAAAAACGCAGATGCGACGGTCACACCTCTGACCGTCGCTACTCTGCTATGAGGAAAGACTTATGAAGAAAACTTTTGCTGTTTTGATAGCAGCAGCACTCATTACAACTGCTGTATTTTGCGTTCAGGAAAGAAGAACCCCAGATGAATGGATACATACAACCTTCCAGGGAACTGTAAGCGAAATATGGGGTAGTGGAGAAACCTTTCGGTTTGCACTTATTTCACGTTTAAATGGAAATGAATACATTTTTGAAGTAAATGAGGAAACGCTTTCCGCTGTTGATTTCGTTGTTGGAGATGAGGTGGTTGTTGAATGCGATTACAACATCAGGGAACACAACGGGAAAGATGTTCCATATCCGACTGCACTGATTGCCGATACCTCGCTTACAGACAAAGGTTGATCTCGAAGAGGTGATTGATTTTATGAAAAAGAAAAGCAATATGTTTGAAAAAGTCATCCACATTATCTTCCTGCTGTTGGGTTTGATCACTGTCGGCTGCGTTCTGCTGATTACCATCTATCTGGTGATCTCCGGCATTCCCGCAATCCGCGAGATCGGTCTGGTGGATTTCCTGTTCGGCAAGGAATGGGCATCTACAGCATCCGAACCGAAATACGGCATCCTGCCTTTTATCCTGACCAGCATTTACGGAACTGCCGGTGCCATTCTGATCGGTGTTCCTGTCGGCTTTATGACTGCGGTATATCTGTCAAAACTCGCCTCCCCGAAAGTAAAATCCGTGATGCAGTCTGCAGTGAGCCTGCTGGCAGGTATCCCTTCCGTGGTTTACGGTTTGGTGGGTATGCTGGTTCTGGTTCCCGGTATCCGAAAGATTTTCAATGTGCCTGACGGTGCAAGCTTGCTTGCGGCCATCATTGTTCTGGCAATCATGATTCTGCCTTCTATTATTAAAATGTCCATTACCGCACTGGATGCGGTTCCCAAGGAATACGAGGATGCTTCCCTTGCTCTGGGCACAACACCCATCGAAACCTACTTCAAGGTTTCCGTCCCTGCCGCAAAAAGCGGTATCGCGGCTTCCGTTGTGTTGGGTGTAGGCCGTGCCATCGGTGAAGCCATGGCGGTCATGATGGTAGCTGGCAATGTGCCGAACATGCCCGACTCTCTGTTCCAGAGTGTTCGCTTCCTGACCACTGCCGTGTCCAGCGAGATGGCTTATTCCAGCGGCTTGCAGAGACAGGCGCTGTTCTCCATCGCGCTGGTGTTGTTCCTGTTTATCATGCTCATTAACGCCGCGCTGAACTTCTTCCTCAAGCGAGAAAAGGAGTAACCTATGCTGAAACAATCGTTATCCAAAAAGAGAAAAGGTTATGAAGTGCTGATGAAAGCAATGATGCTATTATCGGTTGGTTTGACCGCCGCTTTGGTGCTGTTCCTTCTGGCCTATGTTCTGGTGCAGGGCGTACCAAACATCACTTGGGAACTGCTCTCCACCAAGCCAAGCTATCTGACCGAGCGAATCGGTATTCTGCCTGACATCCTGAACACGGTATATATCGTACTGGCAACACTGCTCATCGTTCTGCCCTTGGGTGTGGGCGCAGCCATCTATCTGACCGAGTACGCATCCAATCAGAAAGTGGTTGGCATTATCGAGTACGCCGCTGAGACCCTTTCCGGTATCCCTTCCATCATCTACGGTCTGGTGGGTATGCTGCTGTTCTCCAACAGCATGGGAACCTGCTTGATGGCAGGTGCGCTGACTCTGGTGATTATGAACCTGCCTACCATCATGCGTACTACCCAAGAGAGTTTGAAAACCGTCCCACAGTCCTACCGTGAAGGTGCATTTGGTCTGGGAGCTGGTAAATGGAGAGTTGTCCGCACTGTTGTTCTTCCCGGCTGCGTGGATGGTGTCATCACCGGATGCATCCTATCCGTTGGTCGTATTATTGGCGAATCTGCAGCATTACTCTTTACCGCAGGTTTTGCCCATGCTGTCAACGGTATTATTGATGGTCTTGCAGCACCGGGTGCAACGCTGACCGTTGCCCTCTATGTTTACGCAAAAGAACAGGGTGAGTTCGGCGTGGCCTTTGCCATTGCCGCAATCCTGATGGTACTTACCGTGCTGATTAACTTTGCAGCTACATTGGTGCAGAAGCACTTCGCAAAAAGGAGAAGTTTATGAGTATGATCTCTGTCAAAGATATGTGCCTGTGGTACGGCGAGCATCAGGCACTGAAAAATGTAGATATTGAAATTCCGGAAAATAGCATTACCGCATTGATCGGGCCCTCCGGTTGCGGCAAGTCCACTTTTCTCAAAACCTTGAACCGCATGAATGACCTGATCCCCGGCGTGAAGATCACCGGTGATATTCGTTATGAGGGCACCGACATTTTCTCCAAGGAAGTGGATGTGAATAACCTCCGCAAAGAGATCGGCATGGTGTTCCAGAAGCCCAATCCCTTCCCCATGAGTATCTACGACAATGTTGCCTATGGCCCCCGAACACACGGCATCACCAACCGTGTACAGTTGGACGAGATCGTTGAGCGTGCACTGCGTGATGCTGCCATTTGGGACGAAGTAAAGGACAGACTGAAGAAGAATGCCCTCGGTATGTCTGGTGGTCAGCAGCAGCGTCTGTGCATCGCAAGAGCGCTGGCAGTGCAGCCGAAGATCCTTTTGATGGACGAGCCTACCTCTGCTCTTGATCCCATTTCCACTTCCCGCATTGAGGAACTGGTTACGGAACTGAAGGAAAAGTACACCATCGTCATGGTGACTCACAATATGCAGCAGGCAGTTCGTGTATCTGACTATACTGCTTTCTTCCTGCTTGGCGAGCTGGTAGCGTTCGGCAAGACCGATGACATCTTCTCTCAGCCCAAGGATCAGCGTACCGAAGATTACATCACAGGAAGGTTTGGTTAACATGAGAAACAGATTTGATGAACAGCTTTTTGAGTTGAACCGTGAGATCATCGAACTGGGTGCGATGTGTGAGGAAGCCATTGCGTCCGCAGTAAAGGCACTTACTACAGGTGATATAGAATTGGCAGTAAGCGTAAAGAAAAACAGCGGAGGAATCGACCAGATGGAGCGCGACATTGAAGGTCGCTGCATGAAACTCCTGCTTCATCAGCAGCCCGTTGCTAGAGATCTGCGTCTGATCTCTGCTGCGTTGAAGATGATCACCGACATGGAGCGCATCGGCGATCAGGCGGAGGATATTGCAGAGATCGTCACGTTCCTGAACGGTCATACCATGGAGGGCATGGAGTTGATTGAAGAAATGGCTCGTGCGACCATCGAAATGGTGACGAAGAGCGTAGATGCATTTGTGAAAAAGGATGTGGCACTGGCAGAAAAGGTTATCGCCAAGGATGACATCGTTGATGACTATTTTTCTAAGGTAAAGTGTGGTATCATTACTTTGATCGCAGAAAATCACGCTGACGGTGAATTTGCACTTGACCTTTTGATGATCGCAAAATACTTTGAACGCATCGGAGACCATGCGACCAACATCGCTGAGTGGGTGATCTATTCTGTAACAGGCACGCATAAGGAGGCGTAAATCATGATTTGGTATGTTGAGGATGATGGGGCGATCCGCGACATTGCGATCTATGCACTGAACTCCGCAGGTTTTGAAACAAGAGGTTTTGAAGATGGCCCTTCCTTTTGGGAAACGTTGAGAAAAGAAAAGCCGGAACTGATCGTTCTGGATGTGATGCTCCCCGGTATGGACGGCATTGAGCTGCTGTCCAAAATGAAAGAAACTGTGGAATACAGCACCATTCCCGTCATCATGGCAACTGCCAAGGGGCAGGAATATGACCGCATCCGTGGTCTTGATCTGGGCGCTGATGATTATATCGTCAAGCCCTTCAGCATGATGGAAATGGTATCCAGAGTGAAAGCTGTTCTGCGCCGCAGTCAGCCGCAGCAGGTATCCAAGCTGCTGAAGGTAGGCGGCTTGGTAGTCAATCTGGACGAGCATACCGTTACTGTGGATGGAAGCCGAGTTCAGCTTACTTACAAGGAATTTGAACTGCTTCGGATGTTCCTTTCCCACCCCGGAATGGTTTATACCAGAGAGCAGCTGTTCTCTCAGGTGTGGAACCTGGATTATATGGGCGATTCCCGCACTCTGGATTCCCATATCCGCACCCTGCGTCAGAAACTGGACAGCTACGGCAAGATGATCGAGACTGTGCGCAATGTGGGCTATCGTTGGGAGGCAGGCTATGACAAGTAAGATCTTTAAGTCCGTCCTCTTTATGACCATCGCTGTGCTGATGGCAAGCTTGCTGATCGTTACCGGGGTTCTGTATCGCTATTTCGGAACCGTGCAGGAAACGCAGCTGAAAGACGAGTTGAGCTTGGCAGCTGAAGCGACGGAGCGACTCGGCGAAACCTATCTGGAAAGCCTGAGTTCTGATCGGTACAGACTAACTTGGGTCAGTTCTGACGGTGAAGTTCTTTTTGACAGCCACGCCGATGCAGCTGCCATGGAAAATCACGCAGACCGTGAAGAAATCAAAGAAGCACTTGTATCAGGAACAGGCAGCAGCACGCGCCGATCTTCCACGCTGACGGAGCAGACCATTTATGAAGCAACACAATTGGATGATGGCAGTGTGCTTCGTATTTCTGTCAGCCGAGCCACTGCTTTTGTTTTGGTGCTTGGTATGCTTCAGCCCATCGCCGTTGTTTTGGTCATTGCCATTGCACTTTCCGCATGGCTGGCACATGGCATGGCGAAGAAAATTGTAGAACCTCTGAATAAGCTGGATCTGGAGAAGCCCATGGAAAACGATGCCTATGAGGAGCTTTCTCCGCTGCTGCATCGCATCCATGCCCAGCACAAAGAAATTGAGTATCAGATGCAGACCTTGAAGCGCAAACAAGATGAGTTTGAGCAGATCACCGGAAACATGAAAGAAGCGCTGGTTCTTTTGGATCACACGGGCAGAATTATCAGTATCAATCCTGCGGCGAAAACATTGTTTGGTACGAGCAGTTCCTGCATTGGGGAAGATTTCCTTACCATTGACCGCAAGCAGAATATGCGTCTGGCTTTGGACGAAGCCAACGCCCGGGGTCACGCTGATTTTCGCGCCAAGAAAAACGGTAGAGAGTATCAGTTTGATTTGAGCCGTATCGATTCTGACGGCAAGAACCACGGTGTGGTTGTTCTGGCCTTTGATATTACCGAACAGGTAAACGCAGAAAAGCATCGACGGGAATTTACCGCCAATGTATCTCACGAACTGAAAACACCGCTGCAGTCCATCATCGGCTCTGCGGAGTTGATGGAAAACGGGATCGTAAAGTCCGAAGACGTTCCTCGCTTTATCGGTCATATCCGCAAGGAAGCATCCAGACTGGTTTTTCTGATCGACGATATTATTCGCCTGTCTCAGCTGGATGAGGGAACAGAAATGCCTCGTGAGGATGTATCTCTGAAAGTCCTTTCCGAAGAAGTTTGCGAGACGCTGGCAGATGCCGCAAAGCTGAAAGATGTTTCTCTGGAAGTCACCGGAGATGATGGTGTGATCAACGGTGTACGCAGATTGCTGTATGAGATCGTTTACAATCTGTGCGATAATGCCATCAAGTATAATAATCCGGGCGGTCATGTAAAGGTATCTGTTGCCGAGCGGCAGGGGACTGTGCAGATCAGTGTCAGCGATAACGGTATTGGCATTGCTCCCGAACATCAGGACAAGGTGTTTGAGCGCTTCTATCGTGTGGATAAGAGTCATTCAAAACAGTCCGGCGGCACCGGCCTTGGTCTTTCTATCGTAAAGCACGCCGTGCAGTACCACCATGGCAAGATCGTTGTAGAGAGCGAACCAAACAAGGGAACTACAATTACCGTTCTGTTTGATGATAGAACGGCATAAATCGAGAGCCATAACGATCCTAAAATGCAAGAATAGAGGACAGTGCGATATATAAGCTTGGATAACTGAGCAGGGAATGTGCAACGCTCTGACCAACAGCGTTGCATTGTATCAACTAATGTAGTATTTGCCAAAAAAGATACACACCCTTGCGGTGTGTATCTTTTTTGATGCGTATTTGAGCGGTGGGATTCGAAAGGCCGGCGCTGCTTGGCAGCGCAACCAATATGCCGGTGGCATATTGGTTAGGCCGTGGGAGAATCCCTTGCGGTCGTGCCGACCGCAAGGTAACACCGTCTCCGCCAAACAAGAACACACACCCTTGCGGTGTGTGTTCTTGTTTTGGCATGGTATTCAGACGGTGAGATTCGTGCCGCAGATCCAACAGCAACAGCGCGTTGCTTGCCTGTTTTTGAGGGTGTGGTATAATGGCGGTGAGGTGATCGTTTTATGGAAACAAAAGACATTATTCTTGAACTAAGAACAAAGATGGGGCTTTCTCAGGATGAGCTTGCCGAAAGGGTATATGTGACCCGGCAGGCAGTTTCCCGTTGGGAAACCGGAGAGACCACACCAAACACCGAAACGCTGAAGCTGCTTTCCAAACTGTTCGATGTTTCCATCAACACGCTGCTGGGCGCGCCAAGACAGCTGATCTGCCAATGCTGCGGAATGCCTCTTGAGGATTCTGCGATCAGCAAAGAAACGGATGGCTTTTTCAATGAAGATTACTGCAAATGGTGCTATGCCGACGGCGAATATCTGTACCACGATATGGATGACTTAATTGAAGTCTGCGTTGACCATATGGCAAATGAGCAATTTCCACCCGAGCAGGTTCGGGCATATATGAAAGATTTGCTGCCGAAACTGGATTACTGGAAAAACCACTCCAATTTGGCCGGTGCGCAGGAGTTCGAAGCGTTCAAAAAGCAGCTGATAGACGAGATCAATGCATTGGACATAAAAGGTATGCCGAAAATCGAAACATTAAATGCCCTTGTGGGGGGCTATATCAATCTGGAATATCGGCTCCCCAATGGGAAAAGTATAAAATTTCTGGACGACGGCGCAACCTACTTAGGGACGCAATTGGTGAATGAGCATGACGCAAGAAGATGTTTTGGGATCGCTGCCAATGTGGAATTCATTCTGGTATGTACCTATGAAGAAAACGGAGAAAACCCCGAACTGGTGATCTACAAGAAGAGGTAACATACACAGGCATATTTGATGAATGTGGCCGCGCAATGGATGATGCCTCTGCAGACAAAACGACCCGGAATTGGAAAACCCAATTCCGGGTCGTTTTTTTACGGAAAAGTCGTGTGCATTTTATCACCGAGAACCTTCCCGGTCAGAGGAAATCCGTGCAGAGGATACCGGCATTGCAGGGCAATCTTTCGAACAATCGATTTGTGCAGTACGATTTATTGGATAATTGGCTGAGTAGGATGCCAGAGCTGCAGCCCGGAAGCTGAAGGATATGATCCTGTCGCAGATGGGGCAGGCAGATGTCCACATCCACCGCTGCAAGGGGCTTTGCAGCTACTATGCCGAGACCGGCGGCTTGCTGGTTGGCTTTGAAAGAGGATAAACACACAAAGACTCCTAAAGCGGAGTCTCAATAAGAAGACATAGATTTTGCCCCACAGATAACCTCTGTGGGGCAAAACTGTTATCAGCCATTTGGACAGGGATTTTTCGTCAGTTCAAACTCATTTTTTGCAGCGCTGCTTTGTGCAATCGCAAGAAAAATGGGGGAAGAAATGGCGAAAAGAGGCTATGTTTTCTTATGAGGACGCAGCAAAGGGTGATTTTTTTATTCTTCTTCGTCCGGTTCTTTGTCGGTGCGCTGCATGCCGATGACACGGTTTTCCGGATTGACACGCATGACGATGACGCCCTTGGCGGCTCTGCCGTAGACATTGATATCCGATGCCGCCATGCGGATGATGACGCCGGAATTTTCAATGAGCATGATATCGTCATGTTCATCCACCACCTGCGCCGCTGCCACAAGGCCGGTCTTTTCCGTCAGACCGTAGTTGCGCATGCCCTTGCCGCCTCTTGTCTGGGTGCGGTACTCTGTCAGCTTGGTGCGCTTGCCGAAGCCGTTTTCGGTAACGGTCAGCAGCTCCTTGCCCTCTTCTGCCACATTGGCGCCAACCACGCAGTCATCCTCCATGAGCTTGATGCCGCGGACACCGGTGGCTTCTCTGCCCATGGGACGCACATCGTTTTCGTCGAAGCAGATGGCCATACCCTGCCGTGTGGCAAGGATGATCCGGTCATGTCCTGTGGTCTTCATAACGCTGATCAGCTCGTCGCCCTCTTCCAGGTTCAGGGCACGGATGCCGCCCTTACGGTTAGTATGGAGGGTGGACATGGCGATGCGCTTGATGGTACCCTGCTTGGTGACCATAACAAGGTAGGCTTCCTCGTCCATATCTCTGGTCAGCACGGTGGCTGTGATCTTTTCCTCCGGGTCAAGGGGCAGAATGTTCACAATGGCAGTACCTCTTGCCGTTCTGCCTGCCTCGGGGATCTGATAGCCCTTTCTGCGGTGGAGTCTGCCTGTGTTGGAGAAGAACAGCAGCAGATCGTGAGTCGATGCCACGAACAGGCTCTTGACGAAGTCTTCTTCCTTCAGATTCTGGGCATTGACGCCTCTGCCGCCGCGCTTCTGAGCACGGTAGGCGGAAGTGGGCATACGCTTCACATAGCCAAGATTGGACAGAGTATAGCAGCAGTCCTCTTCCTCAATGAGATCTTCGATGTCGATCTCGTCGAGAACTTCCTGGATCTCCGTCATACGCTCGTCGCCGTACTTGTCGCGGATCTCGATCAGCTCGTCCTTGAGGACGCCCTTGATCTTCTCCGGGTCTGCCAGCAGCTCTGTAAAGTAGGTGATTTTTTCCTGCAGCTCGTTATACTCATTCTGCAGCTTTTCACGGTTCAGGCCCTGCAGGGCGATCAGACGCATATCGCAGATGGCCTGTGCCTGCACATCGGACAGGTTGAAGCGCTCCATGAGGCGCACCTTGGCGTCGTCATAGGCCTTGCGGATGATGGAAATGACCTCATCGATGTTATCCTGCGCAATGAGCAAGCCCTCCAGCAGATGGGCGCGCTCCTGTGCCTTGCGCAGATCGTACTGCGTTCTGCGGACGATGACTTCCTGCTGGAAGGTCAGATACTCGTCCAGTACCTGCCGCAGACTGAGGATTCTGGGCTGGGACTGGTCGTTGACCAGAGCCAGCATAATGATGGAGAAGTTGGACTGCATGGCAGTCTGCTTGAACAAGTGGTTGAGCACCACCTGTGCGTTGGCGTCCTTCTTCAGCTCAACGACGATGCGCATACCGTTGCGGTCAGTCTCGTCACGCAGGTCGGAAATGCCCTCAATGCGCTTATCCTTAATGAGATCCACCATGTGCTTGATCAGCTGGCGCTTGTTGACCTGATAAGGAAGCTCCGTCACGATGATTCTCTGACGGTCTTTGCCGAACTCCTCAATATTCGTTCTGGCGCGGACCACCACCTTGCCTCTGCCTGTGGAATAGGCGGCGCGGATACCGCTTCTGCCCATGATGATGCCCTTGGTGGGGAAGTCGGGGCCCTTCATGTGCTCCATCAGATCCGTGACCGTTGCCTCCGGATCATCCAGCACACAGATACAGGCGTTGATGACTTCCGTCAGATTGTGGGGCGGGATGTTGGTCGCCATGCCGACGGCAATGCCGGAGGAGCCGTTGACCAGCAGATTGGGGAACCGGCTGGGCAGCACACGGGGCTCCTTGGTGCTCTCGTCAAAGTTGGGATCCCAGTTGACGGTATCCTTATCGATGTCCCGGAGCATTTCGTCTGCGATCTTGGACAGCTTGGCTTCCGTATATCGGTAAGCGGCAGCAGGGTTGCCGTCCACGTCACCGAAGTTGCCCTGACCAAAGACCAGCTGATAGCGCATGGAGAAATCCTGCGCCATACGCACCATGGCATCGTACACAGACGAGTCGCCATGGGGGTGATATTTACCCAGAACGTCACCGACCACGGTGGCGGATTTTTTCGTCTTTTTGTCGGAGGTCAGACCGGTCTCGTGCATGGCGTAGAGGATTCTGCGATGCACGGGCTTGAGGCCGTCACGGACGTCGGGCAGAGCTCTGCCCACGATGACGGACATGGCATAGTCAATGTAGCTGGTCTGCATTTCCTGCACCAGCTCCGACTGGGTGATATGCTGATTGGGGAACAAAATATCCTCCGGCTTGTAATCTCTGTTGTGAGCCAAAAGATTCCCTCCTTTAATATAATGCTGAGTGCGAAATTGAGCAAAGGCTCCCTTGTGTAAAGGGAGCTGTCAGCGAAGCTGACTGAGGGATTGTCAACCCCTCCGTCCCTTTGGGGCACCTCCCCTTACACAGGGGAGGCTTTATTGTCAATTGCTTAGATATCCAAATTCACCACATACTTGGCGTTTTCTTCGATCCATGCCTTGCGCGGTTCCACTTCTTCGCCCATGAGAATGGAGAAGATGCGGTCGGCGGCAGCGGCATCGTCCAGCGTGATGCGGCGCAGGGTGCGGCGCTCCGGGTCCATGGTAGTAGACCACAGCTCTTCCTTGTCCATTTCGCCAAGGCCCTTATAGCGGGCAATGTCGATCTTCACATTGGGGTTATCGCCGCGCATTTCGGCAGAAACTCTGTCGCGCTCCTCATCGGAGTAGGCAACACGCTGCTGCTTTCCTCTTGTGAGCTTGTAAAGAGGCGGCACGGCGGAATACACATAACCATGCTCGATAAGAGGCCGCATATAGCGGAAGAAGAAGGTCAGAAGCAGAGTTCTGATATGGCTGCCGTCCACGTCGGCATCGGACATGATAATGATCTTGTGATAGCGCAGCTTTTCGATGTTGAATTCATCACCGATGCCTGCGCCCAGCGCCACGATCAGAGGATTGAGCTTATCGTTGCCGTAGATCTTATCGGCTCTGGCCTTTTCCACGTTGAGCATCTTGCCCCACATGGCAAGGATGGCCTGGAAACGGCTGTCGCGTCCGCCGATGGCGGAGCCTGCTGCGGAGTCACCCTCCACGATGTAAATTTCGCACAGGCTGGGGTCGCGCTCGTTGCAGTCCTGCAGCTTGTCGGGCATCTGTCCCGACTCCAATCCCGTCTTGCGGCGGATGGTCTCTCTGGCGCGCTTGGCAGCCTCCCTGGCACGGTTTGCCAGCATGGCTTTCTCCAAGATCTGCTTGCCCACAGCGGGGTGCTCTTCCAAATACTCGGCAAGGAGCTTGGTCACAATGCCGTCCACCAGCGTTCTGATGTGGGCGTTGCCCAGCTTTGCCTTGGTCTGGCCCTCAAACTGGGCATCCGTCAGCTTGACGGAGATGACTGCCGTCAGACCCTCGCGGACGTCGGAGCCCTCCAGCTTGTCGCCCTCGGACTTGATGGCGCCGATCTTCTGACCGTAGGCATTGAGCACACGGGTCAGCGCCGTCTTGAAGCCTGTTTCGTGCATGCCGCCCTCAGGGGTGCGGATATCATTGGCAAACGAGATGATATTTTCATTGTAGGCATCGGAATACTGCAGCGCCAGCTCCGCCACAGAGTCGTCCTTGCTGCCGTGCATATAGATGACCTCTTCATGCAGGGCGGTCTTTCCCTTGTTGAGCCAGGTCACATACTCGCGGATGCCGCCCTCGTAGCAGAAATCCTCTCTCTGCTCCAGACCGGGACGCCTGTCCTCCACAGAGATCTTCAGACCGCCGTTGAGGAACGCCTGCTGGCGCATACGGTCACGGAGGATGTTATATTCATACACCAACGTGTCGAACATCTCCGGGTCAGGCTTGAAGGTGACCATGGTGCCGGTCTTATCGGTGGTACCGATGATGGTCATCTCCTGGGTGATGTGACCGCGGGAGAATTTCATTTCGTGGATCTTGCCGTCCTTGTGTACCTGCACAGTGAGCCACTGGGACAGGGCGTTGACAACAGACGCGCCCACACCGTGCAGACCGCCGGAGACCTTATAACCGCCGCCGCCGAACTTGCCGCCTGCGTGGAGCACCGTAAAGACCACTTCCAGAGCAGGCTTGCCGGTCTGCGCCTGCACATCCACAGGAATACCACGACCGTTGTCGGTGACGGTGATGGTGTCACCTTCGTTGATGGTCACGGTGATCTCGGTGCAGTAGCCTGCCAGCGCTTCGTCGATGGAGTTATCCACGATCTCATACACCAGATGGTGCAGGCCCGACGAGGACGTGGAGCCAATATACATACCGGGGCGCTTGCGCACCGCCTCCAGACCTTCCAGCACTTGAATCTGGCTGGCATCATAGGTCTGTTCAACTTTTGTCAAGATTTCTTCAGACATACAAACCTCCTTAAAGGCTTCCTTGTTTGGCATAAAGGCTTCTCCTTTCAGGAGATGCCCCAGGGCAGCTTCTCTTGCCGCTTTGCGGCAATTCACCTTCAGCTGGCAGCCGTCAGGCTGACTGATGAGGTCGTGCAGGTACAACGAGGGCACATGCGGTCACCTCATCCGTCACGGCTTCGCCGTGCCACCTTCCCCTGAGAGGGGAAGGCTTAAGGGTGCTATTTTTCATTTTGCTTTTGCCGTGATACTTTCCCTTTTATGGGCATATTCTTACGTTTTGTCACGGTCTCATAAATATCTTCACATACACTTTTAAACTGCGTATGGATTTCATGATTGGAATAACGCTTTACCAAAAGCCCAAGATTGCTTAAATACGCATCCCGGATAAGGTCATTTTGTTTTCCCTCATTTTCGTAATGCTGACTGCCGTCGAGTTCAATGACAAGCGCAGCACTTGCACAATAAAAATCAACGATATACGGGCCTATGACAAACTGCCGTTTCACAGTCTCATCCAGATGTTTCAGACAGTCATACCATAAGTGCCGTTCTTCTTTTGTCATGTTCTTTCGAAGAACTTGTGCGTTTTTTTGAATATTCATTTCATCCTCTTCTCCAGCGCGGTGGAGGCAAACTGGCACAGGTACACCCGATCCATGGCGTATTCTTCTGTGAGGATGAAGGATTTTGGAAGATCGTCACACACAGTGATAACTTCGCCGTTTTGCTCGGCGCGGGATAAAAACGCCCGTGTGTGTTTGCTGTAGGTGGTGTTGTCCAGATCAAAGATGCCGATGATGGATCTGTCCCGGACAGACATATCAGAGCCAATGGGAATATACATTATTTCAGACATCCTCCCTCGATCATGAAAACCTCGCCAAGATCGGTCAGACGGTCTTTTTCGCAGCAGGTGATAAACACCTGTCCCGTTTTGATCTGGTTGAGCACAAAGTCCTGCCGTCTTGCATCCAGCTCGGAGAGCACATCATCCAAAAGCAGCACAGGCTCTTCGCCCGTGTCCTCCCGGAAGATCTCCCGTTCGGCAAGTTTCAGGCTGATGGCAGCCGTTCTGGTCTGACCCTGTGAGCCGAAGGCTTTGAGGGAAATGCCGTCCAGCTCCACATCGAAGTCATCCTTGTGGGGGCCGGTCAGACATTGACCGGATTCCAGCTCAGCACGCAGGTGGCTCTCCTGGTGCTCCAAAATTCTTTGCTCCAATTCTATTCTGCCACATTTTGGGTCCAAAATCGTGGACACGGTCTTGTAGTGCAGCTTCAGCTGCTCTCTGCCGCCGGAAAACTCCAGATGATACCTCGCCGTGCACCGATCCAGCTTTTCCAGAAAGTTGGCACGGTAGCCGATGATCACAGACCCAAGCTGCGCCATGCGCAGGTTGAAGTCCGGCAGGGTATCGGCAAGAGACGGAAATTCCCGGAAATCCTTTAAAATGCGGGATTTGTGCTCCAAAAGACGGTTATATTCCGTCAGAGCCTTCTCATAGCCGGGACGCAGCTGACACAGGGCATGATCCAGCAGCCTTCTGCGGCAGGATGCGCCGGTCTTTAAGACCATCAGATCCTCGGGGCAGAACAGCACCGTGGTCAGCAGCCCCTGAAAGCCGGCAAAGGTCTTTTGCTTCACGCCGCCAAGATACAGCTGCCGCGGCTTTCTGCCGGCAAAGAGTACGGCTCGCAGCTGCTGATCCCGATCCCCGGAAAAGACCGTGGCTTCCAGATCTGCAAAGTCCGCGCCGAAGCGGATCAGCTCTGCCTCTTTTCTGGTGCGGAAACCGTGACCTGTGGAAAGATAGCTGATGCCCTCCAGCAGATTGGTCTTGCCCTGGGCATTGTCGCCCAAGATCAGATTGACACCGCTGACGGGACTCAGCCGAAGTTCTTCATAATTGCGAAATCCACGCAGGGACAATTCACGGATCTTCATTGGTCACTTCGTAACACACGCCCATGAATTCCACACGGTCACCGGGACGCAGCTTTTTGCCGCGCATGGTGCAGACTTCCCCGTTGACTTTTACTTCTTCATTGACGATCATATTTTTTGCCATGCCGCCGGATTCCACAGCGTTGGCAAATTTCAGAAAGTCCTGCAGCTTGATAAACTCCGTATGAATCGGAATTTTTTCCATATTGGCAGGACGTTTGGTAACACGTACTTTCATAGGAAACTCCTTAGAAAATTGACAATTGATAATTGACAATGGACAATGGATGTGTCGCTTCGCGACGGATTTTGGAACGCAGTGCGTACCACACTTGTCATTGCGAGGGAGCGCAGCGACCGTGGCAATCTAAAGGCAGTATCGCCATCTGACGCAGCTGCGTACTGTGCGGAAAGGTTTTTAGATTGCCACGGCTTCTCCGAAGCCTCGCAATGACATCCATAAAACGGCCGTGCGTGGGGCATTCGTAGGGGCGATCTGCGATCGCCCGGTGCAGGCAGTGACGATGGTGCGTACACAATCCCTCAGTCACGGCTTCGCCGTGACAGCTCCCTTTACACAAGGGAGCCTTTGCTGCTGCGCAGCCAATTCAGCCTTCAGCATTCAGCATTCTTTACTGCTCTGCTTTCAGGCGCACGGGCAGGACCATATAGGCAAACTTTTCGCTGCCGTCGCAGGGGGTGATCACGATGGGGCTCAGACCGTTGCTCAGTTCCAGCACCACTTCGTCACCGGAGCTTGCTTTCAGTGCATCGATCAGATACCGGCAGTTGAAGCCGATCTCCAGCTCCTTGCCGTCACCGGCAATGTCACACACATCATAGGCATCGCCCATGTTGTTGACTGTGCGGAATTCCGCTTTGTTATAAGAGAACATGCAGCGGATGGGGCTCTTGAACTTTTCCGAAACCAGCAGACCAACACGGTCGATGGTGGCGATCAGCTTTGTTCTGGCTGCCGTGAGCAAGATGGGGTTCTGCTGGGGCACAAACTGCCGCCAGTCGCCAAAATCGCCCTCCAGACGGCGGCAGACCAACGTCACGGCACCGACCTTGAAGAGAATATATTTTTTGCCGAGGGTAAAGGCGGCAGGATCATCGCTTTCATCCAGAATCTTTTCCACTTCCTTCAACGCGGAAGAGGGCACGACGAACTTACAGGCGCGCTCGATGGGCTTATCAAAGAAATATCTGCGCATGGCAAGACGGAAACCGTCAATGGAGACCATGGTGATGCTCTCGTGTGCCACTTCCATCAAAGCGCCGGTATAAATGGGACGGCGGCTGCGGTCTTCACTGACGCAGAAGAGAGTACCGCCGATCAGCTCACGCAGCGCCTTCTGGGGCAAAATAAATTCATTATCATATTCCACATCGGGCAGCTCGGGATAATCCTCGGCTGTCATGGCGGAAATGGTAAAGGAGGAGATCTCACCGCGGATGGAGACCTTAAAGTTTTCATCCACCGTCACAGAAACTTCATCATCGGGCATTTTACGGATAATATCAAAGAACAGTCTGGCAGGCATGACGCACTTGCCCTGCTCCTTGATCTCGGCAGGAACGGTGACAGTAATGCCTGTTTCCAGATTATAACCGGAAACATACAGCTTCACACCGGCATGGATATGGATACCCTCCAGAGCGGCAATGGGGCTCTTGGGAGAAACAGTGTGAGAGGCGACAGACAGAGCATTGACCAGCAATGCTCGTTCGCAGGTAAATTTGATCATAAAAAACCTCCTGATGTTTTCCACAGGGATGGAATAGATAAAAAAGATAAATTTCTATTCTTTATAGAGAGAGAAAGAATAAATATAGCAGTAGTAAGCAGTAGGTCGATCGTTATGTGGAAAACCGGGTCAAAGCCTTGAAAATCAAGGAATGCGTTTCCACAGGGGGGTGTGGAGAAAAAATTACTTTTCCACAGGTCGATTTTTGAGATTTAGATATGCAGCCTTTTCCACAGAAAGTTTTCCACATTCCACAGGGGGTGGGGAAAATGCAGAATGCATAATGCAGAGTTGCAGGCAGTATCGGTGGTGCGTATACAATCCCTCAGTCACGGCTTCGCCGTGACAGCTCCCTTTACACAAGGGAGCCTTTGCTGCTGCGCAGCCAATTCAGCATTCATCACTCAGCATTCAGCATTATTTTACAGCTTGTTGTTCACATTCTCCATGATATCGCGGATGGTGTCATTCATGGGATTTCTGGGATCAGCCAGAGCCGTTTCGATCTTCTTGACGGCGCTGAGGACTGTGGTATGGTCGCGGTTAAATTCTCTGCCGGCATCCGGCAGGGAGAGGTTGGTCATCTTTCTCACCAGATACATGGCAACGTGGCGCGCTTCGGCAATGCCCTTGTTGCGCTGCAGACCACGGAGCAGCTCCGCGTCGGTGTTGAAATACCGGGCAGTCTCCTTGATGATCAGATCCGGTGTGGGCAGGGTATCGGACTTGCCCTTGTACATATCCTTGATGACTCTTGCCACGTTGGCAACGTTCACATCCATGCCGGTCAGGTCGTGGTAAGCGCGGATCTTTTTCACCGTGCCTTCGATCTGGCGGATGTTGTTGGTAATGTTTTCGGCAATGTATGCCACCACGTCGTTGGGAAGCTCCAAACCAAGGTTGTGGCACTTATTCTGGATGATGGCAACGCGCATCTCATAGTCGGGGGGCTGGATATCTGCCGTAATGCCCCACTCAAAGCGTGTTTTCAGTCGCTCTTCCAGACGGAGCATCTCATGGGGCGGACGGTCTGAGGTCAGAACGATCTGCTTGTGGTTTTCAAAAAGGGTATTGAAGGTGTGGAAAAATTCTTCCTGCGTCTGTTCCTTACCGGCAATGAACTGGACATCGTCCACCAAAAACAAGTCCGCATTGCGGTATTTGGAGCGGAATTCCACATTTTTTCCGTCCTTCAAAGACTGGATCAGCTCATTGGTGAACTGGTCACCCTTGATGTAGACAATGTTATATTCCGGATGGTGGAAGCTGATCTCACCTGCAATGGCATAGAGCAGATGGGTCTTTCCAAGACCGGAAGGGCCGTAGATAAACAAGGGGTTGTAGACCTCCGCAGGGCGGTTTGCCACGGCGATGGCGGTGGCATGGGCAAAGCGGTTGGGAGGGCCCACCACGAAACGGTCAAAGGTGTACTGGGGGTTGTATTCCAAAAATTTATGTTTGAAGCTTTCATCCACATGGGCATCGCGTTCGGCTTTTTCCAGAACGGTGACCTCCACATTTTCCATCTGGAAAATCTCACGCAGAGCATTTTGGATATAAGGAACGCAGCGGTTGCGGATGATCTCTCGGCGGAACTCCGAAGGAGAGTATAAAATCAGCTCTTTTTCCGTTACTTCCACCACTTCTGCATCGTCAAACCAGGCGGAAATAATGGGTGCTGTCAGCAGGCTTTCCATGTGGGCAAGAACCTTCGCCCAAATATAATCGGGAGATTGCATTTTCGGCTCCTTTCCGTAAAAATAGACATAGTTATACGACATAAATTATACCATAAATTTGCCCGTGTAGCAAGAAAAAAAGCCCCGGAAAAGGGGCTTTTTTTCAATGGACAATAACAGTTTACAATTGACAATTGTGGTGTGGGCAAAGCCGACGATTGAAATTTTGCTGTGCAGTCATAAAGCCTCCCCTGTGTAAGGGGAGGTGCCCCAAAGGGGCGGAGGGGTTGACAATCCCTCAGTCGCGCTGACGCGCGCCAGCTCCCTTTACACAAGGGAGCCTATGGTGCAGGCAGCGATAAAGTGCCCTTGGGGTAGTCGTTCTCTCCCTCCGTCAAAACCTGCGGTTTTGCCACCTCCCTCAGAAGCCGGGAGGCATTGGTGCGCAGCAAATCTCAAATCCGTCGCGAAGCGACACATTCATTGTCAATTGTCAATTATCAATTGTCAATTAGAATAAAAGAGCACCCGGTGATCCGGGTGCTCTTTTTATTGTTTACTTGCTGATGTCGATGCCGGCCTTTTCCAGAATGATGGGGACATTCTTTTCAGCGCCGATTGCCATGATGTGCACGCCGTCGCACAGGTTCTGTGCCTTGATCTCAGCGATCATTTCGGCTGCCATCTCGATACCCATCTGCATGGGCAGGCCCTTGATGCCCTTTTCCTTGCCCTCAGCTGCAGCAGCTGCCAGACGATCGATCATGTTCTGGGGAACAGCGATGCCGGGAACGTTCTCATTCATGTACTTTGCCATACCGGCAGCCTTCAGAGGAATGATACCTGCCATAATATGGGTCTTGATGCCTGCCTTGTCCACTTCGTCCATGAAGCGCTTGAAGTATTCCAGATCGAAGATGCCCTGCGTCTGGATGTACTCAGCACCTGCGTCAACCTTCTGACGCAGCTTGTTGATCTGCAGGAACATGGGCTCGTACACGGGAGTGACGCAAGCGCCCTTATAGAACCTGGGAGTTGCGGACTTGTCGGTGATCTCGCCGGAGTCCTTGTCCACGGTGTTGCCAGCCAGAGGGTTGCCGCCGCAGTCACGGCCGGTGGCTTCCATGGTGGAGAGCATATTCAGAATACCCACGGAGTCCAGATCGTAAACGGGCTTGGACTGGGGAATATCGCCAACGGTGGGATGGTCGCCGGTCAGAGCCAGCATGGTGTCGATCCCGAAGGAGTAAGCAGAGAGCATTTCGCCCATGATGACCATACGGCTTCTGTCGCGGCCGGTCATCTGGATGATGGGCTCTGCGCCTGCCTGCTTCAGCTTGATGCACAGACCCAGAGAGGTGGCCTTCATGGAAGCAGACTGCATATCGGTGACGTTGATGCCGTGGACCTTGCCCTTCAGCAGCTCAGCGTCAGCCAGCTGATGAGAGAAGTCCCAGCCCTTGGGAGGCGCCATTTCAGCGGTGACGCCAAATTTGCCGCTATCAAATGCTTCTTTTAACAGGCTCATTATTTCTTCCCCCTAATGTTGATGGTTCTGGGATAAGCAACTTCCTTGTAGCCCTTGTCCTTACGGAGCTGGGACAGCTTATCCAGCTGGTTGGTGTCTTTCAGACGGTTGTAGATCAGGATCCATGCGCAGTCATTTTCGGGATTGACTTCGCACTTGCCGTTCTTGGCGCCGCCGCAGGGGCCGTTGACCAGGCTCTTGGCGCAGCGGGAAATGGGGCACACGCCGCCGGTGGTACCCAGCACGCAGTCGCCGCACAGATGGCAGGCTTCCTCAAACAGACCCAGCTTCTTGGCTTCGCCCAGGAACATGGTGTTGTTGGAGGGATAGACGGGAACGTTGATGTTGTTGGCAACGACCTGCACGCCGTCACCGCAGGACATGCCGATGACGCAGTCCAGGTTCTGATCCTGGAAAGGCTTCAGAGTGCCCTTGACGCCCAGGTTCATGCAGCAGTATTCAGCAACACCGGTGACAACAACGGTCTTGCCCTGCTCTTCCAGATACTTCTTCAGTGCTTCCACTTCCTTGGGGCCGCCGGTGGCACAGGCAGTGGCGCAGCTGCTGCAGCCAACGATACCGATGCGCTTTGCGTCACCGACCATGGCCATCAGCTCTTCGATGGGTTTCTTCTGAGTAATGATCATAAAAACTTCTCCTTTCCGGTAGGTTATAAGTACCGGTCAATAGATATTTCCATACTTATTAAGCATAATACAATCCGACAGAAAATGCAAGTAGAAAAAGCAGTTTGCAGCGCATTTGAAATAACGGGCGGCGGCTCGCCGCCCCTGCGGTGCAGACGGCAGTGCGTGGCTGTCGTAGGGGCGATCTGCGATCGCCCGGGTGCAGGCAGTTGAGAAAGTGAAAAGTTGAAAATGGAAAGTTGAAAGTTGTAGTGTCGGCAAAGCCGACAGATTTGAAATTTACTTCGCACCTTTTAAGGCTTCTCCTCTTAGGAGAAGCTGGCAGCCCGCAGGGCTGACTGATGAGGTGTGTGCAGGCAAAAACGATTATGCAGGCAGTGGCGGTGCTGCATTCATAAAATGTTTCATTGCAAATTGGCACGCAATATGATAAAGTGTAAGGGTTAACGAAAATATGGCTTTTTCTGAAAAGAGGGTGAAGAATGAGAAGGATTTTCCCGCTATTTCTGATTTTTCTGCTGATTTTCTCCGGCTGCGGCGGCAGAGTCGTCATGGAATACGGCGATGAAAAGATCAGCGCCACGGAATTTTCCTATTACTACTGGTCGGAGTTCTTCTACTTCCGGGAAGTGTATGAAGAATATACCAAGGAAACGGTGGATCTGTCCAAGCCTCTGGATGGGCAGATGTATGACGATAACACCACCTGGCAGGAGCATATGGTGGAGCAGACCATCACCATGATCGAGGAGACAAAAGCCCTTGCCATGGCAGCCAAGGAAGCAGACTTTGTCCTGCCGGAAGAATACGAAGATGCCTATGACGATGTGATCGTGAACTTTACCGATGCCGCCATGGCGCAGGAATACAAAAATGTGGACGCCTATCTGCAGGCATCCTACGGCAAGGGCGCAGACAAGGAGAGCTTTGAAGCCTACCTTTACGACACCCATCTGGCATCTGCCTATGCAGACGAATTATATGCACAGGCTGACCCCACGGACGAAGAGGTACAGGCATACTACGATGCCCACATGGCCGATTATGATGAAAACGGCATGGAGCAGGCACGGCAGGATCTGCACACGGAAAACTACAACAATGCCATTTTGCAGATCATTAACGAGGTCACCTTTACGGTGCATCATGACAACATCCGTATCACCGCCCCAAAAGGGCTTTATGAGTAATGTAGAAAGTGAGAAAAACCATGAACGAATTTGAAAACAATCAGGTCGAACAGACCGAGCCTCTGGAAACTCCCGTGGAGGAAGTTCCCGTTGAGGAAACTCCTGTCGAGGAAACTCCCGTTGAGGAAACTCCCGTTGAGGAAGTTCCTGTTGAGGAAACTCCTGTCGTAGAAGCTCCTGTTGTGGAAACTCCTGCACAGGAAGCCCCCAAGAAGAAAGCCCCTGTTATGTGGATCGTCATCGTTGCCATTTTGGTGGTAGCGTTGGCTGTGGCAGTAGCATTCGCCATCGGCAGAGCCGGTGATGTGGTGGACGATACCACGACCACGGAAGTGGAACTGTTCGATCCCGCCCTTGCCCATCACACCAATGCCCACGGCTACGCCTCCTGGTCTGTCCACTACCACACCGAAGAGGGCGACACCAATCTGCACTACTACTATCTGGATGAAAACGCGCAGGAGATCACCCTGACTGCCGACGAAGTCAACACCATGATGAATCAGCAGATCGCCACCTGCGGTGACATGACTCTGGATAACCGCACCCTGCAGTACTATTACAGCAACGCTCTGATGGCATTCCAAAACAGCTATTACAACTATCTGGCTTATATGATGGATACTTCCGCACCCCTGGATGCACAGCTGAACAACTCTCTGGGTGACGGCTCTGCCACCTGGCAGAAGTATTTCCTGGACAACAGCCTTGAAAACTTCAAGACTGTGGCTGCCATGGCACAGGAAGCAGAGAAGAACGGCTTCACCATGTCCGAGGACGATCAGGCATATCTGGACTCCATGCTGGATCTGGATACCATGGCAATGATGTACGGCATTCCCGATGCCGTCACGCTGGTCAAGCAGCTGCTTGGCCCCATGGCAACGGTGGAAAGCTACACCGAGCAGACCAAGACGGAATTTTTGGCACAGGCATATCTGCAGAGTCTGTATGAGCAGATCGAAGTGACCGACGAAGAGATCGGCGCTTACTACGATGCCAATGCCGATGTCTATGCCCAGCAGAACATTCAGAAGATCGATGAAAACGTGATGAATGTCCGTCACATTCTCATCCAGCCCGAGGCTGCCGAGGACGGCACCATCTCCGAGGAAGCATGGGCAGCTGCCGAGACGGAAGCCCAGCGTATTCTGGACGAGTGGAAGGCAGGCGAAGCCACCGAGTCTACCTTCGGCGATCTGGCGGAAGAATACTCCACCGATCCCGGCTCCAACACCATGGGCGGTCTGTATGAGGAGGTCTACCCCGGTCAGATGGTCACCGAGTTCAATGACTGGTGCTTTGATGACGCCCGTCAGACCGGCGACACCGGCATTGTGAAGACCAGCTACGGCTATCACATTATGTATTACGTTGCGCAAGGCGACTATGTCTACTGGCAGAAGACCTGTGAAGATGCTCTGCTGAGCGAGAAGCTCATGGAGATCCGCGAGGAAGTTCTGGAAGGCTATGAGACCACCGTGGACACCACCAAGATCATCATGCTGGAAGTCACCGAAGCTACCAAGCCTGCCGAGACCACCGAAGCCGTCATCATCCCGGCTGAGTAAGAAGAAAAAAGATGCACCCCTCCGGGGGTGCTTCTTTTTTTAGGTAATAGGTAATAGTGAAGAGTGAATAGGTATTGTGTCGGCTCCGCCGACGATTTTAAATATGCTTCGCACCTGTAGGGCGGGTGAGAAAATGAAAAGTTGAAAATGGAAAGTTGAAAGTTGCAGTGTCGCTCCGCGACGGATATAGAAAGGCAGTTCTTGCCATGCTTGTCATTGCGAGGCTTGCTTGCAAGCCGTGGCAATCTAAAGGCAGTGCGCTTGTGGTTGGCAGGTTTTTAGATTGCCACGGTCGGATCTTTGATCCTCCCTCGCAATGACAGATATCATCGGCAGTGCGTATTTTGCTTGTCATTGCGAGGCTTGCAAGCAAGCCTCGCAATCTCGTGCCCCCTTTTTCAGGGGGCTGGCAGCCCGTAGGGCTGACTGGGGGTTGGAGCGATGACCGCACTTTATCGAATGACGATAAAATGATATTAACGAAACAACCCCCCGGCCTCACTGGCGTTCAGCCACCCCCCTGAGAGAGGGGGGACAAGGGTACTGCGTACCACATAAGGCTTCCCCTTGAGGGGAAGCTGGCAGCCCGCAGGGCTGACTGATGAGGTGTGTGCAGGCAGCTTTAGATTGCCACGGCTTGCAAGCAAGCCTGCGACTCGCTAAGAGCCGCGCTTTGCGCGGTTGCTCGCTTGCATGCGCCTGCGGGCGCGATCGCAATGACAATCTGTATACGCACCCAATTCAGCATTCAGCCTTCCGCATTATTTGATCATTTGCTTCAGTTCGTACAGCACGTTCATGGCTTCGATGGGGGTGAGGGTCTCCACGTGGATGCCCTCCAGTCTGGCGCGGACGGATGCGGCGCTCAGATCCATCATGGACATTTGATCGGACGGCTCGGAAAGGGGGGCAACGGGCTGAAGCTCCTGTTTTCCGCTTTCCAGATCCTTCAAAATGGCGGCAGCACGGTCGGTGACCTTTTTGGGCAGACCTGCCAACTTTGCCACTTCCACACCGTAGCTGCGGTCGGCAGTGCCGGGGGCGATCTTGCGCAGGAAGATCATCTCCTCCCCGCGCTTTTTCACACAGATGGTGAAGTTGCTCACGCCTTCCAGCTCCCGATCCAGCGTTGTCAGCTCATGGTAATGGGTGGCAAAGAGTGTCTTTGCACCCAGGATCTTTTTATCTGCCGCGTATTCCAGCACGGCTCTGGCGATCGCCATGCCGTCGTAGGTGGCAGTACCTCTGCCGATCTCGTCAAGAATCAGCAAGCTGCGGGAGGTGGCATTTTTCAGAATGTCTGCCACTTCCTGCATCTCCACCATAAAGGTGGACTGGCCGGAGGCAAGATCATCGGATGCACCGATTCTGGTGAACAGCTTATCCACCACACCGATGCGGGCAGACGCGGCAGGGACAAAGCTGCCCATCTGTGCCATGAGCACCATGAGCGCCACCTGACGCATATAGGTGGATTTACCTGCCATATTGGGGCCTGTGATCACGGCAACACGGGTGCCGTCGCAGGAAAGATCTGTATCATTGGGGACAAAGAGGGTGTTTTTCAGCACCTGCTCCACCACAGGGTGTCTGCCGTCCTTGATCTGCAGCACATCGGAGCAGTCCACCTCCGGACGGCAGTAGTTGTTGTTGGCGGCCACCGTGGCAAGGGAACACAGGGCATCGATGGATGCCACCGCCCCTGCTGTGACCAAGGCGCGGTCGGCGTTGTCTGCCAGATGCTGACGCAGGGCGGCAAATGCCTCGTATTCCAGAGAATTTGCCCGATCCTTTGCACCGAGGATGGTGTTTTCCAGTTCCTTCAGCTCTTCGGTGATGTAACGCTCGCCGTTTGCAAGGGTCTGCTTGCGGATATATTCCTGCGGCACCATGTCCACCTGGGATTTGCTCACTTCAATATAGTAGCCGAACACCCGGTTATAGCCCACGCGCAGGTTTTTGATGCCGGTCTTGCTTTTTTCCTTGGCTTCAATGGCAGCGAGCATCTCCTTGCCGCCGTTCATGATGGAGCGCAGATGGTCGATCTCCTCGCTGAAGCCGCGGCGGATGATACCGCCCTCTCTGACAGTCAGCGGCGGCTCGTCGTCAATGGTCTTTTCGATCATTTCCTGCAGGTCGGACATGGTGTCCACCTGCCGGTACAGGGTGCGCAGCACACCGCTGCGGTATTCCTTCATCAGCTCCTTGATCTGAGGCAGCACGGCGATGCCGCAGGAAAACTGCCGCAGATCCCGGGCAGAGCAGGTGCCGGTGACGATGCGCGTCATGACGCGCTCCAGGTCGCACACCTGCCGCAGATATTCCGTCAGCTCCTGTCGGGTGACGGAGTCGCAGATCAGAGCCTCCACCGCGTCCAGACGGCGGTTGATCTGATGGGTGTTCATAAGGGGCTTGTCCAGCCAGCTGCGCAGCTTTCTGCCGCCCATGGAGGTTTTGGTCTTGTCCAGTACCCACAAAAGGCTGCCCTGCCGATCGCCCTGCCGCAGAGTCTGGGTCAGCTCCAGATTTCTTCTGGCGGCAAGATCCAGCTCCATGAACTGACCGGAGGTGTAGAAATCCATCTCCTTGATGTGGGGCAGCTCCGAACGCTGGTTGCGGCGCAGGATGGAGAGCAGTCCTCCCGAAGACTTGACCACGGACATGGGCAGGTCGGGAACCTCCTGCCCGAACTGGGCATGGAGCACTTCGGTGCAGGCTTTTTCTTCAAAACGTTCCGGGGACTGGGCATCGATGCAGCAGGCAAACTTCAGAAGCAGAAGCTCCTTCAGCTGCGCATCCTCTGCTGCCGTGCCGCCCAGCAGCACCTCCGACGGCTCAAATCTGCCCATTTCGTCCAGCAGCTTGCTTCTGCCCTCGCAGCAGGTGGCGATGAACAGACCTGTGGAAATGTCGCACAGGCTCAGACCGAAGCTTTCGCCCTCACCGTAGGCACAGGCAAAGAAGTTGTTGACGTTTTCCTTGAGCATGGAGCTTTCCGTCACGGTGCCGGGGGTGACGATGCGGGTGATCTCACGCTTGACCAGACCCTTTGCTGTGGCAGGATCTTCCGCCTGCTCACAGATGGCGATTTTGTAGCCCTTTGCCACAAGTCTGCCGATGTAGGCTTCCGACGCGTGATAAGGGATGCCGCACATGGGAGTGCGTTCCTCCTCCGGCTTGTTGCGGTCACGGGTGGTCAGCGCCAGATCCAGCTCCCGGGAAGCGATCTTCGCGTCCTCGTGGAACATTTCGTAAAAGTCACCGAGACGGAAAAACAACAGCGTTCCCGGTGTCTGTTTTTTGATCTCAAAATACTGCTGCATCATGGGAGTCAGTTCCGCCATGAGAGCACCTCCAGTTTGAATTGACAATTGACAATTTAAGTGACACCCCAAGAGGGCGAAGCCCGATTGGTCGGTGGAACTTATGCGTTAGCTGTCAATGAATGTGTCGGCTGCGCCGACGGATTTGAATTTTGGTTTGCACCTGTAGGGCGGTCAGACCTCTGACCGCCGGTGCAGGCAGCGGCGATGGTGCGTACAGGCACCTCATCCGTCACGGCTTCGCCGTGCCACCTTCCCCTGAGAGGGGAAGGCTTTTTACTGCTGTGCACCTTTTAAGGCTTCTCCTCTTAGGAGAAGCTGGCAGCCGTCAGGCTGACTGATGAGGTGTGTGCAGGCAGTTTTAGATTGCCACGCTCCCGTTGGTCGCTCGCAATGACAACGATATACGCACCAATTCAGCATTCAGCCTTCTGTGTTATTCCGCAAGCTCGCCCACCAGGCTCCAGGTGGTGCAGTCGGTGATTCTGACCTTCACAAAGCTGCCGATCAGATCGTCGCTGCCCTTGAAGCGCACCAGTCTGCCGCCTTCTGTACGGGAGGTGAGCACATCGCCTTCCCGTCCGTCAGCAAGCACCGTGACGGTGGTGCCGATGTAGCTGCGGTGGATCTGCTCCGAGATCCTGTTCTGGGTGTCCACCAGCTTGTCAAAGCGGCGGTTTTTATCCTGCTTGGTGGCAGGGTCGGGCATTTCTGCCGCGGGAGTTCCCTTTCGGGGAGAATATATAAAGGTAAAGAGGGCGTCGTAACGCACCGTCTCAATGAGCCGGATGGTGTCCTCAAATTCTTCGTCCGTTTCGCCGGGGAAGCCCACGATCACATCGCTGGTCAAAATCAGTCCCGGCATGACGCTTCTTCCGTAGTTCACAAGCTCCAGATACTGCCCGGAGGTGTAGCGGCGGTTCATTTCTTTCAGCACTCTGTCGTTGCCGGACTGGAAGGGCAGATGGAACTGCTTGGCGATCTTGGGATGCTTTGCCATCACATCAAAGAGCTTTTTGGTGGCGTCTTTGGGGTGGCTGGTCATAAACCGCAGCCAGAAGTCGCCCTCCAGCTGTGCCAGCGTATCCAGAAGATCGGCAAAGTCAATGCCAAGCCCCAGATCCTTGCCGTAGGAGTTGACATTCTGACCAAGGAGGGTAATATCCTTGTAGCCCTGTGCGATCAGCTCTCTGACTTCCTTGATGATCTCTTCCGGCCGGCGGCTGCGCTCTCTGCCTCTGACGTAGGGCACGATGCAGTAGGAGCAGAAGTTGTTGCAGCCGTACATGATGCTGACCCATGCCTTCAGCTTGTTCTGCCGCACCACGGGGATGCCCTCTGCAATGTTGCCGGCTTCGTTTTCCACGGCAAACACACGCTTGCCGGTCAGAAGCACCTGCTGCAGCAGCTCCGGGAAGCGCCACAGGTGGTGGGGATTGAACACGCCGTCCACATGGGTGTAGGAGGACTTGATCTTTTTAGCCGCGTGCTCCTGCCCCATCATGCAGCCGCACAGGAAGATCTTCTGCCCTTCATGGCGGCGCTTGGTGTGCACAAGAGCGCCCACGTTGCCGAATACACGCTGCTCGGCGTGCTCCCGGATGGCGCAGGTGTTGAGCACGATGCAGTCCGCGCCCTCCTCCGTGTCGGTCATGGTGTAGCCGCAGTCTTGCAGCATACCGCGGATGCGCTCGGAATCCGCCTCGTTCTGCTGACAGCCGTAGGTATCCACAAAGGCACAGGGCACGATGCCCTTTTCCTGCCAGTATTCCTTGATCTGACGGCAGATCTCCTTTTGTGCCTGCAGCTGAGCTTCGGCAATGACGGTGGTGCGTTCCATGACGGCAGATTCCTCCAAAATAGTGATAGTTCAGTATATCATTTTTTGCCCGTATTTGCAATGGAGAATTGACAATTGACAGTTGACAATGGATGTGTCGGCTGAGCCGACGGATCTTAAATTTGCGGAGCACCTTTCTCGTGCCCCCTTTTTCAGGGGGCTGTTGGCGAAGCCAACGGGGGTTGTATCGATATCAGCTCTTTACCGAAAAAGGTGAAAGTGATATTGTCCGACAACCCCCCGACCTGCTGCGCAGGTCACCCCCCTGTGGAGGGGGGACAAGAGCCGGCGCAGGCTGTCAATTGTTCAAGATGTAAACTCAACTTGTCACGGAAAGGGGCAAATCGGTATATTTTAAGCGATTTGCACAAATAAAATTTTTCCGACGAATTTTAGTAGAAATATGGTAGAAATCATGCTATAATCCTATTCGGTGAGGATTGGCTTTCGGGCTGACTTTACCAAAGTACATAGATTTTTGCGGCGCTGCCGCAATAGAATTTAAGGAGGAAATTTCCTATGAGCATCAATCTGGAAAAGTACGGCATTACCGGCGTAAAAGAAGTGGTCTACAACCCTTCCTACGAGCAGCTGTTCGAAGCCGAGATGGATCCCACTCTCGAGGGCTTTGAAAAGGGTCAGCTGACCGAGCTGGGCGCTGTCAATGTCATGACCGGCATCTACACCGGCCGTTCCCCCAAAGACAAGTTCATCGTCATGGACGAAAACTCCAAGGACACCGTGTGGTGGACTTCCGACGAGTTCAAGAACGACAACAAGCCCGCTTCCAAGGAAGCTTGGGAAGCCTGCAAGAAGCTGGCTGTGGAAGAGCTGTCCAACAAGAAGCTGTACGTCATGGACGTGTTCTGCGGCACCAACAAGGACTCCCGCATGGCCATCCGCTTCATCATGGAAGTTGCATGGCAGGCTCACTTCGTCAAGAATATGTTCATCGCTCCCACCGAGGAAGAGCTGAAGAACTTCGAGCCCGACTTCGTTTCCTACAACGCTGCAAAGGCTAAGGTCACCAACTTCAAGGAGCTGGGCCTCAACTCCGAGACCGCTGCCATCTTCAACATCACCTCCAGGGAGCAGGTCATCCTGAACACCTGGTACGGCGGTGAGATGAAGAAGGGTATGTTCTCCATGATGAACTACTACCTGC
>JAGBBD010000055.1 GCA_017938625.1 Oscillospiraceae bacterium | reverse complement strand
GTCAGCGTGTGGCTATCGGCCGTGCTATCGTTCGTTCTCCTCAGGTCATGCTGATGGACGAGCCTCTGTCCAACCTGGACGCCAAGCTGCGTAACCAGATGCGTGCTGAGATCATCAAGCTGCGTCAGCGCATTGACACCACTTTCGTTTACGTTACCCACGACCAGACCGAGGCTATGACTCTGGGCGATCGCATCGTCATCATGCGTGACGGCTTCATCCAGCAGATCGGCACTCCTCAGGAAGTGTTTGACCATCCCTCCAACCTGTTCGTTGCAGGCTTCATCGGCTCTCCCCAGATGAACTTCTTCGATGCCAAGCTGAACAAGAACGGCGACACCTACTCCGTCACCGTCTGCGGCAATGAGGTCGTTCTGCCCGCCGACAAGCAGGCTGCTCTGAAGGCAAACGGCGTTGAGGCTCAGGAGATCACTCTGGGCATCCGTCCCGACCATATCACTCTGGCTGAGGGTCAGGGCATCGAGGCTACTGTGGACGTCACTGAGCTCATGGGCTCCACCATCCACATGCACGTCAACATCGACGGCAGAGACTCCATCATCATCCTGCCCACCATCGATCTGGACAGCGATACCAGAAGCTCCTTCGCTTACGGTGCAAAGGTCAATGTCGCATTCGGCGGCAATGTCGTGCACATGTTCAGCAAGGAAACCGAGATGAACCTGATCTAAATTCATACCAAAAAATCTCCTGTGGCAAGCCACAGGAGGTTTTTTATGTTCTGAGATATGCCTTACAGCACCATAATAAGCGTGCCGGCGGCAATGAGGACACAGCCGATCAGAGATTTGGCAGTGAATTTTTCCCCAAGGAATACAAATGCCAGAATAAGGGTCATGACCACACTGAGCTTATCAATGGGGACGACCTTGGAAGCCTCTCCCAACTGCAGAGCCTTGTAGTAACACAGCCAGGATGCGCCGGTGGCAAGACCGGATAAGATCAAGAAGATCCAGCTCTTTGTGCTGATGGATGCGATCCCGTTTTGCACGTTGGTGATGAATACCATGCCCCACGCCATGACGACGACCACGACTGTGCGAATTGCAGTGGCGAGATTGGAATTGACACCGTCAATACCTACCTTGGCAAGAATAGAGGTCAGCGCTGCGAAAAGGGCAGACAAAAGCGCAAGGACAAACCACATGATCTCACACCCCCTTTTTTTCATTATAACGGATATGGAGTATGATTGCAATCAGCAAAGGGCTTTGTTGCGAAATGCGGTCGGTTGTGGTATGATGATGAAAACAATACTGCAAATGGAGTTATGGCTATGTATGAACTGATCACGCAGGATACCCTGCAAGAATATGAAGCATTTGTCCAGTCTCACTACAAGGGAAACTTTGCTCAGAGCTATTTGTGGGGCAAGCAGAAACCGGCATGGCTGTGGAAAGCCATTGCTGTCCGCGGCGAAGATGGTGCCATCAAGGGCACTATGGCGGTCATGATCCGCAAGATGCCCATAGTCGGCAAGACCCTCATGTATGCCTGCCGCGGCCCTGTGTGCGATCTGGATGACCGGGAGACCTTCGCGGAGCTTCTGGAGGGCGCCAAGGCGCTGGCAAAGGAGCACGGCAGCTATGTGATCAAGATCGATCCCGATGTACCTTCCTCCGATACGGCTTTTGCCGAAATGCTCCGCAGCTTCGGTTTCAGAAGCAAGGAAGGCGGCAAAAACTTTGAAGCCATCCAGCCCAAGTATGTCTTCCGCCTGAATGTGGAAGGCAAGACCGAGGAAGAGGTGCAGGCAGATTTCCACCAGAAATGGCGCTATAACATTCGTGTGGCGCTGAAAAAGGGCGTGGAGGTGCGTATCTGCGGCAAGGAGCAGGTTCCTGCCTTTGCGGATCTGATGCTGACCACCGGTGTCCGTGACGGTTTCGTTACCCGTCAGCCGGAATACTTTGCCGCCATGCTGGATAACCTTGGGGAGCACTGCAGACTCTATATGGCATTCCATGAAGGCCAGCCCATTGCAGGCACCCTTGCCATCCATTACGGCGACAAGGTCTGGTATCTCTACGGCGCCAGCTCCAATGAGCACCGCAATCTGATGCCCAACTATCTGCTGCAGTGGGAGATGATCCGCTGGGCGATCGAGACAGGCTGCCGTATTTACGACTTCCGCGGCGTATCCGGCGATGTGTCTGAGGATAATCCTCTGTACGGTCTGTACCGTTTCAAAAAGGGCTTCGGCGGCGACTTCACAGAATTTGTGGGCGAGATGGATCTTGTGCTGAACAAGGCTGTGTATACCTTTATGGAAAAGAGCACAAGCATTTTCAAGGATCTTCGAAAGGTCGCATATCTGATCAAGAACAGAAACAAAAAATAAACCGCGACCTGACCGTCAGAGAAGGAGCTTTCTATGAAGGCATATATTGTAGAGAAAGAAGCGATCTTGCATAATCTGGATGTGCTGCTGAAGAAGGCGGACAAGACACCCATCTGGGCGGTGCTCAAGGGCAACGGCTACGGACTGGGCGTGGAGCCTATGGCGCAGCTGTGTCTGCTCAAGGGCATTCGCCGCTTTGCCGTGACGGAGCTTTCCGAGGCGGAGGTCATCCGCCGTCTTTGCCATGATGCTCATATCCTCATGCTTCGCCCTGTGGTCGAAGAAGAGGAGATGAAGCGGCTTCTGGAACTGGACGTCATTGCCACCGTCGGCTCTACGGAAAATGCAGCAAAGCTCAGCAGCATGGCAGCGAGCATGGGCACGGTGGCGGAGGTGCATGTGAAGGTGGATACCGGCATGGGTCGCTACGGTTTCCTGCCGGGAGAAACGGAGAAGATCCTGGACATTTACCGCTATCACGACTCTCTTGCGGTATCCGGCATCTATACCCATTTCCATACGGCATTCGGCAAGAGCAGGCACACAGCGCGGCAGGCAGAAGCCTTCACCGCGGTGCTCAAAGCCATTGAAGGTGCGGGGATCGAGACAGGCACCCCCCATTGCTGCAACTCCCACGCGTTTTTGCGTTTCCCCGAGTGGAAGATGGAAGGTGTCCGCATTGGCTCTGCCCTCCTTGGCAGAGTCCGTGTCCGGGCAGGGCTGCGCCGCGTGGGTATCTGCGAAACTACGGTGGACGAGATCCGCTGGCTGCCTGCCGGACATACAACAGGCTACGGCGCTGCATGGAAAGCCAAAAAACCCACGAAGATCGCCGTGATCCCTGTGGGCTGGTATCACGGCTTCACCAATGAGTTCGGTCATGATATCTTCCGCTTCCGTGACTGCCTGCGCGACATGGTGGGTGCGGCAAAGCGCATGATCTTCGGCAAGAAGATCTATGTTTCTGTGGGCGGCAAGAAATGCCCCGTGCTGGGTCATGTGGGCATGCTCCATACGGTCTGCGATGTGAGCAAGGTCTCCTGCAGCGTAGGTGACAAGGTCACGGTGGAGATCAATCCGACTCAAGTCCGCGGCATGGAGATCTCATTCCAATAAGTGGTTTTTAACAGCTGTCCACAAGTTTTCCACAAAATTTTTTGTGGATGTTCACAAAATAGTCATATACGGCGCTGAAAAATGCGCTATAATGAGGTATCTTTCAAGAAAGGAGCGATGGATATGCAGAATCTCGGCTGGATCGCCTGGCTGGCTGCCCTTGTGGTGTTCGGCATCGTGGAGGCGGCAACGGTCAGCGTGGTATCCGTCTGGTTTATGGGAGGCGCACTTGCGGCGCTGGCAGCCCAGCTGCTGGGCGCAAATGTCACGGTGCAGATCGTGGTGTTTTTGGTCGTGTCCGCAGTTTTGCTGGCATGTCTGCGGCCTTTTGTGAAGCGGTTTGTTTCTGCAGACAAGACTGCCACCAATATCCAGAGCGTACTGGGAAAGGAAGCCATCATCACAGAGACTGTGGATAATCTCCGCGCCACAGGCGCTTTAAAGCTGGAGGGCAGGGAATGGACTGCCCGAAGCGCCAACGGCAGCGTGCTGGAAGCAGGCACTGTGGTGAAGGTCATGAAAGTGGAAGGCGTGAAGCTTTTTGTAGAGCCCGCCTGTGCCGCCGTGGAATAACGGTGAGAGGAAAGGAGAAAATCGTATGACCCCTGCAATCATTGTTGGTATTATCGTTGTCATTCTGGCTTTGGTGCTGATCGTCCGCAATATCCATGTGGTGCAGCAGTCCAAGGCATATGTCATTGAGCGTCTGGGTGCGTTTTCCGATGTCTGGGGCGTTGGCATCCATCTGAAGATCCCCTTCCTGGAGAAGGTGGTCAAGAAGGTCAGCCTGAAAGAACAGGTGCTGGACTATCCGCCTCAGCCTGTGATCACCAAGGATAACGTCACTATGCAGATCGACACGGTGGTCTATTTCCAGATCACTGACCCCAAGCTGTACACCTACGGTGTGGAGTACCCCATGGTCGCAATGGAGACTCTGACCGCCACCACCTTGAGAAATATCATCGGCGATCTGGAGCTGGATCAGACTCTGACCAGCCGTGATGTGATCAACACCAAGATGCGCGCCATTCTGGACGAAGTCACAGATCCCTGGGGCATCAAGGTCAACCGTGTGGAACTGAAGAACATCCTGCCGCCTGCCGATATCCAGAGCTCCATGGAAAAGCAGATGAAGGCAGAGCGTGACCGCCGTCAGGCGATCCTGCAGGCAGAAGGCACCAAGCGGTCTGCCATCCTTGTGGCAGAGGGCGAAAAGGAAAGTGCCATCCTCCGCGCCGACGCGGAGAAGCAGTCTGCTATCTTGCGCGCACAGGGCGAGGCGGAAGCCATCCTTGCCGTGCAGAAGGCGCTGGCAGACTCCATGCGTCTGCTCAATGAGGCATGCCCCAACGATCAGGTCATCAAGCTGAAAGCGCTGGAGACCATGCAGAAGGTGGCAGACGGTCAGGCGACCAAGATCATCATCCCCTCCGAGCTGCAGGGCCTTGCCGGTCTTGCCACTTCCATCAAGGAATTTGCCAAGGATTAAAAGAACATAAAAAGCAGCTCGTCAGAGCTGCTTTTTTTATTGTAAAACATGGTTTTATTTGCTATAATAACCTATCATAGCCTTATTATGTCCCGTTGGAGGTGATATGGATGAACAAAAAGCTGACAAGGATGCTGGAGCCGGGCATGTGGGTGTATTTTCTCGCCATGGCTGTGGTGACCGGTGTGTGCTTCTGGCGCAGAAGCTTTCTGGCAGGTGCTGTAGGTGCGGCGCTGCTGGTGGTGCTGTTCATCTACAACAATATCATGCGCTTGCGGCGGAAAAAGGCGCTGCTGAGTTATCTGCAGCATACGGCTGCCACCATGGCACCGGAGGCAAAGGGGCTTTCTCCCTTTCCCACCGCCACCATCAGAATGACCGATGGCGAGATCGTCTGGGCAAATGAGGAATTTTGCGAGGCAGTCGGTGTCCGCGGCAACCGCGAATACTGGAAGATCGACAGCATCATTCCCCATTTTAACACCCGCTGGCTTACAGAAGGCAGCACGGAGTGCCCGCAGGAAGCCAGAATTGGGCAGCACCGCTACCGCATTTACGGCTCTCTCGTGCGCTCGGAGGATGCCGAGGCGTCTCTGCTTCTGGCAAATCTGTATCTGTCCGATACGACAGAGCTGTTCAACACCAAGGATGAGTATTACCGCAGCCGTCCCATCGTGTCCATGATCCTGGTGGACAACTATGACGAGCTGACCAACAATCTGCCGGACGGCACCATCTCCAGTCTGGATGCCCAGATCAATGAAAAGATCGGTGCATGGTGCAGAGATCTGGGCGGTCTTCTGAGAAAGTATGAGCGCAATCGCTACCTGCTGATCTTTGAAGCCAAGGATCTGCCCAAGCTGCAGGAGGACAAATTCTCCATCCTTGACGAGATCCGCACGGTCTTAAACCCCTCGGGTGTTGCAGCCACCGTGTCCTTGGGCATCGGCAAGGACGGCGAGAGCTATCAGGAAAACTTCTCCTTTGCCGCCCTGTCCATTGAGATGGCGCTGTCACGCGGCGGCGACCAAGTGGTCATCAAGGATCGCTACAACTTCAATTTCTTCGGCGGACGCACCAAGGAAACGGAGCGCCGCACCAAGGTCAAAGCCCGTGTGATCGCAGGCTCTCTGACACAGCTGATCAATGAATCCGGTCTGATCCTTATTATGGGCCACAAAATGGCGGATCTGGATGCGTTGGGTGCTGCCATGGGTCTTGTGACCATCTGCCGCAAGTGCCAGAAGACGGTGCGCGTGGTCATGGATCGGGAAAACACGGCAGCCGCCTCTTTGCTGCAGGCGCTGGATGAGCACGGTGACTACGGTGATCTTTTTATTTCCGGAGAAGACGCTCTTCTTGCCGCAGACAGCAAGACCCTGTTGATCGTGGTGGATACCAACCGCCCCACACAGGTGGAAAACCAGGCGCTGCTGGAGAGCATCAACCGTGTGGTGGTCATCGACCATCACCGCAGAGCGGCAGACTACATCGAGCGCGTGGTGCTCAACTTCCACGAGCCCTTTGCCTCTTCTGCTTCGGAACTGGTGGCAGAGCTTCTGCAGTATGCCGTTGATACCAAGGATATCCGTCCCATCGAGGCACGGGCATTGCTGTCCGGCATCGTGCTGGATACGAAAAACTTCTCTGTGCGCACCGGCGCACGTACCTTTGAGGCAGCAGCCTTCCTGCGCAGAGCGGGTGCAGACACGGTGGACGTGAAAAAGCTGCTGCAGAGCGATCTGACCGATACGGTGGCGCGCTATCAGATCATCCAGAAGGCACGGCTGTATCGCAATGAGATCGCCGTTGCACCGCTGGATTATACGGTGCCCCGTCCCATGGCGGCAGCGGCAGCGGATGAACTGCTCAACGTCAAGGGCGTGACGGCATCCTTCGTCCTGTTCCCGGATGATGACAGGATCATCGTTTCCGCCCGTTCCATCGGTGAGACCAATGTGCAGGTGATTCTGGAAGCCCTTGGCGGCGGCGGCAACGCAGCCATCGCCGGCGCGCAGATCGCCGGCAAGGATATGCGCACCGTGCTGGAAGAGCTGGTGGCAAGTATCGATAAATTCTTTGAACGCTGATAAATCCCGAAAGGAGCAATAGATATGAAAGTTATTCTGCTGCAGGACGTGAAGGGTCAGGGCAAAAAGGGCCAGCTGATCGATGTGTCCGACGGTTATGCAAGAAATTTCCTGCTGCCCAAGAAGCTGGCGCAGGAGGCAACTGCCGACAATGTGAACACCATGAAGATGAACGATAAGGCGCTGCAGGAAAAGCGTCAGAAGGAGCGCGAGGAAGCGCTGGCTCTGAGCAAGGTTCTGAAGGAAATGACCCTTGTGGTCACTGCCAAGGGCGGCGGCGCAGGCAGACTCTTCGGCTCCGTGACCAATGCCGAGATCGCAGACGCTCTGGAAAAGAACCACAAGATCAAGCTGGATAAGCGCAAGATCGTGCTGGATGATCCCATCAAGATGACGGGCGAATACACCGTCCGCTGCAAGCTGGGCTACGAGGTCGTGGCAGAGCTGAAGGTGCAGATCAAGGAAGCGTAACATACAAGGGAGATCGCCATGGAAGAACTGCTTTCCCGTCAGCTGCCCCACTCTCTGGAGGCGGAGCAGGCTGTGCTGGGCGCCATGCTGATCGACAGCCGCTGTGTGGCGGAGGTCATTGGTCTGCTCAAGCCCGAAGACTTTTTCTTACAACAGAATAAGGATATCTACGAGAGCATCTATACCATGTTCAACTTCTCCGAGACCATCGACCCGGTGACTGTGCTGGAGAAGCTGAAGCAGCGCGGTGTCGGGGATGAAAAAACGGCATCGTATCTGATGCAGCTCATGGAGATCACGCCAACTGCCGCCAACGTGGCGCAGTATGCTGCCATCGTCCGGGATAAGGCGCTCATGCGCAATCTGGCTGTGGCGGCAGGAGATATCCATGCCAATGTTATGGAAGGTGCCGGTACTGCAAGCGAGATCATGGAGTCGGCGGAAAAGAAGATCTACGCCCTGCGAAACGGCATGAGCAGCGAGTCTCTGGAACACATCGGCACAGTGCTGGTGGGCGTGTTTGAGCGTCTGGACGAGCTGAGTACTTTGGATCAAGCGTTCCCCGGACTTTCCACAGGCTTGAAGGATCTGGACAGCAAGATCAACGGTCTGAACAAATCCGACCTGATGATCCTGGCAGCCCGTCCTGCCATGGGCAAGACCTCTCTTGCTCTGAACATCGCGCTGAATGTGGCGAAGAAAAGCGGCAAGACCGTTGCCATCTTCTCTTTGGAAATGTCCAAGGAGCAGCTTGCCATGCGTCTGCTTGCCAATGAAAGCTTTGTGGATAACCAGAAGCTGACCACAGGCAAGCTGTCCGAGGAGGAATGGATGAAGATCGGCATTGCCTCTTCTGCATTGAGCCAGACGGATATCCGCGTGGATGACAATCCCTCCATCACCGTGGCGGAGATGAATGCCAAGTGCCGCAGACTGGATAATCTCGGTCTGATCGTCATCGACTATCTGCAGCTGATGACCTCCGCAGGCGGCGACGGCCCTACCGGCGGCGACAACCGCGTTAAGGTAGTCAGCGACATTTCCCGTGCGCTGAAGATCATGGCAAAGGAACTCAATGTGCCGGTCATTTGTCTGAGTCAGCTGTCCCGTTCCAGCGAAAAGCGCGGCGACAACAAACGCCCCATGATGTCGGATCTGCGTGAATCCGGCTCTATCGAGCAGGACGCGGACGAGGTCATGTTTATCTACCGTGAGGATTACTACAATCCCGATACAGAAGAAAAGAACATTGCGGAGCTGATCGTGGCGAAAAACCGTCACGGCGAAGTGGGCACCGTCAAGGTGCAGTGGCTGCCGCAGTTTACCACCTTTGCAGACCGGGAGTGGCGGCACAGTGAAAGCTGAGCTGCTGCGCTGCCGACAGCTGCTGCAGGGCAGGCAAGTGGTCTGTGCTCTGTCCGGCGGCGGCGATTCCGTTGCGCTGCTCCACGGACTGTGGTCTGTGAAAGATCTGTGGCAGCTTCGCCTGTCTGCTGCCCATTTTCACCACGGCTTAAGGCAGACTGCCGACCGGGACGAGGCATTTGTCCGCGATCTGTGTGCCCGGCTGCAGATTCCATTGACCGTGGAAAAGGGCGATGCCTTGGCATATGCCAAGGCTCACGGCATGAGCGTGGAAGAGGGCGCAAGAGCGCTGCGTTATGAATTCCTTCTTCGGCAGGAAGGGCTGATCGCTGTGGCGCACCATGCAGATGACCAGGTGGAAACGGTGCTCATCAATCTGCTGCGCGGCACAGGACTGAAGGGACTGGGCGGCATGACGCGGCAGACAGGGCGTATCGTCAGACCCCTGCTGGGCGCGACAAAAGAGCAGATCGAGCAGTACCTGCAGACGCAGGGGCTTTCCTTCTGTACCGACGAGACCAATGAAGAGGACGATGCCCTGCGCAATCGTCTGCGCCACCATGTGGTGCCGCTTTTAAAGCAGGAGAATCCTGCCCTTACAAAAACAGTCAGCCGCATGACGGCGCTGCTGCAGGAAGATGAAGCGCTTCTGAGCCGGTATGCGGAGGAGCTTTTGCAGCAGGCAAGGGTAAAGGACGGCTATGACTGCCGTGTGCTTTCCGCGTCGCCCCTGTGCAGCCGCGCGGTGCGCAGACTGCTGAATGAAACGGAAAATCCCTCGGCTTCCCATGTGCAGGCGGTGTGTGAGCTTATTTTGGACACCGACGGTACCAAACAGGTGCAGCTGCCGTGTATGCGGGTGGTCAGAGAGTATGAGATCGTATATTTTGGAAAAGACCTTCCCGGTGCGCCCCCTGCACCTGTTACGGCGGATACCTCCTGTGCAGGCAGCGTTCTGTGGGGTGACTGGAAGATCAGCTGGGAAGCTTTCGCCTGCGGCGGCGCACCTCTTTTGATCCGCAGCAGGCAGCCTTCGGACACAGTACACCTGCCCGGAGGCACCAAAACCGTAAAAAAACTATTGGTCGACAAAAAGATCCCTGCAGAAAAAAGGGCAAATTTGCCCATTGTGGTCTGCCGTGGAGAGATCGTAGCAGTGGCAGATCTTTTTGTGGGCACGGCGCAGATCAAAACAGAGGAGAGAAAACCATGATCAACAAGCTGGATATGATGAGTGACATTCAGGAGATCCTGCTCACCGAAGAACAGATCTCTGCAAGGATCAAGGAGCTGGGTGCGCAGATCACGGAAGATTACAGAGGCAAGGAGCTGGTTCTGATCGGCATCCTCAAGGGCGTGGTGCCCTTCTATGCTGCCATGGCACAGGCCATAGATCTGCAGCTGCAGCAGGACTTTATGAGCGTCAGCTCCTACGGCGCAGGCACAGTCTCCAGCGGTAAGCTGATCATCCGTAAGGATATCGACATTGACATTGAGGGTAAGGATGTGCTGATTCTGGAGGACATTCTCGATTCCGGACGCACTCTGCGCGGCGTTGTGCAGATGTTTGAGGCAAGACGTCCGGCTTCTGTGAAGATCTGCACCCTGCTGGACAAGCCTGCGGGAAGAGTGGAGAATGTGGCGGCTGCCTATTCCGGCTTCGTTGTCCCCGATGCCTTTGTGGTGGGCTATGGTCTTGACTATGCAGGCTACTACCGCAACCTGCCCTTTGTGGGCGTGCTGAAACCCAGCGTATATCAGGATTAAGTAAGGAGAACTTTCATTGAAACGTAGAAATCCTTTGAGCACGATCTTGTATCTTGTGGTCGTGATCATGCTCATTACCTCTGTCAGCGGCTGGATCCGTGACATGGGCTCACAGGCGCTGTCCTATGCCGATGTGCTGGAGATCTTCCGTTCGGAGGATGTGAAAAGCTTTACCCTGTCTGCCGAAGGCGAGCTGACTATGCAGATCCACTCCGGTGACGAGATCCTCCGGGCTGAGATCGGTGATGTGGATCTTTTTCATGAGGATCTGGACGAGCTGATCGATGCCCAGTACGAGGCAGGTGTTCTGGAGGATTACCACTATCTGCCGGAAGAGAATGCTGTCAACTGGACGGCGGTGCTCCCATATCTGCTGCTGACAGGTGCCATGATCGTGGTGATCGTCATTATGATCAAGCGCACAGGCGGCGGCCCCGGCTCAATGGATCGGTTTACAAAAGCCAATGCCAAATCCGGCGACAGCGGGAAAAAGGTGACCTTTGCCGATGTGGCAGGTGCCGATGAAGAAAAAGAAGAACTGCAGCAGGTGGTGGAATTTCTCCGTGAGCCTGCCAACTTCACAAGACTGGGAGCCAGAATCCCCAAGGGTATTTTGCTGGTAGGCCCTCCCGGAACGGGCAAGACTCTGCTGGCACGCGCCGTGGCAGGGGAGGCGGGCGTAGGCTTCTTGTCCATCTCCGGCTCTGATTTTGTGGAGATGTATGTGGGTGTCGGTGCAAGCCGTGTCCGTGATCTGTTCGAGCAGGCAAAAAAGCAGGCACCGTCCATCGTGTTCATCGATGAGATCGATGCCGTAGGCAGACGCAGAGGCGCAGGTCTCGGCGGCGGTCACGATGAACGGGAACAGACCCTCAACCAGCTTCTGGTGGAAATGGACGGCTTCGGCAAAAACGAGGGCGTCATCGTCATGGCAGCCACCAACCGTAAGGATATCCTCGATCCTGCCCTCCTGCGTCCGGGACGGTTTGACCGTCAGATCTATGTGGGCGCACCGGACTGGCATGGGCGGGAAGAGATCTTGAAAGTCCATGCCAAGGATAAGCCCTTGGCGGAGGATGTGGATCTTGGCAAGCTGGCGAAAGCCACCACAGGCTTCACCGGTGCAGATCTGGAAAACCTGCTCAATGAGGCGGCGCTGCTGGCTGCTGCAGAAAAGAAAAACTTCCTGACCCAGTCGGATCTGGAAGAAGCCATGCTGAAGGTGTTGGCAGGGCCTGAGAAGCGCAGCCGTGCAGTCACGGAGCATGCCAGAAAGCTGACTGCCATCCATGAAGCAGGTCACGCTGTTGCCATGTACCATCTGCCCACCCATGACCCGGTGCATCAGATCACCATCATTCCCAGAGGCGGAGCGGGCGGTATGACCATCAGTCTGCCGGAGGATGACAAGAGCTACCTGTCCAGAAACGAGATGTTTGAGCAGATCGTGTCCCTGCTTGGCGGCAGAGTGGCGGAGCAGCTGTTTTTGGAGGATATATCCACCGGCGCTTCCAACGACATTGAACGTGCCACGGAGCTTGCCAGAGAAATGGTCACCCGTTACGGCATGAGCGATAAGCTTGGTGCTGTCAATTACGGAAGCCACGGCGAGGTCTTTATCGGCAGGGATTATGAGAAATCCAAGTCCTACTCCGAGCGTTCCGCCGGACAGATCGATGACGAGATCAAGAGCATGATCGACAGCGCTTACCGCACCTGCGAGGCGATCTTGTCCGAGCATGGCGAAAAGGTCAAGTCTGTGGCAGCATATCTGCTGGAGCACGAGACCATGGATGCCGAAGCCTTCAAGACCCATATGGAACACTAAAAATAAAATCACCTCTGCATGGCAGAGGTGATTTTTTGTTATTCTTCTGTTTCGCCTTCTGTATCCAGATGGTCGAAGCGGTCGGTGGTGTCATCAAACACAGCGTCCAGCTCAGACAGAGCTTCCTGCAGCCGCTGCAGATTGCTGCCCAGATCTTCGGACAGGCTCTTGATGTCCTGCCCCACCTGCTCATAGCGGCCGGCTGTCTCTTCCACCAGATCGCCCAGCTGCTGACGGACTTTGGCGGCGCGCTCACAGGTGCTGCGCTCCATAGCTTCGGCACGGCGGTAGGCTTCCAGCTCCAAAGAGTGGTAGTCTTCCTGAGGTGCATCCGGCTCCATGGAAAGTGCCTCCTCCAGCATCTTCTGGGTTTCCTCCAGCGCAGTCTTGGATGCGGCAAGCTCCTGCTCCAGAGCCTCGGCACGCTTGGTTTCTTCATCAAGGGTCCTGCGCACAGCGTTCAGCTGCTCGAGAATGGCTTCACGCTCCTCCTTCTCGGCTTTGAGCTGTTTCTGATGCTCGGCGCTGAGCGCCTCAATATAATTTGCCACATCGGAGCGGTTGAAGCCGCTCAATGCGCTGCGAAATTTGGAAAAATCAGTCATGGAAATTCCTCCGATAAACGGTCAGTTTTTCTCATTTTAGCACACAAATATGAAAAAAACAACCCGGTTTCGGAAGACATAGTGTGCAACAGACAGACATATAAAAAAACAAGAACACCCAAAGGTGTTCTTGTTTCTTGGTACGCCCGACACGATTCGAACGTGCGACCTACAGAGTCGGAGTCTGTCACTCTATCCAGCTGAGCTACGGGCGCGTGGGAAATTGCCCGTTTATTATATCAAAGCAGAGAGTTTTTGTAAAGAGAAAAAGGTCTTATTTCAGCTTGGTGCCGTCCTTAAAGGCATAACCCACGATCTCGCCAAGGGCCACATAGGTGTGATTCATGGGATCAAAGGTGATGGGACGCAGCTTTTTGGGGTCGATCCTGCCGTTGGTCAGCACAGCTTCCTCGGCGCACACATTGACGATCTCGCCCACCAGTCGGCAGGTTTCGGGATCATAGCTCTTGACGCGGCATTCTACGGTCATGGGCAGCTCTTCAATGACAGGGGCGTCCACAAACATACTTTTGACCGTGTGGAAGCCGGCCTTTTCCAGCTTGTCCGGGACTTTATTGCCGGAGACGATGCCCACATAGTCGCACTGCACCATATGGTCTGCGTCTGCCATGGACACAGTGAACGCACCTCTGGCCATGAGATTTTTGGCGGTCTTATGGCCGGAATCGATGCACATGGTGATCTCGTTTTCCTCACTCAGACCGCCCCACGCGGCATTCATGGCATTGGGCACGCCTGCCTCGTCATAGGTCGCCAGAATAAACACAGGCTGGGGATACAAAATGGGCTTTGCGCCAAAATTGATACGCATAGGATCTTCCTCCGTTTTTCTTTTATTCTATCACAATTCTTTCAAACAGTTGTGAACAGGGCATGAAATGTGATATGATACACAGGAAAGAAGGTGCTTGTGTGGATCAGGATCTGCGAAAACAAAAAATGCTCCATGACCCCATCCGGAAGGTGATCCCCGCCATGGCGATCCCGACCATTGTGGCATTTCTGATCAACTCCATATACTCTCTGGCAGATACTTATTTTGTCAGCGGTCTTGGCACCAATGCTACGGCTGCGGTGTCGGTCAATGCGTCGCTGGATCAGCTCATCATGATGTGCGGATCTCTGCTTGCCGTGGGTGCCAACAGCTATATTGCAAGGCTTCTGGGCAAGGGCGAAGACAAAAAAGCAAGCCGTGTGCTCTCCACCGCATTTTTCCTTGCCCTCGGCATCGGACTGGCTTTGCTGATCGTGGGAAGCATCTGGATGCTGCCCATGGTGCGTATGCTGGGTGCCACACCCACCTGCGAAACCTATTCTGTGGAGTATGCCACTTATGTGCTGCTTGCTGCGCCCTTTATGGCATCCAGCTTTGTACTCAACCAATGTCTTCGCTCCGAAGGCAGCGCCGTGTTCTCCATGGTGGGCATGGGCTTCGGCGGTGTGCTCAACTGCGTTCTTGATCCCATCTTTATTTTTGGTCTGGACATGGGTGTAGCAGGCGCATCGTTGGCAACTGCCATTTCCAAAGTGGTCAGCTTCGCCATTTTGCTCTGGCCCTATGTGACAAAGCGCAGTTTGCTGACCTTGTCCTTGCGCAATTTTCATTTTTGCAAAGATATCATGCTGGAGATCGTTGCTGTGGGTGCATCTTCCATGTTCCGCTCGGGACTTGCGGTGGTGGCAGGTATTTTGCTCAATGATCTTGCCGGCAACATTTCCGACTCCGTTCTGGCAGGGGTGGGCGTGTCCACCAAAATCATGATGTTTCCCTTCAGTATCATCCTCGGCTTTGGAACGGGCTTCCAGCCGGTCGCAGGCTTCAACTGGGGTGCGGAGCGCTATGACAGGGTAGAGGAGAGCTGCCGTTTTTCCTCTCTGGTCGCCCTCATCGGTGCCGGTGTTATGGCGGCCATTCTGGCAGTGCTGGCAGATCCCATCATTGTGGTCTTTGCCGGAACAGATCCGGAAATGCGTCAGATCGGCGCTCTGTGTATTTTCCTGCAGTGCATCGCTCTGCCCATCCATGCGTGGGTGGCGGTGGTCAATATGCTCTGCAACGGTCTTGGCAACGCGGCAGGTGCCATGCTCCTGGCTACGGCACGGCAGGGCAGCTGCTTTATCCCGATTTTGTTTCCGCTGGCATCCATGTTCGGTGCTTACGGTGTGGCATCGGCGCAGGCTGTGGCAGATGTGCTGACCTTAGCTCTCGCCATCCCCATCGCCATTTATATGACAAGGAAGATCAAAAACGCGAAAGCATCGCAGGCCCTGTGACCTGCGATGCTTTTTGTTATATTCCCAAAAGTTCACCGCGCTGACGGATGATGGAAGGGGAGAAGGAGGAGACGATCATATCTTCTCCGTTTTCATCGGTGATGGACAATGTATCATAGATCCAATGTACTGTGCGGCTCATTTCTTCGCTGCTGCTGCAGACCACGTCGATCTCGCTGAAGCGCTGGTTGACGTTTTTGGTCGGCTTGATCTCATCACCCACACGGAAGCGCTCAAAGGCCGAGACCACATGGGGATGGGCGCGGATCTCGTCCATACCCTTGACAGCGCCGATGATGCCGGGACGCAGAGTGGGCAGCACCTGACAGGCGAGCTTGCCATCAAGCCAGACGGCGTCGGGCTTGAGATAATCCCGGGTGTTTTCCACCTGACCGGTCAGGGCGAATTCGATGAGCGGATACATGGGATTGACGCCGCAGGCGTGGGTGAACATCCGTTCATACTCTCCGCCGGGCAGACGCAGACCGGGATCATAGAAGCGGACTGTGTCGCCGTCCACAAAGCCCTGCATAAACACAGGCGCGTTCACAAGACCGATGCCCTGATAGAGCTTCTCCACTTTGCTGTGGACATTGTCCATATACAGCTTGGTAAACACCGACGGCATGGTGGCGCCTACGGCCAGCTTGTCCAATCCGTCCTCATACTTACCGAGGATTCGATCCACGGTGCGGAAGGGATAGGCCTTGCCGCCCAGCATGAGGATGGTCATGGAGAAATCGTTGTTCTGCCCCATGTACTTTTCAATGACGATCTGTCCATTGGCGCTTTCTGAACGGGCAAAGGCGATGGCATCTGCCACTTCTTCATAGGAGTGGCAGATGGTCTGCCCACGGCTGCCGCGGCTTTCACAGGGCTTGATCAGGATGGGGAAGCTGACCTTCCCGGCGCAGACGGCAGGATCGTCAAAATCCTCCGGCGCGTACTCGGGAATCACATCTACCCCGAACTTACGGCAGTGCTCTTTGAACAGCCGCTTATCCGTTAGGATACGGAACTGCTCTTCACTGCCGAAGCAGGGAACACCCAGCTTCCGGCACAGCATTTCGTAGGGCTTCTGGCAGGCGTCCAGAGAGGTGGCGATGACGCCGTCGATGCCTTCTTTACGGCAGAGCTCTGCCATCTCATCGATCTGGGTGATGTTGAGCATGCTGTAGTGATCGGCCATCTGCTTGGCAGGCGCCTGCTCCGAAGGCAGGTAGTCCGTCACCCAGGTGATGACGCCAAGCTCATGGGCGGCCTCCACCAGCTTGCAGTGCTGAAATGCGCCGCCGAGGATCAGCAGCTTTTTTCCGGTCAGATCTTTCATATAGGACTCCTTTATGCGTTTTCGCAGATCAGATTTATGGCAAATCGGACGTAGTCCGAAAGCTCCTGACCGCGGCGATAGACGATGGCCGGCTGACGAACATAGGCATTGTCTTTTAGGGTGAACAAGGTGACATTTTCACGTTCTGCCATATCCTCCACAAACTCCAGAGGCAGCAGGGCAGCTCCCATACCGGCAAAAACCATGGCCCGGCAGGAGGTGATGCTGAACACCTCCATGGCAACAGGGGGATGAATTTGGAAACGGGTGCAAAGCCGGTCAAACAGACTGCGCATCTCCTGCCCGCTCTGTGCCACCACAAAGGGCAGCTGACCGCAGTCAGTAAGATGAATTGGAGCAAGGGGCTCTTCCGGAACAAAGGGCAGTTTATCCAGCATGGTGTTGGGCACGGCAAGCACCAGCGTATCCGGCTTCAGCGCAATGACCTCCAACAGGGACTCATCCACCGGGAGATTGACCACGGCAAAATCATATTTCCCCTCCACCACCTCCTGCCGCAGGCGGTGGCTAGCTTCTTCATGCAGGCATACCCGAATGCCGGGAAAAGACTCCCGCAGACGCTGTACGATCCGCGGAATGAGATACAGACTGCGGAACTGGGAAATACCGATGACCAGACTGCCTGCCTCACCCTTGCGGAAACGCTCCATGGTTTGGAGCAGCCGGTCTTCCTTATATAAAAGCTCCTGTGCTTCCTGTATAAAGTATTCTCCTGCGTGGGTCAGGGTCACAGGTGTGACATCTCTGTGGAACAGCTCCACACCCAGATCCTTCTCCAGACTCAGGATCTGCTTGCTGAAAGCAGGCTGGGAAATGCCCATCTCCTCTGCCGCCTGAGAAAAACTGCGGATCTTGGATAAAACAATGGCGCACTGCAGACGGCGTGTGTTCATAAGCGGCAGCTTCCTTTCTTCTTCGATACTAATAAGATACCCCCTCTTGGCAAAAAATGCAAGTAGGGGAAATTTGTCTTTTTGGTCATTGACAAACGAAATATGACTTGATAGAATATTCCATAGAGGCTATAATATCTATAACCTAAAAGCTATAAACAAAAAATGGAAAGAGGTCAGACCCATGCCTGTCGAACTTTGGTATCTGGTGGCGGTGTTCGTTGTCGCCATCATCGGCTTTTCTGTGCTCAAGCGTCCTTTGTATGAGTGTATGTTTGCTGCCTTTGTGGTACTGGTCGCCATTACGGGGACCTGGGCCAATATGGGCCGCTACATCTGGGATGCGCTGAAAGAGCCGACGCTCTATGTGATTTTCGTGTTTATCATTTCCGCGGCGCTTTTGTCCAAGACTTCGGTGATCGATGACTGTATTGCCATTATCTTGTCCATCTTTGGCAGAGTGCGCGGCGGTGCCGGCTTTGTTGCCATTATCTGCAGCTCCTATATGGGCTCCCTGTCCGGCTCCGGACCGGGAAATGTGGCGACCACCGGTGTGTTCACCATCCCTGCCATGATCCGCTCCGGTTTCCCGCCCCACCTTGCTGCCAACGTGGAAGCCCACTCCAGCACTATGGGCAATATGATCCCGCCTGCCGGTATGATCGCCATTGCCTTTGCCGCACTGGATACCCTGTATCCCGATACCTATACGATGTCTCAGTACTGGCTGTGCCTGTGGGGCGTTGCCCTGTGGTTCATCCTGCAGAGGATCCTGACCCTGTATTTTATGTGCAGATACTATAAAGTGCAGCCCATGTGCAAAGAGGATATCCCCAGCCTGAAGCAGTCTCTTCGCCACGGCTGGAAGGCCATCTTCCTGCCCATTATCGTATTCTTGCCCTTCCTGCTGACCAGCAAGTTCGATGCATTCTTTGTCTCCCGTCTGGGAGAGGCAGGCGCTAAGGCGCTGAACAGCAGCCTGCTGCTGTTCATTCCTTCTCTCATTGTCATCTGCGGTGTGCTCCTGTCCGGCAAGCAGACGGTCAAAACCATGACCCTGCCTGTGATGGGCCGCAGCATCCGGGAGGGGATGCTCAAGGTGGTGCCCACAGCGGCACTGGTGCTGTTTGCCTACTTTATCAGCAATGTGTTTGAGGATCTCAATGTGGAGGTGGCCATCGGTCAGCTGATCAGCAGTCTGAACATGAGCCGTCTGGCCCTGTGCCTTCTGCTGCCTCTGTTCACTGCCATTCTCGGCATGCTGCTGCCCGGCTCCACTCAGGTCAAGATCTTCGGCGGCATCATCATTTCCATTATGGCATCGGCAGGGGGCAATCCCATGCTGGCAGCTGCCATGCTGCCGTGCATCTGCGGCGCCATGCACGGTGTCACTCCGCCCTACTGTGCCTGTGTTTACACCGGCATGGGCATTGCCCAGTCTGAACTCAAGCCCACGCTGATCAACTGTATAATCTGGGTCGTGATCCACTACATTCTTTCTGTGATCATTATGATGGAACTGCTCCCCATCTGGGGACTGGTCGGATAAGGAGGCACGAGTATGAGAGCAAAACTATACAGCGTTTTGAATAAGATTTATGGCGTGCTGATGTCCGTATCGTTCTTTGCAGGCATCATTCCGCTGCCCGGGTTTCTGATCGCCCTTTGCATCGGCGGCACGACAGGTGAGAAGATCTGCGTGTTCTTTGGAAACGGTTATTATCCCTGGGTCATCGTCCTGGGCTCCATTGCCGTGGTGATCGGTCTGATCGCCATGTATGTAGGCAAAATGGAGGGACTTTCCGTTAAGAAAGTCAGCGCCGAAGAACCGAAAACATAAAAAAGTCGCCTCCACAGAGTTTCTGTGGAGGCGATTTTTTCTTATAGATTCCTTGCCCGGAAGGCGGTGGGGGTGCAGCCGTATTCCCGCTTGAACTGCTTGGTAAAATTGTTGATATCGGAAAAGCCGCAGGAGAAGGCGATCTCGCTGATGGGATCTTGGGTATCGTGGATCAGAATAGCGGCATGCTTCAGCCGCAGCAGGGTGAGATACTGTTTGGGGCTGTAGCCGGTCAGTTCCTTGAACTGGTGGGTCAGATAGTGGTTGGAGATGTAGTATTGGCTGCAGATCTCGGCAATGCGCAGCGGCTCAGCAAAGTGCTGGTCGAGATGCTTCTGCACGGCAAGGATCCGACTGCGGCAGGAAAGAGCGGTCTGCTCCTGCAGCGCCGGGTACAGGGCGCAGATGTGGATGAGCAGCTCCGTCACATAGCAGGCAGCCAGCTGATTGGCATAGGGAAACTCCTCACGGCACAGGGTCATGCGCCTGAAAATATCCACCACCGTATCACGGATAGACGCCACATCGATGCAGTGGACAAAGGTGTCGGAGTGGTTTTTCAGCAGGCTCAGCAGCTCCGGCTCCTGAATGGCACTGTCGGTCACAGGCACATGGAGTGTGACGCAGTAGCGGCTGTAAGTCTGAGAGCAGGGACTGAGAGAATGCTGCTCCAGGTTGGCAAGGAGGATCAGGGTGTCGCGGCCTGCGGTGTAGGTTTTCCGGCCTACCTGCAGGGTCACACTGCCGTCTTCCACAAAGAGAAGCTCATATTCATTGTGATGGTGAAAGTCATTGCGGACAGGGCCTGTGGAATACACGGCGGAGGAAATCATAAAGCGATCGGACTGCAGCATAAAATACCTCCTTGAAAGCATGGGTTTTTATTCAGTATAGCGCTGTCCGGGCTTTGTGTCTACCGTGAAAAAGCAAGTTTTACCCAAGAGACGGATCAAAAAGGTGATAATATACCCAAAATAGATGACAATGTACCATTGAAAAAAACCGGGGAACTGCTATAATGAAACTTGTCCATGAGACAAAATAACAGTTTGAAAGGAAACATGAAAATGAAAAAGTACATTGCGCTGGCTCTGTGTCTGATCATGATCGTCTCCTGCTTCGTCGGCTGCGGCAAGAAGGCTGACGAAGAAGTCGATCTGGTCGTCTGGACCAACAAGGCAGAAGGCACTCCCGCTTATGACGTGACCGTGGAAATGATCGAGAAGTTTGAGGAAAGCCGCGGCGTCAATCTGGAAGTGCAGCACTATGGCTCCGATCTGGGCACCATCCTGGGCACTGCTCTGGAATCCGGCGAGCGTGTTGACGTGTTCGCTCTGGGCTCTCAGCAGCAGCTGGCTGCCAACATCAAGTACACCATGGACATCACCAACTATGTGACCGAGTCCGATGTTCTTGACCGTGCATATCCCATCTGCATGGACATCATCATGGATCAGTCCGAGAATGATGCTGAGTACCATGCAATCCCCACCACCTCCTCCTTCAACTCCTTCTGGTATAACAAGGCGGCGTTTGAAGCAGCCGGCATTACCGAAAATCCCACTACCATCGAGGAGTTCGAGGCTGTCTGCGACGCGCTGGTGGCTGCAGGCTACAATCCGATTGCACAGGATGCCGGCTACATCATCTCCCTCTTCGGTGCTCTGGTCGAGCGCTATGTGGGTGAAGCAACCGCAACCGAACTGACCCTGAACGGTGGTTTTGCCGAAAATGAGAACTTCATCGCCGCCTGCGACAAGATCCTCGAGTGGGTGGACAAGGGTTACTTTGATCCCGACTCTCCCTCTGAATGGCCTGCTTCTCAGAACAAGATCGGTCTGACCGAAGAGAACGTCATGGTCTACTGCGGCGCATGGGTCTCCGGTGAGATCGAAGAGATGACCGGCGCAGAGCTGGAATGGGGCTGCTTCAAGTTCCCCGAGCTGCCCGGCGGCCCCGGCACCTACGGCACCTCCGTGTCCTGCACCTGCAACTGCATCAATGTCAACTGTGAGAACCCCGATCTGGCTTGGGATTACCTGTACTATATGTGCACCGGCGAAGTGGACAAGGCCATCACTGATGCCGATGTCTATCTGGTAGATGACCGCACGCAGGAGGCTCTGCCCCGCTTTGCTGACGCCCGTGAGATCATGGAGTCCACTGAGACCAACATGAACTATGCCGGCGGCCTGCATTCCAATGCCGACATCAAGACCTCCATGAATGATACCGTCATCGGCCTGTACACCGGCAAGTACGCCGACGGTCTGGCAGCTGCTCAGGCCTTCGACGCTCTGCTGAAGTAATTTGCCTTTCAAAAGGACCTGTCTTCGGACAGGTCCTTTTTTCGTGTAATTTGACCAAAAAATCAAGGTAAAAACAGGTAAAAGCAACAGCCGGTTGCGACGAAGTCCATAAAAAAACAAACAATTCAAAAAAATGATGGAAATTATGGAAACCACATGCTATAATAGAAAAGCCTTTGGGCAAACATATTTTAAAACAAGAAAGGAAAACTGAAAAATGAAGAAGTACATTGCTCTGCTGCTCTGTGTTCTCATGATCGCTACCTGCTTTGTCGGCTGCGGCAAGAAGGAAGAAAAAGTCGATCTGGTCGTTTGGACCGCTTACGCAGAAGGCACCCCCGCTTACGAAGTCGCTGTTGAGAAGATCGCTGAGTTCGAAGAACTCAAGGGCGTCAATCTGGAAGTGCAGCACTACGGCACCGACCTGGGCACCATCCTGGGCACCGCTCTGGATTCCGGTGAGCGCGTTGACGTGTTCCCCCTGGGCTCCACCATCCAGCTGAAGGCTCAGTTCGAGCACACCATGGACATCACCAAGTATGTCACCGAGTCCGACGTTCTGGACCGCGCTTATCCCATCCACATGGAGATCATCAAGCAGCAGTCTGAGAACAACGATCAGTACCATGCAATCCCCACCGTCTCTTCCTTCTCCTCCTTCTGGTACAATGCCGCTGCTTTCGAGAAGGCTGGCATCACCGAGAATCCCGAGACCATCGAAGAGTTTGAAGAAGTCTGCCGCGCTCTGGTCGCTGCCGGCTACAACCCCATCGCTCTGGACGCTGCCTACGCTACCTCCACCTTCGGTGCTCTGGTCGAGCGTATGGTCGGTGAGACCATCGTTGGCGACATGACCATCAACGGCGGTTTCTCCGAGAACGAAGACTTCATCGCTGCCTGCCAGAAGATCATCGACTGGAAGGCTGAAGGCTTCTTTGATCCCAACTCCCCCTCCGAGTGGCCTGCTTCTCAGAACAAGATCGGTCTGACCGAAGAGAACGTCATGGTCTACACCGGCATGTGGCTGCCCGGCGAAGTCGAAGAGATGACCGGCGCTTCCCTGGAGTGGGGCTGCTTCAAGTTCCCCTATGATCCCGCTTCCGAGAACGGCACCTACGGCGCTTCTGTCTCCTGCACCTGCAACTGCATCAACGTCAACTGCGAGAATCCCGATCTGGCTTGGGAGTATATCTACTACATGTGCACCGGCGAAGTCAACAAGGCTATCACCGATGCTGACGTCTATCTGGTCGACGATATGACCATGGAGCCCCTGCCCAGATTCGACGACGCTAAGGTCATCATGGAGACCACCGATACCATCGTCAACTATGCAGGCGGCCTGCATAACAACGCTGATATCAAGACCTCCATCAACGACACTGTCGTCAACCTGTTCTCCGGCACCTACGCTACCGGCGAAGAGGCTGCTGCAGCATTCGATGCTCTGCTCGGCTAATTCATCAAGTACTTAAAAAGACCTGCCTTCGGGCAGGTCTTTTTTTGTTAGGCAAACAATAATCATGAATAGCAAATCAGTATGGTATCGGCTGTGTCGACGGATTTGGAATTTAGCTGCGCACTTTACTTGGCTCCCCTTGTCAGAGGAGGTGGATTTTGCCGCAGGCAAAAGACGGAGGGGTAGTAGTCATTTTCTCTCCCTCAGTCTCGCATCCGCTCGACAGTTCCCTTGTCAGAGGGAGCCATGGGTGTGGTGCAAATCGGCAGTGCGTACTATGCCTGTCATCGCGAAGGAGCGTAGCGACTGTGGCGATCTCATGGCAATTTTTTAGATTGCCACGGTCGGATCTTTCAGATCCTCCCTCGCAATGACATCTGTAAGCAGGCGGCTGCCGTATTGTCGGCACACGGGACATTGGGGACGCCGTCCCCTACGATGTGATCGGCAGTGCGTACTATGCCTGTCATCGCGAAGGAGCGTAAGCGACTGTGGCGATCTCATGGCAGTTTTTAGATTGCCGCGGTCGGATCTTTCAGATCCTCCCTCGCAATGACATCTGTAAGCAGGCAGCTGCCGTATCGCCGGTACACAGGATGTTGGGACTGCTGTCAACCGACGGTTGCAGGAAAAGTTCGGACAAATTACCATTGTTTCGAACTCACAAAAATAGTCGAAAATTTTTGTGCAAATGGCACAGGACGTACAAAATCATCTTAAAAAAGAGATGATTTTACATATATTTTAGCAAAATTGTAATAGCCAAAATGGAAATCTTATGCTATTATTATAATACTTGTTTAGAAACTGGTAAACCCATCACTGGAAAGGACGAAGTAATGACTACAAAAAACAACAAACTTTTCATTACGGGCTTCGTGCTGCCCTGCGTTCTGGTGCTTCTGGTAGTGTATGCCTACCCGGTGCTCAGAACCATCTTCATGAGCTTCTTCAGAGCCGGCGGCGTCACCTCCTCCATCGCGGACTGGAAGTGGCACGGTATCGGCAACTATGTGCAGCTTATGGGAAGTAAAGACTTCACCAAGTCTGTCTGGAACATGGTCAAGCTGCTGCTGCTGGGCGGCGTTCTGACCGTCGGTATCTCCATCCTCTTGGGCGTGCTTCTGTCTTCCAAGGCAAATTTGCCCGGCAGAAACTTCTTCCGCACCATCATCTACATGCCCAACATGCTCTCCGCCATTGCCATCGGTAATGCCTTCACCTACTACGTCTTCCAGGAAGAGTTCGGTCTGCTGACCACCATCTGGAAGTTCTTTGGCGCTACCCCCATTGAATGGATGACCTCCACCAACAAGTTCTACGCCATGATGTTCGCCATCATCTTCTGCGGCGTCGGCTACTACATGCTGGTCATGATCTCCGGCATCGAGTCCATCCCCGACGATCTGTACGAGGCTGCTGTGCTGGACGGCGCAGGTCCTTTCCAGAAGTTCTTCCATATCACCCTGCCCCTGATGAAGGGTACCATTAAGACCATCGTGACCTTCTGGTCTATCAGCGCCATGCAGATGTTCGCATGGAACCAGGTCTTCTCCCCTCTGGGCGCAGAAAGTTCCACCATTTCTCCCATTGTCTATATGTACGAGATATTGTTCGGATCGGCGTTGGCTCAGGTCGAGCCTGACGCAGGCTTGGGCGCAGCTGTTGGTGTGTTTACCGCTCTGCTGGTGCAGGTCGTCTACACCCTGTGCAACTGGCTGCTCAGAAGCGATGATCTGGAATTCTAAGAAAGGAGCGCATGCATTATGAGTAAGAAACCCCGTAGACTTTCCGGCGCTCGTCATGCGCCCGGCCTGATCATTTGCGGTCTGTGGTGTCTGATGACCTTCGTCATTCTGGGCTATGTCCTCGGCGCCTCTCTTTCCACCTCCCGTGATATCTTCATGGGCACTGTCTTTAAGTATGAAACCGGTCTTCACTGGGAAAACTATGCGACCGCATGGTCCAAGCAGAAGCTGTATCTGTACTTCTTCAACTCCCTGCTGTACGCAGCAGTCGCTGTTGTCGGTGGTGTTTCCATGGCAGCTCCCGCAGCATACGTTCTGTCCCGTTATAAGTTCCCCGGCAATGATCTGATCAAGCGTGCGCTGATCACCTGCCTGTCCATCCCCAGCATTCTGATCATTCTGCCCCTGTACTCTCTGTTCATCAAGTTCGACATTCAGGGCCGTATCGCTCTGATGGTCGTCTATGCCTGCATGAGAGTGCCCTATTCCACCATCTTCCTGCTGAACTTCTTCGAGACCATTTCCCGTACATACGAAGAAGCAGCAGCCATCGACGGCTGCCCCAGCGGCAAGATCTTCACCAAGATCATGCTGCCCATGGTCAAGCCCGCTATCTCCACCATCAGCTTGTTCGGCTTCATCGGTACTCTGAACGAGTACATGATCTGCTTGCTGCTGATCCCCACCGGCAATGCCATGTCTCTGGGCGTTGGTCTTGCCCGTGCCATCAAGGCCCTGCAGTATGTGGGTAACTACCCCGCCATCTTCTCTGCTGTGGTCATCGCTGTGGCACCTTCCATCCTGATCTACGCCATCTGCTCCCGTAAGATCGTCTTCGGCGGCATGGGCGGCGGCATCAAGGGTTAATCACTTTATCCAGGAAAGGAGAGAAACAATTTGTTTCTCTCCTTTTTATTTGACAGCTCATTACAATCGCATGATAAAAGGAGAATGAACGATGCAGCCTCATAAGCAAGATTGGTTTAACGAAAGCAAGCTCTGTATGTTCGTCCACTACGGTCTGTATGCCCAGATCGCCCGCGGCGAATGGACGCAGTTCAACGAAAGAAAGCCCTGCGAGGAAGTTGCAGAGCTGGCAAAGACCTTTGATCCCAAGCATTTTGATGCAGAGGATCTGGTTCGCCGCGCCAAGGAAGCAGGCTTCAAGTATGTGACCCTGACTTCCCGTCATCACGAGGGCTTCTGCCTGTTTGACAGCAAATATTCCGATTTCACCTCCATGAAGTATGTGGGAAGAGATCTGCTGCGCGAGTATGTGGATGCCTGCCACAAGTATGATATGAAGGTCGGCGTATATTATTCTCTGCTGGACTGGCGTTTCAAAGGCTACTTTGATCACAAGAAGCATCCGGAAAGTAAGCAGAAGATGGTCGATCAGGTGTTCAATCAGGTCAGAGAGCTGCTGACCAACTACGGCAAGATCGACTACCTGTGGTTTGACGGCGGCTGGTACGATGATGTGCTGCCCGGCAGCCGTCCCGATTACGGTCAGCTGGTTTCCGACTTCTGGAATTCCAAGGAACTGTGCAAGATGATCTATGAGCTGCAGCCTCATATCCTCATCAATGACCGCACCGGCGAGCCCGGCGATATCACCACCCCCGAACAGAAGACCGGCACCTGCAGCGACGGCCGCTATGTGGAAGCCTGCATGACTCTGGGTGACCGCTGGGGCTGGGGCTATATCCAGAACAACAATTTCAAGGACTTTACCACGGTTCTGCAGACCATTATCATTCAGTTGTCCTTCGGCGGCAACTTCAATCTGAACGTGGGCCCCATGGAGGATGGCTCCATCCGCGACTGTGAGCAGAAGATCCTTGCCCAGCTGGGTCAGTGGCTGCGCCGCAACGGTGAGGCTGTCTACGGTACCACCGGCATGCCCAAGGGCATCGAGTCCATCATCGGTGAGTTTACCTCCAAGGGAAATAATGTCTACTGGCACGTGTTCCGCTGGCCCCATAAGGGCGAAGCCATCCTGCGCGGTCTGCGCAAGAAGGTCAAGCGCGTGACTCTGCTGGAGACCGGGGAAGAGTATCCCTTCGAGCAGCAGGCCTACGGCAGACTGATCGTCAAGGATTTGCCTTTGCTGGCTCCCGATCCCACCTGCACGGTCATCAAGATCGAATGCACCGATGAGGATACTCCCGAAGATCCCGATACCTACGGCGTTTTTTGAGCCAAACAGTCTGACTGAAAAACCTTATAAAACATAGATTTTGCCCCACAGATATTATCTGTGGGGCAAAATCTACTTTTTTACTCGCACTCTGTTTGGCAGCTTTCTTTTTTCTTGCGGTGATAGACAAGGGGTTCTCTGTCTTTGTCGGTCTGCTCAAAGGATACCATCTGTGAGAACGTGGGGCGCTGAGGGTAGGGTGGAACATTGTCTTCGTTCAGAGCCAGCTTGGATTTCCATTGAGTGGGGGTATAGCCTGTTTTCTTTTTGAAGAGCTTGGTAAAGTTGTTTGCATCGTTGAAGCCGCACATCAGGGCGGCCTCCTTGACAGAATAGCCCTTGTTCAGATACAGCTTGGAATTGAAGATCCGTACAGTCAGCAGATAGTCCTGGATGCTGCGGCCCATCTTTTTTGTAAACAGTCTGGAAAGATGGCAGGCGTTGATGCCCAGTTCCTTGGCAAACTCTGCCACAGAGAACTTGTGCATATAGGATGTGGTGATATGGTCCACCACCTGCTGCACATGATCGGTACGGTCGGGCTTGGACTTGGTCAAAGTGGCGTGGAGCAGAAACAAATCACTGGTGATGCGCGATGCCAGGTTTTCGCAGGGAGTACGCAGGTCATACATCTGGTCGGTGATGGAGCGCGGGACATCAAACACAGGCGGCAGCTGGAGAAAATCGTGGGCAAGTGTTCCTGTAAAACCGATCCATTGGAAGAACCAGGGCTTCTCTTTATCGGCGGTCATGGGCCCCTGCTCGCCTACGGGGATGAAGAAAAACTGACCGGCTTTTACCGGATAGGTGATGTTCTGGATGCGTACTTTTCCGCAGCCGCGGTGGATGCGGTAGAGCACGCAGCAGTTACCGTTGACGTTGGCAAAACCCTCATAACCGGGGGGACATTCGGATTCTCCAATAAAAATGGGGTTGAGATCCTGCAGGTTTTGTTTCAGCAAAATCTGATAATTGACGCGCACAGAAACACCTCCTTCAATACATCATATTATACCAGAAATACATCAGATTTTGCAATGGATTTAAGACTTTTTTTCCTGTATTATATAACCAAGGTAAGCTCTGAAAATTTGCTCAATGTTCGTAAATATGCACAAAAACGACGGGGCGGATTTGGGGATTATTTCGTGATAGATCTATCATTGCGGCAGGTATAAGCAGACTGCCGCAAAAGGCAAAGGAAGGAAGAACACTATGAAGAAAACGTTTGAAAGACTTCTGTCCGTTCTGCTGGTTCTCGTTATGGTGCTCGGATTTGTGCCCGGTGGGGTGCTGACGAGCGCAAAGGTCCAAGCAGCGGAAGCAGAAGAAGGCGCTGTCGTGGTTTACGACTTCAAGGCGTTTGCCGAGAAGTCCGCGGCTGCAGCAGAGGATGACAAGGCTCATTGGTGGAACTTGCTGCCTGCCGGCGGCGATGACTACACCAAGGTCGCCGGCTGCGTGTACGCGCAGGCCATGCAGAATCCCACTGCCTACAATGGCAGCTCCAACTCTATGCTGGCTGCGCTGGCCGATGAGAACTGGGCGATCGATGATGCCACCACTGTGCTGACCAACTCCTACTACGCCAAGCGTATCTGGCTCAATGCCGATCCCGAGGTGGAATGGGGCATGGCGCTTTGCAGCGGTCAGTATACTGCCGCCTCCAATCCTGCCAGAGCAAGACTGGGCATTGACATTGAGGTGGAAACTGCCGGTCAGTACCGTGTGGATCTGAATGCGTATCTGACAGGGGAGACGCTGCCCCAAACCGGTGTACGCGGCAACGGTGCAGCCAATCTGTATGTCAACGGCGTTCTTGTGAAAGAGAATGTTTCCTTCGGTGCTGAGACTTCCGGCACCGAGACCATCAATGTGGCAGAGTATGTGACTCTGGAAGAAGGCACCAACCAGATCATTGTGGAGTGCACCAGAGCGTCCTACGTTCTCTACATGAATGACCTGACCATCACCGAGCTGGTCTGCGACTGCGAAGAGCTGACCTCTGTGGTGGATGAGGGCAAACACAATGAGCACAGGGAATATGACCTGTGTGAGACTTGCGGCAAGATCTACAACGAAGAGATCGTTGCCTGCACCGAAGGTGACGAAGTGCTGGTCTGCGGCGTCTGCGGCGCTGCGATGGACTGCACCCACGACAATGTGTCCGTCACCGCATTTGATTACAAGAAAATGATGAAGGCTGCCTCCAAGACCGACTGGTGGGCGGCACTTCCCACGGTCAATACGGCAGGCGGCGTGGAGACCAAGCGCGTGGGCAACGCCTACGGCACTTCCATGACTGCCGATGAAGTGGCAAACTACGAAGAAATGCAGGCATGGTTCCTGGAGAACTACGGCTGGCAGTTCGGCGACGACTCCAAACTGACCATCAACTTCGGCAACCGTGTGTATCTGTGCGCGGATGACAGCATTTCCTGGGGCATCTGGCATCATGCATACTTCCCCTTTGACACCAACCGCAACAAGATGAATCTGGAGATCGAGGCAGACGCTGCCGGCTGGTATGAGATGACGCTGGATGTGCAGCTGATGACCTCCAACTCCATGGACTACCCCAAGGATGCTGCCAGCAGCACCCAGTCTGCCGGCGGCTATTCCGATGTGTATCTCAACGGCGAGCTGGTGAAGGAGGCAGTCTTCTTCGGCGGCAGCAACGAAGTCACTACTGTGAGCATTGGCGCCGTGTATCTGGAAGAGGGCACCAATGCCTTCAATCTGCAGATCGTGAAGAACAATGCAGGCGGCACCACCGGCTACGGCGGTGCGGTCGCAGCCAACCTTTGCAATATGAACCTGATGGCGCTGGAAACTGTCCCCAATATGGACGGCAGCCACAGTCTGAAGGCAGAATGTGAAAAGTGCGGTCTGGTCTGGGGCGGTACACTGGATGAAGAGTGCTCCGACTTTGACGAGGACGGCTACTGCGACAGCTGCGGCTATCTGCTCAACTGCAGCCATCCCGAGACTGAGGAGAACGTAAGACCCATCGGCAAAAATCAGCATCAGTACTATGAGACCTGTCTGGTCGAAGGCTGCGGCGCTGAGCTGGAAGGCGAGGTCGAGGACTGCTCCGGCGTCGAGATCTGCGAGATCTGCGGCGGTCAGATCAAGGATCTGAGCAGCATTAAGATCGACTTCCTGGATCTGTTCCAGAAGGCTTCTGCCTTCAGCTGGTGGAACGATCTGGAGGATGCCAAGGAAGACACCAAGCAGGTGGGCTCCACTTCCACGTCTGATGCCATGACTCCCGCACAGACGGCGGCTTACGAGAAGCTGCGCGCCTATATGCTGGAGCAGACCGGCTGGACCATCAACGAGAGCATGGTCATGGCGACCAACCCCTATGTGGCAAAGCAGGTCTTCTTCACCACCAGTGAGAAGGCCGGCTGGGGCATTGCGGTCTATCCCACCTATCTTGCCCATGCCGACAGAAGCAGGCTGGCATTTGATGTGACTGTGGAGCAAGAAGGCTGGTACAACCTGACTCTGGGCACTTATAAGGACAGCTCCACCGGTACTTCCGCCACCTACACCGGCAAGTATCTGGGCGGCGGCAAAGCCAATGTGTATCTGGGCAGCGAAAAGCTGTACCATGAGTATTCCTTCGGCGGTGCCAACTACTACAGCGCCGACTCCATGGGTATGGTCTATCTGAACGAAGGTGTCAACACCATCACCTTCGACTGTGTCAAGGACTATAACAACACCACCTCCAACGGCAGACGCTGCATCTTCATCAAGGATATCTCTCTGAACCTGATGAGCGATGTGGAAGTGGAAGAGGGCCTGTCCACCACCATGGATCTGCGCACCTCCTATCTGCAGTTCGATACGGTCATCGACAGCACTTACAGCGTGGTGTCCGATGACGAGCAGACTGCCGAGGCAGCCTTTGATGCCGACGGCAATCTGGTGATCAAGGGTGTGGCTGAGGGCAGCACCGATCTCAGCGTCAGCAAGGATGGCGAAGCGATCTGCGACATTCCTGTCAAGGTCGTTCCCAAGACCTCCTTGTTCTATGACTTCTCCAAGGGCAGCACCAAGACTGCCGGCAAGAAGGGCTTTGCGGCTATCAAGGACTTTGACGATCTGCCCGATGACGGTGTGACCTCCGATCTGTGGTACACCTCTTATGTGGGCGACAGCGCAAAGTGGAACGAAGCCAATGCCACCGCCGTGGTCAAGGGTCAGCTGCAGCTGGTGCTGGATGTGACTGCCGAAGGCTGGCACGATACCTTTGTGGATCTGTACCTGCAGGACGGCGGCAAGGACGTGAAGTTCTGGCTGACTCCCGGCACCGACGGTGCATATGACGATGCAACCTACATGGGCACTCTGAATACCTATTCTGCCGAAAAGGCACACAGAACGCTCGTTCTGCGCAGCGCACAGCTGGAGGAGGGCCGGTACACTCTGACCATCGAGACGGAAGGCGAGCTGTGGCTCAACAGCCTGCAGCTGAAGCCTGCCGATGAGCCCAAGCTTCTGCTGGAAGCCAAGGCTATTGCCGACAAGCAGGGAAGAACGATGGAAACTGCCGTCACTGCCAGGTGGGACAACGGCATGGCTGAGGATCTGGTGGGCGCCCGCTGGCGTCTGGTCAGAAGCGCCGAGGGCGTGACTCCCAGGATCGAAGGCACCACCCTGCTGGTCACCGGCGATAAGCCCGGTGAGTACACCGTGGATGTCTATGCCACCGTCGGCGGCGTGGAAGGCATGGTGGAAGTGCCCGTGACGGTCTATGCTCCCTCCCAGCTGGCATCTGCCGATGTTGCCATCCATAATGTCCTGACAGGACAGGTGGCAAGAAACACCGTGCAGTACTTTGACTTTACCTTGATCGGGGAAGACGGCGAAGAGATCTACTTCAACGAGACCGAAGTGAACTACACTGCCTCTGTGGAGGATGTTGTGGAGTTCCTGCCCGATGAAGGTGCGTTTATGGGTATCGCCAACGGCGAGACCGATATTACCGTGGAAGTTCCTGCTGTGGGCTTCTCCAAGACCTTCCATGTGACCGTGGATGATATGGGTGAAAACCTGCTGCGTAACCATGACGGTGACTTCGAGTTCGGTGAGCCCGTTTCCAACGCCATCTGGCACTGGCAGCCCGGCTTCGGCACCGAAAGCAGCCAGTATAAGGCAAATGCATGGGCATTCGGTGAGGTCATCGAGGAAGAAGACGGCAACCATTGCTTCGCCCTGTCCGTCAACCCCAACGGTGCTTACAACATCAATACCACCGGTACGGAAATGGTTCTGGGCGCCGGTAACTATGTGCCTCTGGAGCCCGGCAGAATGTATGAATTCTCCATGCGTGCCCGCAGCGAAAACATGGCTGCTCCCGACGGCGCCGCAGGCGGCCTGATGTATTCCTTCCAGGTCTACGACTTTGCCGCACAGGCTCGTGGCTCCACCATCCAGCAGGTCTATACCTCTGTGACGCTGGAGCAGAACGATCCCGAGTGGGAGACCTACAAGCTCCGTGTCATGGCTCCCGTTGAGCATGACGGCACCTTCTATGTTATGCCCCGTGTGATCCTGCGTCAGGAAAACGCGGCTGACTATAATCTGACCGGCTTTACCGGTACTGCCTATGTGGATGACTTCCAGTTCCGTGAGGTCGGCTTCGATCGTCTGGAAACTGTGCTGGAAAGCAATCCCAAGGATACCGTTACCCCTGTCAACATGGCGATCCATGCCTACTCCACCACCGGCTGCATCGTGGATATCGGCGCAGATGATATGGATATCATCGATGTGTATTCCACCAATGAAGACGTGGTCGTGGTCGAGGGCGCTGTGGAGCGCATCAAGGATCTGAACGGCACCTATATGCCCATCGTGCCTGTCCGTCTGGTGGGCATGAACGCGGAAGCCGAGCTGATCACCACCGTGAATATCCACGGCAGAGAGCTGATGGCTTCTCTGGATATGACCACCACAGGCCTGGAAGAGGTCATGCGTGATGTGGTCTATACCCTGGATGAAGCAGGCGCAGCCAACCTGAAGGTGGGCGAGAGCGCTGTGGGTGATCTGAACGGCAGAACGACGCAGCTGGTGCCCATCACCGAAGAGTACATCCGTGCACACGGTAATATTTACTTCAAGTCCACCGATACCAAGGTTGCGACCGTGGATCAGACCACCGGTGATGTGACTGCCGTGGGCGAAGGCACCGCTACCGTGACGGCGTACGCTCTGGTAGAAGGTATCACCAGATCCTCCTCCGTCGTGGTCAACGTGACCGACGATACGGATCTGGTCGCCATTAAGCTGGCAACACCTGTTTCCTATGTGGGTGCTTACAACACCATGAACATTGCCCTCAGCGGCACAAAGGCTTCCGGCGGCCCTGCCGATATGAGCAAGTTCGCTGTGGCATTCACCGTGGATGAAGAAGCTGCTCTGGGCGGCATCGCCACTGTGGATGAAGACGGCATTCTGAGCGCGCTGAAGCCCGGTACGGTCACAGTCACCGCTGCTGCAAGCGTCAACGGTGAGGTCGTTTCCGACTCCATCACGCTGACCGTCATTGCCAACGAGGAACTGCCCGGTGAAAACGTGATCGTGGACTTTACCGATGGCAGAACCATCTTTGCGGAAAAAGCAGTCATCGACGTCGATGGCTACGAGATCAACCGCGAGCTGACCCATGGCAAGGGCGCGTCCATCAGTCATGGTTATAAGGGCGGTCTGTCCTTCAGCCCCGGTGTGGGCAACCTGCTGGCGGTGGATGTGTTCGTGCCCAAGTCCGGCTGGTATGCAACCAAGACCACCGGCGCAGTCTTCAGCTATGGCGGCGTCTCCGATGTGTTTGTGGATGACAGCTTCGTGGGCGTTCTCGATAACAAGAACGGCGGCTCCGGCTCTCACTATGGCGCTATCAGCAACGGCAATGTCCTTTGGCTGGATGCAGGTGTCCATACCTGGACTCTGAAACTCACTGCCTCCGGCTCCATCTTCCTCGGCACCCTGCAGCTGCTGGCTGTGGAAGATCCCAACGAGATCACCGTGGAAATGAGCCTGAAGGATGAACTGATGATCGGCGAAACTGCCACCGTGCAGATGGACATCGACCATCAGAGCGTCTACGGCAAGTTCAGCCTGAAGGCTGTCAATGCCCAGCCTGAATATACCAACTACTACTATCTGACCTCTTCCGATTCCAAGGTGGCGACCGTGGCAAACGGTGTGGTCACCGGCAGGGCAGCCGGCACTGCCACCATTACCTTGGTGGGCGAGATCAACGGCACGCAGCAGGTTTACGGGGAATTTGAAGTCCTCGTTGCCGAAGGTGTCATTGCCTCTGCCGAGCTGACTGCGGAAGCGACGACCCTCAAGCCCACGGATGACGGCACACAGCTGTCCGTGGTGGGCTATGACACGGCAGGCATCAAGCTGCAGGCTCTGCCCGAAGACATCACTGTGACCTACACCGCGGAAGAAAACGACATCCTCACCGTTTCCGAGGAAGGCTACGTTTCTTTGACCGGTAAGGAAGGCTCCGCCAGAATTACTGCCGAGATCGTGGAAAACGGCAGACATCTGGAAGCATCCATCTGGATCACTGTGACCACCGGCAAGACCCAGCCCACTCTGTTTACCTATGAAGAGCGCGCCATCGCACAGGAAAATACGCTCAAGTATAACTGGGCATGGGAAGAAAAGGAAGCAGCTGTGGCAGAAGCCGAGTACTATGTGGAGCATCTGGATCAGGTCTATGATATGCTGATCTATGAGACCTTCCCCAGATCCACGGCTGTCGGCTTTAAGTCCGATCCCGAACAGTACACCTGCCGCTACTGTAACTACGATCTGAATCTGATCACCTCTCACTACGGCTGGCTGGTGGATCCCATCGAAAATCCCTGGAAGATCACCTGTCCCGTGTGTAACCGTGACTTCCCCTCCAACGACTTCGGTGCTTACTATGAGTCCGGTCTTGACGAGTACGGCAGATTCCATGCAGAGGATGCCGATCCCCAGTATCTGGTCAACGAGCTGTATCCCGAAATGGGCGAAGGCTGGGGCGTGGATGACGGTTTCGGCTATGTCACAGGCGACGTGTACTACAACGGCGTGCAGGAAGTGCATACCTACATCGCCTACTATATGCACTGCGTCTTTGACGGCCTTGGCAAGTCCGAGCACGCTATGACCGATGCGCTGGACAGCCTGCGTAAGGCTTACCTGTACACCGGCGATGAGAAGTACGGCTCTGCCGGCGCCATCCTCATCAACCGCGTTGCGGATATCTATCCCGAGTACGATATCCATCTGTATTCCTACAACTATCCCGCCGGTGACGGCAACTCCCACAAGGGTAAGTTCATCGGCTCCATCTGGGAAGCTACCACCATGGGTCAGTGTCTGGCTCAGGCGGCAGATGCCTTCTGGCCTGCTATGGACAATGACGACGTCATTGAGTATCTGAAGGCACGCACCGAGGAGGTCAGCGGCGATCCCAACACGATCACTCCCGAGTATGTCCGCGAGAATGTGGACGAGGGCGTCCTGCTGGAGATCAAGAAGGCTGTTGAAAACGGCTATGCCGACGGCAACTTCGGCATGGAACAGGCCGCCATGGCATATGCCGCTGTGGCGCTGGATCGTCTGCCCGAGACTGAGGAAATGATCGACTGGATCTTCCGTTACGGCGAGAAGACCGGTACCGGTCTGAATACCTACATCGGCGGCGGCCTGGTCATGTACAACATCGTCAACCTGGTCTGCCGTGACGGCTTCGGCAACGAAGGTTCTCACGCTTACAACGCCATGTGGTACACCAACCTGATGGAAGCTGCCGACGCTCTGGACGGCTACACCAGAGTGGAAGGTGCAGATCTGTGGGCAAATCCCAAATTTGTCAACATGGTCGGCTCCATGATGAAGCTGACCACTCTGGGCTGCGTCATCCCCTCCTTCGGTGAAGCAGGACATATTCAGTTCGCCAAGAGCGGTATGGACGTTGACTCCATGCTGGCAGGCTTTATCAAGACCGGCAACCGCGATCTGGCAGTGAGCATCTATGCCGCCAACGGCAACACCGTGGACGGTCTGCACGGCACCATCTTTACCCCCGATCCCGAAAGCGGCATCAAGGGTCAGATCGAACAGATCGTAGCAGAGGACGGCTACTTCAACTTCTCCGAGAGCAATATGCTCTGCGGTCTGGGTATGGCGTTCCTCCGCGAAGGTCCCGAGCAGTATCTGGGCACCGAGAATGCCGATCAGTTCTCCGATTACTGGATGTTCTTCGGCAGATCTGCCGGCGGCGCTCACACCAATCTGGACGCTCTGAACATCGATATCGATGCCTTCGGTCTGAACCTTTCTTCCGACCTTGGCTATCCCACCACCGTCAATGCACAGAGCCCCGAGCGTATGCAGTGGACGCTGAGCACCTCGTCCCACAACACCGTTGTGGTCAATGACAAGGCACAGCGCGGCATTGAGCCCAACCACTTCCCCATGCACTTCGAGGATTCCGGCAAGGCAAAGGTCATGGATGCCGATGCATCGAGAGTTTACGAAGAGACCGATATCTACCGCCGCACCATGGTGGTCATGGACAACGGCAACGGCGTCAACTATGCGGTCGATTTCTTCCGCATCCTTGGCGGCAGAGAGCATGTCTATTCTTTCCATGCAGCTACCATGCTGGATCCCGTGGCAACAGGTCTTGACTTCACCTATCAGCCCATGGGCACCTACGCAGGTGCAGATGTGGCATTCGGTGACCATACGGTCAACCCCTATACCACCGACGCAGCTGCCAACCAGGGCAACGGCTACAGCTGGCTGAAGGAAGTCAACCGTGACGGCGATCCCGATACCTACTTCGCACTTGACTGGCCCGTTCAGGACTTCAAGGATCGCGTCATCACTTCTCCCGGCATCCATCTGAAGCTGCATATGGTCTCTGAAGAGCCTCTGACCGAGGTTGCAACCGCCCATGGTCAGCCGCCTCAGAACGGCAGCAACCCCGAGTTTATTGAGTATGCCATGATCCGCCGCAGCGGCATGGACGGCATGGACACCCTGTTCACCTCCGTCATCGAGCCTTATCAGTATGACTCCTACATCGACACCGTGGAGCTGCTGGATGTGGCTCTGGTGGAAGGTACGGAAGGTGTCACCGACAAGGCAGCTGCTCTGAAGATCACGCTCCTGTCCGGCAGAGAGGACTACATCGTCTACGCCACCAACCCCGATTGTCTGTACTCCATCTGTGAGAATGGTGAGGAAGTCTTTAAGTTCAAGGGCTTCGCAGGTGTCTGCTCTTATGAGGGCGGCATCATGACCTATGCATGGGGCAGCGAAGTTACCACCATCGCCGATGCCGACAAGGGCGCTGTGATCGATGATGTGCTGCCTGCAGCTACCGGTATCGTCACCGACTTTACCAAGGGCTTGGCAGACGAGTACACCATGACCATCCGACTGGATCAGCAGCTGACTTCCGAGGATCTGGCAGGCAGATACATCTATGTCAACAATGACCGTCAGCAGAACGGTGCTTACCGCATCTACGGCGCACAGGTCAAGGACAACGTGGCTGTTCTGGATCTGCACACGCAGGATATGGTACGCAGCTATGTGGATCCCACCAACATCGATGCCGGCTATGTGCATAACATTGCCGAGGGTCAGACCTTCTCCATCCCCCTGTCTGCAACCTTTGATGTGGCAGCTCTGCTGAACTTCACGGAAGATCGTGTTGTCAAGACCGGCTACCGCATTGATCTGCAGATCGGTGTGGAAGGCTCCGGTGCGACCTATGAGATCGAAGGCTTGGCCAAGGGCATGAAGTTTGATGCTGAGACCGGCAAGATCACATGGACGCCCACCAAGACACAGGTTGGCCGCTATCCCATCGTCATCAAGGCTGTGGATGGAAATGGCAATGTGCTGGCAACCACCGAGTTCACCATTTACGCGGTTGCTTACACCGGCGTATCTTACGATCCCTCCGTCTGTAAGCATGTCAAGGCGATCACCTACGATGTAGACGGCATCACCGAGACAGTCTGTCCCGCCTGCGGCACAGTTACCAAGACCGGCGGCGAGGAAGAGCCTGAAGAAAAGCCCATCGAGCTGATCGATATCGCAGGTACCAACATGAACCTGGGTAACGAACTGGCTCTGAACTTCATGTTCCCCAAGGCGCTGGATGAGAGCAAGTCCTACACCGCAATCATCACCCAGACCTCTCAGGGC
>JAGBBD010000054.1 GCA_017938625.1 Oscillospiraceae bacterium | reverse complement strand
GTCCTGAGCCAGGATCAAACTCTCAATAAATGGTATCTTAAAAGCCGAAGCTCTTAAAATCTTTATCAAGTATTTGCTCTAGCAATTACTCAAGAAATTCGTTGGCTATTCTCGCATTTTCAATCAATGATTGACATTCAAGAACAACTTAATTAAAAATTGTCCAAGGTGTTTGTTCATGTTTACGTTGTTTAATTTACAAGGTACACTCCGGCGCTTTGACCGGTTTTCGTTCACCCTTCATCGACGTTTCCGCCTCAGCAGCGAACTCATTTATGTTACCACAGAGCCTCGCCTTTGTCAAGAACTTTTTTCAAAGTTTTTTCGGCGCGTTTCATGCAGCTTGGATATATTATCATTTCACAGCCTTTTTGTCAACACTTTTTTGCAAGTTTTTTAAACTTTTTTATATAAAACTATGGCTTGAGGCAAAAGAAAACTTTTGCCTCAACATTTTGTGTTCAGCTGCGAAAACGGTCGTTCACCAGCACGTACCCGGGGCGGAAAAACGGCATGATCGTCCAGATGCCCACCCCTGCCAGATCATACTGCTCCACCAGATTTAATTTCTGTTCCCAGCTGCGGATATCCTCGAACCAGACCACATGACGCTGACCGTTATAGTCTGTGTACTGCAGCCACGGCGACTGGGTAGGATTATCGAAAATGATGTTGGTGCGCTCTCTTCTTGCGATCTCCACCGCCTCCACAGGGCCGATGGTTCGCGCCACAGTGCGCCCTCGCTGATAGGGCAAAGGCCAGTCGTAGCCATAGTTGGCAAGTCCCAGCAGGATCTTTTCCTTGGGGATCACAGACACAGCATACTCGATGACCTCCCGGACGCGATTGATCGGCGCCACCGCCTGGGGCGGCCCATACTTATAGCCCCACTCATAGGTCATGAGCAGCACCCGGTCTGCGATCTTCCCGATGGCCTCATAGTCCTTGCCGTCAAAGAGCACACCGCGCTGAGCAGGGCTGTTCTTGGGCGCAAGGCAGACAGATATGGGGAAGGACAGGGTTTCCTTCGCCATGCGGATAAAGTCTGTAAATTTATCGCGGTCTGCCGCCGGGATGTACTCAAAGTCGATGTTCAGCTCCCGGTAGCCCTTCTGCGTCATAACCTGCTGCAGCTGCTCAAAGAGCTTTTTCTGCGCAGGAGCGTTGTTCAGCAATGCCGAGATCAGATAGTTGCTGAAGTTTCCATCCCGTCCAAGGGGCGTCAGCACCAAAGCGGCAGGCACATTGGAAGATCTCGCCTGCTGCAGCATGGCATCATCGGACAAGGGCGGCGGCAGCAGGTCGCCCTCCGGAGTGAAGCCATAGGAGAACACATTCAGAAGATTTAAGTAAGGCAAAGTTTCCCGCAGCACCCAAGGGCTGATAAAAGGATAAGCATAGCCGCCTACCTCTTTTGTCAGCGCGCCTGTCTTCTCCCCCTCCGGGATCAGCAGCGCCTGCCCCTGCACCAGAATGTTAGGGTCCGGGATCTGGTTGAGCCGGGCAAGCTCCAGAACGCTTTTACCGTATTGCCGGGAGAGGGAGTAGAGCGTATCTCCCGGTTTTACCACATAGATCAAAAAACCACCTCCAAGTGCAGTATATGCACAAGGAGGCGGTTGGGTGAATAAGGTTGTGACAAGATCGTTTTTAGATCGCCACGCTGCGCTCGCGATGACAAGCACGGCAAGAACCGCGGCTTCAACCCGTCGGCGCAGCCGACACATACATTGTCAATTGTCAACTGTCAATTGTTTAAAACTTCACTTCCGCCACTCTGACGCACAGGCTGGTGCCATAGAAATAGCCGTCGCAGCGAACAGTCAGAGTATCGCCCTGCTGGGTAAACTCTGCCGCTGTGCCGTTGTCCATCCACGTTATGGACTTGACGGGGCGATCCAGCTTCTCCAGCACCTTGGTGCCGTTGTCGCCCAGCTCCAGAGAGACATTCACATCGCCGGTGGACTGACCGGGATCGAACTGGAAGAAGTAAGCCGTGTCGGGATCATCGCGGTCGCGGAGGAAGAATTCCCGCTTGTCGGTATAGGTGATGTAGGGGCAGCCGTTGTAAATGGCCTTGCCGTAGGTCTTCATCCATCTGCCGATGCAGCCCATGGTGGCAGCCTGCATGGCAGGAACAGTGCCATCCGGGTCGGGGCCGATGTTGAGCAGGAAGTTGGCGCCCACCTTGCGGCACTCGCACAGCTCCTCGATGAGCTGCTTGACAGGCTTGAAGTTGATATCGTCCGCTGCGCCCCAGTGGTCGCACAGGGTCTGGCACATTTCCCCTGCCACATACTTGGTGCGGCCCGTCAGATCGATAGGCTCTGCCATGCCGCGCTCGAAGGTGACACAGTCGATCTCCTCGGCACCCAGAGCGCCTCTGGCAGACAGACCGGTGTTGTTGACGATGATGGCATTGGGCTGGAGTCTGTGGATCATCTGATACAGCTCCTGCTCCTTCCAGTCGGCATCAGGCTTTGACCAGTTGCCGTCAAACCACAGTCCGCCGATCTGCCCATAGTGGGTGCACAGGATCTCCACAGATTTGAAGAGGTAATCCAGATACTTGTCAAAGTCGTTTTCAAAATCGGGATGCCACCAGTCCAGCGTGGTGTGGTAAAACACAGGTACGATGTCTGCCGCGCGGCACAGCTCCACAAATTCCGCGATCAGATCCTTTCCCACGGGGCTGTGAGGTGCATCAAAGGTGTTGAGCCCTCTGGTGTCGTAGAGGGAGAAGCCCTCATGGTGACGGGTGGTCAGGGTGATGTACTTGCAGCCTGCCGACTTTGCCACATTCACAATGTGCTCCATGGAGCCGATCTTGCAGGTATCAAAGAGCTTTGCATACTCCTTCATATCCATGTGGTGGATGGAATAGACCCACTCACCTTGATTTAACTGGGAGTACAGACCCAGATGGACAAACATACCAAAACCCAGCCGCTCAAAATCCTTGATATACTGCGGCGCAACGGGATAATCGGACATAGGACGATCCTCCTTATATTCATATAGTATATATAGTATAGCATACCGACCCTGCCTTGTAAATCGCCCCCCTGTGAACGCTTCCGGCACAGATGGCGCGCTTCATGATGGACAAGCACCTCTGCCATGGGCAACCCAAGCCTCGCAGAGTTCCGCCACCGCAGTGGCGGAAATAGAGAAAATCAAAATTCCCGAGGACATGCGCCTCGGGAATTTTACTTCTATCGTGCAAGTGTACGACTGAAAGGCGTGCGCGCAGCACGATGCAGCGCTCCCTTCAAAAATATCGCAGATATTTTTGCTTATTCATACCGCAGTGCATCGATCGGGTTCATTTTTGCCGCTTTGTTGGCAGGATAGTAGCCGAAGAACACACCGATGGCCAGTGAGAACAGTAAAGAGATCACAATACTGCCCACCGACGGAGCCGCGGCGGCGCCCATGAGGTTTGAGGCAAGAATACCGCCTGCCACACCTAAGATCACGCCGATAATGCCGCCCAAAAGACACATGATCATGGCTTCCACAATAAACTGCATGCGAATGCTTTCGTTGGTGGCACCAAGGGCCTTTCTGGTGCCGATCTCACGGGTTCGTTCCGTCACGGAAACCAGCATAATATTCATCACACCGATGCCGCCAACCAGAAGGGCGATGCCTGCAATGACGGAAATGGCCGTGACGATGGTATCCATCATATCCGCCATGGCTGTGACCATGGCAGACATGGAAAAGGCAGACACTTCAAAATAGCGGTTGGATCGATAATGGCCGTCCAGATAGGTTTCGATTTTTCTTGCCAGCGCATCGGCATCCACGCCCACCTTGCCCACAACGGCAAGATTTTGATAATTTTCCGTGTGGTTAAACTGCTGGGCTGTGGTCAGAGGAATATAACACTCTGTGCCCACCAGACCCATCATCATGGCAGTGGCACTGTCCACCTGTTCATAGACACCCACAATGGTGTACTGCACCTGCTGTTCTCCAAGGCGGCAGGAAAAGCTCCTGCCCACGGCCTCCTCATAGGACACCTCCAGCAGATCGTCCACAAATTCGCTGCTGACCACTGCGGCATTTCGGGCACCGGTGGCTTCCTCCGCCGACAGAAGTCTGCCGGCCAGCATGGTCTTTTCGTTTGCTGCGAAGTAGCCCTGACTGACACCGGTAACGGTCACATTGGCAGAAGCGCTGCCGTTTTTCACCTCGCAGGAGCCGACGGCTTCCGAAGCGGAAATGGCTTCGATCTCATCGGAGAATTCCTCCAGCAGTCCTGCGATCATTTCGTCTGTCAGATAGTCACGCTCCGTCATTTCCTTGCTGTGCTCCACAGCGCCGAAGACGATACCGCTTTCCCGTTCTTCCGGCTCGTTTTTGCGGCTCTGGATCATAACGTTGATGTTGTTCACGCCCATGGACTGCATGGAACTGGACACCGTATTGGTCACAGAGTTTCCCACGGTCATAATGGCAATGACGGCGGCAATACCGATAATAATACCCAGCATGGTCAAAAGGGCTCTTGATTTATTGGCCTTCAGACTGGCGATGGCCATGCGCAGATTTTCCATGACCATCATCGTGCATCACCTGCTCTTTCTCCCGTAATGGAGCCATCTTTGATGGTGATGATCCGGTCTGTTTCCCGGGCCAGCTCTTCAGAGTGGGTAATGAGCACAATGGTCTTACCCTGCTCTTTGTTGAGGCGGTGGAACAGATCCATGACCGTGCGGCCGGTTTTGCTGTCCAGTGCGCCGGTAGGCTCATCTGCCAGAATGATGGCAGGATCATTTGCCATAGCACGGGCGATCGCGACGCGCTGTTTCTGTCCGCCGGACAGTTCCTCCGGCAGATGCTTCACGCGGTCGCCCATTTCCACCAAGTCCAGCAGCGCCTTGGCTCGCCGGGTTCTCTCTCTGGCCGGCACGCCGCCGTAGAGCATGGGCAGCTCCACGTTTTTCAGCGCCGTAGTCTTGGCCACCAGATTATAGGTCTGGAACACAAAGCCAATCTTTTGATTTCGGATGTAGGAAAGCTCCCGGTCAGAAGCTGCCGCCACATCCACCCCATCGATCAGGTACTCCCCTTCCGTTGGGCGGTCCAGCAGGCCGATCACATTCATCAAGGTCGTCTTGCCGGAGCCGGAAGCACCAACGATGGCCACAAACTCCCCTTCCCGGACATCCAGATCAATGCCGTTGAGGATTTGCAATTCGTTGGGCTCTCCGATGTAAAAGCGCTTGATGATGCCGCGCAGCTGTAGGATCGTTTTCACATCAGAACCCTCCACCCATGGGGCTCATTTCCATCATCTGAGAGAAAATATCCGTAGCATCACCGCTGATGACCCGGACGGTCTGTCCTTCTTCCACATCACCCTGGATCTGGGTATAGAAGCTGCTCTCCATGACCACTTCCACAGGAACAACCGTTGTGGTTTCGTCGCCATTTACCACTTCCACAAAGCAGCTGCCATCCTCGGCAGTCTGCACCGCGTTGTAAGGCACACACAGAGCATGTTCTTCTTCCCGAATGATAATGGACAAATTGGCGCTCATGTCCAGACGCAGACGGTCGGTTTGGGTATCCACACGGATGCGAACTTCATAAGTGGGGTCGGCGGCGGCAGTCATACCCATGGCAGCTGTGGTGGCTGTCGGTGACACAAAGACCACGGTGCCCTCCAGTTCCTGCTCTCTGGTGGCATCGGTCTTGATCAGAACCTTCTGTCCCAGGGCAATGTCGGGAATATCATACTCTCCGATCTGGGCACGGATCTCATAGCCGGAGCAGTCCTGCACCGTCACAAGGGCGCCCTGCATGTACATGTCGCCGGGATCATAGTTGACCGCTGTAATGATGCCGGCAAAGGGCGCGGTCAAAATTTCCTTTTCCAGCTGCTCAGACAGGGCATCGATCTGCTGCTGTTGCTGGTCCGTGTTGGCCGACAGCTGGGCAGACTGCTGGGCCGCCTGGGCCGAAGAAACGGCGCTCTGTCCGGACGCAATGGTGTTTTCATAGTTTTTCTGGGCAGTTTCATACTGGTTGTACAGGGTATCAATGGCCTTTTCCGCTTGATCTGCGGCGGCTGAGGCCTGCCGTGCCGTCGCCTCAGCCTGGGACAGCTGTCCCTCCAGCTGGGCAAGTGCCGCGCTCACGTCCACCCCTTCCTCCACCGGGGTCTGTTTCAGGTCCCGGTACCGATCTTCCAGATCATCCACAATCTCCCACGCAGCCTCTTCCGCGTCCTCGGCATCGTCCAGGGCCTCCCATGCGTCCAGATAGGCCTCATAGGCCACATCCACATTGTTCAAAGCCATGTCGGCAGAGTATTCGCCGCTGCGAATGGCATCGTCCACCTGTCGCTGGGCATTTTCCGCGGAAAGCCCGATCTGGCCCTGGGTCTGGCTCAGCGCCCGTTGGGCGATCTGCAGATTTTTTGCAATGTCCTCGGTGTCAAAGCGCACCAGGGGCTGGCCTTCTTCCACCACATCGCCCACTTCCACGGAAATATCCGCGATCTCCACCCCGGAAAGGGTTGCCGTCACATCCTTGGAGCGCAGGCTGATGACCGTGCCTGTGGCACCGATGGAGTGGGTCAGAGGCCGCACCGTGACCACATCGGTCTGCATGGCATTCATGGCAGCCTGCATCTGCTTTTTGGCAGAGCCGACCATGGCAGAACAGGCAGCAAAGATGACTGCGATCACTGCCACGATGACACCGAGCGTGATGAAGAGTTTTTTCTTTGGTTTTTTTGCTTTGACCGTGCTCATGGGAACACTCCTCGATCTTAAAACTTTTACAGTATATTCTACCATTCTTTCTCCTATGATGGATGAAAGAATCGTGAATGTTTGGTAACAGTTCGGAAACAAAAGCGCGTTTTGCTGAGCAAAACGCGTCTTTTTATGTTTTTTTGATGAACTTCCTGTTGCATCTTGGGCAGCGGATATTGATCTTGCCTCTGCCTCTGGGAACACGGACGATCTGGCGGCATTGGGGACAGCGGTAGTAGCGGTGCTCCTTGTCCCGCAGGCGGGAGACGAAGTTGAGGAAGGCCTTGTTTTCCTTGCTTCTGGCGGCAATGTTCCGGGAGAACATCCGGATGATGCACCAGATCAGGGCCGCCCAGCTGAGGAAGCTGAATACGCTGGACCAAAGGAAGCGCCCGAAGATCATACTCAGGATCATAAATCCAAGACCCAGCAGGAAAATGACGGTGCCCAGCTGATCCTGTCCATAGCGACCGATCATCATATCGCGCAAAGACTGCTTCAGTTTTTGGAACATAGGTCACCTCCTGCGGTTTGTTGGTGCTATTATAGCTTAAAATTTTAAGGAAACAACCAAAGATACCAAAAGTTCACAGAAGGTTTAAAAATGCTGCCTGCACGCCCCTACGACAGACATGAAGTGCCGATTTATATCTGTCATTGCGAGGGAGGATCGAAGATCCGACCGTGGCAATCTAAAAAGTGCCTGCACACACCTCATCAGTCAGCCTTCGGCTGCCAGCTGAAGGTGAATTGCCGCGAAGCGGCAAGAGAAGCTGCCCTGGGGCTTCCCCTGAGAGGGGAAGCCTTGTGGGTGCACAGCAAAATTCCAATCCGTCGCGAAGCGACACCGCAACTATTCACTATTCACTATTCCCGATTACCTAATAAAAAAAGACCCCGAAGGGTCTTTTTTTGTTACTCCTCGTCCTGTTCCAGGAAGCGCTGCAGCATGGCAGCGGCTTCGGCGCGGGTAGCGGTATTCTTGGGGTTGAGGTTGTTGGCGCTGCCTTCCATGATCTTGGCATAGACTGCCCACTTCATGGCATCTTCGGCATAGGCAGACACCTTGTGGTCATCTGCAAAGTCCTCCAGAGAGGTGCCGCCGAAGGAGGTGGACATTCTCTGGGTCTTGGCATAGCGATACAGAATGGTGGCAAACTGCTCACGGGTGATGGCAGCATCGGGAGCAAACTTGCCGTTGCCCATGCCGTTGACAATGTCATTCTCCGCTGCCCACGCCACAGCATCGGCATACCAGGCAGAGCCTGCCACATCGGAGAAATCTGCCTTGCCGGAAACGGAAGGCTCACCCTCCACACGGTAGAGCATGGTCACCACCATACCGCGGGTCAGAGTGCCGTTGGGAGAGAATGCCGTGTCGGACGTGCCGTTCATGATGCCCTCGTCATAGACATAGAGCACCTCGTCATAGAACCAGTCGGAGGTCTTCACATCAGCAAAGGGCATGACGCCGCCCACAATGACAGTCACTTCACCGCGCAGGACTGTGTTTCTGTCGCCGTAGGCAACGAAATCGATGGTCTCGGTGTAGCGCTCCTCACGGGGATCGGGTTTGTAGGTCACATCGTTCAAATCATAGGTGTTGGGCTTGCCCTCGGGCTCTACCATGAACTTGTAAGAGGACTGGACAATGCCGCGCTCCTTGCTGTCCAGATACAGAAGACCGTAACCCTTGGAGTTGGGCTCAAACTTCACATAGTCCAGATACTCGTAACGGGAGTCCACATGGTTTTCCCAGTAGTCCTCAAAATCCTTGGTGGCGAAGGTGACGCTCTTGCCTGCCTTGGTGCGGTAGACCAGATCGGAGGTCGTCTCGCCCGGCTCGCCCACCACAATGTTCAGACTGCCCTTGGTGGTGGCACCGCCGTAGGCGTACAGCTCAAAGTCCAGTTTGTAAGTACCTTCGCCCAGAATGGTGAAGGTCAGCTTATCCAGATCTGCAATGTTGTAATCATTGTACTCATCGGGATCGTACTGTTTGAAGCTCTGGGTGGTCTTGTAGGTGATCAGACCCACATCGGCATTGGTCTTGCGGCTCTCATACAGGCTGACTGCCGTAGCATGGCCATCGGACAGATAGTAATACAGGCTGTAGTTCTTCACCTTGTCGGGATGGACATTGGAGATCTTGGAGAACACATCCGTGTCGGTGAAACGGAAGCTCTTGGTACCTTCCTTCACATAGAGAGTGGGTGCGATTCTGGAATAGAAGCTCACATAGCAGGTGGCAGTTGCCATGCCGTCATTTTCCCAAGTGGCAATGACGGTGATCTTGGCAGTGCCGATGGTATCAGCCACCACGGTGACGGAAGCAGTCTTGCCGTTGGAGGACTTTTCGGTGATCTCGGGCTCACAGGAGCCGGATACGGAGAAGCTCCACTGCACATTGGCAGGGTCTGCACCGGTGAGGGTGAACATCAGATTGGCAGAGCTGCTTGCAGTCTCGTAGCCGTCCTGATGGCAGATGATCTTGCCTTTGACTACCTCTTCCTCGGTCACAGGCTCGCCGCAGTCGTCGCACTTGCCGTCGGCGTTATCGTCCACGTGCTCACAGACAACCGGGATATCTTCATTGCACTTGTCGCACTTGTTGTCGCGGTTGACATCCACGTGCTCACAGGGCGCGTTGGGGTCGGGCATTTCCTCAAAGCAATCGTCGCAGAACCCGTTCTCATCCACATCCACATGGTCGCAGGTGTCGTCCGGATCTTCGGGATCTGCGGGAGGATCTGCAGGAGGATCGGTGGGCTCGGAAGGATCTTCATCACCGGGCATAGCTTCTGTGCAAAGATCGCACACATTGTCGCCGTTGTTGTCCGCATGGCTGCAGGCAGGCTCCTCCGCCAGCGCAAAGGGTACAGCACTCAGCAGCATCAGCATGGTCAGCAGCAGCGCCAGCGCTTTTGTCATGGTTTTCTTCATATTTTGCACCTCTTTCATGGGAATCGATCCAAAGGATCGGAATGTACTTGCGTGGTCATAATATCACAAAACCACTCCGCTGTACAGCCTTTCTTACCGCGGAGCGATCATCACGCAACCTTTACACCTGTATAGACGAAGAGGATCTCACTTTGTTCCCGGATTTTCCATTCAGAACACACGGGCGATGACGCGCGTGGTACGCACTGCCTTTAGATCGCCACGGTCGCTTCGCTCTCTCGCGATGACAAGCATAATACACACTGCCGATAATACCTGTCATTGCGATCGCGCCCGCAGGCGCATGCAAGCGAGCAACCGCGCATAGCGCGGCTCTTAGCGAGTCGCAGGCTTCGGAGAAGCCGTGCCAATCTAAAAAGTGCCTGCACACACCTCATCAGTCAGCCTGACGGCTGCCAGCTGAAGGTGAATTGCCGCGAAGCGGCAAGACGCTCGCCGCAGCGAGTGTGCGTAGCTTGGCCGCCGCTTGCGGCGGCTCTTAGCGCGTAGAAGAAGCTGCCCTGGGGCATCCCCTCAAGAGGAAGCCTTAAAGTGCACAGCAATAAAAAAGCCTTCCCCTCTTAGGGGAAGGTGGCACGGCAAAGCCGTGACGGATGAGGTACCTGTACGCACCATCGTCACTGCCTGCACCGGCGGTCTGGGGTCAGACCGCCCTACAGGTGCAAACCAAAATTTACAATCCATCGCAAAGCGACACCGCAATTTTTCATTTTTCATTCACTGCCGATTGCCGATCATGCATAAAAAACCCTCCTGCCGAAGCAGGAGGGTTTTGAATTAGAACTTAAGCAACGTTCTGGACGAAGCGCATCAGCATAGCAGCAGCCTGTGCACGAGTGGTGGTGCCCTGGGGAGCCAGCTTACCATTGCCCATGCCGTTCAGGATGCCCTCTGCGACTGCCCACTCCATAGCCTCGACAGCGTAGTTGCTGACAGCGTCGGCATCGGAGAACTGGGACAGATCCTCGGAAGCGCTGGTGTTGTAGCGCTTGTACTCGGCATAGCGGTACAGCATAACAGCCAGATCCTCACGGGTGATGTCGCCGTTGGGGGAGAACTTGCCGTTCCAGCCTTCGATGATGCCCTTGTTGGAGCACCAGACAACAGCCTTGTAGTACTCGTCGTAACGATCAACGTCGGAGAACTTCTCGCTGCCGGTAGCGGAGGGCTGGTTGGCGATGTTGTACAGAGCCTGAGCCAGATCAGCACGGATCAGGTTGGTCTCGGGCATGAACTTGTTGTAGGAATAGCCTGCCATGATCTCACGGTTGGTGACATACTTGACAGCGGAGTAGTACCATGCATCGGAGCTGACATCGGAGTAGGAGCCGTTGCCGCCATAATACTTGGAGTACTCGATGACATCATCTCTGTAGTACTTGTTGCTGCCGGAGAAGGTAACAACAACGCGGACGTCTCTGGAGGGCATCTTGAAGCTGAAGGTGCCGTTGGAACGTCTGGTGACTGTGTAGTCACGGCCGCTGGAGTAAACTTCGATGTCGATCAGCTTGTAGCCGTAGTCGGGATCAACGTAGATGTAGACGGTGTCGCCGCTGTCAGCACGACGGGTGGACAGGGAAGCATCGCCGCGGCCTTCTTCGGTCAGAGTGATGGTGTACTTGCCGTAGTAGTTGTTGTTGCTGTAACGGTTATCCTCGTAGGGGCAGGTGTAGCAGTCGCCGGCAGCGTTCAGTCTGTGGGCAGCGGAGGACTTGGTGTAGCCGCAGATGACGCACTGCTTCCAATGCTTCTTGGAGTTGTATCTCCACTCATAGAAATGATGATGGTCGGAGGGATACTCATCCTTGTCGCAGTCATCATCGTCGTCAGCACCGGGGCCGATGGGATCGACAGCAACAGTCTCCTTGCAGCCGGGGTAGTCGCAAACACCGTTCAGGTTGTCGTCATAGTGCTTGGTGTGAGCAACGGTTTCCTTGCAGCCGGGGTAGTCGCAAACACCGTTGTTGTTGTCATCATAGTGCTTGCTGTGGACGAATTCCTTGCAGCCTGCCTGATCGCAGACTTCGTTGCCGTTGTCGTCGTAGTGCTCGTGAGCCGGGACAACAGCTTCCTTGCAGCCTTCTGCATCGCAGACACCGTTGCCGTTGTCGTCATAGTGCTCATGATCGGCAGCAGCTGCGAAGGGGATGACGCTCACCATCATGATCACGGCGAGCAACAGAGCCAGAGTCTTCTTCATGATATGTTCCTCCCTTTCAAAGAAAAACAAGAAATTTGATTGCGGGAGGCAGAGACGCCGTCCCATGGTACGGATAGTTTCCTGCCTATATTATAATGTTCCGGAAAATAATAACAACAACAAATTGTAACCATTTGCATGAATTTACATAATTTTTGATGAAAGTTTTTTAAGATTCGCAGTTTTAGACAAAAATTTTTCTGTTTCGAGGCGATCCGCGGCTTCGAAACGCCGATCACCGCAACAGGAGCAGTCACGGCAAAGCCATGACTGAGGGGTAGTCGTAATCCTTCTCTCCCTCCGGTTTCGCTTCGCTCAACCACCTCCCTCATCAGATGGAGGCAGGGGCGCGCAGCAAATTTAAAATCCGTCGCGAAGCGACACATTCATTGTCAATTGTCAATTAACCATTGATCCATACTATGCAAAACCCCTCTGCGGTGTGTACCGCAGAGGGTCGATTTCAGATACGCTTCAAAAAGTCCTGCAGATCACGGCAGAAGATGGTATCTTCCGTGTCTGTGCCGTTTTTTTCGATGCACACAATCGTGGGGCAGATACCGTGCTGCTTGACGATCTTCCGAAGTGCCGCTGTTGGCTTTTTGCTCACGCAGATAAAGTAGCTGCGCAGTCCTGCCGTTGCCAGCAGATCACAGCTTTCGGAAAGCTCCGTCACGGTCTCGGCATCAAAGACGCGATCGAACCTACCGGACGCACGCAGACATCCCGCGGCGCACACGCGTCTGACCTGCTCCGGGTAGGTCATGAGCCGCTTTGCGCCCCATGTATTATAGTGGAAGCTTACCGTACCGCCGCTGACGCGAGGTCTGGCGATCAGCTCCAGCTTATAAAGCTGCTCCAGCCATGAGAGAAATTCCTCTTTTTTCTCCGGCAGGATCATATGATCCACCATAAGCGGACGCAGACACACGGTGCACACACCGTCCTCCTGCGTCAAAACAGGGGTTTCCCGGGAAGGCTCTGCGGTAAACAGATCCTCCACGGCATCGGCATAGCCTTCATCGGTCTGCAGGTGCAGACGCAGGAAGCCGAAGCTGTGTTCTCCGAAGTCAGCAGCAGTCAGAAGCTGATGTTCTTTCAGCAGTTCCGCCAGCGCCATGGCAGCTTCTGCCGCCGTGCTGTGGAGCAGCAGAGAAACTTCCCTCCGTTTTCCCGTCCGCTTCTGTCGGTCAAAGACGGCAGACACAGGGGCATAGGCGGCAAGGGTCTTGCAGCAGCGCCGCCACAGGGCAGGATCTTTCTCATAGAAGGACTCCAGAGCCGGGTGATCCACCACAGGCAGCCGTACAGCCTGTTCGCACACGGTCAGGGACAGATCCTCCGGCAGCAGCCGTCTGCGCCACGGCGTACACAGCAGCAGAGGGAAGTCCTCTCCGCAGGAGATGCTTCCGTTTGCAACATCCACAGTAAAGCCCGGCACAGACAACTCAGGAAGTTCAGGTTGCTGCACCGCATCCGGTTTCATGGAAGCAAGCAGCTTTTGAAGTGCCTCTTCGTAAGCTTCCCGTGTCTCGGCACACAGCAGCTCCACCCGGCGCACCCGGGCCAGCTGCCGCAGCCGCTGCGCCAGAGCGCGAAGCGCTCTCATATGTTTCTTTGGCGCACCCAGCACCACAGTCAGCTGTGTCTGCATGGATCTTCTTTCAAAACATGTTTGCAGATACTGTACGCTTTCTTCCACATTTTGTATTCCGTCCCAATGGTCGCACACAGTCAGCATGGCAGGATCCAGCATCACAGCGGCACAGGCGGCAGCAAAGAGCCCCCGGCTGCCGTCATGGGGCAGCGCCGCAGCCAGATGCAGATTGGGGCGGTAGGTGCTGACAAAAGACGCGCCCTTGACGATACACAGGTCATTTTGTTTATAGTCCATGCAGCGCAGGCTTCTGACCATGGGATCGAAGCTGCTGCGCAGGACATCGGTCAAATGCTCCAGCTGCAGCGCGCTGCCGGGGAGTCTTTCCCGAAAACATTTTTGAAAGCGCCGCATCCGCGGCTCATACCGGTCAGCCGCCTCCTCGTCGCCCATCCAGATCCGGCTCAGACAACCGTAGAGGGCAAACCAGGTATCATTGACCTGTCTGTCGCCGCGTACCAGCTGCGCCATGGCAGCCGGCACCGTACCGGAGAGGACTCCGTCCGTTTTTGCTTTTTTTGCTGCCCGGACATATGCCTGATGCAGCCGCACGGACACGCGATCAAGGGGATCCAGCTTAGCCAGGTCCTTTTCTCCCGCTGTGTCCCACCGATGTCTGCTCCAGTCGGAAAGAGGCATGCCCGGTCTGCTTTTGACCACGCACAGATGACGGCGGCGAACGGTATCGTTGACCGTCTTCTTTTCCGCCATTTCCTGCACACAGGCATCAAAATCCTCTCTGGGTACATAGGCGCTGCACAGCTTATGGGCGCACCATCTGCGATGCTCGCTCCAGATCATATTCTGCAGCACATCTTCCTTCTGCAGCATGGCATCGTATTTTGCCGCATCCCCGGGGCAGTCATAGGAAAGACCCAGAGCGCGGAATTTATAGGGGATGCTCACCGCAGCGGCAAGGCTCGCCTCGTGGTGATAGGTATCCAGGTTTTTTGCTTTTTCGTTGCGCACCGCGCCGGATCTTCTGCTGTGCCAAAGCAAATGGACATTTTGCGCCATCCGATCCAGCCGGGCGGTGACAGGGTCATCCGTGGCAGCGTCTTCCGGCAGCAGAGCATTTCCGGGACAGTTTCCCGTTTTTCTTTCTTCCAGCACATAGTTGATGCTCATATTCCCGGAAAGCTTGGCACCAAGCTTTGCCAGATGCCTGCAAAGTCTGTCCTCGCCCACGGCGATGAACAGATAGTGTGGTCTATGGGCTTCTATCAGCGCCTGCAAAACAGGCTCGTCTTTCGCTGTTCCATAAAAATTTGCTGTTTTAAACTCTAATGCGCCGTAGGCGTCCTCCTTTGCTTCACCGTCCACGTCAAAAAAATCATGAAAGGCGGGTCTTTCTGCCAGATACATGGCTTTTGCCTGTACCGCATCTGCGGCTGCCGCCACAGCATGGACGCGGCAGAACAAGTTTTGGCTCAATGGCAGCGCTGCATCCAGAAAGCTCTGGGCAGCATTGCCCGCTCCCAAAACCAGCAGACGAAGATCTCCGCCGTCCCAATGCTCATACAGAGGATGGGCAAACAGATGCCGCAGCATGGGCAGCTGCAGCGCCTGTGTTTTTTGATCCAGATGTGCCTGCACATCCGACAATACCAGCCGCCTGCCGTATGCCTGCGCCTGTTCCGGAAAGCCCGGGATGCAACGCACATGCAGGCTCTCGGGATCCCGCTCCAAAATGCCTTCCCCGTCGGTGCTGCCAAGGGGGAAGTATTCCTTAATGCGGCACCGCCTGCCTGCCATGTCCTGCGCCAGATAGCAGATGCAGGTGGAGCCGTCGCCCAGAAATTCCAGTATTTGCAGCCGGACAGGTCTGCCCTCATCGGACAGCTGCAGTACCGTTCCGGGCTGTAACGCTTCACGCATCTTCGTCAACTCTCTTTCTTTTGATCGTCAGTACACCTGCGGCGGCATCGTCCTGCGGACGATAGTGCCGCAGCAAGGCAACGACCTCTTCCATAGTCAGTCCTCGTCCGCCTCCGCCCAGCGAGCGCCATGCGCCGTCGCTGAGAAACAGAAGGCCTTCCACCTGTCTGTCGTCCAGAACGCGGACAACCGTGCAGTTTTCTGCATTTGGGTCTGTGATGGACGCTTCCAAAACGTGCCCCCGTCCGCCGCCGCACAGATGCTCATCCAGGGTGTGCAGCCGCTGCAGACGGATGGAGCTGTCTCCAAGGGTAAAGGCAAAGATCTTCCCTCGCTCCGGATCGTGCATGGCAAAGGCAAGGGTCGTGCCAAAATCGGAAAGAGGTCTTCCCTCCTGCCGGGCACACTTTTCAAAATAGGCTCTCAGTTCCCGCACCATCAGCGCCGCCACGGAGGATGCCTCGTCTTTTTCGATCATCCTCCATAAGTGTTCCTTCGCTGATTCATACATGGACAGGATCCGATTTACACCCTCCCGGGCGCTTCTTGCTCCGCACGGGCAGGAGGAGACGCCGTCACACAGCATCATGGCTCTGCTGTCATTGGATATGCTGATCACATCGCCACATGCTTCCCCCGGCTTCCGCCGACTGCCCTTGCGCACAAAAATCACCAAAGCCGGTACCTCCTTGCTGCTTTATGGCTGCAGTATATCAGCGCTTCTATCCCTCAGAAAAAAGGGGGGCAGAATTGATCAGCAAATACAGCAGGAAGCAGAGCAGCACATCCAGACTGTTCTTGACATTCAGCGAGGGATAGCCTGCATTTTCCAGGCTCTCGCCTGCCTGGAGTCCCAGACGGACATATGCCTTGCTCAAAGTTTCGCAGGGCAGCTGCATACTGCACAGATATGCGTTCCAGAACTGCACCACCAAAATGGCAGTTCGGGAGACATCCTCCACATTCTCCACCGTGACACGGCGAAGCAGCGCCAGAAGCTTATACATCAGCAGAACAAAGGATACCTGGTCGGGATCTGCATTGTCATCATCCGGACAGCTGTCCACAAAATAGGTACGCAGCTTCTCATCCGCCAGCAGGCTCGTTTCCGCCTTCTGCCGCAGTTGCTCCAAAGGCTCCTCATTCTTGGACACCAGGCCTGTCTTCAGCAGATTTTTCTTCAGTTCCTCCACCGCGCCTTCATACAGCGCCTGTGCCGTTCCCGCACTGCGGGACAGCTCAATGGCACCTCTGGTAGTTTTGCCGGTCTTGCGCCCACGGGCAAACTTCTCCTTGATGGTGAGCTCCATGGCAGTTTCGTCCATCTGCAGGATCTGCTCAAAGATGGTTTTGTATTCCTTCGTATCGTAGCGATCCTCTGTCACATAGCTTCCGTTTTTATCGGCATCCTCCGTCAGACGGTCAATGGTCTGCCTTGCCTTCAGGAAGCGCTGCTCCGGTGTGCCCTCCCGGGAGCACAGATAGTACAGATAAACCACTTCCACATAGTTCTTTTTGTTGATATATACACAGGGCTCTTTCTCGCCCTTGCTGCTGCCCTTTTCGATGTAGCGGCGGAGGTTGGAGGTCTGATAGTCCTCAAACAGGCAGCGGATGTTGTTCTTGTCATCATTTTCGCTGTCATAGGTAAAGTCCAGCGCAAACGCCAGCAGATACAGGTTTTCGCTGCTGCTGCCGCCGGTGTAGATCCGTCCCGATGCCAGCTGATCGGCACAGCCGATATAGATCGCATCATTCTTATAGTGCTGTACTTCTTTGCCTCTGTCCTTTGCCACCTTGGCAGACCACTCCCGGATGGTATCGGAGACCAGACTGCGATGCAGCAGCTTCTGTTCCAGCATTTTGGGCGCACCGGTCCATGTGCCCAGCAGCTGCAGCTGCTGTTCCAGAACGTCTGCCTCCACCGCGCTGCAGCCCCACAGCTTCAAAAGACTGTGCACCGCATCGCAGCCGCCGCGCATATCCGACGCCACCCGATCCCAATCCGTCCGATCCAGCAGGCACATCCATGCCGTGAAGATCCGGCAGGCACCCGGTCTTCCCTGCAGCGCCCCGGCGACATAGCCTGCAGTTTCCGGCGTTACATCGCCGGCCAGCACCGCTGCCAGCAGCTGCGCCATCCACGCCGCACCGGAGCTCTTGCCTGCATCAGACAGCCGCTTCAGGAATGTTGGCTGCATTGTCCGGGGACGGCTGCCTTTATGGACAAAAGAGAGGGCATTGTTGATCTTGGTCTCACTCTTGCCTGCCAGTGCAATGAGCACATACAGCAGCAGACGTTGGCTGCGGCAAAGGGCAGAGATCTTTTCCGCCATATCGGCGCTTGTCCTGCCTGCAAACACCCCCGTGAGGGTGCGCTCTTTGGGTGCCGCTGCCGTCAGCAGCTGCATGGCAATGGCAAACCCGGTCTTTTCCACGCAGGTATGATACAGGCAAAGCGCCGTACCGTCATCCAGCTGACGCAGCAGCTCCATGGCAGTATGCGCCGTAACGGTGCCCATCAGCGCCATTTCCAACAGCAGCAGGCGTACCTGTCCGCGGATGCCGTCCACCAGCACAGCCGACAGCTCCGGATCCCTGCAGCTGACCGCTCCGTCCGTCTGCCAGCAGCCATTTTGTACGGCTTCTTGTGTCAGCTCCTGCAGCACCCGGTAACCGTTTGTATCGTTTCCGAACAGCGCCTCCAGCAGCATCCGGAACCACTTGTCCGGACTTGCCGCTGCCATATGGCCCTTCCATTGCTTCACCGCGTCCAGCAAAGCCTCCACATCCCTGCCCTGCTTCACCAGCGTCGCCCAGACAGCGGCACCGTAGGGCTGGGAGATCAGGCGGTAGTAAATACCTGTCAATTCCTGCATGGCAGCCTTTGTCTGATCCGGATCCTTGCAGCACACAGTCTCTGCCCGCTCCAGAAGATATGCGGTAATGGCATCGATGCCGTCGTCTTTGCACTGACCCACAGCGCACAGACCGACAAACTCCTCCACCGTCAGATCTGCTGCCAGGAACAGGCCCTCCAGTTCTTTTCCGGTAACCGTGCGCACGGTGCAGTCTTTGTTCCAGAAGCGCTCCAGTCCGGTATATACCTCCGCTTCACCGGCGCACCACGCCAGACGGTTCGGCAGATCCTGCAGATCCGCAGCGCCCACCGCCTGCACAAGTTCCTCTTGTCTTTTGGGCCCTGCGTTGGCAAGCTGATCCCGCAGATCGGGATATACCTGCAGCAAATATTCCTCTTCGCGCAGTCCCTGCTTCAGCTTGGACACCTTTTCATTGATGCACATGGCGTTCCGGTGTACCTGCACCTTGTTGTCGAGAGGCAGGAAGCAATCCTCCGTGACCTGATCAACAGGCAGCGTCTGCAAAGACTTGCTGCAGAATTTTCTTGTCCGCGGAAGCGCCGCCAGCAGCTGGCGCAAAATGCGCACACGCAGGGAAACGTTTTCGTCCTTTGCCTCGGGCACACCGTAGGCATTGAGGGCACGCTCAATATAAGCCGTGGCATACACATGCTGCTTGGCAAGCTTCATCATCAGCTCCCACAGATCATAATTCACATCATCCTGGGAGGGCAGGCGTTTGCTGAGGGTCCGTGCCGCGTTCACGACCTGCTGATTCGAGCTTTCGTTCCGAAGCAGTTCCGGCGCAAACGCCTCCACAATATTGCGCAGCGTCAAAATCTCCACAGCCGCACTCTTATTGTCTTCCCACTTCTGTTCCACAGAGCGGATCAGCTTGTTCAGCGCCTGTTTGCTCAAATGCTCCTGCATCTGCTTGCCGATATCATCCATTGCGTATTCCGCATTGCGGGTAATGGTTCCTTCTGCCATGGCAAAGCCTCCCTTTTCCCTTGTTATCTTCCATTATTACAGGGAAAATCCCAAGTGTCAACAAAGTTTTGCACCCTAAAAGCGGAAATTCCCCACCTTTAAGGATGCAACACGATCTCATATAATAATATGTACTGCCGACCACAACGCAGGGGGCAGCGGATCGCCGCCCGTTATTTTCAATCCATTGCGAAGCGACACAATACCTATTCACTCTTCACGATTACCTATTACCTAAAAAAAGAAGCACCCCCGGAGGGGTGCTTCTTTTTTTATGACACTTAGCCGTACACGGCCAGCAGGAAGCCGGCGGCGATGGCGGAGCCGATGACGCCTGCCACGTTGGGGCCCATGGCGTGCATCAGCAGGAAGTTGGAGGGGTTCTCCTTCTGGCCTTCCACCTGCGCAACGCGGGCTGCCATGGGGACAGCGGACACGCCGGCGGAGCCGATGAGGGGGTTGATCTTGCCGCCGGAGAGCTTGCACATCAGATTGCCCACCAGCAGACCGCCGGAGGTGGAGATGGCAAATGCCACCAGACCCAGGAAGACGATCTTGATGGTCTCCAGCTTCAGGAAGTTGGAAGCGACCATGGTGGAGCCGACAGCGGTGGAGAGCATGATGGTGACGATGTTCATCAGAGCATTCTGGACCGTATCGCTCAGACGGTCGGTGACACCGCACTCCTTAAACAGGTTGCCCAGCATGAGGCAGCCGATCAGAGGAGCGGTGGAGGGCAGCAGCAGGACCACAAAGATGGTGACCACGATGGGGAAGACGATCTTCTCGGTCTTGGAAACCTCACGCAGAGGCTTCATGACGATCTTGCGCTCTTCCTCGGTGGTCAGCAGCTTCATGATGGGCGGCTGGATCACGGGTACCAGTGCCATATAGGAG
>JAGBBD010000053.1 GCA_017938625.1 Oscillospiraceae bacterium | reverse complement strand
GGTTTTTTGCTGCCTAAAACAGCACACTGTGCTGTTTCTTAACGGCAGCGACAATACTTTTACTACACAGGAAGATAGGTAACGCCAACACAGAGAACCTCATCCGAAAGGGTGAGGTTTTTTGCTGCCTAAAACAGCACACTGTGCTGTTTCTTAACGGCAGCGACAATACTTTTACTACACAGGAAGATAGGTAACGCCAACACAAGAAACGACTTGCAGAAATGCAAGTCGTTTTCTTTTATGTGAAGGAACAGGCAATATGGAATGGTGAATAAGTGTTATTATACTGCGTTCTGTGTGTGACCAACTGCGGATGAGGTCGCAGGACTATGCAACGTTACTTTTGTTTTGCGACAAAAGTACCCAAAAGCGCAGTTAAGGGGGACCCTTTCGCGTGGGTCCCCCTTAACGATCCCCTCCACATACGACCAAGAGAGGGACTTGCGAGTCCCCCTCTTGGATCTCCCCCGGGCGCCTGTCGAGACTGCTATGCACCCCATAAGCCTTCCCCTTTGAGGGGAAGGTGGCACGGCGAAGCCGTGACGGATGAGGTGTGTGCAGGCAGTGGCGATTGTGCAGGTAGCAACGATGGTGCGCACACTACCCCTCAGTCACGGCTTTGCCGTGACAGCTCCCCTGACAAGGGGAGCCAAGGGTGCGGTGCAGCCGTGTAGGGCGGGCAGGTTTAGATTGCCACGGCTTCTCCGAAGCCTCGCAATGACAGATATCATTGGCAGAGCGTGGCTGTCCGTAGGGGCGATCTGTGATCGCCTGGTGCAGGCAGTTGCGGGGTACGTGCAGACTTTTATAAATATTTCCCGGTCAAGGTATCCTTGGCCGGGAAAGCTTTATATTTGCAGTTGTTTCAGAACCTTTTCTACGGTGTCGTCGGGGGAGATGTCGTTGTCCACGATCATGTCGCTGAATGCCTTATACAGGGGCTTTCGCTGTTCATAGAGCTTCTGCACACCAAGTTTTTGAGAGATGGGCCGCCCGTCTGTGGGCAGCTCCTGCAGATCTCTTCTGAGCCAGACGATGGTACCGTTCTGGTGCAGGCTACGATAGTTTTCCTGCCTTGTGACACAGCCGCCGCCTGTGGCGATGACAAGCCCCGATTCCTTGCCAAGATCCCGGAGAACCTTGCTTTCCAATTGCCGGAACCCTTCTTCTCCGTGGCGCTCCATATACTGCGGGATCTCCATACCGGCGCGTTTGACCAGCTCCTGATCGGCATCGACGAGCCAGCGGCCCAGCGCTCTTGCCAGCTTGAAGCCTACGGTGGACTTTCCGCAGCCGGGCATGCCGATGAGGATGATATTTTCCATGGAAGCACCGATGGCGCGGTGTACGGCATCCAGTTTTTCGGTGGGGATTTTCTTGCCTGTCCACAGCTCGCTTGCTCTGGCAGCCTGCGCCACCAGCATATAAAGACCGGATTCGCAGGGGATCCCACGCTGCTGCGCGTCTAAGATCAGCTTTGTTCTGGCAGGGTTATAGACCACATCCAGCACAGCCTCTGCCTTGGGGAAGGCGCTCAGATCCACCACGCTTTCTCCGTTGTTGGGATACATCCCCACGGGGGTGGTGTTGACCAGCACCTGTGCATCCCTGTGATCGGCAAGATCGTCATAGGTCACATCGCCCTTTCGGCTGACCACGATCACGCTGCAGCCAAGGTGCCGCAGCACTGCCTGTACGGTGACGGATGCGCCGCCGGAACCAAAGACCAGCGCCTTTTTGCCGGTATAATCCAGCCGCAGTCGTTTTGCCATAGCTTCGAAGCCTGCCGCGTCCGTATTGTCGCCGTAGATGGTACCATCCGGGCGGCGAACAAGGGTATTGACGCTGCCCAGCTCCTGCGCAAGGGGCGAAAGCTCCGTGCAGAAGGGCACCACTTCTTTTTTATAAGGAATGGTCACGTTACAGCCATCCCAAGGGCCCAGCTTGACGAAGCCCTCCACATCCTCCGGCTCACGCTCGTAAAGCTCATAGGAGTAGCTGCCGAGCTGCTTGTGGATGGCAGGGGAATAGCTGTGCCCCAGTTTTCTGCCAAGAAGGCCGCATCTCATTTATACCACCTCGGAATAAGAGCCTAAGTATGTGAAGTCCTCCGTACTTGCCGAAAGCTCGGACACGATCTGGATAAATTCTTCGGAGTAGACCGATGTTTCCAGATCAAAGTAGAACATGAATTCAAAGTCGCGGTCGGGGATGGGGCGGGATTCCAGCTTGGTGATGTTGATGCCAAGGGAGTAGAAGCGGGAGAGCACCTTGTACAGCGCACCGGGCTTATGGGCAGTTGCCAGCATGATGGAGGTGCGGTCGGCGCCGGGGTAGATCTCCATGTTCTTGCTGATGCAGATAAAGCGTGTGTAGTTGTTGCCCTGATCCTGGATGCTGCGAGCCAGGGCGGACAGACCGTACAGCTCCATACAGTTTCTCGAACAGATGGCTGCCACATCCTGCCGTTCGGATTTTGCAACCATCTCGGCGGCTGCGGCGGTGTTTTCCACGGCGGTGATCTTCACGTCCTTGCCAAGGGTCTTGAGGAACTGGCTGCACTGGCTGATGGCCTGCTCATGGGAGAAGATCTCGCGGACGTTTTCCAGCCTGGTAGTGGGCTTTGCCAGCAGGTTGTGGTCGATCTTCAGACGGACGGAACGGACGATGGAGAAGTTGTGCTTGATCATCAGATCATAGACCTTCTTCACAGAGCCGGCGGTGGAGTTTTCAATGGGCACGATGCCGTACTGACAAAGGCCGCCTTCGATGGCGGAGAATACGCCGTCAAAGTTGTTGAAATACATGATAAAGGGAAGCTTAAACAGCTTCTCTGCTGCGATCTGTGCAAAAGCGCCCTCCACGCCGCACACACCTACCGTCACATCTTTGGGGAACAGCTTGGGGGTGTTTTCAATGGCGTCGGTGATGCGCTTGCTCAGGTCGGAGTACTGCGCCATCTGCTGGCTCTGGTGAGAACGGCTCAGCTCAAAGATGGAGGAATAGAGCACAGAGGTATAGTTGCGCATATGGGGCGGCACCTTGGAGCAGACAGAGTTGATCTTCTCATGCTCTCTGCCTGCGTCCAGTATGGGCAGACCGCGCTCTTTCTTGTAGGCGGCGATGCCCTCGGACACCTCCATGCGCTGCTGGAACAGTTTTACCAATTGATCGTCGATCTCATCGATCTGTTTGCGATAGTCTTTCAGATCCATAGTGATTTCTCCTTATCATAGACGTGCCTGCAGACGGCGGTCAGGGGGCTGACCGCCCTACAGGAGGGTTACAGGGAACAAAGATAAGCGTCATAAATGGCGGCAGCCGCAGCGGCTTCCATGACGGGGACAGCTCTGGGCACGATGCACGGATCATGCCGTCCGCCGATGGAAAGCTCAGTCTGCTCGCCCGTTTTCAGGTCTGCAGTATGCTGTGTCATGCCGATAGAGGGTGTGGGTTTGATGGCGGCGCGGAAGAGCAGGGGCATACCGGAGGTGATGCCGCCCAGAATACCACCGTGATGGTTGGTGGCGGTGGTGACGCTGCCATCTTTCACCACAAAGGGATCATTGTGACGGCTGCCGCGCATGGCGGCTGCAGCGAAGCCGGCGCCAAATTCCAGACCGCGGACGGCAGGAATCCCAAACACGATCTGCGCGATGCGATTTTCCATGCCGCCGAACATGGGGTCGCCCCAGCCGGCAGGCAGTCCCACGGCGGCGCACTCAATAATGCCGCCGACGCTGTCGCCGTCCTGCAAAGCGTCTAAAACAGCTTGGCGCATTTCCTCTTCCGCACCTTCGCGGAGCACGGGGAAGCGCATGGCGGCAAGGGCTTTGAGCGCCTGTGCCGAAATGTTCATAGGGTCAAAGGCATCATCTGCCACCGCTTCGATGGTCTGGATGTGAGAGCCGATGGTGATGCCCTGCTGCGCCAGAAGCTGCAGGGCAATGCCGCCTGCGATGCACAGCGGCGCGGTGAGCCTTCCGGAGAAGTGTCCGCCGCCGGCAGGGTCCTGTGCATCCTTGTAGCGGACTGCCCCCGTATAATCTGCGTGGCCCGGTCTCGGGCAGGTGCGCAGCTTGTCATAGTCCCCGGAACGGGTGTTGGTGTTGCGGATGATGGCAGTCAGGGGCGTGCCGCAGGTGATGCCGTCCTTGATGCCGCAGAGAAATTCCACATAGTCGGCTTCCTTCCGTGGGGTGGCGGTGGCATCATGACCGGGAGCGCGGCGCTCCAGAAATAGCTGCAGCCTGCCCGTGTCGATCCTGCTGCCTGCCGGGATGCCCTCTATGGTCACGCCGATGGCAGGAGAATGGCTCTGTCCGAAAATGGTAAATCGGAAGCGCTCGCCGTAGGTACTGCTCATACGTTCACCTCGTTAATGTTTCAAGATCTTCCCAGAAGTGGGGATAGCTTTTTTCCACAGCCTCCGCGCCGTGAAGGATCACGGGCGCGGTGCACAGGCTGCCTGCCACGGCTGCTGCCATGGCGATGCGGTGGTCATTGTGGCTGCTTGTGGTGCCGCCTGTCAGCGGTTTGCCGCCGAAAATTTTCAGACCGTCAGCCGTTTCCTCTGCCTGTGCTCCAAGATCGCGGAGCAGCTGCAGGACGGTCTCAATGCGGTCGGATTCCTTCAGACGAAGCCGCTGGGCATTGTAAATGGTGGTCACGCCCTCTGCCTTGGCTGCCACAATGCTCAAAATGGGCACAAGGTCGGGAATGGCGGCAGCATCGATGGAAATACCATGCAGGGCACCGGGGCTGACCGAGAAAGCGTTGCCCTGCTGCTCACACCGGGCACCGAACTGCTCCAGCAGAGAGAAGATGGCTTTGTCGCCCTGCAGGGAGTCCGGATCCAATCCTGTGACGGTGACAGGGGCGGAAACTGCGCCTGCACACAGCCAGAAGGCGGCATTTGACCAGTCGCCCTCCACCACCGCCTCACCGGGGCTTTCATAGCTGCAGGCAGGGATGTGGTAGACATTGTCCTGCTGCTCGATCATGATCCCGAACTGCCGAAGGGCGTTCAAGGTCATGGAGATATAGGGTGCCGATTCCACCCTACCAGTGACGGTCAAAGTGCTGGGGGCATCCAGAAGGGGCAGAGCAAAGAGCAGCCCTGAGATATACTGGCTGGAAACATTCCCGGGGAGCACATAGTCCCCGGGCGTCAGCGCACCGGAAACGTGCAGCACTGCGCCGTCTTTTTGCAGCACCGCGCCGTGGGCGGTGAGCTGTTCATCCAGAGGAAACAGAGGACGATCCGGGAGCCTGCCTTCCATATAAAAAGCCGTGTCAAGACCCAGCGCTGCCACAACAGGCAGGAGAAACCGCAGGGTCGAGCCGCTCTCTCCGCAGGGCAGGGGTGAGGTGTTTGCCTTGATCGCCGCAAGGCAGCTGCGGGTGGCTTCAATATCCTTACTTGTGGTGCGGCAGGCGATCCGGGTGGGACGCTTTGCCAGCGCCGCGCAGATCATGAGGCGGTGGGCCATGGATTTGGAGGCGATGGCTTCCACCGTGCCGCGGATGGGCTTGGGAGAAATTTGTCGGATCATAGTATCACCATGGAATTGACAATTGACAATGAATGTGTCGGCTGCGCCGACGGATTTATCATCATGCAGAATGCTGAATGATAGTGTCGCTTCGCGACGGATAAGGTGCGCTTCAATTCAGCATTGCCCTGTTACACGATCCAGCCGAGGAGGTCTTCCACGGGGATCTTATGCAGCAGGCAGTCACCAATTTGGACAGGGACTACCAGCGTCAGACTGCCGCCCTGGCGCTTCTTGTCGCCAAGTGCCGTTTGGTAGATCTCCTGTGCCGGGGTGTCTGTATCGGTAGGAAGACCGAATTGGCTGATCAGACTGATGATCTCGTCTGCCGTTTCCCGGGGGCAGAAGCCTTTCTTCACAGCGGCTCTTGCCATCATTGCCATGCCGATGGCGACACACTTGCCGTGAGAGAGGGTGAAATTGCTGAGCGCCTCAATGGCATGGCCAAGGGTGTGGCCCAGATTTAACAGCTGCCGTCTGCCGGTGTCGAACTCATCGTCCTCCACCACGGCACGCTTCATATCCACACATTGGGCGACCACTTGGAGCAGATCGTAGTCACCATGGAGCTTATCAAACAGCTCCCGGCTGCCCAGCACACCGTATTTGATGACCTCGGCGCAGCCGTCGAGGAAAATGTCACGGGGAAGCGTGTCCAGCGTGTCGATGTCACACAGCACAAGAGCGGGCTGATAGAATGCGCCGCACAGGTTTTTGCCCTCGGGCAGGTCGATGGCGGTCTTGCCGCCTACGGAGCTATCCACCATGGCAAGCAGGGAGGTGGGCACTTGAATACATTGCACACCGCGCAGATAGCACGCTGCGGCAAAGCCGGTCAGATCGCCCGTCACACCGCCGCCCAGCGCCACCAGCAGGTCGGTGCGGGTCAGGTGATTGGCGGCGAGGAAACTCATGAGCTTTAAGAAGTTTTCGCCGCTTTTGCTCTCCTCCCCGTGGGGGAAGATGTAGGTGCAGACCGTGAAGCCTGCCTGCTCCAGAGAGCCTCTTGCGGCAGGCTCATAGAGCGCCGCTACCGTGTCATCGCTGACGATGCAGCAGGTTCTGCCGCGGCAGAGGGCAGCGGCCCTTTCGCCAAGGGAGGGCAGCAGCCCACGCCCAATGAGCACATCGTAGCCCTTGGAGGCGCTGATATGTACGCATTTCATCTGCCGTCCACCTCTTCCTTGATCTTTCTGCCGTCATCCAGCAGCTGCCGCAGAGCGGGGAAGTCGTCCCCTGCAATGGCGGCGCGGTATTTGCTCAGATTTTCAATGAGCACATCCAGCTCCGAGAGCATATAGTCGCCGTTTTCCAGCATCAGCTCTGCCCACATATCCGGGTTGAGCCACGCGACTCTGGTCAGATCCTTGTAAGAGCCGGCGGAGAAGCCACGGTGCTGCCGTGCCGTAGGGGATTTGATGTAGGCATTGGACACCACATGGCACATCTGACTGGTGAAGGCGATCATTTTGTCGTGCTCCTCCGGAGAGGTCACGGAGAATTTTCCAAACTGGGCAGGGGAAAGCAGCTGCTTGACCCTGCTGAGCAGTTCCATATCAAAGCCTGCCTGAGGACACAGCACCATGGGCGCGCCCTTAAACAGAGTGGACTTGGCATATTTGAAGCCGGAGTTGTGAGTACCTGCCATGGGGTGACCGCCTACAAAGGTGAAGCCATGGGCCTCTGCCACAGGGAACAGGGCATCGCACACCACGCGCTTGGTGCCGCAAAGATCCAGCACAAGGGTCTTGGAGGCGATCTTGTCTGCATGGTCTGTGATCCAGTCAATGGTCGCCCGGGGAGGAAGACCCACCAGCAGCACATCACACTCTTTGATGGTGGTATCGTCCAAAGGCGCAGTCACCGCGCCGTCAAGAATGGCAAAATCCAGAATGGTCTTGTTTCTGTTCCATGCGTAGACCGTGTGCCCGGCTTCGGCATATGCCTTTGCCATGGAGCCGGAGATCAGACCAAGACCGACGATGCCGGCGATCATACGATGGCCTCCAGCACACGCTTGGTGGCGGCTGCCACTTCTGCAAACTGGTCGGGGGTCAGGCTCTGGGCGCCGTCACACAGGGCATTCTTGGGATCGTTGTGCACCTCGATCATCAGACCGTCGGCGCCTGCGGCGGCTGCAGACAGCGCCATGGGGCGCACCAGTCGGGACTGACCGGTGGCATGGCTGGGATCCACCACCACAGGCAGGTGGCTGAGATTTTTCAGCGTAGGCACGCAGGACAGATCCAGCGTATTTCTGGTGTAGGTCTCGTAAGTACGGATGCCGCGCTCACACAAAATGACCTGCTCGTTACCCTCGGACATGATATATTCCGCGCTCATGAGCCACTCCTTCATGGTGGCGCACAGACCGCGCTTGAGCAAAATGGGCTTGTTCATCTTGCCCACTTCCTTGAGAAGATCGAAATTCTGCATATTTCTGGCGCCGACCTGAATGATGTCCACGTTTTCAAACAGGGGCAGCTGGGTCACGTTCATGACCTCGGTGATAATGGGAAGCCCGGTCTCTTTTTTTGCTTCCTCCAGCATCTCGATGCCCAGAGCGCCCAGACCCTGGAAGTCATAGGGGGAGGTGCGGGGCTTGAATGCGCCGCCGCGCAGGATGTTGGCACCTGCAGCCTTGACTGCCTTGGCGACACCGATGATCTGCTCGTGGGTCTCCACGGAGCAGGGGCCTGCAATGAAGCAGAAGTTGCCGCCGCCGATCTTCACACCGCTCTGACCGATCTCAATGACCGTGTCCTGAGGCTGGAAGTCGCGGCTGCAGCGCTTGAAGGGCTCGGAGACCCGTTTGACATCCTGCACGATATCCAAAGATGCCAGCAGTTCCATGTCGATCTTGCCGGTATCACCCACCAGACCCAGCACCGTATAATAATCGCCTTCGGAAATATGGATCTTCAGTCCCTGGTTTTCAAGCCAGCGAATCAGGTTGTCGATCTGTTCCTTGGATGTTCCTGCTTTGATAATGGCGATCATATGAGATTACTCCTTCCAAAATAAAAAGCCACACAGTGATCTGTGTGGCTCAAAGAAAACGGTTTGATACTGCCGCTTGGTTTTACGCATCACAAATCACTCTTACCTTCAGTCCAGAAAGTAAAAGTAAAAGTATGCGGTAAAGTAATTGCGGCTCATGGAAAATGCTCCTTTTCCGAGTATATTCACAGTTTAGCACGGTATATCGTGATTGTCAACCCCTCCTTGACAGAAAATCGCGGAACACTTATAATGGAAGAAATCACGAAAGGGGGGTGTCCCATGGCGATTCGGCAATCCGGCGAAGACTATCTGGAAACGATCCTGAAGCTGCAGATGCAGAACGGACAGGTGCGTTCCGTGGATGTGGCAGCAGATCTGGGATACTCCAAGCCCAGCGTTTCCATCGCCATGAAAAAGCTGCGGGAGCAGGGCTATGTGTCTGTGAACGAAAATGGCCTTCTGTCCTTGACGGAAGAGGGCAAACAAGTGGCAACCGGCGTCTATGAGCGGCACAAGACCCTCAAGCAGGCGCTGATGCTGCTGGGCGTGGAAGAAGCCGACGCCGCCGAGGAAGCGTGCAAGATCGAACACGCCATCTCCGACACCACCTTGGATAAAATCAAAGCCTTTCTGGAAAAAGCCGAAGCGTAAGCTTCGGCTTTTTTGTTTGATCGCGTCAAGGGGCGGCATCAGATCTCTTTGCCGTTTATGAGCATTTCGCAGATGTCGCATTGATGGAAGCGGTGGAGTTTTTTTAGGTCGAAGGGACGCTTTGTATCCACGGCGTACAGCTCCAACTGTGTGACTTTCGCCGCATCCGACGGATCGATCGGTCGGTCAAAGATCTGCAATTGCTGCCGGACTTCCGCTTCAAATTGGGGATGATGGAATACCAAGGCTTTTTCTTTTTTCATCAGCACTTAAAATCTTCCGGCTTTGACAGATCCACTTTCACATTCGCGTTCATGCCGATCACGCAGCCTTTGCGGAGCTTTTTCAGATCAAACACTTCTCTGCCCATGGCAACAGGGATAATACCCAACGCAGTCTCGACCTGCGCCAAAACAAAATCCAGATTGTGTTCATCAATACGAATGCTTACATCCCGGAATGACTCTACAGTTCCGATCATAAAAGCGTATGGCTGCGTACCCTCTTTTGCAAAGACGCTTCCCGGTGCGGCAAACGTATCTGAAAAGCCAAATGCCTTCATGCCGGTCTTTCCGATTTTTTTGGCTCGATGAAAGCCGAACTGCTTATTAAGTGCCTTCAAATTTTTGTACACAGTCAATTCAAACGGAAACGCGCTGACAGATACATCCCGTTCCGTCCCTTCTATTTGCTCAGCCACCGTGTGCCGGTTCACCGTCTCGACCTGCAGATGCTGTCCCATACTGGCGGCCTCCACATCATAGTATTCGTTTGAGTCCGAAGATTCGGGCAGACGTTTCAGGAATGTCAATGTCGTCCGCGTCTGACCGGAAAACACCAGATCGATGTCCAGTATCTCCAGAGAGTTTTTCTCATTATGCACTTTGTATGTAAACACATAATGGCCAATGAGTTGACCGGTCTTTGTGTCAGTCATTTCTGTACGGCCATGGATATATTTTCCGTCCGGTGTCACAAATGCGCTGTTGTTCGCCTGTACGATGGGCCCTAAAATGCCTGCCAGCAGCGCAGAGTCTTGGCTGTTATTTGCAATGGCGTTCAATCTTAATGGCATATTGTTCTCTCCTAATTTCTATATTGATCTGTTATTTGATCGCAATATCATCCGATCTGTACGATTTTTTGTCGCGCCAGACGTTCCCGGATCAGAGAAATGAAGCTGTCCGGGGCGGTGACCTGCAGAACAGGGCCAAAGGAGAGGATGCGGATGAGCAGCTCCGTTTCGTCCTCCTTGTCATAGTGCAGGGTCATTTGGTATGTGCCTTCGTCCAGACGTACCGTCTCCTTTTCCAGATGGGAAAAGTGGAGCATGACGCGCTCGAGCGCGTTGCGCTCGTCGACAAGCCGCACGGTCAGTTCCTGCTTTTTTGGTTTGGCTGCCTTGACCTCCTCGGGGGCATAGGCATCAAGCACCTCGCAGGAGCGAACTCTTGCCAGATTGATCACATGACGGCGGTTATCGCCTGCCGTCAAAAGACGGAATTTATCGTCCTTTGGGGAATACTCGAGCCGCACGGGGACACAGACGATGCTGTGGCGGATGCCCGTATGCCCACGGAAGCGGACGCGGAGTTTTCGCTTTTCCCGCAATGCCTGCAGCACAAGGTGGAAGCAGGCGATATAGGTGGGATCGTCATAGGGATCGCCGTCGGCATACCGATCAAAGTACACGAAGCTGTCTGGCGAAAACAGAGACTCCACATCCTCCAGGCCCTCGGTATTGGGTGCAAACAGCGCCATGCGGGGATCGAGGAGCAGGGCTTTCAGCCACCGCTTCTGCAGCGTGGTCAGCGGTTGTGTGGGCACATGGCGCAGAGGCGTACCATAGTTTGCATCTACCAGCGGCCAGCTGCCGCTGACCAGATGTCCCGGGATGGACAGTCCGCTTTCAGCAAAGGCTTTTTCCTGCACCAGACGGGTCAGCAGCGACCCGGTCAGATCGCCCTTTACGGCATGGGTGAGAATCTGCTCCAGCACACGGAAGTAGCTGCCGTAAACTTCATGAAACAGCATGGTCTTCACCTCCGTACATCTTGTACATCCGAGCCAAGTCCTCATAGAATGTTTTGGTCACATAGCCGTTGGTGCATTGAAGCTCCACGATGCGCCCGATGAAGGTACGCAGCCACGGCAGCATTTCCGATGCGTCATAAACATCTGCCGCAAAGCGGCAGGTATGTTCATCGAGGAGCTCCAACGTTCCGTGGCGCTTTTCTCTTTCCAGTCTTTGAAGGATAAATTCCTCCCCTGCGCCGAAGCGGACGGTCATTTCGATATGATCCATGGTGTATTCCGCACCGGTGGAGACACCCCAAAGGTTTTGGTCAAATTTCTCCCAAAAGCCCATGTATTTGTCATATTGTTTTTCTTCGCTTCCCATGGTGACGGTCTTGATGCTGTCCAGACGGTAGAAGACCATGTGCTTGCCGATGTAGCTGTAGCCGAGGATGTACTGCCGTCCTGTCTGGGTGGAGCGGTAGATCTTCAACGGGCAGATCGTTCTGTTAAAATCATCTTTGCCGCGGCTGCTTCGTATCAGCAGATCCACAACTCTTCGCTGTGAGATGGCGTCCAGCAGCTGCAGCAGGATCTCGCTGTCCAGTGCATGGAGGATATAGTGGTGCTTGAAGCGGAAAAAGTCCGAGCGCTCCTGAAAATAGGAGCCGATGACACCCAAGGGCGCTGTTTCGGAGAAAAATGCCAGAGCATCACGCCAGCTTTCGCAGTCCACCGTATGGGCGCTGCGGCAGTAGGTGACGGTCTTGCCCTGCTTTTGGGCAGTCAGAAGCCCGAGGGCTTCGTATTCCTTCAGCTTCTTGCGCACGGTGGATTCGTCCATGGGGAACGGCATCTCAAAGTTTCTGAGATACTCTTCGATCCCGTCTGTGATCTGCCCTGCCGTCAGGGCTTCGCCCGATGCCAGAATGTCCAGGATATAAAAGTGCAAAGTCACATCCTTGTCGGTGAAGCTTTTGGCATGGAATGCTTTATACAAAGGATTGGAGGGGATGCGGCGGCTGTCCACGCTGAGGAAGACATTTTTGCCGTCCCGTGTGCGGTGAAAGGACATGAGATCGCCCAGCCAGCTTTCGATCCTGCGGCGCTCGTTGTCGTAGGAGCGTGCGCTTTTTTCGCCGTATTCCTCCCGGCTCTTGAAGCCGTAGACGTAGAACTGGCGCATATAATCCCGGATGCGGGAAAAGCTTTTGATCAGCTCGCTGTATGCCATATTCCGACTCCTTTCCTGTTTTTTCTATCATATCACACTTCTCATAATAACAATATATCTTTTTGCGAGTCCTATATTCGGGACACAAAAAGCGTCGTATTTTGCGTTCGCAACTTTTTTTCCATGATTTTCCCGCAAAAGGCAGGTATGATGAAAGCACAAAAGCACAGACAGCAACACAGATGATCAACGCCATGATCTTATGATGTGCTTTGTTGGACACATACTGTCCGAAAGGAGATGTTGTGTCACGTTGAGCGCCTCCACCGTGGGGGAAGAGCCATCAAATCCGTTATAAAGACGCAGACAGCAACAAACGATGCATTCGCTTTTTGGTAAAGCACTTGACTCTTAATCAAGGTTACGGAGGTTCGAATCCTTCATGCAAAAACTGCGTCTTGTAAAGATCGTCCGGTAGCTCAGCCAGGTAGAGGATGGGGAACTAACAAATCCCCGTGTCGTGGGTTCAATTCCCACTCGGACGAAATAAAAGATGCCAACAGCAAATATGCGGTCCTGTGCAGCGATCCGCGCGGCAGGTTAGAAGGCATCTTGCAACCAAAAGGCGCAAACAGCAATTCTGCGAACTTCGCTCGGAGCGTTGCTCCCTCGCCCACAATTTTTTCTTCTCCGGAATCGGACGAGTAAAGCTGCGCGGCGGCAGCCGGAGGCCACATGCCGCGCAGGCGCCTTGTATCTATACGATAAGAGGAGGGATCTTCATGTTGGAATTTCTGAAAAAGCAAGCAAACCTTACCCATACGGAGAACGGTGCAGTCACTTACCGCAGCACCAATTCCCATTGCCTTGACCTGTTCGCCACCGTCGGTGCGCTGCGTCATGCGGATGATCGCGATATCATCTCTCGTTTTCTTCGCGCCTATACGGAAGATCCCGACATGGCTATGAGGTGCCTGTTCTACGCACGGGATGTCCGCGGCGGTCTCGGTGAGCGCCGTGTATTCCGTACCATTTTGCGGTGGCTGGCAGCGCAGCATCCCGGATCTGTTATAAAAAATCTGGAATATATCGCAGAGTTTGGCCGCTTTGATGATGTGCTTTGCCTGATGGGGACACCCTGTGAAGCGCAGCTCATGCAGTACATAAAAAAACAGCTGAAGCTGGATCTGGATGCCATGGAAAAGGGCGAGAGCGTGTCTTTGCTTGCCAAATGGCTGCCTTCGGTCAATGCCTCCAATTCTGAAACCGTACGCAATGCCAAACGCATCGCAAAGGCTCTTGGCATGACCGACGCCCAATATCGCAAGATGCTTGTGAGCCTTCGCGCCAAGATCCGCATCATTGAAAACAACCTGCGTGAGCGCGACTACACCTTTGACTACGCCCGGCAGCCAAGCAAAGCCATGTTCAAGTACCGCAGAGCCTTTGCCAGAAATGACAATGCGCGCTACAGCGAATTTCTCCATAAGGTGCAGCGCGGCGAGGTCACTATGCACACCGGAGCTTTGACCCCCTACGACATCATTGCACCTTTCTTCTGCGGCAATGTGACGGACGAGGAGCGCCGCGCCATCGATGTCACTTGGAACGCGCAGGAGGACTTCACCGGTGATGAAAACGCGCTGGTGGTCATCGACGGCTCCGGCTCCATGTATGGCGGCTGCGATCCGCTGCCTGCCGCCGTGGCGCTGTCCCTTGGCATCTACTTTGCCGAGCGCAATACCGGTACATTCAAAAACCACTTTATCACCTTCTCCGAAAACCCTCAGCTGGTGCAGATTCGAGGCAATGATATTCTGGATAAAGTTCGGTACTGCCATAATTTCAATGAGGTCGCCAACACCAACATTCAAAAGGTGTTTGAGCTGATCTTGAAAACGGCAGTGAAAAACAAGCTGCCCCAAAAAGAATTGCCGGACAAGCTCTACATCATCTCCGACATGGAGTTTGACTACTGCGCCAGAGGCGCGGACATCAGCAATTTCCAATATGCAAAGAACCGCTATGAAGCCCACGGGTACAAGCTCCCCGAGGTGGTGTTCTGGAACGTCCAGAGCCGCAACACCCAGCAGCCCGTGACCATGAATGAGCAGGGTGTGGCGCTGGTCAGCGGCAGTTCGCCCCGCATTTTCTCCATGATCTCATCCGGCACCCTGTCTCCCTACGCCTTTATGCTGGAGGTGCTTGGCTCGGAGCGCTATGCCCCCATTGCGGCATAGCCGGAAGAACGAACAACACTTGTCATTGCGAGGAGCGAAGCGACGTGGCAATCTCATGGCAGTTTTTAGATTGCCAAAAGGTGAATTGCCGCAAAGCGGCAAGAGAAGTCCCTCTGGAGGGCGCTCCCGTTGGTCGCTCGCAATGACATTCACAAGCAAGGAGTGATACCATGATCGTCATTCAAGGCAGCCATAACGCTGCCATCTGTTATACCGACGAACTGGAACAGACTGCCGCGGAGCAGATCAAAACCGTCTGTGACCAGAGCTTTTTTGCAAATTCCAAGATCCGCATCATGCCCGATGTTCACGCAGGTTTGGGCTGCACCATCGGCACCACCATGACCATCACCGACAAGGTCGTGCCCGGCATGGTGGGGGTGGATATCGGCTGCGGCATGGAGACGGTCAAACTCTGTGAAAAGGAGATCGACCTCGATCGCCTCGATGCCATCATCCGCGCCGAGATCCCGTTTGGGCGGGAAGTCCGGGATACCCACCATCCTCTCAACGATGAGATCGATCTGACCACCCTCAAATGCGCCCCTTATGTGGGGCTTCCCCGTGCAAGGCGCAGCATCGGCACTTTGGGCGGCGGCAACCATTTTATTGAAGTTGACCGCGACGAAGACGGTGCGCTCTATCTTGTCGTCCACTCCGGCAGCCGTCATCTGGGCAACGAAGTGGCAAAATTCTATCAGGATGAAGGCAGACGCTCCATGTGGGGCGGCAGTCACTATCAGCGCATGGCGCTTATGGAGCAGATGAAAGCCGAAGGCCGCTTTCAGGAGATCCAAAAGACCATGGATAAGCTGAAAAAGGAGCATCCTCTGGATATCCCCAAGGAACTGGCTTATGTGGAGGGCAGACTCTTTGATGACTATATCCATGATATGAAGAGCATCCAGCATTTTGCAGCCCTCAACCGCAAAGCTATGGTGGATGTGATCGTGCAGGGACTGGGACTGACCGTGGAGGAGCAGTTCACCACCATCCACAACTATATTGATACGGAGCATATGATCCTGCGCAAAGGCGCCGTGTCTGCCCAAAAGGGCGAAATGCTGCTGATCCCTATCAATATGCGTGACGGCAGTCTCATCTGTGTGGGCAAGGGCAATGAGGACTGGAACTGCTCCGCACCTCACGGTGCAGGCAGACGCATGAGCCGCAAACAGGCATTCAAGGATCTTTCCCTGGAGGAGTTCAAACAGCAGATGGAAGGCATCTATACCACCTGTGTCCTGCCGGAGACCATTGACGAAGCGCCCATGGCTTACAAGACCATGGAGGAGATCACCCAAAACATCACCCCCACCGCCGAGATCCTGCGCCGCATCAAGCCTGTCTATAACTTCAAAGCCGCGGAGTAAGAAAGCATATACCACGACCACCTGCCGATATGACGATATCGGCAGGTGGTTTTTGGTACATTTTTGTCTTTCCTTCTATGGAACGCTGTGATAAGATGACGGTGAGGTGAGTGCCATGAGCAAGCTTTCTCAAGTGGATCGGAACTTTCAAGTTCCGGACTATGTGGAAAAAGAGGACCTTTGTTATTATGATGTAAACGATCCGCCTTTTACTGTGAGCGGAGTATCCTATGAGGACGGACTGTTTCGCCGTATGCCGCAGTCTGTGGCAAAGCAGGTCAGCGAGGGTGTGCTGTATCTGCATGCCAATACCTCCGGCGGCAGAGTGCGGTTTGTGACGGACAGTCCCTATGTTGCCATCCATGCCGTTCTGGACGGGGTGGAATTGATGTCCCATATGCCGCTGACCGGAAGCTGCGGTCTGGATCTGTATGTGGATGGGGCGTACTACGGCACCTTTGTGCCCCCTGCAGATCTGCGTGACGGGTTTGACCATATTCTGGAATTTCAGGATGCAAGATCCCGTGAGATCCTGATCCATATGCCTTTGTACTGCAATGTGAAGGAGCTTTTGGTGGGACTGTCTCAGACTGCCGGGATCCTGCCGCCCAAGGCTTACGGCTTTGAGAAGCCTGTGGTGTTCTATGGCCACTCCATCACCCAGGGCGGCTGTGCATCAAGACCGGGAAACAGCTACCCCAACACCTTGTCCCGCCGGCTGGATGCAGATATCATCAATCTCGGCTTTTCCGGCTCGTGCAGGGGAGAGCGGGCAATGGCACAGTACATTGCAGACCTTCCCATGCAGGCACTTGTCATGGACTATGACCACAATGCGCCGGATCTTACCCATCTGACAAAGACCCATGAGCCGTTTTTTAAGATCATCCGGGAGAAGAATCCCGAGCTTCCTGTGATCTTTATGACTTCTACCGCACAGGCACGATGCTTTGATGACCGTGACGGCAGAAAAGAAGTGATTCGCAGGACATATGAAAATGCCCTTGGCGCAGGCGATCAGAACGTTTATTTTATTGACGGCTCCAAGATCTACGACGGCTGCGACGGTGCTACCGTGGAAGGCTGTCATGCCAACGATCTGGGCTTTTGGCTGCAGGCCAATGCAGTGGAGAACATATTGCGTAAGATATTGAGAGGAGAAACGAAATGAGGACGCTTTCTGAGGTAGATCCCAATTTGCGGATCCCCGGATTTGTAGCAGGCGAGGATGTTTGCTTTTATGATGTGCGGCAGGAACCCTTCCGCGTCTATGGCGTGTTTTATGAGAAAGACCGCTTCCGCAGAATGCCGGAGGAGGTGGCGCTGTCTGTCAGCAAGAACGTCCACTATCTGCACAGCAATACCACCGGCGGCAGAGTGCGGTTTGTGACAGACAGCCCCTATGTGGCGGTCCATATGGAAACGGATCATGTTGACAGGATGCCTCATTTCTCCATGACGGGCATGAGCGGTCTGGATCTGTATGCCGACGGCCGCTATTGCGGCACCTTTGTGCCGCCGACGGATCTGGAAGATGGCTTTGAAAATATTCTGGATCTGCCTTCGGCGCAGCTGCGGGAAATGACCATCCATATGCCCCTTTATACCGATGTGAAAACGCTGAAGATCGGTCTGAAGGAAGGCTCTCAGCTCCTGCCGCCCTCGCCCTATGCCTATGATAAGCCTGTGGTGTTCTATGGTCATTCCATCACCCAGGGTGCCTGCGCATCCCGTCCCGGAAACAGCTATCCCAATATGCTGTCAAGGCGGCTGCAGATCGATCATATCAACCTTGGTTTCTCCGGGTCTGCCAAGGCAGAACCGCAAATGGCCGAGTATATTGCATCACTTCCCATGCTGGCGTTTGTGATGGACTATGATGGGAACTCTCCCACCCGGGAGCATCTGCAGAGCACCCATGAGCCGTTTTTCAAAATCATCCGGGAGAAGAACCCTGAGCTTCCCGTGATCTTTATGACGGCGACCAATCAGGCGCGGTTCTTCCGCGACAAGGAACTGGAATGCCGCAAGGATGTGATCCGAAGAACTTACGAAAACGCGCTTGCCGCCGGAGATCAGCATGTATATTATCTTGATGGCAGCAAGATCTATGAAGGATTTGATGACGCCACCGTAGAGGGCTGCCATGCTAATGACCTCGGTTTCTGGCTGCAGGCCAATGCGGTAGGTGCGCTGCTGCAGCAGATTCTGTGATCTGCCTTGAAGATCTTACAAGAACACAAAAACTTGCCCCACAGATGAGCATCTGTGGGGCAAGTTTTATTCATCGTAAAGTCTTGTGTATTCAAAGTCTGCCGGGATGCCCAGCTTTTCATATGCCTTTTTGCGGTTTTCCTCCACCTGCTCGGTGACGGTGTCAAACAGGTTGTTGCCGTAACAGTCCATGTCCACCACAAAGGGGCCAAGCTTGTTCATCTCAAAGTGCCACGGCGCTTCGATGGAGCCCATTTCGTCAAACAGGTCTACGCCCTTGATCTCAATGGCGTCCACCCACAAAAAGGGACTGACGCTCTGGGGGGACACATGGACGCATTTGTGCTCCATCATGGCTTTGGAGGTCTCGGCACCCATGGTGGTCTTGCCGCAGATCAGCTTGAGATTCCACTGCTCAATGGAGCTTCTGCCCCACTTTTCAAAGCGCAGAGAGGAGGTGGGCATAAAGCTCATGAGCTTCCACTTGCCGTCTTCCTTGATGACGATGGGGCCGTTGTGGATCAGAATCGAGCCTTCCTCCGGGGTGAAGGGCAGGGTGTGGCCTTCATCAAAAATATACCGCTGCAGCTTGGAGCGGCAGGTAAAGCAGGGGCCGGACAGGTAGACCAGATCGCCCACCTTCAGTTGCATCACATCCTCATCTTTCAGAGGTGCTCTCAGTTCATAAGTTGCCATATTATCTGCCTCCAAACCAGTCGGGATCGGTGCGGATCTCCGTCTCACCGTCTGCCAGAATACGGATGGTGGCTCTTCTTGCCACCATGCAGTTGGAGCTGGTGGCACAGACGATGCCGGCAATGTGGGTATAGGCATATTCAATGTTCACAGCCAGCACGGATGTTCTGCCGCCGGAGCCCATGATGCCAACGCCCAGAGAGTTGATGGCATCGGTCAGCTCCTCTTCCATCCTTGCGATCTCCGGCTCGGGATGGTGAGAGCCGATCTTGCGCAGACAGGCAGCCTCCTTGGCAAGGTTGGCAGCCACATTGGCAGTGCCGCCCACGCCAACGCCCAGAATGTTGGGCGGGCAGATGGCGCCTGCCTTGGTGGAGGAGATAAAGGAATCGATGACGAACTTCTTGATGCCTGCCATGCCGTCTGCAAAGGCGACCACCCGCTGACGGGTACCGCCGAAGCACTCGCTGCCGCCGCCCTTTGCCACATAGGTGATCTCCATCCGGTCACCGGGCACGAAGGTATAGGTAAAATCGGGAATGTTGGGGCCGATGTTGTCGCCGGGATCATAGCCGGTCAGAGGGTGCTTCATGGTGGCTCTGAGATAGCCTGCCTTGGTGGCACGGCGCACCGCATTGCGCACCGCCTCCTCCAGCGCCATAAAGCCGCCTTCCACCACGGCCTCGTTGCCCATTTTGATATAGAAGATGGGCCAGCCGGTGTCGGGGCAGGCAGGCTTGTCGCGAAGCTCTGCCAGACCCATGGATTTATAAGTATCCTCCAGACCCTTTTTGGCAATGGGGGAAAGCTCCATGTCGATTGCCCGGGCAAAGGCACCGCGCACATCGTCGGAGATCACCGTGGCGCCGCGGCGGATGGTCTGAAACGCCGCTTCTTCAATGACTTTTATGGGAATCATAAGTCTACCTCCAAATTCATCAGGGGAACGTGCTGCTGGGCACCGTAGACATCCCGCTCACCCAGAGCGCCGGAAGCCAGAGGGCGCACGATGGTGGCTTTCACCGCCATGGCAGGGGGAAACTCCATGATGGACAGAACATCGGTCTCTTCGATGTGGTAGAGCTTGGCGATGACTTCTTTGGTGAAGATCTTCTTTTGGCAGAAGGCTTCAAACACGTCTTTGTCGGAGAAGATCACATCCAAAGTCAGCTCGTAAGGGCCTGCGTTTTTCGAGCGAATGACTGCGGCGATATCCTTTAAGGTCTTCATACCTCTTCACCCTCCTTGATCTCAAAAACTTCTGCCGGGAACAGGGCGGCAGGATCATCATGCTCCAAAAGCGCGTACACGGCAAAGGTGTAGATGCCGCCCACGGGAATGTCGGACGGAGAGAAGGGGAATGCCAGATTGCCTGCCGTTGCCATGCGTCCCGGGTAGCCGTAGTGCAGCATGGTGGAACGTGCCACGGAGCAGACGGTGTTGGCATTTTCCTGGGTGTCGGACACGGCATCGATGACGATGCCCACCTCATGGGAGGTGATGGTGGGATCGGGCTCCAATGTGCCCATGACACCGTTTTTGCCGTAAACGATAAAGTCCAGCCGGTATTCGATGCCGGTACCGTCCAGATTGTCGGCAACCCGCTTTTTAAGCCCCTCCAAAGTGCTGTCCAGTTCCTTGATGAACAGCGGGTCACGGTTGCCGCAGATGGAGATGGTGCGGCAGCCTGTGAACTTGGTGCCCTCTAACTTTACGTTCTTCCGCTCCTGAGGGATGAACTTGGAGCCGCGGACTCGGACACGGCGCTGGGTCTCCTGCTCAAAGGTGCAGTCCAGCAGATCCAGCGTGCCGCCGGGGCCGGGGAGCAGATAGGGGTTGGACTTTTCGTACAGGGTATGGGCAGCCACGGAGGTGACGGTGCAGGCTCTGCTTTCTGCGCAGGGCTCCACGGCGAAAGAGTCTTCGTACAGATAGCCCATCATGCAGTCGGAGCCGGAGCCGGGCGTGGCTGCGATGCAGGCACATTCCAGAATTTTGCCCAGATGTGTGGCAAGGGCCTCAGAATAGCCTGCCCGGATGGCAGGGGCGGCGAAGGCGGCAGGGTCGTAGCAGCGGCCGCACAAAATGACCTGTGCACCGGCGTCCAGCGCCGCCATGATGGGTTCCACGCCCATCTGCGCCACAATGTGGCTGCAGCCGCGGATATCGTCCCGGGTAGGCATGGGAGCCGGCTCCAAAGGCACGATCTTGCCGGCATCCAGCTGCTGTACCAGATACTCCCGGTCAAACTCGGAATTGATGGTGGCAGCCTTGAAGGAGAGCTTTTGCTCCTTGGCGATCTCCAGCAGGATCTCCCTCTCTCTTGCAAGATGAGGCTCGCCGCCGCTGCCGCCTGCGGTGCCGATGACCAGCGGGATGTTCAGCTCCAGAGCTGCCAGAAGCAGCAGACTCAGGTCGCGCTTGACGGCAGAGCGGGTGGTGAAGGGCTTGCCTGCACCCAGATAGTAGGGGCCGGGATCTGTGGAGCCGCCGTCGCAGGCGATCAGATCGGGCTTCTGCGCCACACCTGCGCGGAAGGAGCTCTCCGGGAAGCCGTAACCCAGAATACCTGTGGGGGAAAGGATCTTGTAAGGATTCATGCGATCACTCCTGACGATTTTTGTTCAAATTCTTGCCTCCATCATAAAATGTGGTATAATAAATTGCAATTGCATTTCGTCCGTTCCGTTTTGCAAAATTTCCAAGGAGGCGCTTATGAGCCGATTTGTTCCCTTCCTTCACGATGACAACCGCCATGTGCGCATCCGCAGACGGCAGGTGACCGATCTTGGTGAGTACCCTCACTACCACGACTGCTATCAGATTCTGTATGTGGAGCGGGGCAGGATGCTCCATCAGCAGACGGTGCTGCAGCCCGGTGACTGCTTCATCGTGCCGCCCGGGTATGTCCACCACACCAAGGCGGTGGGACAGCAGCTGAGCTACTACTCCCTCTCCTTCCGACAGGCGCTGTTTTCTCCCGGTTTTGTCACATCCCCTGCCAGCGAGTTTCTGGATATGCTCCGTCTGCCGCGGCACGATGCCCATCTGCGTGTCCGACTGCCAAAAAAAGAGCAGCGCCAAATGGCGCGGCTGCTGCAGACCCTGGAGGAGGAATGTGAAGAGCTGGATCCGCAGACCACCATGGCAGGTCATCTGGTGGCTGCCATTGTGCGCATTTTGCTGCGGTGTCACAAGCAGAGGGAAACTGCCCTGCCGCCCGACCCCATTCGGGCGTGTATGGAGTATATGGATGCCAACTATATGCTGCCGCTGACACCGGACAGCCTTGCCCGACAGTTTGCCCTCTCCCGTTCGGCGCTGATGGAACGCTTTCCCAAGCAGGCAGGCATGCCGGTGAAGCAGTATCTGCACAATCGCCGCATCGAGCAGGCAAAAAGACTGCTGCAGACCCATGCCGTCCCGATCCGTGAAGCGGCAAAGCTGGTGGGATATGAGGACTTTTCCACTTTCTACCGCAACTTCAAAAAACGCACCGGTCAAAGCCCTGCGGAGTTTAAGGAATGCAGAATGATGAATGCAGAAGGCTGAATTTTGCACCGCACCCCCGGCTCCCCTTGAGGGGAGCTGCTGAGCGCAGCGATGCTGAGAGGTGCCTGTATGCACCATCGTCATCCTGCACGCGGGTGATCGCAGATCGCCCCTACGACAGCCACGCACTGCCGATCATACACCTGTCATTGCGAGGAGCGAAGCGACGTGGCAATCTAAAGACTGCCTGCACCCCCCACATCCGTCCCGGCGTCGCCGTGCCACCGTCCCCTCAAAGGGGAAGGCTTATGTGCTGCACAGCCCCTCGGCTCCCCGTGAGGGGAGCTGCTGAGCG
>JAGBBD010000052.1 GCA_017938625.1 Oscillospiraceae bacterium | reverse complement strand
GAGATCAGACCGCAGGAGATACCTGCGACGGGGCGCTTGATGGGCACGCCTGCGTCCATCAGAGCCAGAGTCGAGCCGCAGATGGAGCCCTGGGAGGTGGAGCCGTTGGAGGACAGGACCTCGGACACCACACGGATGGCGTAGGGGAACTCTTCCACAGAGGGGATCACAGGCAGCAGAGCCTTCTCAGCCAGAGCACCGTGACCGATCTCACGACGGGAGGTGGAACGGGCAGCTCTTGCTTCGCCGGTGGAGAAGCTGGGGAAGTTGTAGTGATGGATATAGCGCTTGCCCTCTTCGGGATAGATGGTATCCAGCTTCTGGGCAGCAGACAGGGTGTTCAGGGTACAGATGCTCAGAACCTGCGTCTGACCGCGGGAGAACAGGCCGGAGCCATGGACTCTGGGCAGGATGCCGACTTCGGCATCCAGAGGACGGATCTGATCCATGCCTCTGCCGTCCACGCGCTTGCCTTCCAGCAGCCACTTCTTGACGACCTTCTTCTGCATCTTGTACAGGCAAACTTCGATGTGAGTCTCAAAGTCTTCGTACTTCTCGCCGAACTTCTCGGCAAAGTCCAGACGGGCAGCGGTCAGACGCTCCTCGCGGACGTTCTTGTCATCGGTATCGAGTGCGAACTCGATCTGGCCCAGACCGTACTCGATCAGATCGTCCAGCAGTTCGTGGTTGACAGCAGCCTTCTCGAAGGTGAACTTGGGCTTGCCGATCTCGGCAACGATGGTATTGATGAACTTGACGATCTCCATGTTGGTCTCGTGGGCAACACGGATGCACTCGTAGACGATATCTTCGGGAGCCTCGTTGGCTTCGGTCTCGATCATGACCACCTTCTCGAAGGTGGAGGAGATGCACACGAAGCAGGAGCAGGCTTCACGCTCTTCGTTGGTGGGGTTGACGATATACTTGCCGTCCACATAAGCCACGTTGGTGGTAGCCACAGGGCCGTTCCAGGGAACGTCGGAGCAGGCGATGGCGATGGAAGCGCCCAGAGAAGCCACGATCTCCACAGGGTTCTCATAGTCATTGACCAGAACGGTGCAGGTCACGACGGTGTCGTTGCGCAGTTCTTCGTCAAACAGAGGACGCATGGGACGGTCGATGATGCGGCTGTTCAGGATGCCGCGCTCGGAGGGCTTGCCCTCACGACGGTTGAAGCTGCCGGGGATACGACCCACGGAGTACATTCTCTCTTCGAACTCGATGGTCAGAGGGAAGTAGTCAATACCGGCCTTGGGGATGGGGTTGCAGGTGCAGGTGACCAGAACGACAGTATCGCCGTAACGGCAGATGCACTCGGCGTTGGTCAGCTCAGCGACCTTGCCGGTCTCGACGGTGAAGGTACGGCCGCCGATCTCGGTCTCATAGATATGATGGTTGGGATAAGATTTGCGAGTGATCATTTGAGAAACCTCCTTTAGTTTTTCGGGGCTTCTGCATGGGGGATTTAGCACTTGAAACGATGGCTGGTGCCAGCCGCCCTTTCAACTGCTAAAGCGGATCCCATGCAGAAAGCAATGCTTTCAAAGAATGGGCAGACACAGCGGTGTCTGCCCATCGTCTTTCTTACTTACGGATGCCCAGCTTGGCGATGAGCGCACGATAGCGGTTGATGTCCTTCTTTGCCAGATAGTCCAGCATTTTGCGGCGCTTACCGACCATCATCAGCAGACCACGGCGGGAGTGGTTGTCATGCTTGTGGACACGCAGGTGATCGGTCAGCTCGTTGATACGAGCGGTCAGAATGGCGATCTGGACTTCGGGAGAACCGGTGTCGCCTTCGTGGGTAGCGTTTGCTGCGATAACAGCAGTCTTGTCTTCTTTGCGGATCATGTTAGTTTCCACCTTTCATAAATATTGCCCACGTTCTAAGTAGAGGGTCGGTGAAGTGCCTGTGTGAGAACCGGGCCTTGTCCCTGAACTGAGAAACGGGGTCATTTGGCGCATTGCGCCAGCTTGATAAGAATACCACACATAGCAACAAAAGTAAAGAAGAATCTTTCCTTTTTTCGAAATTTCTTTTAAAATTCCAAAGATTGCCGCCATATTTTGCCAACTACATTACAAAATGGGTGCCGAGCCGTCATCTTCGCCCTTGGTGATGCTGCGCACCTGGACAAAATAGCTGTAATTTTCCGTGGCGCAGACCTGAAAGCGGTCGCCCACACGCTTGCCCAGCAGAGCTTTGCCCATAGGACTCTCCTTGCTGATGCGCCCCTGTCTCGGATCGCACCGCACCGTGGTGACCACCGACACGGTCTGGCACTCCTCATCATCTTCAAAGTACAGCTCCACCAGATCGAACAGCCCAACCTCATCTTCCGCGGTGTTATCCTCAATGACTGTGGCGGACTTGATCATGCGTTCTAAATAGCGGATGCGCTTTTTGCAGGCATTCTGTGCCTGCTTGGCAGCCTTATATTCATAGTTTTCGCTCAAATCGCCAAAGGCTCTTGTCCGTTTGACTTCCTCAATGGCATCGGGCAGCACAGTCAGACGCAGGTGATCCAGTTCCTGCTGCATAATGGCGATATCCTGCTTTGTCAGTTCGTTATTCATAGTTTCACCGTTTCCATGGGCGTTATGCCCAGTTCTTTCAAATATTCCCGCGCCAGCGGCTCCACCTGTGAAAGCTCCAGATCCTCCGGCACATGGGCATCCACGCCCATGATCACAGGGCAGCCCTCCCGGGCGGCGATGCGCCAGAAGCGGCGATCGGGGTAGTTGCGGTTATTGCGATAGCCCAGAAGATTGAACTCAATGGGAACGCCCAGCGCCGCAGCTCCCCGGCACAGGCGGGTCATTTCCTGCGCATACAGGTCTTCCCAGCCGTTCCAGACGATCAGATCCGGGTGGGCAAGATATATAAATTCGCCCGTGGCGATGCCTTCCAGCATCTGGGACACATGATTGCGGAAAGCAGCTTCATTCTCCGGGATAAAGCGCACATACACGCCGTCCACATAGTGCTGCCCCATGATCAGATACTCGCAGGGGTACTGATGCAGAAACTCTGTCAGCTTCCCGAACTCCCCGGGGATGTACTCCACCTCCACACCGATATGCAGTTCGATATCCTTTTCATATTCCTTTTTTAAAGAAGACAGCACGGCGAAGTAGCCCTCCGTCTGCTCCGGCGTCATGCGGATGCCGTCGTTGATGTTCCACGAGCAGGGGTTTGGGGTATGGTCGGAAAAGCCGAGGATCTCGATCCCCGACTCGATGGCCCGCTCAATATACTCCCGCTCTGTTCCGGCGGCATGGTTGCACCGCCATGTGTGGGTGTGGTAATTGGCTTTCATGGTTTCACCTCATTCGTACCTGCCAAGTATAATATTTTTTATAAAAAAAGTCAATTGAGCCAACCTTGCGTACGGCTAATACCTATGCTAAAATGAAGGAAATCCCAAAGAAAAGAGGAACACTTAATGAACATCACCGATCTTCTGGAAGCCCTGATGATCCTGTGCTTCGGCATTTCCTGGCCCCTTTCCATCTACAAGTCCTGGAAGTCCCGCACCGCCAAGGGCAAGAGTCTGACCTTTGAGCTGTTCATCTGGATCGGCTATATCTTCGGCATCACCCGTAAGATCCTGCAGGTCAGCGCTGCCACCGGGCCTATGGGCTGGCTGTTCTATCTGGCATGGGCATTCTACTGTCTGAACTTGATCGAGATCTCCATCGATATGCTGCTGTACGCACGCAACACCAAGCTGGATAAGCTGGCTGAGGCCAACAAATGAAGCTGACATATCTTGGCACTGCCGCGGCTGAGGGCATCCCGGGCCTGTTCTGCCAATGCAAGAACTGCATCCGCGCCCGGGAGCTGGGAGGCAGAAACATCCGCACCCGCTCTCAGGCGCTGGTGGACGACTGCCTTCTGATCGACTTCCCGCCGGATACCTTCCTGCACACCTTGTACCACGGGCTGGATATCACCAAGATCAAAAGCTGCATCGTAACCCATGCCCACTCCGACCATCTGTACGCCCCGGACCTGGAGATGCGTAAGGTAGGCTTTGCCATTTTGCCTAAGAATGCACCGACCTTTACCGTCTATGCCGCCCGACGCGGCTATGAGATGATCTGCGAAAGTCTGAAAGAAAGCCGTGTGCAGCCGGAGCGTGTACAGGCGGAGGAGGTTATCCCCGGCGAGGTCTTTGAGGTCGAGGGCTTCCGCGTTCTGCCCCTGCCTGCCAAACACGCGCCTAAGACCACTCCTGTGGTCTTTGTAGTGGAGAAGGACGGCAAACGTTTTGGCTATTTCCATGACACCTCCATTCTCCCCGAAGAGAGCTGGGTCATGCTGGAAACGCTGGATGGGCCCATGCAGCTGGTCAGTCTGGACTGCACTGAAGGCACCATGGTGGAGGATTCTCTCGGGCACATGAATTTAAGCCAGTGCATCAGGACAAAAGAGCGGCTGCTTGCCATAGGCGCCGCGAATGAACAGACCGTATTTGTGCTCAACCACTTCTCTCACAACGGAGAAAACACCCTCTACGACGAGCTGCTGCCCTACGCGGAAGCCGCAGGCTTTGTAGTGTCCTACGACGGCATGACGATCAAATTCTAATACAAAAGCTGACGGAGCACCGTCAGCTTTTGTATTTGTTTTACATTCTTGTCTTCACATCATCAAAACCGGTTGACTTTCCCGGCAGGTCTGCTAAAATCAGTTCATAACGAGCTTTAGGAGAACTTATATGAAACTTGCAAAAAAGATTTGGACATATGCCGCGATCATCGGCCTTGCCGTGATCTGCGCTCTGAATTACCATCTGTTCGTCTTCCCCAACAAGTTCGCCCCGGCAGGTCTCGGCGGCGTGTGTACCATGATCCAGTACGTCCTTGGCATCAACGTGGGCTGGCTCAACCTTGCCATCAATGTACCCCTTGCTTTGATCGTCCTGTGGAGGATTGGCAAATCTCTGGCAGGCCGCAGTTTTCTCTTTGCCGTGGTGTTCTCCGGTATGCTGATCGTGCTGGAGCAGATGGATCTGAGTATGTTCATCTATGAGACCGACACCGGCACCAGCACCATCCTCGGCCCTCTGGTGGCAGGCGTCATCAACGGCTGGCTCTACTCCGTCATTGTCCGCATGAGCTCCACTACAGGCGGCATGGATCTGGTCTCTGCCCTGATCCGCCACTCCCATCCCCATCTGAATTTCTTCTGGGTCAGCTTTGCCATCAATGTGTGCGTAGCCTTTGCCAGCTACTTTGTCTACGGCTTCCAAATCGAGCCTGTGATCCTGTGCATCCTCTACTGCTTCATGACCTCCACGGTCTCCGACCGTCTGACCAAGGCAGGCAATGCCGCCATCCGCTGCGAGATCATCACCGATCAGCCGGAGGAGCTTTCCGCCTTGATCATCGAGCAGCTGCACCACACCGCCACCATGATGCCTGCCAAGGGCATGTATCACGACAAAGAGACCAGCGTGCTGGTATGCGTCATCAACCGGGCACAGAAAACGGCTCTGTCAGAGCTGATCAAGACCTTCCCCCACACCTTCGCCGTGTTCTCCGATGTGACCACCGTCGTCGGCAACTTCAAACGCATCGACCGCTCCGGCCACGAGGAAAAAGACCTGATCGACAAAGGCGACGGCATCACGGTGTAAAAGAATAAGATTTGGTATTTTACTCAAATTGTCACGTCGCTTCGCTCCTGCGACTCGCTAAGAGCTGCCGCAAGCACGGTTGTTCGCTTGCATGCGCCTGCAGACGCGATCGCAATGACACAGGACAATAGATGTTGCCATATGAATCGCAAAAGACGGATGCCATGCATCCGTCTTTTTTATGAAAACACCGCCTGTTGGAGACCCAACAGGCGGTGTTTGCGGTTATTTTAGCGGTTGGAGATCGCAGCCTGAGCGGCAGCCAGACGAGCGATGGGAACACGGAAGGGGGAGCAGGACACGTAGTCCAGACCCAGCTTGTGGCAGAACTCCACGGAGGAGGGATCGCCGCCGTGCTCGCCGCAGATGCCGACGTGCAGGTTGGGGTTGACAGGACGGCCCAGCTTGATGGCCAGATCCATCAGACGGCCAACACCGTTCTGATCCAGCTTTGCGAAGGGATCGTTCTCGAAGATCTTGGCATCGTAGTAGGCGTTCAGGAACTTGCCTGCGTCGTCACGGGAGAAGCCATAGGTCATCTGAGTCAGATCGTTGGTGCCGAAGCAGAAGAAGTCAGCGTTCTTAGCCACTTCGTCAGCAGTCAGGCAGGCTCTGGGGATCTCGATCATGGTACCGACCTCGTACTTGAGCTCGATGCCTGCAGCAGCGATTTCAGCATCGGCAGTTGCGATCACAGCAGCCTTAACGAACTGCAGTTCCTTCACGTCGCCGACCAGGGGGATCATGATCTCGGGAACCAGATTCCAATCGGGATGAGCCTTCTTCACGTTGATGGCAGCGCGGATGACAGCCTTGGTCTGCATCTTTGCGATCTCAGGATAGGTGACAGCCAGACGGCAGCCACGATGACCCATCATGGGGTTGAACTCATGCAGGCCCTCGATGATAGCCTTGATGGCTTCCACGGTCTTGCCCTGAGCCTTTGCCAGCAGAGCAATGTCTTCCTCAGTGGTGGGCACGAACTCGTGCAGAGGGGGATCCAGGAAGCGGATGCAGACAGGATTGCCTTCCAGAGCCTCGTAGAGAGCCTCGAAGTCGCCCTGCTGATAGGGCAGGATCTTAGCCAGAGCGGCTTCGCGCTCTTCGGCGGTGTCGGAGCAGATCATTTCGCGGAATGCAGCGATACGCTCAGCTTCGAAGAACATATGCTCGGTACGGCACAGGCCGATGCCTTCTGCGCCCAGCTCGCGGGCCTTCTTGGCATCAGCGGGGGTATCGGCATTGGTACGGACCTTCAGAGTACGGAACTCGTCAGCCCAGCCCATGATGGTGCCGAAGTTGCCGGAGATCTCAGCATCCACAGTGGCGATGATGCCGTCGTAGATGTTGCCGGTGGAACCGTCGATGGAGATATAGTCGCCTTCGACGTAGGTCTTGCCGGCCAGAGTGAACTGCTTGTTCTCTTCGTCCATGTGGATCTCGCCGCAGCCGGAAACGCAGCACTTACCCATGCCGCGAGCGACGACAGCAGCGTGAGAGGTCATACCGCCGCGGACAGTCAGGATGCCCTGAGCAGCCTTCATGCCGGTGATATCTTCGGGAGAGGTCTCCAGACGAACCAGAATGACCTTCTTGCCGGCAGCGTTCCATGCGTCGGCATCTTCAGCGGAGAAGACGACCTGGCCGCAGGCAGCGCCGGGGGAAGCGCCCAGACCGCGACCCATGGGAGTAGCAGCCTTCAGAGCCTTGACGTCGAACTGGGGATGGAGCAGGGTGTCCAGATTTCTGGGATCGATCATCAGGACAGCCTCTTCCTTGGTCTTGTGGCCTTCTGCCACCAGGTCAACCGCGATCTGCAGAGCGGCGGGAGCGGTACGCTTGCCGTTACGGGTCTGGAGCATGTAGAGCTTTTCGTTCTCAATGGTGAACTCCATGTCCTGCATATCGTGATAGTGGTTTTCCAGAATCTCGCAGACGTTCTTGAACTGCTCGAAAGCAGCGGGGAACTTGTTGGCCATCTCAGCGATGGGCATGGGAGTACGGACGCCGGCGACGACGTCTTCGCCCTGTGCGTTGGTCAGGAATTCGCCCATGAGCTTCTTCTCGCCGGTGGCGGGGTCACGGGTAAATGCAACACCGGTACCGCAGTTGTCGCCCATGTTGCCGAAAGCCATGGCCTGCACGTTGACAGCGGTGCCCCAGGAGTAGGGGATGTCGTTGTCACGACGGTAGACGTTTGCACGGGGGTTGTCCCAGCTGCGGAAAACAGCTTTGACTGCGCCCATGAGCTGCTCCTTGGGATCGGAGGGGAAGTCGCTGCCGATCTTTGCCTTGTATTCTGCCTTGAACTGGTTTGCCAGTTCCTTCAGATCCTCGGCAGTCAGGTCCACGTCCTGGGTCACGCCCTTGGCTTCCTTCATCTTGTCGATGAGTTCTTCGAAATACTTCTTACCGACTTCCATAACAACGTCGGAATACATCTGGATAAAGCGGCGATAGCAGTCATATGCCCAGCGAGCATTGCCGGACTTCTTTGCCATGACTTCCACGACATCTTCGTTCAGACCCAGATTCAGGATGGTATCCATCATGCCGGGCATGGAAGCGCGGGCGCCGGAACGAACAGAGACCAGCAGAGGATTCTCCAGATCGCCGAACTTCTTACCGGTGATCTCTTCCATCTTGACGATGTACTCGAGAATCTGAGCCTGGATCTCATCATTGATCATTTTGCCATCTTCGTAGTACTTGGTGCAGGCTTCGGTGGTGATGGTGAAGCCCTGAGGCACGGGCAGACCGATCTTGGTCATTTCAGCCAGGTTGGCGCCCTTACCGCCGAGCAGCTCACGCATGGAACCGTTGCCCTCGGAGAACAAGTAGACGTACTTAACAGACATAGTTTGTTTACTCCTTTCGTCTCAAAACGCGCTTGTCTTGAATTTTCTTAATTTGATTTGTTATTCCAATTAGATAATATAACATATTTTTCCCATATTGCAAACAGAAATATCAAAATTGTGGTATTTTTTTGATATTTTTTCTTTTTGTTTGCACACATGGTGCATCTTGCCCAAATCGTCCGCAGGAAAACTATGTTTGTCCGCAAGCGGTGGACACGTCCGTTTCCGATTCGCACCTGTCGGTTGCGAAAAGGATGTAAATTAGTCATGACTAACTTTTTTCATTTTCCCTCTTTACAAGTGAGGGAAGATATGGTATGATTGTTTTGCAAATGATAATCATTATTGTTTAGGAGGTGCTTATGGAAGTCACACGAAAACACAGCAAAAAGCGCGATGCCATTTTGCAGTGTATCCGCGAAACGAAAAGCCATCCGAGCGCCGAATGGGTCTACCAGCAGCTGAAGCCCCAGATCCCCGATCTGAGCCTCGGCACGGTTTACCGCAATCTTGCAATGTTCAAGGCAGACGGTACCATTCAATCCCTTGGCACCGTGGCAGGTCTTGAGCGCTATGATGGCAACACCGACCCCCATACCCACTTCATCTGTACCACCTGCGGCAAGGTGGTAGATCTGGAGAATGTGGAGCTGCCCCGTGCAGTGCTGACAGAAGCAGAGCATGGTGCAGGTGGTATTATCGGCTCATATCAGCTGCAGTTCTTTGGCAGCTGCGCCGATTGCGCAAAACAGAATCATTAACAAACATGGCAGTTTCTTGGTAAGAGATTCGTAAAACAGAAAAACCGACCTATGATCACGATCACAGGTCGGTTTTTCATGTTATGCACCGGCGCGGAAGCGCCAAAGGCTCCCTTGTGTAAAGGGAGCTGTCAGCGAAGCTGACTGAGGGATTGTCTTATCGCATCATCAATATAATCGCAAACTCCGCAAAAGTTTCTGCCTACTTCACTATTCGAAATTCGAATGACAGTCAAACCATAGCCCTCCAGAAACGCTGTATGCTCTGCATCTTTTTGTATTTCTACCGGCTCATAGTGTTGAGAGCCGTCCAACTCTATGACGAGTTTGGCTTCTGCACTGCAGAAATCAGCAATATATTTTCCAAGCACCTTTTGTCCGGAAAAACGGACAGGATGGGAACGAAGGAAGTCGTACCACAGGTGGCGTTCTTCTTTTGTCATTTCCTTTCGCAGATGTTTTGCCAACGGAAGCAACTGCTTATTGTGTTTTGACTGCATGACAATCCCTCCGTCACGGCTTCGCCGCGCCACCTCCCTTTACACAAGGGAGGCTATGGCGCGGTGCAAAAATCTCACATAACGCATTATAAATATTTTATCATGCAGCTGCAATATGTGCAAGAACGGTCCCGGCAGACATTCCTGCCAGGATAGAAACCGGTACACTTTCTAAACCGCAGCATAATGATACTCAGTATTGCAAGGCAGGTAAAGAAATGGTATAATTTTCCCGATACTAATATAGTGAGGTAAAGATCGTGAAAGCAAGAAGAATTTTTATGTCCCTGTGCGGCGTGATCATCTGCGCCATCAGCGTGGGCGGCTTTAAGCACGCTGCCCTCGGTGTGGATCCCTTCCAGTCTTTGATGGCAGGTCTGGATCATATCGTCCCCGATACCCTCATGTCCTTTGGCACATTATATATGGTGGTCAACGCCATTTTGCTGTGCTTCAGCCTTGTGGCAGATCGGAAAAACATCGGTCTTGCCACCTTCATCAACCTGTTTTTGCTCGGCTACATCACGGAATTCACCATGAAGCTGCTGCAGATCTGGATCCCCTCCCCTGCCCTTTGGGTGCGCTGGATCTTCCTCATTGTCGCTATCGTGGTCATCTGCTTCGGCTCTGCCCTGTACATGACGGCAAACCTTGGTGTTTCCACTTACGACGCCGTTGCCATCGTCCTGTCCGGCAAGTGGAAGCTGGGTCAGTTCCGATTTGTCCGCATCGCCTGTGATCTGGTATGCGTCATTGCAGGCTGCGCCCTGTTCCTTTTTGCAGGCGGCTCCTGGAGTGAGATCCCCACCATCGCCGGCATCGGCACCATCATCACCGCTTTCTTTATGGGGCCGCTGATCGACTGGTTCAACCGCAAGGTCGCCATCCCCTTCCTCAACAAAGCAAATAAGGCATGACCGACTTCCCGGGAGCATAAAATGCTTCCGGGAAAAAATTTTTTAAAAATAAGAATAATTCTCAAAATTACTGTTGACAAATAAAAATCCATGTGGTAAGATGAACTCGTAAATAAGAATGGTTATCAAAATTAAACCATCAAACAAAAATAAATTCTGTGGAGGAAAATAATATGAAGAAGTATGTTTGCCCCGTTTGCGGTTATGTCCATGAAGGCGAGATCACCGAAGGTTTCGTCTGCCCCACCTGCAAGGTTCCCGGCTCCAAGTTCAAGGAGCTGGCCGGCGATATGAAGCTGGCTGCTGAGCATGAGTACGGCGTGTATGCCAAGACCGTGAAGAACAATCCCGACATCTCCGAAGAAGACAAGAAGTACATCTTCGATCAGCTGATGGCAAACTTCAACGGCGAGTGCTCCGAAGTCGGTATGTACCTGTGCATGGCCCGTATCGCTCATCGCGAAGGCTATCCCGAAATCGGCCTGTACTGGGAAAAGGCTGCTTACGAAGAAGCTGAGCACGCTGCCAAGTTCGCAGAGCTGCTGGGCGAGGATCTGGAAGCCAACATGACCGCTTCCACCAAGAAGAACCTGGCATGGCGCGTTGACTGCGAGTTCGGCGCAACCCAGGGCAAGTTCGATCTGGCTCTGTGTGCCAAGAAGAACGGCCTGGACGCCATCCACGACACCGTCCATGAAATGGCCCGCGACGAAGCCCGCCACGGCGTTGCCCTGAAGGGTCTGCACGACAGATACTTCAAGTAAGATAAACTTAAACCGCCGGTGTTTTTCACCGGCGGTCATTTTTTTGCATCTTGTTTATTTTCGTGCAACCTACATCTAAATTCGTCACAATATCCAGCACCACCATCAAAACCAATGTTGCTCTTTTCGCAGCAAATAGGTGTCCCAATGTCATCGTGAATGCAAAACCAGCAAAAATCACAAACAGGGTCACAAACAGGGTCATTACAAATATACATAAAAGGGCCCTCTTTATATCACAAATCAAGGGTCATTTCTATCAAAGTGACCTGGGGATAATTTTTCACGACTCCTGTGGGAGTATATCCTAACTTTTTGTAAAATTCTACAACATTACTGCGCCCCATCAGCCGAATGGTGCAATACCCTTGCTCTTTCGCAATTTTGTGGGCATAGTTCACCAGTTTTGCACCAATGCCTTCCCCTTGTCGGCTGTCATGGATCGCCAACGCATTTAGCAGAAGACCGTTCTTTCCACATGGTGCTAAATTTACTGTACCAACCAATAAATCTTCATCAAAAGCGCCCAACAAAATATGGTCTTTTTCCGGGCTATCATCACCATAGACATCTTGTACACATTCGTCGCTGATGCCATTGCCTAAACGAAGGATGCAGTAACGCAGAATCCGTGCTTTTTTGTGTTCCTGTGAAGCGTAATGATACTGTCTGTATTCTATTGCCATAAGAACGCCCCCTCTTGCTTTTACTATTGTACCGTGTCAGCAATGCAAAGTCAATGTAGTGCGGCTGATCTTACGAGCAAGATTTTTGCAGCTTGAAAGAGTGCACCGCCGCCCCTACTTATATTTATCGAATAGATTTTCATAGAAAAGCATAGTCTATCTACAATACTTTATCATTATCATTCTTCATACATGTATCGAAACTGTCGTTATGCTGTGTTTATCGATTGCTGTAACTGTAGTTCCGAAAAAAATTAAAATAGCAAACACATTTGAGACATTTTGTGATAAAATACTTAAAATAGCGCTTTTAAAAGAAGTGACTGCATTTTAGAAAGGAAACATGATGGAACAGAAAAACCTGACATCTGTGGTACGGGCAGAAAAAGAATGCGATGTCTATTGCCCCATTTGCCACAAGATCCTCCATGTAAAACCGGGCGATGTGATCCCCCGCTGCTGCGGCAAGGTCATGGAGGAAATGTAAGTATAGGAAAAGTCCAAACGCGGGATAACGGACAAGCGTTATGCCGCACAGAGGTGCGCTCCCCGGAGGGAGTTCAAATAGGGAGGAACCGCAGTTCCTCCCTCTTGATCGTTTGCGGAGAGGATCGTTAAGGGGAACCCATGGAAAGGGTTCCCCTTAACTGCGCTTTTGGGCACTTTTGTCGCACAGCAAAAATACCGTTGCATACTTTTACGATCATGTTTGCAGCAAGTCACACACAGAAAGCACCTTTTTAGATTGCCACGTCGGAGCTTACAGCTCCTCCTGCGACTTGCTAAGAGCCGCGCTTTGCGCGGTTGCTCGCTTGCATGCGCCTGCGGGCGCGATCGCAATGACATGGGATATGGGGCAGCGGAAAAATATTTTAAATTTTCTAAAATAATAATGATTATTATTATTGACAAATAGTTTTCTCTGTGCTATACTAAGGCCATGAAGAAAACAGATCGACTTTGACAGACTGAAAGGAGATTTTTATGAATAACAAGATCGCAGCTTTGCTCAATGAGCAGATCAACAAGGAATTCTACTCCGCCTACCTGTATCTGGATATGGCAAACTACTATGACGAACTGGATCTGGACGGCTTTGCCAATTACTACATGATCCAGGCGCAGGAAGAGCGCGATCACGCGCTGCTCTTCATGAAGTATATGCAGAACAACGGCCTGAAAGTCACGCTGGAAGCCATCGGCAAGCCCGACAAGACCTACTCCTCCCCCATGGAGCCTCTGGTGGCTGCTGCCGAGCATGAGCGCTATGTGACCAGCCTGATCAACAACATCTACCACGAAGCCCATCAGGACAAGGACTACCGTACCATGAAGTTCTTAGACTGGTTCGTGGATGAGCAGATGGAGGAAGAGGACAATGCCGACTCCATGATCAGCCGTTTCAAACTCTTTGGCTCTGACTCCAAGGGACTGTATCTGCTGGATCAGGAATATGCCGGCAGAGTTTACACCGCCCCGAGTCTTGTATTATAATAAACCAACATAACAATTCACAGGAGGAACTGAAAATGAAATATGTTTGCGATGTTTGCGGCTGGATCTATGATGAAGAAGAGACCGGCGTAAAGTGGGAAGATCTGCCCGAAGATTTTGCTTGCGAGCTTTGCTCCGTGGGCAAGGAAGACTTCTCTGCTGTAGAATAAAACATATGGGGAGCGGTATGTCCGCTCCCCTTTTTTGCATAATACCGTTATTTGGGGGCACTCTGTTTAAAAAGGAGGTACACACATGAAATTACTTGCTATCGTGCTCAGTTTGCTGCTTTTGACCGGCTGCGGCGCTGCCTTGGCGCAGATCGAGAAGACAGAAGAACGCATCGAAACGGCAGCCGACCGTCTGGAAGAGACGGTCGAAGCCAACATGACCCCCACCGCGGCACAGGCCGATCTGATCACGGAGCAGGAGGCCCAGCAGATCGCCCTGGAACACGCAGGCTTTACGGCAGATCAAGTCACACAGCTGCGCGTTTCCTACGAGATCGACGACGGTGTGCCGGAATACGAGGTGGATTTCCGTGTGGATCGCATGGAGTATGAGTACACCATCCACGCCGAGACCGGAGACATTCTCTCCTACGACATGGACGACTGAGCCTTACGGGTTTTCTTGACCTTTCTCCCCTTTTCTTTTATAATAGGAGCATCCGAAACAGAAAAGGAGATGCTTTTATGACAAAACGTATTATGGCGCTGGCCCTTGCTCTGATCCTGGTATTCTCTCTGGCCGCCTGCGGCGGCAAGGCGATTTCCGCTCAGAAGGCACAGCAGATCGCCGCCAAGGATGCAGGTGTCAAAGTCGCAGATGCCGAAAACATCCACACCCATGTGGAAACCGATGCGGACGGCGTTCCCTATTACAACATCCACTTCTCCGCCGATGGTGAAAATTACAACTACATGATCTCCGCCTCCGGCGAGATCCTGTCTGTTTCCAACGAAGCAGGACATTAAGAGACAGCATATGAAAGAAGCACCTGTCATATTACATGACAGGTGCTTCTTTTACAGTTTTAAGAATTGCTTTGCATTGAGGCCCAGGATCTTTTCCTTGTCTGTGTCACTCAGTCGGGACAGCAGGATCCTGCCCAGAATATGGGAGCACTCAAAAGCAGTCAGATCGGTGCCGAATGCCACACGATCCACACCCACCGCATTGACCAGACGCTCCAGCGCGCCGTCATAGGTATCGGAGATGGTGGTATCCAGCAACACATTGTCACACTGCTTACAGGCTGCTACCGACTCCTCAAAGGCCGTAAAGCCGGAGTGGCCGAAGATAAATCTGGCATTGGGATAGCGTTTTGCCACAGCGGTGGCATCCTTCACCTCGCTTGCCATCCATGCATGGAACAGCACAGGCAGACCGTACTTGTCGGCATACTCATAATAAGGCTGCAGACCCGGGCAGTCGATGGGAAGCGTGCCCTGCACAAAGGGAATGACCTTCAAGCCGAGGAATCGGTCACTGTTTGCAAAATACGCATCCAGATCAAAGGTATAGTGGGGGTTGACCACGGCATAAGCCTTGATGCGATCCGGGTATTTTTCATGGGCATCGGCGCACATCTCATTGCCCCACTTCCAGTCGCAGTACGCACCGGGAGAGCAGCTGGCGCAGACAACATCCACACCCACGCGATCCATGGTATAGACCACGCTGTCGGCATCGTTGCCCGGCTTCTGATAGCGGGTGGAGCCGCCCACATGGATATGGACATCCACCACATAGGTGTCCTTCAGTTCCTTGCCCAAAAACACATATTCTTTCAAATCCATAGTGATCTCCTTACAGCTTCAGCCACTGCTTTGCATTGCGGCTGAAGATTTTTTCCTTGTCATCATCGGTCAGCTTGCTCATGGCAACTCTGCCGAGGATGTGGGAACATTCAAAGGTGATAAAGTCTGAGCCATAGACAAGACGGTCTGTGCCGATCTTGTCTGCGATCCACTCCAACGCACCGTCATAGATCTCAGAAATGGCAGTATCCGCCACCACATTGTCGCAGATCTTCATACCTTCGATCAGCGCTTCCTTGGCAGGACGGTTGGTCAGAGCGCTGTGGGCGCAGATAAAACGGGCATTGGGATACTTCTGCGCCATGCGGAACATCTCATTGACTTCCCTTGCGATCCAGGTATGGACCAGCACAGGCAGGTTATGGCGGTCTGCGTACTCATAGAAGCGGTGATACCGGGGATGATCCAGCGGCAGGTCGCCCTGCACACAGGCAAGAACCTTCAGACCGATAAAGCCGGGACTTCTCTCAAACCAGAAGGCAGGATCAAGATCCTCATAAAAGGGGTTGACCACCACATAGCCTTTGAGCTTATCCGGGTAGCGATCCATGCCCTTTGCCACGTTTTCATTGATATAATACCAGTCAGAAGCCGCGCTGTTGCCGCAGCAGCAGCAAAGATCCATGCCAAGGCGACCCATGGTATGGACGATGCCCTCGGCTTCAGAGCCGCACAGCTGATAGGTTCCGGCATCACCATAGTGGACATGGACGTCAATGACCTCAAAATCCACAGGCTTACCGGCAAAAATACTCTTTGTACAGTCCATATGCGCGCTCCTTACAGGCGGAAGAGTTCCTTGGCATTGAGGCCGAAGATCTTCTCCTTGTCCGTATCCGAAAGCTTGGCAAGGGCGATCTTGCCCATGGTGTGGATGCAGTCAAAGAAGGAAATATCCGAGCCGTAGACTACACGGTCTGCACCGACCTTGTCCACCAGCACTTCGATGGCATTGTCATAGGTGGAGCTGATGGCGGTATCGATGAGAATGTTGTCACATTCTCTGGCAGCCTGCACAGCAGCAGCTCTTGCTGTCATGCCGGAGTGACCCAGAATGATGGTGGCATTGGGATAGCGCTTTGCCACATCTGTGGCGGCAGCCACCTCAGAGGGCAGCCATGCATGGAACAGCACAGGAAGTCTCTGCTTGTCTGCCAGCTCATAGGCTGCAAAATATCGAGGGTCATTGAGGGGCAGGCTTCCCTGCATATCGCCGTGGACCTTGATGCCGCGGAAGCCGGGCATGGACAGATAGGGGGCAATATCGCAGTCCTCATAATAGGGGTTTGGCACGGCGTAACCAAGGATCAGACCCGGGAAATCGCGGCAGGCCTGCGCCACTTCCTCGTTGCCCCATTTCCAGTCGCTGACAATGGAGGGCAGGGACGATACGCACACAGCATCCACACCCATACGCGTTGCCGTCTGCGCCACCTGCGCGGCGCTGTAGGCGCCCAGCTGGAAGGGCCTGTGGGCACCGATATGCCCATGGACATCCAGAACGAGCAGCCCATCAAAGGGCTTTGCTTCAAATACCAGTTCTTCCCAATTCACAGGCGCACCTCCGAAAGCAGTCTTTCCATGTTGCCGCAGGCGATCTTTTCCTTCTCTTCTTTGCTGATGTTGGCAAGACACACCAGCGACACCGCCGCCGTGGCAGAGCCAAAGGGCAGGTTTGTGTTGAAGATCAGACGGTCTGCGGAATAGTATCTGCAGAAGGTCTCCAGTCCCTGATGGGGCACATAGTTGCCCGTGCCCACATACAGGTTAGGACAGGCATCCAGCACAGGCCCTAAGAATCGGTTGAGGGCATAGGCCGTGTTGGTGACCACAAATTTTACATCCGGATAGGCGCTGCACAGATCGTACAGCGCATCGCCCACGGCCTCACCGTAGTCAAAGAACACGGGGACGCGGCTCTGCGCGGCAAAGTCCATCAGCTCTTTCATGGCATAGGGCATGGCGCTGTGGGCAAAGCCCTTGGGGGCGATTCGCAAGGTCTTCACGCCGTTTTTCTTCATGGCATCGCCCAGGGCATCTGCATGAAGGAACTCCCGGAAAGTGGCAGGCATGGCGCACCACTGCGGCTGCAAACGGGAATCTTTTTTGATCTCTTCCATCAAAAGCCCATTGCCGTCTTCCACTTCGCCATCTCGCGCCACGATATGGTAGGCAAAGGCCTGTTCAATATGGCAGCGATCCATCAGTTCCAGAATCTCTTCTGTCTTCCATGGCATACCCTCGCCGGGTGCGGCAGGCATACCAAGACGGCAGCTTGCATCAATAAATCTCATAGCGGCACCTCTTACAGCTTCACATCTGCCAGCAGACGCTCTATGTTGCCGTGGGCGATGAGCTGCTTTTCTTCCTCGCTGATCTCGGCATAGCAGATCAGCGCCACGGCTGCCGTGGCAGAACCCATGGGAAGGCCGGTATCAAAGATCATACGCTCGGCGCCAAAATAGTCACAGATCAGCTTCACGCCGCCGTGTACCACAAAGTTGCCGGTGCCCAGCAGCAGATTTTTGCACTGCTCCATCAGAGGGAACAGCTTGCGGTTTTCCCGGTAGCTGGCATCGCTGATGATAAAATTGACTTCGGGATAACTGCTCAGCAGGCTGTACAGATTGTCCTCACTGCCGCACTCTGCATAGGTCAGGAACACGGGCACATGGCACTGTGCCATGACATCCATGAATTTGCCCATGGCATAGGGCTTCACGGAGTAGCCGTGGGTTTTGGGGAACAGACGGATGGAAGAAACATGGTGCTTCTTCATCTGTTCTGCCAGTTCCTCCGCGCCCATAAACTCACCGAAGGTAGAGGGCATAGCGCACCACTGACGGATAAAGCGCTCATCGCCTTCCGTTTCCTGCAGCAGCAGGTCGTTGCCTGCCTTCATATCGCCTTCCTTTGCCATGGCATGGTAAGCAATTGCCTTTTCGATGCTGCAGCGATCCATCAGTTCCAGAATATCGCTCTTGGTCACAGGCTCGCCTTCACGGACGATGCCGCGGCGGCCCAGTTGGCATCTTGCGTCAATAAAATTCAGCATGGTATCATTCTCCTTTTAAAGACCGAACAGACTTTTGGCGTTCAGTCCAAAGATCTTTTCTTTTTCTTCATCGGTCAGCTTTGCCAGTGCGATCTTACCCATGGTGTGGATGCAATCAAAGAATGTCATATCAGAGCCGTAGAGCACACGGTCAATGCCGATCTTATCCACCAGCCATTCGATAGAGCCGTCCGGGGCGCTGCTGATGGCGGTGTCACAGTAAACATTGTCATATTTCTTGCACACAGCAACAGCATGCTCTCTTGCAAAGGTCAGACCGCCGTGGCCGATGATCACCTTCAGATCCGGATACTGCCTTGCCACATCTGCCGCACGGTCGATCTCATAGGGCATCCATGCATGGAAGAGAACGGGGAGCTTGCGCTTATTGGCAAGCTCAAAGGCGTGGGCATACCGGGGATCGTTCTCCGGGGTCTCGCCCTGGATGTTGCCATGAATCTTAATGCCGACGAAGCCGCGGTCTTCCGCGAAATATTCGGAAACATCACAATCCTTGTGGAAAGGGTTGGGCGCGGCATAACCAAGGACTCTGCCCCGATATGCACCGCAGACCTGCGCCGTGATATCGTTGCCTCGCTTCCAGTCCCCGCGAAGACCGGGGGAATAGGACACACATACGGCATCCACGCCCATGCGATCCATGGTATGCACAATGCTTTTCCCGTCATGAGGGCCAAGCTGGCTGCCCTGCTCAAAACCGATGTGACCATGGACATCCAGCACATAGACGCCGTCAAAGGGCTTTTGTTCATAGACAAGATTTTCGTAACGCATCACAAGGTCACCTCCCCCAACAGACGCTCTATGTTGCCATGGGCAATGAGCTCTTTTTCTTCCCGGCTGATCTCGGCATAGCCGATCAGCGACACAGCTGCCGTGGCAGAACCGGTGGGAAGTCCCGTATCAAAGACAAGACGCTCGGCACCATAATACTTGCAGAACAGCTCCACACCGCAATGGGCAACATAGTTGCCTGTGCCCAGATACAGATTGTCGCACTGCTCCACAGCAGGGCCAAGGCGGCGGTTTTCACGGTAGCCCGTGTTGCCCACCACAAAATTAACATCAGGATAAGCCTTGCACAGGTCATACACCTCATCGGAAGTCAGTTCTTCAAAGAGGCTGATAAACACAGGCATCCGGCACTGTGCCGCAAGATCCATCAGCTTGCCGATCACATGAGGGCGCAGAGAATAGCCGCAGGTCTTGGGGAGCAGACGCATGGATGTGACATGATGCTCCTTCATGGCGGCAAAGAAATCCTCCGCGCTTAAGTATTCACCAAAGTAAGACGGCAGCGCACACCACTGGCGGATAAAGCGGTCATTGTCTTTCGTCTCTTCCACCAGAGCCATGTTGCCGCCGGGAAGCTCGGACTCTTTTGCCATGGCGTGATAGACAACGGCTTTTTCAATATGGCAGCGATCCATCAGCTCCAAAATATCTTCTTTGGTGTTTGGATCGCCCTCGCGGATGATGCAGCGGTTTCCCAGCATACATCTTGCGTCAATAAATCTAAGCACTTTCGTCACTCCTTTTACAAGGCAGATTTCTAAAGATTACTCTATCACAAAGCAATAAAAAAATCGACCCTTGCAGCAGATGTTTTTTCAAAGCACAGACAAAAAATCCGAGGCATGAGCCTCGGATTTTCCGGTTTTTTACAGGATCTCTGCAGCAACCTTCTTGATGGCGGTGATAACATCACGCACATCCTGCTCTTCAAACTCCGCGGACAGGGAGATGAAGCAGCTTCTGGGCATATAGTAGTTGGCGCAGGGGCACATATCCTCGGTGTAGACCACAGGCTCGTCAAACTGGTTGAAGGGGAAGTTGTCACGATCCACAGTCTTCTGATGGAAGATCTGGGGGATCATGTACACAGGTCTGCCACCGTACTGAGCGGAAACAGCGATACCTTCGGCATTGAGCGCCTTGTTGAACAGGTCAGCCTTCTCCACCGTGTCAAAGAGCAAGGTCAGGCTGCAGGCAGCGTCGCCCTCTTCGTCGATGACGCGCTTAAAGCGGATGCCGGGGATGTCCTTGATCTCGTCCTTGATCTGTTTCTTGATCTGGCGCATACGAGTGAGGATCTTGTCCAGCTTATCCAGCTGTGCCAGCGCCACAGCACCGGTCAGCTCGCTCATACGATAGTTCTGACCGATGAACACACGGTCGGCACAGTCGGTCAGGAAGCCTTCCATCTCGCGGTACTGACCCTGGTCATGGTAGCGCACAGCGCGCTCGAACAGTTCATCGTTGTTGGAGACCACAACGCCGCCTTCACCGGTGGTGATGATCTTATTCATCTGCAGGCTGAAGCAGCCGATGTCGCCCCAGGTACCCATGGGCTTGCCATTGAGGGAAGCACCCATGGACTGTGCCACGTCTTCGATGACGATCAGGCCCAGCTTCTTTGCCTCGACCATGACCTCGTCCATCTGCACAGGGAAGCCGCCCAGAGGCACGGTGATGACAGCCTTGGTATATTTATCAGCAACATCCTTGATCTTCTTGGGGTCGATGTTCATGGTGTCGTCCACATCGCAGAACACAGGAACAGCGCCTGCGCAGACAACAGCGCCTGCCGTAGCAAGGAAGGTGCAGGCAGGAACGATGACCTTGTCCCCGGGGCCGATGCCGGCTGCCTTCAGGGCAATGATCAAGGACGCGGTGCAGCTGGTAACGCCCACTGCGTGCTTGACGCCAAAGCGCTCACGCATTCCCTTTTCAAAGTTTTTGACCATATTCTGGATATCGGGGCCATAGTAACGGAAGGGAGATCTTGCCTTGATGACCTTGATCAGATTCTCAGCTTCCTCCAGACCGTATTCACGGATGCCGGGCCAGCCTTTATACAGAACATCTTCACGAACAGGGGTACCGCCGTACAATGCCAATTTACTCATAACAGATTATTCCTTTCATTTATTTCGGACTCTATGTGGTCATTATATCGCCAAATTTTGTATTTTTCCATTGCTATTTATTGGGATATGATGGTATAATCAATATATTTCAAGGGAGGTGCCGTTTATGGAAGCCTATCAGGTACTGCTCAATGAACATTTGGAGGATCTCAATCCCGTCTTTGCAGGAGAGGCAACATGTCTGCCCGGTGCCATCAACCACCCTGTCAAACGCACCATGCTGCTGCACTATGTGCTCTCCGGCAAGGGAATCTTATATCTGGACGATCAGCAATACACGGTCTGTGCAGGACAGGCATTTATCATCCCGGCCGACGCCCACGCCCACTATGTGGCAGATGAAAAAGACCCCTGGTCTTATCGCTGGATCGGCTTTACAGGAAGGCTGGCACCTGCCTTCGCCAAGCTGCCCGCTGTCTTTGATGCACCGTCGGATACCCTGTGCCATCTAAACGGGCAAAAAGAGCCACACCCCATGCTGGCATATCAGCTCTCCGGGGATCTTCTGCAGCTGTATGCCGCCATGATCCAGCCGGATGTGCTGCCCAGAAGCCATGTGCAGAAAGCCATCGACTATATTGAGCTGTCTTATATGAATCCTCTTGCCATCGGAGATATTGCCGACTATGTGGGACTCAATCCCTTCTACTTGTCCAAGCTGTTCAAGGAAAAAACAGGGCACACCCTCCAATCTCACATTCTGCAGGTGCGTCTGGCGGAGGCAAAGCGCTATCTGCTTCTGGGCTATGCCGTCAAGGAAGTGGCTGCCATGAGCGGTTTTAAGGACATTGCCAATTTTTCCAAGCTTTTTAAACGGGAATTCGGCATGAACCCCACCCAATGGCGCATCTATGACCTTGAAAACGGGTGACACCAAATCAGGCCATCGCATCATACCTGTCATTGCGAACGACCAACGGGAGCGCGGCGATCTCATGGCAGTTTTTAGATTGCCACGGCTTGCAAGCAAGCCTCGCAATGACAAACGTGGTACATACCGCTATTCAAATCCGTCGGCGCAGCCGACACAACACTTATTCACTATTCACGATTACTTATTACCTAACAAAAAAGACCCCTTTCGGCGGTTGTGCTTAGGGACAAACCGCCGAAAGGGGTCTTTTTTGTTAATCATCATATCCGTTGGGGTTTTTGCTCTGCCAGTGCCAGGTGTCGCGGCACATATCGGTCTGATCCAGAGTTGCCTGCCAGCCAAGAACTTCACGGCTCTTGGCAGGGTCTGCATAGCAGGTCGCCAGATCGCCGGGGCGGCGGGGGGCAATGACATAGGGCACTTTGATCTCATTGGCAGTCTCAAATGCCTTGACCATATCCAGCACGCTGTAGCCGGTGCCGGTGCCCAGATTGAAGACAGCCTCACCCTTGTTGCCCTCGGCATAGCCGATGGCTGCCACATGGCCCTTTGCAAGATCCACCACATGGATGTAATCACGCACGCCTGTGCCGTCATGGGTATCGTAGTCGTTGCCGAAAACGCTGAGCTTTTCCCGCTTGCCGATGGCAGTCTGGGAAATAAAGGGCATCAGATTGTTGGGAATGCCGTTGGGGTGCTCACCGATCATGCCGCTGGCATGGGCGCCCACAGGATTGAAGTAGCGCAGCAGCACCACAGACCACTGTGCGTCTGCCTTGGCGATATCGCGCAGGATCTGCTCGCACATATATTTTGTCCAACCGTAGGGGTTGGTGCAGTTACCTGTTTTGGAGGTCTCCTTCAGAGGCATTTCGTTGTCTCCGGAGTAGACGGTGGCAGAGGAGGAGAAGACGATCTTCTTCACACCATGCTTTGCCATAACGCGGCAAAGGGTCATGGTGGAGCACAGGTTGTTGTCATAGTAAGACAGAGGAATGGCAACGCTCTCGCCCACAGCCTTGAGGCCGGCAAAGTGGATGACGCAATCCAGCTCGTTTTCCATAAAGATCTTTTCCAGCAGAGCTTCGTCACGGACATCGCCCTCATAGAACATGATCTGCTTGCCGGTGATGGTCTTGACGCGATCCAGGCTCTTGGCGCTGGAATTGCACAGGTTATCCACCACGATGGGGGTATGGCCTGCTTCGATCAATTCCACACAGGTGTGGCTTCCGATATAACCGGCACCGCCGGTAACTAAGACATTCATTTTGTTGCCTCCTTGACAATGCGCGTCATTTCATCCCACTTGGCTTCCATGTCGGAGACCAGCTTGATATGGGTGCGGGTACGATCTAAGTTCTGCTCTTCGTATGTGGTTTTGAAATAAGTATCGCCGTCAAGATAGTCGGTGAGGAAGCGCATACCGCATTCCAGAGTCATCATCTTGGCGCCCACAGGCAGCATCTCGATCTCCAGTTCGGTCAGACTGTCGCCGCAGGCAGACAGGTAACCGTCGGTGTACATCTTATACAGCTCCAGATCCATCCAGACGCTGTTCAGATCCTTTTCATCCTCAGCAGCGGTGGAAGCGCCGAAGCGGATGCTGTCACCGTAGTCATACAGGGCAGAGCCGGGCATGACCGTATCCAGATCGATGACGCACAGCGCCTTGCGGGTACGCTTATCCAGCATGACGTTGTTGAGCTTGGTGTCGTTATGGGTCACGCGCAGAGGCAGAGAGCCGTCTGCCAGCTTATCCACGATCAGACCTGCGAAGTCCTCACGGGCAAGGTAAAAATCGATCTCTTCCCGGACAGAGTCCGCTCTGCCTGCCTTGTTGTTGGCAATGGCTTCCTTGAACATCCGATAGCGATCCTTGGTATCATGGAAATGAGGAATGACCTCATGCAGGGTATGTGCCGGGAAATCCTTCAGCTGCTTCTGGAACTCACCGAAGGCGATGGCGCTCTGACGGAAGTCTTCGCCGCTCTCAGCCTGCTGCAGGCAGATGGAATCGGTGATGAACACATACACGCGCCAGTAGTCACCGTTGGAATCGGTGAAGAAGTTTTCACCGTCCTTGGTGGGGATCAGACGCAGGCAGCCTCTGGGGTCATCGGTACGGGCAGACAGATAGTTGGTCACTGCCGCCACGTTTTCCATCAGCTCCACAGGCTTCTTGAACACATTTTTATTGACCTTCTGCAGAATGTAACGGGCACCGTCGGGAGCAGGAATCACATAGGTCACATTGATATGACCGTGACCGTAGCGCTCGGCTGTGGCGGGACATTCTTTCCAGTTATATGCCTTTAAAGCTTCAAAAAGCGTATCCATCATCATTACCTCCAAAGATACTCGGGATACACGCCGGTATCTTTCATGTTTTGAATGGCGGCAAGCACGCCGGGCAGATCGTTCTGGTAAGTCACACCGTACCAGCGGGCATCGGACTGCAGCACCTTGACGCTGCCGGAGCCTTCCGCAATAACGGCATTGGGAATGAGGGGCAGGAAGTATTCTGCCTTCATGGGATTGGAGGGCATGGTCTCACGCAGGAACTTGACGAAGTCCTTCTCAAAGCGCTCCTTCAGACTCTCGCGGAAGCCCCACATATTCATGGAGACCACAGTATCTTCGGGGATCTCGACATCTTCACCGTTTTCGGTGTAATAGACCTTATCGCCTTTTCTTTCGATGCTGGTACGCTCCACCACACCGGTCAGATAGCCCTTTTCATCCACGGAGCACTGACCTCTGGACACAGAGCCGTTCTCCGTCAGCGTGTTTTTCAGAAGATACCCCACCATGGCATGATCCGTCTCGGGAAGCTCTTCCTTCAGGAAGCGGCCCATAGCCTCAAAGGCCTCTCTGCCATAGAAGTCATCGGCATTGATGACGGCAAAGGGGGCATCCAGCTCCGGCACAGCACACATAACTGCATGGGCAGTGCCCCAAGGCTTGGTACGGCCCTCGGGGATGGTGTAGCCTTCGGGAAGCATTGCCAGGTTCTGCTCCACATACTTCAGTTCCATAAACGGACGCACGCGCTTACCGATGAGCGCCTCAAAGTCCGCTTCCATTTCCTTTTTGATGATGCACACCACCTTGCCGAAGCCGGCACGGAGAGCATCGTAGATGGAAAAATCCATTAAAAAATGGCCCTGCTCGTCCATGGGCTGCATCTGCTTCAGTCCTCCGAAGCGGCTGCCCATGCCTGCTGCCATGATCACCAGAATAGGTGCCTTCATAAAGCACACTCCTCTACATACTTATCTCACTATATACTATCCTTTTCTGTCCCATTTTGCAAGGAAAATAAACCGAAACAGGAAAATTTTGTAATATTCAACAGATACTTTCAGAAAAATTATGCAAATTATGACTTTGTTTGGTGATTATTTGTAGGTTAGGTGATTTTTTTCAAAAAATGCCTTTCTATCCCCATGCTTTTGTGATATGATAAGTTCAAATATATGTGCGTTATCTCATCGCGCCAAGGAGGAACTCCCACTATGATTCGTGTTGCTTTGATCGGCACCGGTGCCATGGTCAATTTCCATCTCGATGCCATTGAAAAAGATTCCGATGCCAAGCTGGTCGCTGTTTGTGCCGCCCATATGGAGAGCGCCGAGCGTTCTGCCAAGCCCCGCGGCGTGGCTGCTTACGACGACTATGTTAAAATGCTGGAAACGGAAAAGCCCGATGCCGTTATCATCAATCTGCCCCATTTCCTGCATGAGCCCTGCGCAAAGGTCTGCGCCGAGCACGGCTGCCACATTCTGCTGGAAAAGCCCATGTCCACCTCTTATGAGAGCTGTCTGAATATCATTGAGGCCTGCAAGAAGAACAACGTCCTGCTGCAGGTCGCCCATCCCCAGGGCTTCATGGCAGAGACCCGCATGGCAAAAGAGATCATCGACAGCGGCGAGCTGGGCGAACTCATCATGATCCAGACCCAGCGTTCCACCACCTACTACCATGAGACCAGACCCAAGTGGTTCTGGAAAAAGGAGACCGCAGGCGGCGGCATCTGGATCAATCTTGGCGCCCACTGCACCGACCAGTTCTGCCAGCTGACCGGTTCTCCCGTCAAGTCCATCACCGGCAAGTGCACCTACATCGACGGCATGGACGTAGACGCCAGTGCACAGGCATTTTTGGAAAGCGAAAGCGGTGTCACCTGCACCATCACCCTGTCCGGTTACAACTGGTCGCGCAACGATGAGTGCACCATCCATCTGACCAAGGGCAGTCTGAAGCTGCGCGGCTGGATCGATCTGTATATCTCCCGCGGCGATGACGAGTGGGAAAAGGTGGACTGCGCCAAGTTCGAGCCCGATCCTTTCACCTACCAGTGGCAGGTCTTCTCCGACGGCATCCGCAACGGCGAGATCACCATGTGTACCGGTGAGTATGCTGCCAACGTTCTGTGGGCCATCGAGCAGCTGTGGAAGTAAATATTACATACAAAAACCGTTCAGGTCTCACGATCTGAACGGTTTTTTCTTACAGTTTTACGGTAATGCCAACATCGGCCGTTTCGATGGGCTCAAAGCCAAGGGCAAGGGCAGGAGAGTTTTCCTGCAGACGGAAGTCATTGTTCTCATAGTCCACAAAGCAGGGGTCTGCATAGACAGATCCAAACTCCAGACCGAAACGCTGCTGTGCCTGCTCCAGCGTATAGCGGTTCTCCCCCAGCTCCACCAGGCAGGGATCGCCGGCTGTATCAAAGTGGAGATTGTGGTCGCCTGCGATCATATTGAGATTGCCGCAGGTGGGCCCCTCCTGCTTATATCCATAGCCGTAGGCATACTTGCCGCTTGAGACCATGATATTGCGCTCCATCACAAGACCTGTGTGCAGCTCCGGACGGGAAGCCTGCACAATGCGGTTTGTCTTACAGAATATGTTGTTGCGCACCGTGTTCATTCTGCCATAGTGGTGGTTGTAGGTTGCAGAGTGGATGTTGTAGACAATGTTCTTTTCGATCAGATTTTCCTTGGTGATGTTATCCTGATAGCCCCAGACCCAGCCCACAGAGATGCCGGTATAGAACTGCCAGCCGATCTCGTTGTGGCTGACGATGTTGCCGTAGGCGTGCATGATCATCACACCGCAGGAAGCCGCGTAGCGCTGACCGCAGTATGTGATATGATTCTGGGACACGGTATTGCCCCAGGTCTCTTCCCGTTTGTCGCAGCCGTAGGCGCCGCCGTTGATCTTCACTGCGCCGCCGCCCAAACGGAAGAAGCGGTTGGCATACACACGGATGTGATCGCTGCCGTTTTCCACCGTCACGCCATGCAGACCAAGGCAGGTAAACACACAGTGCTCCACGCCGCAGGCGTGAGCGTAGGCAAACTCCAGTGCGCCGTAGGCATTGCACATCCCCTGCTCATCGCAGGCATAGCCGGGATGATCGTCCGGCACAAGATCGTGAGTGTCGGTGTTGTAGCGGCTGGCGTAGTCGCTGACGGTGTGAGAGAAGGTCAGATCCCGGAAATAGATATAATTGACCTTCTGATCCCGCTCACCGCGTACCACAAACAGCTGCTTTGCCGCGGCAAGGTAGGCACAGATGTTTTCCGGCGTCTGCCCCTCCTCTGCCGGGATGTAATACACCGTGGCGGAGGCGCGATCCAGATACCACTGATTGGGCAGCTCAAAGGCCTCTGCCGCGTTTTCCAGCTTCCAGCGCATTTTGGCGCAGGGGTTTGCATGGTGGATGGAATAGCGGGACAGATACTTCATCTCGATCCTGCCTGTCCCGGGATCAAAGCGCTTGATGGGCGTATGCTCATCCACCCAGAAGTGGTTGAAGCTGACAAAGCAATCGTCAAAATTCCGCAGACTTTTAAAATACTCCCGATCCTCGGGGAATGGGATAAACCAGCTTGACTCAGAGTCATAGGCTTCACCTTTGTTTTCCACTTCCTGGGCGGCAAAGAAGCCCTCCTTGGGGAAGCAGGTGTAGTCTGCCCGCCTGCCGTCTACATACAGGTCGGTAAACCACATTCCCTGCTCCACCTGCGGCACAGGAGCCGAGAAGCAGGGCTTGCCGTTAAACGTGTCGCGCTTGAATCCCTTCACCTGTATACCGCCGGAAATGACTGTGCCATGGCTGCCGCGGATGGTGATCTGATCCACATCGTTTGTGATGACGATGGGCTTTTCCGTAAAATAAATATCGTCGCAGATCACAATGCTCACAGGCTGCCGGGAACCCACGGCGCGCATATTTCTGACCCGCTCCAGCGCCGCCTCAATGGTCTTGAGAGGGCCTTGATAGTCGCCGTGTTCTTCTCTCTCAAAGCCGGAATAAGCATCGCTGCCGTGTTTTTGGGAGACAAATAAGGTAGAGATCGTTGCATTGCTGAACATGGCTTTATCCTCCTGTAACGGTAATGCCCTGTGCTGTGGAAAGCACCGGGATCTCTTCATGGCAGATATGGGAGCAAATCACATTGCCTTCTCCCCTGCCGCCAAAGACGCTGTCCATGCCCCCTGCGCAGCGAATGTCTGCAAACTCCAGATCCTTCACATGGGTGTCGTTAAACTGGAAGCAGGCAAAGCCGTCGGAGCGGGTGTTGTTCCATTCAATGAAAATATGCTCATCGGCAGGCAGCGGACGGCAATCCTTGTCATAGCGCACATTGGAAATGCGCACACGCTCCATGGTGCCTTCTCCAAAGTAGGCAGCCGCGTAGCCATTGCCGAACAGCCGGATATTGTCAAAGGAGCTGTCAAGCAGGGTGTTGTTGAGAAACAGGGCATATCTCGCATGGGTCATAACATTGGACACGGAAATGCCGAAGGTATCGCCGTGCTGCGCCTTGGAGGTGTTGTACCAGTAGCTCTCACCAATAAGGATGGCAGCCTCGCAGCGGTAGCCGATCTCACCGGGGGTGATCCAATGCTCATGATAGATATTGCCCTCTTCATCGTTGCGGATCACAAGGTCCGGGTTCTGTGCCACAGGCGCGTCATCCATGGACCACGGGGAGGTCTCGATCAGATTATCGATCTTCACATTGTAGATCCGGTAGCCGTCATGGTTGAGCAGGCGCACCAACGCACAGCCGCCCACACCGTAGACGTGCAGGTTGCGGATGGTGATATTGTGGATATCGCCCTCACGCACCGTATTGACCACCTTGGGATAGATCTCATCATCTGTGGCAAGGAGCGCCACGATATTATCCCCCACGCAGCCTGTGATATTCTCCACGATCACATCGTGGCAGCCGCGCATCAGATCCACACCGTCCTGACAGGGCACATTGGAGCTGCTTTCAAAATGAATGCCCGATACACGGCTGTGGGAGGTGGTATTGAGGCAGAAGGCCCAGTAGCGCTGATCGCGCACCGTCAGATTTTCCAGCAGCAGGTGCTCCACATTCTGGGTGAAGACCATGCAGTTTTCATAGCAGGCATGGTCGGGATATTTGGATACCGTTCTGGCAATGCCATTGACCTCATAAAGACCGTTGTGCTTGCCGCCGTCCAGCACAGCCCTTCCTTCACCGCGGATGGTGATGTAAGACTGCATTCCTTCCTTGGTCAGCGCCGCAGGTGTCCTTGCGTTTTTGTTGGCAAACATATTGCAGATCACATCGTCCGCCATGCGCAGATGGGCATTTTGCAAGATCAGTGTTGTGCCCGAGTGCAGATACACGGTCTTGGTGATCTGCCACAGCGCCTCTCCGGTACGCTTGTTGATCCTGGGCACGACCACACTTTCCCCTGTCTCACGGGCAGCATCCACCGCCGCCTGCAGCATATCGCTGTCGCAGGCAAGGTGCGCAAATTGGTTCACATCAAGATACATAAAAGCACCTCATTTTTTGATCAAAATCACACGGGTCATCTCGTAGTTGCCTGCAAGAGGCACAGCAATGCCGTCTGCCTGCAAAGTCTTGCCGCAGATCGCAGCATCTTCCATCTCATAGCAGGCGTCTGCATCCACCACGGGATAGACACGGACGGAGCGCTGATGGATCTTCCATGTGAAGGCAAACAGCTCCACACGGTCGAAGGCTTCATCATTGTACTGGAAGATGGTGAGGCTTTCCGTGTCGCACAGAATGCGGCACTCCGCCTTCTTCCAGAATTCCCGGTGTTCCTTGAACTCTGCCACAGCAGCCTTGAGCATAGCGAAGTGCTCATCGCCAAAGGCATTGAGGTCGCAGCTGAAGCCGATGGGGCCGGGCAGCATGAAGCCCTTGAGGAAGTTTTCCGACACGCCGCGGACGTTGTTCCACGTACCGTCGTTGGTGGAGACCAGCTTTCTGGACGAGCTCTGACCGTAGGCATGATTGACGTCCGCCGTGGTCGCCACCACCCAGCGTTCCATGGCTTGAGAGGGCATACGCAGCACCGTATCCTTGACGATCTTCAGGCTCTCGTACACGCTCTGATTATCCGTGAACCAGGCGCTGCCGAAGTCACGGTAGTTGGGCAGGCTCATACGGGCGCCGCCTGCAGCGCAGTTGGAATGGTACACGCCGGGGATCTCCTCCAGCACTCTGCGGCGGAACTCCCGGAAGCCTTCATAATAAGGCACAAGGCCCTTGCGGGAATAGTCGATGCGAATATCGTTGTTGAAGTCATATTTGATAAACTCCGCGCCGTACTGCTCCACAGCACGCTTCATGTCAGCAATGACACGGTCACGGGCAGCAGGGTTGGCAAAATCCAGCATAACAAGACCGTCATACTCAAAATACTGCTCGGGGTAGTTTTTGAGGGCTTCCGACTCCACACCGGCAGACTCCACCTCCAGCCAGAAGCCGAACTTCATGCCCTTGGCACGTACCAGCTCGGCAAATTCTTTCATCCTGCCGTCAAAAGCACCGTCACCGGGCTTCTTTTCCCACCACTCGCCGCGGTGAGACCAGCAGGGGTTATTGCCGTACCAGCCGGAATCCACCACAAAATACTCACAGCCAAGCTCTGCCGCCCGATCCAGCTGGGCAGCCATCTTGTCAAAATCAAAGTTTCCGAAGTGGCACAGCCAGTTGTTGTAGATCACGGGGTGCTCTGCTCTGGGATAGCGCTTATTCATATAGCGGTGGAGCTTCCAGCAGTCCAGATCCACGCGGTTGAGGACTTCATAATAGAGGATCTCCGGCAGGTTCAGCACTTCGCCCGGCTGCAGTTCCACAGAAAAATCACGGTTATAAATGCCGATATCCACTTCCGTCTTGATGGCTTCGGTGGAATCATGGTACGGCAGATTGGAAACGGTGTACTGCCAGATGCAGTTGGGCAAAATATGGAAAGCAATGCCGCGGTCACACTGCTTGTCCCACAGGACGAAGAAGGGAGATGCGGCAAAGGAATCGCGCACGCCGTAGCTTCTGCCGGAAACGGAGGTCACCAGAGGCTGCCATGCGCCTTTGCTCTCACTCTGCCAGTGATTGCTCTGGGTGTAGACCTCGTGCTCGCCGCCTTCAAAGACGAATTTGGTCACAGCGTGGGTCACGGTAATGGGGTGATCGCAGATGTTTTTGATGAAGCCTGTCTGATGCACCAGACCGTTTTCATGCTCCGTGCGCTGAGAGCACACCAGATACTCTTCTGTTTCATGGGTGATCCTGCCGCCTTCATGCTTCACATCGCCCTTGACCATGCCGAAGCTGCCGTAGATCCCCCAGTAATACTTTGCGTTTTCATAAATGTTCATGTTTCTCATGATCCATTCCCCTTTCGCTGTTCTCATTGTAGTTTTTCCTCTGTCCCGGTACAAGAGGCGCTGCTGTTTTTCTCACAAAAAGCATAAAAGAGTCATCATATACCAAAAGGCGAGCCGGGGCACTGCCGAAGCACTGCCCCGGCCCTTAGGAAGAAGAAGAAACGCAATGAGTTGCGTTGCTTGCCGGTCAAACCGCGCCGAAATGCGTCGGCTATTTCATTATACTACAACGAAAAATCCACGGAAATAGTGAAATGTAGCTAAAGTGTGTTAGAAAGTGACTATATGCCCAGCAGGATCACGGAAAGGACACCTGCCACCACAGCAACCACCTGTTTTTTATCCAGCCACTCTTTAAACACGATGATGGCTGCCAGTCCCGAGAGGATGATCACACCGCCGGATACGATGGGGAAAAAGATGATACCGGGCATGACACCTGCAAGATAGAGGTTGATGAGATTGATGGCGCCGTTGCCGATACCGGAGAGGACGATAACAACAGATGCCTTGCTTTTGACAAAATAGTTCTGCTCCGCACCGCGCTTTTTGCACACAAGGAAGAACAGCCACAGCAGCACAGTCATCATAATGAAGGAATAGAACAAGAAGGCATTGATCTCCCCTTTGTACTGAGAGTTCTGATGAATCTGCTGGCACACGCCCACAAGACCCCACATGACGAAGCCGCCGAAGGTCAGCAGCAGCCACTTGACGGACATGGCATTTTCGCCTTTTTTCTTCAGATCCACGCTTAGGGTGATGGACACCAGCATCAGACCAAAGCCGATCCACTGGGTCACACCGGGCATCTGATCCAGAAAAAGCATGGAATAGATGGTGGGGATGATCATGCTGCCAAGATAGGTAAACAGCACACTGAAGGACATGGGGCCGCAGCCCATGGCAAGGGACAAAAACACCTGCGCAAAAATGGTCACCACAGCAAACACCAGCGCCATCACAAGGGAGAAGGCAGACAAGGTATAGACATTGCCTGTGAACATAAAGAAGATCACAGCGCCAAAGCTCAAAACGGCATTGAACAGATAGGTATCGGCATTGTTTTTGGCAATGCGCTTGCTGAAATGGTTGGTATAGGCATTTTTAATGGTCTCTGCCAGAACAGACAGAAGAAGCAATACGTAATTCACAAAGAACCTCGCATGGAATGATTTCTGCGGAAATGTCCCACAGCGTGGGACATTCTATCATGTTTGGCATCACAAGAAAATAGATTTTTGTGTCATGTTGCTGTAAATTCGTTTCATCTTCTGCAACGATTTTACGTTTTCTCTTTTCGGTATCTGCCTGCGCAGATGCCTTTTTCTTTTTTGAACACGCGCAGGAAATATGCCGTGTCGGAATAACCCACAGCTTCCGCGATGCGGCTCATGGTCAGATCCGTGTGCAGCAGCAGTTCACATGCCTTGTTGCAGCGCAGCTTTTTGATATATGCCGCAATGCCCTCGGGCGCATAGAGCTTGGTCACGCGGTAGAGGGTGGATTTGGAAATGGAGAACTCCCGACACAAGGTGGGAACAGACACATCCCCTGCCAGATTTCGAGCGATATATTCCAGAAGCGACTGGGCAAGCAGAGTCTCCGTGGGATAGATCAGATTGGAGACCACGATATAGGAGGCAAGGGCATTGACCACACGGGCAGCATCCAGCACCTGATCGGTCGGGTAATATGCCACGTTTTTGATCTGTTCAAGCAGGCGCTCCCGCGCAATGCCGTACTGATCCCCTTTTGCCAGCACGCTGCGGACAAAGGCATCGTGATCCGGCTCATCGGTGATCTGCCCAAGCATGATATAGCCAATGACGGAGATACCGTTATAGACAGGCGCTACCAGCTCTGTCAGACCCATGTGGCATTTTTCGATGATAGTCTCATGGGTAACGGTACATTTTTCACACATTCTGGCGGCACTTTCCTCGCAGCCGCGGCAGGCACCGGGACTTTTGCTGACCATGTGGCAGAAGGGTGTGTACTCTTCCGGATATGCCAGGATTTCTTCAAAGTTGGTGTTGTAGACCGCCACACGAATATGGGTCAGATTATAATACGCCTTGATCAGTTCCTGTAATTTTTCTGTATCCATGCCTGTCACAGACAACACCACCTTTCCAAAGTTCGGTTTATTCTATCACAGTTCACGTGCCGCTTCTATGGGCAATCGTTTCGCAGATGTGTAATTTTGTTTCATTTCCGGGGATTTTTACGCACAATATGGAAGCATCTGTCAGTCGACAGCTGCCTGCACACACCTCATCCGCCTCACTTTGTTCGGCACCTGAAGGTGAATTGCCGCAACGCGGCAAGACGCTCGCCGCAGCGAGTGTGCGTAGCGCAACCGCCGCTTGCGGCGGCTCTTAGCGCGTAGAAGAAGCTGCCCTG
>JAGBBD010000051.1 GCA_017938625.1 Oscillospiraceae bacterium | reverse complement strand
CAGCGAGTTCAGCATGTACGGCACTGTTGACCGCTACAAGGTCACCATTGACGACATCGTGCTGGCAGACGCCTACTGCCTGGTCAGCGTGGAAGTCTACGACGAAGGCGCAGAAGAGCCCTTCGCTTACGGCTCCGACTCCGTGGAAAGCTATGCAAACCGTGGCTCCGCCACCGCAGCTGCTCCTCTGTACAATGCCATCATGAAGTTCGCAACTTCCGCAAAGGCATACCTGCTGAGCAGACAGTAATCTAATTCAATGTAGGGCGGTCAGACCCCTGACCGCCTCCTGCAAAAAACAAACAGGTGGGTCCCTTCGGGGACCCACCATTCAAGAAACGGACGGGCAGTGTCCGTCCCCAATCGAAATACCGGGGGGCGAACAGTGCTCGTCCGTTTGTAGTAACCCCTTGAGAAACGAGGTAACAGCGATGAAACACAACTTACTGAAAAGAGGGCTTAGCCTGTTGTTAGCTCTGGTCATGCTTTTTGGCGTCCTGCCCCAGGGCGTATTGGCAGCTCCGGAGCAGGCAGAGCCCCAGACCATCACCATGGACTTCATTGGTGCTGCACAGGAAGCGGCATCTCAAGTCTGGTGGGATGACCTGAGAGTGGATGGCTCTGATGCCAATATTCACTATCAGGGCTATGCAGGCCTTGCCGACGGTCAGTCTGTTTCCGCAGATGACAAAAAGATCCACGAAGCGGCCTATGCATCCTTGCGCGACTGGGTGGAAGAAACCACCGACTGGGGAATCACAGAAGGCGGCACAACGGATGCGAATAATACATCCCGCTGCAAGCGTTTGCTGTTTAACAGTGCTGCCAATGCCAACTGGGGCATGATGTTCTGGATCTCCCCCAGCTATAAGACCTGGGGTGCGGCCTATACCATGCTGGATCTGAAGGTAGAAGCACCTGCCGCGGGTACCTATAACATGGATCTGAGCTATTGGCAGGATCTGTCCGGCGCCAAGTTTGATCTGCATATCAACTATGGTTCCAACGGCAGAGCTCCCACGGCGGAATCTCAGGTGATCTCCGGACTCAACACCAGAGCATCCGAGGAGAAGGCTGTGGACTACGCAGTCGGTCAGGTGGAGCTGGTGGAAGGCACGAATACCATCGGTATTTATGTCCGTTCCGATACCATCGGCGCCCAGCTGAAACTGCGCTCGATCAAATTTACTCCTTATTCCGATACCAAGCAGGTGCAGGTGGAACAGGGCCTGACGGCCTCTTACAGCCTGAAGGAACTGTATCTGCCCACAGACGCCGATTACGATGTGATCAGCGAGAACACCCGTGTGGCAACGGCAGCTGTTGACGCTGCAGGCAACGTGGTGATCCGTGGAATCTCGCAGGGAGAAACGACTGTTGCGATGGAACTGGATGGTGAGACGGTCTATACCTTTGAGGTGGAGGTCGTGGAGCGCACCAGTCCTGTCCATATTCCCAAGACCATTGATATTGATCTGATCGCTTTTGCAAAGAAATCTGTCAATCAGCCTTGGTGGAACGATCTGGCAGCCACCAACCTGACCGGCGTCAAAGCTGTGGGCGCCAACTACTATAATGTAGTGTCCGATGCCCACGCAGCCGCCTTTGATGCCATGCAGGCATATACACTGGAGAATGAGGGCTGGTTCTTCTCTGACGGCAGTCCCATTATCGGCACTTACTACTCCGGACGCCTGATCTACATTGATCCCACGTCCGAGGACTTCGGCATTCGTTTCTATGCCAATATTCTGGGCAATGCCATTGAGGATAAGTCCAAAATGCTCTTCACCGTGCAGGTGGCAGAGGGGGATGCAGGCTTCTACAGTCTGGATATCGATGCCTTCCACGAGGGTACATCCTCTACGCTTTCCACTGTTGCAGGCAGAGGCGGCGGCAGCCCCTATGGCAATGTATATGTCAACGGTGAGATCGTCTACGAAAATATGTTCTTCGGCGTCAAGGACGGCAAGCCCAATGTCCGCCAGACCGACAGTTTTGGTGCTGTTTATCTGGAAGAGGGCAACAACATCATCGGTATCGATGTGCTGTCCGATGTGAACGGCGGTCAGACCACACGCCGTATGCTGTATCTGGCCGGCCTGACCCTGACTCCCTTGACAGCCCTGACTGTAGAAGAGGGGACAAGCAAGACCATGGATCTGCGCGGCACCTATCTGCCCTTCGATGCTGTGGTCAATGAGGATAACTATCAGATCGTTTCTTCCGATGAGACCATCGCGGAAGCATCCTATGATGCCGATGGGAATCTTGTCATCCGTGGTGTCGGTACAGGCTACGCCACCTTGGATATCATTTCTCACGGCGAAGCCCTGCACACCATTGAGGTGGAAGTGCAGCCTCTGCGCAGCCTGATCTATGATTTCTCCAAAGCATCCGAGCTGACGGTCAATGGCTTTGACGCCATCAAGGACTTTTCCGATCTGGATGTGGATGATATCCACTCTGCGCCTTGGAAATACGGCAGCGGCAGTGCCTGTTGGAGCAGCGATGATCATACTGCGGTCATGGAAGAAATGCAGGCATCCTTTATCCTGCAGGCAGATCGCTCCGGTTGGTTCAGTCCTGAACTGACGGTCTATAAGCACGCGGGCGGCGGTACAGCCCGTGTATATCTGGATGATCTGTATCTTGGCGCGATCAGCACCTTTGCGCCCAACAAGACTGTCCGTACCGAAACCCTCCGCCCAGTGGAGCTTGAAGAAGGGGAGCACACCCTGACCTTTGAAGCTGTCAGCGGTGCTTTCTGGTGGTCAAACCTGACGCTGCGTGAGCTGGATGAGCCGCAGCTGCAGCTGTCGGCCGATACGACAGAAATGTCTATGAAGCCCATGCGCTCTGTGCAGACAGCCTTCTCAGCAGCATGGAGCACAGGTCTTGCAGATGATCTCATTGGCGCGCAGTGGACTGTGGAAGTATCCGATGAAACTTGTGTTGCGGCAGAACTGACGCCCGCATCCGAAGGCGTCCTGCCCACAGTGACTGTGACAGGTCTTGCACCCTGCGAAGATGCGCAGATCACTGTGACGGCGCAGGTCGGCAGCGCGTCTTCTTCTGTGACGATCGGTGTGAGCGTTCCGGAGCCTTCTCCTCTGGCATCTGCCAATGTATGGATCGAGTGCGTGGATGAGGGAATCATCGCCAGAAAATCTACCCATGATCTGAGCTTTGACTTGATCGGCGAGGATGGCGACAGAGTTTATCCCAATGAGGTCAAGATCACCTATACCAGCTCCGATGAAAACGTTCTTACGGTGGAAGACCATGCAGTCAAAGCGCTGAGGAATGGTACTGCTATGCTGGATATCGTCATTGAAAACGGTGATTTCCGTTATGAAAAGTCCATGACGCTGACAGTCGCCGATGCAGGCGAAAACCGTCTGGCTGCCTGCGATTCCTATCTGGAAGAGGGAAGTGCTAACTGGGGCCTGAATCCCGTAGGCGGCGAGACCTTCCTGTGGAGTGAGATCGCAGATGACGGCACAGGCAATCATGCCCTCAAGGTCACCATGAACCCTGATGTGGCCTATAGCCAGATCAAGAATAAGGGCGATGAAGTGGGTATTGCCAACGGCCATTTTGCCAAGGTCAAGCCCGGTCACCTGTACGAGATCACGCTAAAAATGAAGACCGAGAATATGCTCTATCCCGAGGATTACTATGTTGGTCTTCAGACCTATCTGCAGGCATTTGACTATGCGGGCAACACGGTATCTTCTGCTTCTGTCAACGAACTCAATGCAACCTATGTTGCCGATAATAAAAAGTTTGAAGACTGGACAGAGCTGACTCTGACCATCCGCGCGCCCATCGATTATGAGGGCCCCTTCTATGTGCGTCCTCGTTTCGTCATCCGTCCCTACACGGCAAATGACCAGGCCATGTCCGGCTGGCAGGGTACCTTCTGGTTTGACGATATTGAAGTGCGTGAAGTGGGCTTTGAAGGTCTGGGCTATGAATTCAATGTCCCCATGACCGAGATCTACAAGGAAGTGGAAGTGCAGGTCACACCCAGAACGACCCGCGGCAAGATGATCTGTCTGGATGAAAACCTCCGTGACAGTGCGATCACCCTGACCTCTACCAATGACGATGTGGTCACCGTGGGCAGCAGCTCTATCAAGCGTATCACCGGCACGGACTACTATGTGAAGTATTATATGGTCAAGCCCATGGGCCTGAACGCCTTGGCACAGCTGGTAGGCACAGCCACGATCGGGGACGAGACCCGCACCACGCCCTATGATGTGGACATGACCGTTATGCCCGATCAGATGCGCGATATCCGCTTTGAGCTGGACGGCAGTGCATCTGCCGTGCTGAAAAAGGGTGAAACAGCCACAGGCGAGATCATCGGCAGAAGCACGCAGCTTCGCACTATGACAGAAGATGAGATCCGCGAAAAAGGCAATGTTTACTTTAAGTCGGGTGATCTTTCCGTTGCCACTGTGGATCAGATCACCGGCGACGTGTTCTGCGTAGGCGAAGGTACCACGACTATTACCGCATATGCCATGCATAACGGCTCTTACGCCTCTGCCACTGCCACCATTACCGTCACCGATGATACAGACCTTGTGTCTGTTCAGATCGCAAGTCCTGTGGACTATGTCGGTGTGGGCAACGCTATGCAGATGACTGTCAGCGGTAAAAAAACCTCCGGCACAAGAGCTGATATGACCCTGTATCCCGTTGCCTGGAGCATTGATGAAACCTCCGAAGTGGGCGGCATCGCCACCATTTCTTCTGACGGCAGACTTCAGGGTCTGAAGCCGGGAACTGTGACTGTCACAGCCTCCGTCAGCGTGGAGGGCAATGTGCGTTCTGACAGCAAGATCATTCGTGTTGTGGATAACTTGGAACTGCCCAAGGCTGATGTGATCTTTGACTTTGTTGATGGCAATGCCATGGATGTAGCCAACCATACCTTGGAAGACGACCGCTATGTGCTGGTTCCTGAGGAATGCACCACGCCGGTGTCTCCTTCTCTGACCGGTCTTGTCCAGAATGTTTCTGCTGAGGATAAAATGGTGCTGGATCTGGTCATTCCCAAGGATGGCTGGTACTGGCTGGAGGTCCGCGGCGGTATGTATGGAGATAGCGGCAGTACAGCCAATGTTTTCGTGGATGACGCCTATATGGGCTTTGTGAATTTCCGCGATAGTGATCATGATATTCCCGGTCATTACAATGCTTTGGCGAACATGAATACCATTTGGCTGGATGCAGGTGTCCATCGTGTGACGGTGGAAGCGGTTACTGCCGGAACGACCCATCTTGGCAAGCTTTACTTCTTTGCAGCCGAAGATCCCAACCCCATTTCTGTTACGGCTGTCTCCGAGAAGGATGAACTTCTGGTGGGCGAAAGCGTAAACGTGGATGTGAAGTTTGACGGCGCCAACGGAAGAAAACTGCAGCTGCTCAATGTTTCGGCAAAACCTGAGTTTACGAACTATTATATGATCACTTCCAACGCCAATATTGTGTCTGTTTCCGGCAATACTCTGACCGGTGTCAGTGAAGGTACCACGACTGTGACGCTGACAGGACAGTGGTTGGGCGAAACGATCAAAACGTCCTTTGATGTGACGGTTTCTGAAGGTGTCGTGGCATCTATGGAGCTGTCTGCAGAGCAGACCACCGTAAAGCCCGATGCCGAGCCTATTGCGCTGACTTTGACAGCATACGGTACTGACGGCAGCGTTGCGGAGCTTCCCGAGGGTACAGTCGTGACTTGGTACAGTGAGCATCCTGAGATCGCCACTGTGGAAAATGGCATCGTGACCCTGACCCGAAAGGAAGGTTCTGCCAGAATAGCTGCTTCGATCGTAGAAAATGGACGTACGGTGGAAGCTGCTCTTTGGATCACCGTTACCACCGGCAAGACGGAGCCTACTCTCTATACCTGGCAGGAGCGTACCAATGCGCAGGAAAATGTTCTGAAATACACTTGGGCATGGGACGAAAAAGAGAGTGTCGTTGGAAATGCGGATTACTATGTGGATAATCTGCAGATCATTCTCGATAACTGGATCCGTGAAGGCACCGTTCCCCGCAGCACAAAGGTAGGGTTTATGTACAGCAATGGCGATGCCTATAAGTATTGCCGTTACTGCGGTGTGGATGTGGTCGGCGAGTACGGCCATTATCCATGGATCGTGGATCCCATCGAAAACCCATGGAAGATCACTTGTCCTGCATGTAATCGTGATTTCCCCTCCAATGACTTTGAAAGCTACTATAAGTCCGGTCTCGATGATGCCGGCAAATTCCGCCCGGAGCGAGCCGATTCTCAGTATCTTGTTAATGAGCTCTATCCGGAAATGGGTGAGGGCTGGGGCGTAGATGCAGGTCCCGGTTATGATTCCGGTGCGCCTCACTACAGCGGTGGTCATGTCAATGATACCCATACTTACATTGCCTATTATATGCACTGTGTGTTTGTCACCAGCGGTGCCAGCAGGCACTCTATGGTCAAGATTTTGGATACCATGCGGGAGGCTTATCTGTATACCGGCGATGAAAAGTACGGTAATGCCGGCGCCATTCTGATCGACCGTGTGGCGGATATTTATCCCGATTATGACCGTCAGCTTTGGGGCACAAGCTACTCTGTTTCCGACGGCAACGGATGGGTCGGCAGAATGGTCGGCTGCATCTGGGAAGCTGACAACATTGGTCCTGCCATCGCCAAGGCAGCTGATGCCTTCTGGCCCTGCTTTGAAAATGATGCGGTTGTCGAATACATCCGCGGTTATGCTCCGTGGAAGGGAGTAGAGCCGGAGGAGATCACGCCGGAGTTCCTGCGAAACAATGTGGATGAAGGCATTTGCCTTGAGATCTACCGTGCTTGTCAGGATTCCGACATGGCGGGTAACTTCGGCATGGCGCAGGGTGCGTTGGCACTGGCAGCTGTGGCTCTGGACCGCATGCCCGAGACGGAGGAAATGCTGGATTGGATGTTCCGTTACGGTACGCGAACAGGTCCCTACGGTAACTACCATGAAGACGGCGGTTCCTTTATGTACTATATCGTTGATTTGGTAGACCGTGATGGTTTCGGTAGTGAAGCATCTATCCAGTATAATAACCTTTGGACCGGCAATATGCTGGACGTGGCAGATGCGCTGTCCGGCTACACTGGGGTGGATAGCGTAGACCTTTGGAGGAACCAAAAATTTGTCAATATGTTCCTTGCTTCCACCAGAATCACCACCATGGGACATATGACACCTCTGGTCGGTGAGTCCATGAGTCCTCAGAGCCTTCTCTATTGTCCCAATGTAGAGGAACTGACCATCGCCTTTGTCAATTCCGGAAATCGTGATATTGCAAGAGCGCTCTACGCAGCAAACAATAACTCAGTAGATGGACTCCATGCCGATATCTTCACCAAGGATCCCGAGTCCGGTCTGCGCCTGCAGGTCCAGCAGATCGTCAATGAGGACGGCGGATGGAATATGTCCCAGTCTGACATGATGTCCGGTTACGGTCTTGCGGTCCTTCGTGATGGCCCGGAGACCTATCTTGGCACGGCTGAGAATGCCAGCGATTTCTCCGACTACTGGATGTGGTTTGGCATTACCGGCGGCGCAGGTCACGCCATGTTCAATGCGCTGCATATGGATGTGGAGGCTTTTGGTCTGGCACTCAGTTCTCACATGGGCTACCCGGCACAGGTCACAGGCTCCGACCCTGAACGTCAGCAGTGGGTGAGAAACACAACGTCCTTCAATACCGTTGTTGTGGACGATCATGGTCAGTCCACACAGCCTTATGGCTCTTTCCCCCTGCATTTTGAGGATGCAGGCAAGGCGAGGGTCATGGATGTGGATGCCTCAAATGCCTATACCATGACGGATATCTATCGCCGTACTGTAGTCACGGTGGATAATGGTGCAGGTGAAGATGTGAACTATGCTGTTGATTTCTTCCGTGTCCTTGGTGGTAAAGAGCATGTGTACTCTTTCCATGCAGCGACGGGAATCGATCCTGTTACTTCCGGACTTGAGATGAAGGCGCAGCCCATGGGTACTTACGCAGGTGCGGATATTCCTTTTGGAGACTATGATATCTCCGGTACCGGCAATGCGACCTACAACATGGAAGCAGGCTACAACTGGCTGAAGAATGTTTCCCGTGATGATACACCGGAGACTACCTTCTCTGTGGACTGGGCCATCGAGGACTTTAGACACCGTCTGGCTGATTCTCAGGGCATCCATATGAAGCTGACTATGCTCTCGGAAGAGCCTGTGACAGAAGTGGCACTGGCAGATGCCAGACCTCCCATGAATGGCAGCAATCCAGATACCATGAAGTATATGCTGGTTCGCCGCAGCGGCGAAAACGGCATGGACACCCTGTTTACCAGTATCATTGAGCCTTACAAGTTCACCTCTTATATTGCATCTGCAGAGCTTGTGGATGTTACCTTGCTGGAAGGTGAGCAGAAGGTGGATGACAAGGTCGCTGCCGTCAAGGTCACCCTGACGTCCGGCAGAACGGACTATGTTGTCTATGCGACCAATCCTCTCTGCACCTATGATATTGGAGGCAAGTTCATCTTCCGCGGCTTCACCGGCGTGGTCTCCTACGAGGGCGATACCCTTGTCTACGCATGGGGCAGTGAAGTCAGCAAGGTCTTCGACAGCAAGATCGGTGAAGTCATCAAGGATGCACAGGCAGCTGTCCGTGGTACTGTAACAGATTTCACCAGAGGTTTGTCCATAGACGGTTATACTGTGACTATCCAAATGGATGATCCTGTGTCTGCGGAGGAACTGACCGGTCGTTATATCTATGTGGATAACGATCGCCAGCGCAACGCGGCTTACCGCATTTACGATGCGGAAGTTACAGGCAATACTGCCGTTCTGGATCTGCATACCCAGACCTTGACGCGTCAGTATGTGGATAAGAGAAATATCGATCTGGGCTATGTTCACAATATCGAAGTGGGCGATACCTATTCCATTCCTCTGTCTCAAGTCTTTGACACGGGCGAACTGTTTACCTACACGGCAGATCAAGTGATGAAAACGGGCTATCAGCTGAATTTGACCACAGGTGTGGAAGGCAGCGATGTGACCTATGAACTGGAAGGCTCTGCCAAGGGCATGAAGTTCGATGCCGCAACCGGCAAGATCACTTGGACGCCCTCCAAGACCCAAGTTGGCAGATATCCCATTGCAGTCAAGGCGGTCAATGAGAATGGCGACACCTTGGCGACCATGGAGTTTGTGATCTATGTGGTTGCTTACACAGGTGCTTCTTACGATCCTTCTGTCTGTAAGCACGTCAAGGCATTGACCTACACCGTGGACGGTGTGGATGAAACCATCTGTCCTGCCTGCGGCACCATCACCAAGTCCGAGCCGGAGGAAGAACCCATCGAGACTATCGCCATTGCAGGTACGAACATGAACTTAGGCAACGAGCTTGCTCT
>JAGBBD010000050.1 GCA_017938625.1 Oscillospiraceae bacterium | reverse complement strand
TGGGCTTCGGTCAGCTCCTTGTTGGCAAGATCGCCTGTGTTGTAGGAGAACTTGGTTTGAGCTTCTGCGCCGTAGTTCAGCATATCCACAACAAGCCGCTTCATCTCATCGGAAGAGGATGCTGCTGCCAGAGCCTTCATGCCGTAGGCGCGGACGGAGGTAGTGTAAGTCTCATTGTACACATTGCCCTCTTCGTCCACGATCTTGATAGCAAGCTCGTCTGCCATTTCCATGGCGCGGACAGAGGCCGTCACCTTATACAGCGTATTGTTGAAGGATGCCCAGTCAGAGGATGCCACTTCTGTGGTCTTCACCGTCTTACCCTGAGAGGTCTGGGTGATGATGGCGGTGTAGGACTTGGAAGCGTCGAGGCTCTTGGGGAACATGAAGTTGACAGCCAGTTCGTTGCCCAGGTTCATGTTGGTGCCTGCAATAGCGATGGTCTCGATGGGTTCTTCCTCCGGCTCGGACTTGGTGATGGTGCCGCAGGCAGGACAGACAGTTTCATCCACACCGTCTACGGTATAAGTGATCGCCTTGGCATGCTTACAGACAGCAGGATCATAGGATGCGCCGGTGTAAGAGACCACATAGATCACAAACTCCATGGTCGCCAAGGTATCGCCGTTTTCATTGACCGCCTTGACGGCAACAGGATGTCTGCCCATCTGCGTCTTCGTGGGCGTCCAGGTGATCTTGCCGGTTGCAGTATCGAACTTCATGCCCTTGACCAAGCCTTCCAGCTCATAGGTCACGCCGGTACCTTCCGCACCGACCTGCAGAACGGTCTGGTAGCCGGTCTTGACCACCTGATCGGTGGTGTAGTTGAAGAAGGAAATGGTATCGTATGCAGCGGACAAGGGGATGGAGAAGGTCTGACCCACTTCGATGTTGTGGACATAGCCCAAATCCATGTTGGCACCGTCGATGAACTCACGTGCCAGCGTCTGGGTGAACAGATCCAGCACTGCAATGTCGCCATCGACTTCCGCGCCGTAGATGCGGTATGCACCGTTCTGCGTTCTGTCGTTGTCCACATAGATGTATCTGCCGTCGAAGTCTTCTTCGGTCACGGTCTGATCCATCTTGATGGTCATGGTGTAGGTCTCACCGATACCCTTGGTGTAGTCCACCACAGTGCCGGTAATGGCAGGCAACTGACCACGCAGGGCATTGCCCACCTGTCGGGCATCATTGCCGTAGGCATAGACCAGAGCGCCGTCAATGTAGCTGCACACACCTGCGAAACCGCGGAAGAGGAACTTTTCGCTGCCGTCGGTATCACAGACGGAGTAGGTGCAATCGGGGTTGGTGGCATAGACGATGAAGTCTTCCTGGCCGTCCTTACGGGTGACCTTGACAGCCACAGCCTTGTCAGTCAGACCTTCCGTGCCTTCGGTCAGGATCATATCTACCAGTTCGGAGGATGCGATCTTGTACTCATACTGGTAAGGCTCGATGACGGAGGTGTACATGGTGTCCAGGTTGTCCTCGCCCTGATTCTTTGCCAGCAGATACTTGACGATGGGAGGATTGTAGCCGTTGTTGGAGGGATGTCCGTCTGCGATCGCCACTTCGGTCAGAGGCTCTTCGGTCATCATGGTGATGCGCATGCCAAGACCGGAGGAGGTAGTCAGACGATTATGGAAGTCCTCAATGGGGAAGTCTACGGTATAGTTGGTGCCGGGATGGTCATCACGGTAGACATTGTCAAACCAGCTGGCTGCCGTGTTGTAGCCGTAGGGGTCCTTGTTTGCGCTGGTATCGCTGCTGTAGGGGTTGGGATACCATGCACCCAGCTCCACCTCGGGGCCTGCATAGGTGCCCATGGGCTGATGGAGCAGATCCAAGCCCTCGGTGGTGGGATCCTGCATACCGTGAGCATGGAGGGAGTAGATGTGCTCCTTGCCGCCCAGAACACGGAAGAAGTCAACTGCGTAATACTCGGAGCCTTCCAGCTGGACAGACACCACGGTGCGGCGGTAGATATCGGTCTCGTTGTAAGCCTGTGCCGCCTCGGCATCCATCAGTTTGACCTTGCCCGCATCGTCAAAGTGCATGGGGAAGGAGTTCTTCTTGATATTCAGCTGGTTTGTCTGATTGACCAGCACCGTATTGTGTGCCATGGTGCCGCGCATAAAGTGCTCACGCTCGGCAGAGGACGTGTTGACCACCACGGGGTAGCCGGTACCGCCGGTGAAACTCAGACCATAAGCATCAATGCCGATGGACAGAGCTTCCCAAGCACCGTGTCCGCCGCCGTTGAGGCCGAAGAACATCCAGTAATCGGAGAACTGATCGTCATTCTCGCCCTTGATGAACTTCTCGGGACCATTGCGCAAAATGGCAAGGCCTTCGCCGCAGAGCATATCGGATTCGGAGGCATTCCACTCACCGATCTCCTCCACCGCTGCCAGAATGGCATCGCGGATGCCCTTTTCGGGGTCCTTGGTGAAGATGTCTGCGTGCAGGCCGTCCACGCTGTGGTTGTTGGCAGCGTAGATGATCTGAGCAGCCTGGTTATGTGCCACCTGATCTTCTGTGGTGTTGATGAACAGCTTCATCAGATAGTCGATCTGGGGATAGTAGGCAGATGCCTGCATATAACCTGTTTCACCGGTAGCAATGACAGAGTTGCCAAGGACAGTGAACTTGTTCATAGCGATGAACAGATCGGTGAACTTGGAATTCTTCCACAGGTCCACGCCCTCCACACGGGTATAGCCTGTCAGAGTCTCTGCCACCTTGACGTAGTTCTGATACCACATTCTGTTGTAAGCCAGAGAGCCTTCGTTGCCGATGCCGTCACGGTTGACGATGGAGACCAGGTCGGACATGAGGCCTGCGCCGGTGCGCTTGCCGACACCGGTGGAGGCATTGTAATCCAGAAGCTCGCCTGCGCGGAAGACCCAGTCGATCATCTCTTCCGTCTCGGGCAGACGGTCCAGCGCCACAGCCGCCTGCGTCACAGCAGTTTCGTGCATACCCTTGTTGCCCCATGTGTTATAGGTCTCGGCAGCACGCTTGACTTCCAGCAGCAGGTTGGTGTCAATGTGGTCACGGATGGTCTCGGGTGTGATATCCTCGGGGTTCTCAATGCCCTTGAGGACGTGCTTTTCGCGGATGTAGTTGACAACCTCTTCATTGTCGAAGCAGTCGAAGAATGCGTCGGCGCAGGTGGCAAACATCTGCTGGATGTTCAGAGCCTCCCAGATCTGGTCGGTGATCTTGCCGCGGTCACGGCTGAGGCTGTTGTTAAAGTAGCTGAAGTCGGGATACACATCGCCGAAACGGTCCAGCAAAATGGCGCCTGCATTGCCGTACTTCTCCTCGCCGGTATACAGGTAGGCATCACGCAGATCGTCCATGGCATTGAGCAGCGCATACTGGCTGCCATTGGAGCCGAGGGGATAGTAGCTTGCCAGATGGTAGTAGGCAATGAAGTAACGCACTTCCTTGACGCCGTTGGAGAAGACTCTGCCGGAATCCCAGCCCCAGCCGTCATCCACACCCCAGTCTGCGCCAAGCTCGGGGTACAGCTCATTGACCAAATACTGTTCGCCGCCGTTTTCCAGAGCGCGCTGCTTGGAGAAGCGGCCCTGCTCGTCCAGACCCAGCTTGTAGAAGCTTTCAAAGTCGTTGGTGGGGAAGCGATAGTTACACAGGGGGCACTTGATCTTCCAGGGATCGTTGATAGGATCGATGATCCAGGGATAGTGGTTATAGATGGCGCTCAGTTCCACACGGCAGTGGGGACACACGGTAACTTCCGGGTCGCCGTTGACGCCGATACGGGCATTTCTCAGAATGCCTTCGTGGGTGATTCTGCCATAGTAGTTCTCGAAGTTCTCCAGAACGAAATCGGCATTCTTCACCACTTCTTCCTTCTGATCCCATGCCCAGGAATAGGTCATGGCATTTTCCTGCGCAATGGCGCGCTCTTCATAGGTATAGAGGGTAGGCTGCGTCTTGCCCTTGGTCACGGTGATCCAGATGGTGGCAGGGATCTCACGGAAGCCCTCCATAATGGTGGCAGTGATCTGAACAGAGCCTTCCTTGCCGGTGACGGTCACAAGACCCTGCTCGTCCACGGTGGCAATGGAGGTATCAGCGCTCTGATAGGAAACGGTGGCACCTGCGGGGATCGCCACTTCTTCGCCGTCCACACCATAGGCAGTCACATTCAGCTGTACGGGATCGGCATCGGGCTTCAGGGTGGTCTGCTCGGCAGAAACATCGGCTGTCAGCACAGTGCCTTCAAAAACTGCAATAGAGAGCATCTTCCGGAAGGGCTCATGGTTGATCTCGCCCGTCACAGTGATGTAAGCAGAGCCTTCGCCCATACCGGTCAGCGTGCTGCCGGAAACGGACACCACCTTGGGTGCATTGGTGGTCATGATATAGTAGTTGGTGAAATCCTCGGGGGCTTCGTCCACAGCCTTCAGCATGAAATCTTCACCGTTGGTCAGGGTGAAGTCCATGTCAAGCTCCATGCTTTCACCCACCAGCAGCTCACGCTTTGCGTTGAGCGTCATCTGCACCTGAGGATCATCGCAGACATCCAGCTGGAAGCCGCCCCACCAGAAGTAGCCGCTGCGGACATTTTCCAGCATGATGGTGTGGACACCTGCATCCAGCCAGACAGTGTTGTTGTAGCCGGGCAGATTATAGTCATAAGCGCCCTTGGCAAAGTCTACCTGACCCATGTAGTAGTCATCCAGATATACATCTGCCAGACCGCCCCAGGAGTAGGTGGTGCCGAAGTTATGGAGGAAGTACCAGCCGCTCTTGGGCAGAACGAAGTCCAGTGCCACGGTCATGCCGGGGTAGCTGGGCACCATGGTCAGACCACGGTTGGAGTCATAGCCCAGATTATCCATGGCATTGGTCAGTTCTTTGTTGATGGCAATGCCGTCCTTTTCCAGAGAGCCGGTCTGCAGGACAAGGTGCTTGCCGTGGTCAAGCTCATAGCGGTAGTTGTCGCCGGGCAGCTCGCTGTTGTCCACGATGGTCATGGCATAGGTGGTGGTGACCACCTTGTCGTTGATGCCGGCCTTGGCAATGACATTGACCACGCCGGGGGCGATGGCAGTCAGTCTGCCGTTGGCATCAACAGAGGCCAGCGCTGCGTCATCCACGCTCCATGTGACGGGATACAGGGACATATCCGCGCTGACACCGGAGGACTTGGTGCCACTGATCTGCAGGTTGACTATCTGACCGGTGCCCATATAGTCGCGGGTGTAGGAAATGGTCATGGCTGCCAGATCCGTATCGTCGGTGACCACGATCTCTACAGCGTCGGACTTGACTCTGCCGCCAAGGTAGCTGTAGCAGGTAACGGTGGCAGTACCTTCGCCGGTGGCAGTTACATCGCCGGTTTCCTGATCCACAGTTGCCACATTCTCGTTGGAGGTGGTGAAGTACACGGAGCCTTCGGCACGGACTTCTTCCTCGCTCTTTTCAACCAGCTGGGTGGTCAGACCGCTGATGACACCTTCAGCAGTCACACCGGGTGTCAGAGTGACAGCTTCCAGACCATTGACCGTATAGTAGGCATCACGGATCTCGTCTGCCATGTTGGTCTGGGTCATATCCATCACATAGGTCTTAGTCAGACCATGGATGGTCATGGTGGTGGTCAGATCGGCTTCTGCGTTCAGGCCCACCAGACGAACAGGGACAGAGGGCACATTGAGGGTGCCGTTGCTCTTCATGGTGATATCGCCCTCGATGGCGACAACGTCTTCATTGGAGGTCTCCACGGTGATGTCGTCCAGATACTTTTCACTGAACAGCATGGGCTCGCCGTTGGTGGCGTAGGGCTCGATATACATGGTAGCAGTGGCGCGGTTGTCGACCAGCTTCTGATCCAGTCTTGTCTCCACGTGGTCAAAGCCAACCTCACGCAGCTGCAGATCGTCCACATAGATGCTGCCTTCAAAGCCGGTGTGGTCGTAATACAGGCTGCTGCTGGGATACATGACGAATCTGTGCATGTAATAGAACGGATCGCCGTTGTTTTCCACAGGCGCGTGGATACGGATTCTCAGCTTCGTCCATTCCGGAGTAACGTGCTGGATGGCTCCGGTTTCGTAGATGTTCAGCACATACTTATAGTCAAGCGCATTGTTGACATTGTCGTAACACTGATACAGCAGCGTCACATTGGTGCCCTGAGGATATGCCACATCCTCCGTGCGCACCATAAGGGTTGCCTCATACAGGCGACCGGACTCCAGACGGAGCATCTTGCCGCCCACCGTATTCAAGGTGGTGCCGCGGTTGTCCTTGTTGTAGCTGATCGCAGGATCAAACTTAAAACGCAGAGCGTGGTTGCCGTCCTCCTCTTCCACCACGTCGGTCTTGACCATGGCGGTGCTGTAGTCGGCGCGCTCGGAAGCGTTCCACGGATGGTTGAAGATCCAGTTGTCGTTGGACCAGCTTTCTGCTTCAAAGTCGGAGCAGTCACCTGCCACCAGGTTGCCGCCCTCATCGGCAACGATCAGATGGAAGGTCTCTTCCATCTCCACGCTGCCGCCGGACAGGGACACAGTCACATTGACCTCGCCATTGGCAACGCCGGTGACGGTATGGGCAGCTTCGTCGATCTCGACGATACCCTGATTATCCACCGTATAGTCAATACTCACTTCGTATGGGAACATGGTATCGCCGTCTTCTGCCAGAAGATCATACACAAAGGCATGGGTGGTGTTTCTGGCGATCTGCTCCTGTGCCACAGTGGGCAGAGCCACGGACGCGGACTGCAGCACAGCCGGCTCCAGAACCTCCACTTCCACAGTGACAGAGGCTTCGACGCCGCACACAGAGGCGGCAACGGTCAGCTCATGGGTGCCTACTTCAAGGCCTCTGACATACAGGGTGGTGTCTTCCATCCATGCATCCAGCAGGCTCTCGTCATAATCCAGATACCACACAGCATCGCTGAGATCATCGGCAAAGCCGAAGTCCCACATGGCGGTAATGGGTGTGGTCAGATGTCTTCCCATTTTGCCGGAAAGATTTTCGGAAGACAACGTGACGGAAGGCTCTTCCGTCTGCTTCATGCGCACGGCGCTCCACCACAGCTGGGTGTTCTTGTCTGTCTTCAGGGTCAGGGTGTAGTCGCCTGCTTCCAGCTCCACAGGGCGCAGAGGCTGATTGCGGAAGGACTTACTCTCAGCATTGGTGTTGACAGTGCCAAGGTAGCTGTCATCCAGATACACCTGCACATTGCCGCCCTGCTTCTGGGCAAACAGATCCATAGACACCTGATACCAGCTGTCTGCGGAAACATTCAGTTCAAAGCTGACGGAGCCGTTTGTCAGAACGGCAGCACCGGCGGTCTCAGACCAGCAGGCGCTGTCAGCCTTCATGCTTTCAAAGCACCAGGGATCGGAGGGCACACCGTCATCCACGCTTGCCAGATCTTCATAGCTCTTGACACTCTGGAAGCCGGCAACGGTGTATTCGGCTGCTTTGGCAAAATCATAGACCATGGAGGTCTTGGGGGTGATGATCACAGGAATGACCATCAGCACTTCGCCATCTTTATAAAGGGTCAGCTCTGCCTCGTCTTCGCTGACACCCACCAATACCAGATTGCCGTCGGTATCGAAGGAAACCTCCACAACGTCTTCGTCGGAGGATTCCACCGTGAAAGCGCTGTCAATGACCATATCAAAGGGCAGATAGCTGTTGCGCAGATTGACCGTGGTCTTCATGCCGCACTCGGCTTCCAGACCGGTCAGAGGGATAAACTCGATGCCGCACAGGTCATAGGCGCAGCGCTCGTTGAAGGAGGTAGTGCCTTCATAGCCTGCGTAGGAGACGATGGTAATGGTGTTGACACCTTCCTCCAGCTCCACATAGCCAAGGTTGTCCTGCGTACGGACACTGGCACCGGCAAAGAAGAAGTCATCATACACCAACTCATCGTTGACATAGATGTCGGCATAGCCGCCGCCGGGAGAGGAGTTGATGCAGTAGTGGGGGGAATTGATATTCTCACGGAAAATATCAAGCTCCAGACGGTACTCACCTGCCGCACCCTCAGGCACGGTCACATCCAGCACCATACGGTTGCTGGCAGGATCGTGGAACCGGGGACGGAAGCAAAGACCCCAGGGCAGGCTCTCATCTGCATTGACATACACAGCCTGACAGTACCACATATTGGCAATCTGGGACTTGCTTTCGTTGATATTCCAGTTGGCATTTTCCGCCAGCCAAGCACGCATATCATCATATGCCTGCTTGACCGATGCAGGCATAGGGGTAGTGTAGGCTACCGAACCTGCATAGCGGATGGTATCCTTGGACGTTGCCGCAAGGTTTGCCCAGAAATCCTGCTGGGCTGCCTTTTTGGCAAACTCCTTGAAATCCACTTTGATGGAAGCAGGAGCGGCCTCGTCTGCCGCTTCCGCTGCCTGCACCGCAGGCTGCTCCCAGATGCCGCCGGGCAGCACGCCCAGGACAAGGATCAGCGCGAGCAGAAGGGATAAAAGTCTCTTTTTCATAAGCTGTACCTCACTGTCTTCATGGTGTGGTTCCGTCAAAGGGGTACACTCCCCCCTTTGGTGATTCCATTATACTAAAACGTTTTAGACTTTGTCAATTATGTGCATTTTATAAAATACTGCATCGGGATTTATGGAATATAAATAAAAGCCGGGAAAACACGGTCTGTCACATAACTGACAGACCGTGTTTTCCCTTAAATCTCACACATTTTTTCAAACAATTCCCCGTATTGGGCAAGGTTTTCTTCCTTGTCAAACCGATCCGCAGCGAAGTCTGCGCAAGCCTTGCTGTAGTGGGCTTTGCCCGCTTCCAGAACCTTATGGACAGCTTGGGAAATGCTCTGCACCGTCATTTCTTCCAGCACCACGCCTGTTTTCTCCGTGACCAGCTCCGGATTTGCCGTGAAGCGATTGGTCACCACAGGGGTACCGCAGGCAAGGGCTTCTGCCACCACCTTGCCAAAGGTCTCCTCCCGGGACAGCTGCAAAAGCACATCCGCACCGCGGTAATAGGCTGCCAACTGCGCCACATCGGAGGTCTCCGGTGCGGCAATAACCTTGTCCGGCAGCTCCATGGAGGGCAAGCGTCCCAGCAGGACGATGCGTTCATCTTCATGAAGGTGCTCTGCCAATGCCAAAAAGTCGCTCAGGCCCTTTTTGTCGCTCCAGCTGCTGGACACGCCCAGAATCATCCTGCAGCCCTCAATGCCAAGTTCTTCCTTGATCTTGCTGTCTCCCGGGCAGAAGGTCTCCCGGTCGATCCAGTTATAGACCCGCCGGAAGCTTGCATGGGCAAAGAAAGGAGACTTTCGCGCCTCATTCGTGATCCAGTCGGACACACCCACCACCGCAAGACGGCGGATGCCGGCAAAGCCGCGGAGCTTATCGCGCCACATTTTCTTCGTCCGGTCAAACAGCCAGCTTTTGTGGTCTGCCTTCAGCTGGGAGCAGTGGTGGCAGCCTGTCTGCCACTTGACACAGCCTCTGGAAGAATAGTGGGTGCACTTGCCTGTAAAGCACCAGCAGTCATGAAGCACCATGACCGTTGGAACATCGCACTTTCCCAGATACCGCAGCAGCGGCACGATGCTCAGATAGTTGGCATGAAGATTTCTCAACACCACCACATCCGGCTTCATATCACGGATGGTCTTGATCGTATTCCTTGTAGCGATGGGAGAATGATATCCCTGCAGACCTGTCAGACGGGACATGAGAGCATGGTACTTGCACTCCGGCACAGGCGCAGCGGCAATGCCGCCGCAGTTCTCGTTTCCCACGGAGTAGACCGTGTGGCACGCATGACCGTGACGGGTAAAATATTCAGACATTTCCGTACAGGTCCTGCCTGTACTGCGGATGCCGTTGACCGCATTGATCTGTAAGATCTTCATAGTGCTCCTTTGACAAAGCATTCCATATCTTCTCTCAGACTGCTCTGTATGGCTTTGATATCAAGAGTCTTTTTTCCGTACTGCCACGCTTTTTCTGCCTGCATGGCGATCTTTTCTTTGTCGCCCACAAGCTCTGCCACGGTTTTTTCCAATTGAGCAAGGTCATTGACCGTCACTGCTGCCCCCTCCTGCTGCAGGAAGGTCATGGAAGCAATATCCTTTGGCCCCACGGCAAGGATGCACCGGGGCACACCCAGATAGTCAAAGATTTTGGTGGAAATAGAGTGGCGGGTCAACATTCTGTTTTGGCGGCTGAAATCCTCCACATGGATCAGCACATCTGCCATTTCCTGCACACCGCGCACCTGCTCCGGTGCGATGGCGCCATGGAAGATCATGTGCCGGTCACCGTCCACCTGTGCCTGCTGGCTTTCAGAGAGCCTTGTGGCGGAATACACGTGCAGTTCACCTGCACCTGCCTTGGCAAGGGCCCCGGAGATCTTCAGCAAAATCTCCAACCGACCATCGCCCACATTGCCGGTATAGCAAAGGCGCACAGGCTCGTGGACGCAGACAGGACTTTTCTTTTCTTCACTGAAATCCGCGCCCTTGGTCAGGATGCTGCAGGGCACCTTCAGCATTTTTTCATAGTCTCGCTTCTGCACCTGCGAGATCACATAGGTCTTGCTTGCGATCTTCTCCGCCTTGCGGATATGGCGGCGCAGAATGAAGCGGTATGCCCAGAAGGAGGGGTAGAACGAGCGCTGATGCAGGCTGTAGTTATCGTCAAAATGATACAAAAACACCGGCACCTGCGGCAGCAGCTTATGGACTGCCTGCAAGACCTCATAGGGATACCAGCAGCCGTAGGACGGCATAAAGATCAGATCCGGCTTCACCATATGGACAAAGTCCTCAAAGGTCTTGTTGTGCCACAGACGGGTCTTCCACAGAAGCTCTCTGCCAAACCACATAAGGCGGGACTTCTGGTTTCTGTTTTTGGCGTACAGGCTCTGCTCCTGCTCAGCCGATACATCAGCCGTGCAAGTGCCTTGCCCTTCCGTCACAGTCACAGGATCGCCGCCGCCTTTGAGCCTGCGCAGAATGGACACCTCGCTCATCTGGCAGGATGCCTTGCACAGAGCGGTGTTGGGCGCTTCGGCGCGGAAGAACAGGTTGTAAAACTCCACATTCTCCATGCCGGAAAAAATATTGATAATGGTATTGCCGCTGTTGTTGCTGCCCACCAGAGAGCCGCGGGTAATAAACAAAATTTTCATGTAGCTTCCTCTTATGTCGGCAAATGGAAATATTCACCGATCTTATGATCCCAGCTTTTCGGCTCAAAGCTGCCGTAGCCGCCGCCGGAATAGAAGGTCAGTTCGCTGAAATACGCTCTGCCGTCTGCCACAAAGAAGTCCACCCGCACATGGGGGAAGGGCTGAGACAGCTTGTCCGCAATCTCCAGAAGCCTGTCCATACCTTCCGGCAAACAGATCCGGTCGTCGGGCAGACGCTGCATGGAGGTCTTCATATCAAGGTGCTTCAGGCTTCTGTCCAGCACAGCGCGGTGACCGATGGCATGGTTTCCCATATCATCGTTCATGCCCACATCATAGTAGATATACCGGGCTTTGCCGTCAAAGCACAAAAACTTCAGATCCACAATGGGCGTCTTGGAATCGATCCATGTTTCGCACACGATCTTCGGTGTGATATCCCGGTATGCCCACTCTCTTGCCAGCCAGTAGGCATTGATCTTCATCATATCGGCAAAGGTCTTGCGGATCTTTGCCGTGTCGTTTTCTCTGTCTTTTTTCCACTTAAAGCTGCCGGAGGAATTGTGGGTAGTCTTTAAGATACACTTATCCGGAAGCGCTTCAAAATCCACATCCTCTGCCCGCTCATAGACCCCAAGCAGAGGTACCAGCAGATCTTCAAAGCCCTGCTGCGCCACATACTCGCGCACGGCGAATTTATCGGCGCACTTGGTCATAAGAGGGTCGCGATGCAGCAGCTTGTAGCACTGCAGCTTTTCGTTGAAGGTCTCAGGGTGCTTGAAGGACAGCCACTTTTTGCAGATAAACAGGTACAAAAGGCGCAGGTACGCCTTATCCGGCAGCCAGCTCGTGGTGCCGATGATGATGCGGTGGCGCTGCTCCTTGTCTGCCACTACCTTTTTCAGCAGATTCTTGATGGCAGAAGTGTTCATCGCTCCGCTGCCTCCTTATGACCCACGATGCCATGGATCACGTTGATATATGTCTCTATGATCTTGTTTCTGTCGTGCTCACGCACCATTTTTTCTCTGCCCTGCTTGCCCATCTCTTCCCGTTCCCGGGCAGACAGTCCCATGATCTTTTCCATCTGCTCCAGCAGATCTTCCTTGTCACGGGCTTTGCACAGGTAGCCGTTGAGCCCGTCCTCCACCACGGTGTTGCAGCCGGGAATGTTGGAGGCAATGACAGGTCTGCCGCTGGCAGATGCCTCCTGAATGGCATTGCCCACACCCTCGTGATAGGAGGGCAGCACGATGCAGTCCATGTTTTTCAGCCGCGGCTGCAGGTCGCTGACAAAGCCGTGATAGCAGATGATGCCCCGTGCCTGCAGATCCTCAATGACAGGCTTGTAGTTTTCTTCATAAAAGCCGAAGATGTGCACGCGCACATGCTCGCCGTAGTTTTTCTTCAGCTGCTCTGCGGCATAGAACAGTTCCTCCACGCCCTTGTCCTTCATAATGCGCCCCACAAAGGCAAAGTCCACACCCTCGTGATCCGGGTAGTCCTGATAGGGGAAGGTCTCCAGATTGACACCGGAGCCCATGACCACCGTGGTGGGAATGGTGTTTTTCAGAAGCTTTCTCTGCAGATAAATATCCCGCGCCTCCACATTCTGGAAGAACACGTGGTTTGCGTTTCTAAGTCCCACCTTGTCCAGCACCGTGGCGATCTTCGCCAGAGCACCGCCATTGAGGGTATAGGCGCCCATGCCGGTGATGGTATTGATGATGGGTGTCTTCTTCCCTGCCGCCAGATCGCCGTAGACTCTGGGCTTGAGGGTATAGGTCAGAATCACATCCGGGCAGAAATCCCGAATGATCTTTTTATAAGCCCTGATGAGCTCCAGATCCTGCAGAGCATTGGCACCGCGGCGCTTGAGGGCATCCAGATCCACCGTTCTGCAGCCAAGCTCCGCCAGACGCGCTTCATAATCGGAAAACTTGGTGGCAAGGACTACCTCATGCCCCAGCTCATGCAGGCGGACGATTAGTTCCTTGCGGAATTTATAAAAGGACATATCATCGCCGGAAAAAATCAAAATCTTTGCCATAAGGCTACACTTCCATTCTCTTTATTCTCTGGCTTTCGTTTCTTTCCCAAATCTGCCCAATCCACGCAGCAGGAAGGCAAACCACGGCAGAGGATCGTCCCACGAGAAGGTCTGATCCTTGGTGTTTTTGCAGCTGAACCACGAAGGCTGTGCCCTAAAACGGTCGGGAGACTTCAAAAACCACAGCACATCGATCTGGGACATGCGGATATTGACCGGCTTGCCGCTCGTTTCCATGGCAGTCACAGGCTCACCGTATGCCATTTCAAGCAATTGCCGTGCCTGATCGAGACCTGCCTCAAAGCCGATCTTGGCACATGCCAGCACACGAGGATTGATCTCCAGCAGCTTGGGTGTTCCATCACGCAGATCGTCCACAAAGTCAAAACCCAGCGTGCCCGTCAGACCCATGAGCTTTGCAAGTTTTTCGCACATTTCCACCATATCGGGGCGATCGATCAGCTGATTGAACGTGCCTGTGCCGCCCTTGATGGGATACCAGCGGCGGCTGATATAGGTGTAGGCACTTTTCACCGTGCCGTCGGGATCGATAAACAGACCGCAGGACATATTGCGGTCGCTCTGGGGAATATATTCCTGCAGCACCATGCCGGACAGATCCTGCCCTTCGGCAAAGGCGAGGAGCTCCTCCATGGTCTTAAAGCAATGGAAGCCTCTTGCGCCGCAGTCTGCCTCCGGCTTGACCACCAGAGGGAAAACAAGCTGCGAAAGATCCAGCTGCTCCACTTTGGAAACTCTCGGCAGAGTCTTGGGGCATGGGATGCCGTTTTCCATGCACACCTGCATGACCTGCTGCTTGTTGAGCGCCTGCAAAAACCGTTCTTTGTCGTTGACTGCGATCTTTGCGTACTTAGAAAGCTCTTCTTTATTGTTTGCAAGAATGGTGGCTGCAAAATCGCCCATGGGCACCACCACATCGTAATTGCCGTTTTTGATGATGTCGCACACGCAGCGTTCACTTTCTTCATAGCGCTCCGTGTCGCACACGCCCAAAATCTTATGGTCTGCAAAGCGGGACACATAGCCCACATCCACCTTGGCGTTGCAGATGACCGTGGTCTTGCACCCCAGCGCCTTAAACGCGCGCAGATACGGCAGGATCTGCCTGCCGTATCCTTCTAAGAGAAGTATGTTCAGTCCTTGAAAATCCATCATATCACTTGACCGCTTCGGCTGTCTGCGCCGCCGCGACTACCTCGTCAAAAATCTTTTGGGGAAATTTATGTAACAGGCGGCAGAAAATGCACACCACCGTGTACCAGATCAGCTTGACATCATACCACGCACTCATGTGGGTGGGATAGTAAGCCTCCAGCTCCAGTCTGGTGGGCAGCACCAGACGCTCGTATTCCTCGGGATCTTCCACCTCATCGCCGTAGAGATAGTCGTACAGCGCCGCAGGACTGGTCAGACCGGGACGGACGGAAGCGGCAACGGCATAGCGCCCTGCGCGCATAATGGCGACCTGATCCTTGGCGGCAGGTCTGGGCCCCACTACGGACATGGAGCCGCCCAGAATGTTGAGCAGCTGCGGCAGTTCATCGATCTTCAGACTGCGGCACAGCTGACCGAAGGCAAAAATGCGGTTGGTATCGGCCTTAAAGCTGGCTTCGCTCTTTTCGCTCTCTTTTCTCGGCACACGCATAGAGCGGAATTTCCACATATAAAATTCTTTATTGTCCTTGCCGATGCGGCATGCCTTGTAGAACACAGGGCCGGGATCGGAAATAACGATGCCGAGGATGGCAATGATCCAGATGGGAGAAGTGCCCAGGATGCCAATGAGAGAAGCCACGATATCAAAGGCTCTTTTTACGAAAAAGTATGCTGTTTTTTTCATTTCGCCACTCTCCTGAACACACATTCAAAGGCTTCTGCGTACTTGCAGCCTGCCTGTGCGCCGCGATAGGCAGCAAGACCCTTGATGGCTTCGGCACTTCTGGGATGGGGATAATCCCGCATGACACCGCGATACATGGAAAGGGCTTTGATCTTGGCATCCACGCCGTCCTCCCCCACCTCCACAAAGGTATTGGGCGTGAAGCGGTTCATGGCGCAGTTGACAGACCACTCCGTGGCAGAGAGCACCTCCATAAACCACAGCTCCTGCAGAGGCTTCATTTCCGCTCTGCGCTGGAACAGACGCACCGCCGCCTGGCAGGCAAGGGAGGTGTGCATATGGTCGTTGTTGGTATCGGACGGATGATGGGTGATGACCACATCGGGCTGACTTTCGGCAATGGCGCTTTCAATAAACTGCACCAGCTTCAGATGGGGCACCGTGTTCATCTCAATGTTGGGGAAATCCCCGTGATACTGCCTGCTGACCCCGATATAACGGGAGCTTTCGTCCAGATCGGACATGAGCGCTTCATCCTCGGGACGGAAGGCACGGGCCTTTGCCTGGGTGCTCATGATGCACACATCCACAGCATCTTCTTCCGATTTTTTATATACCATAGCGCCGCAGCCCAGAACTTCATCGTCCGGATGGGCGACCACCAGCAAATACTTCATTTTCTTCCACCTCTTCGCATAACATATCAACTTATTATACTATGTAAAACCTGTGTATTCAAGCGCTTTTCATCCCATATTTTTACACATTTCGCCTTTTGTACATTTGTGTCCAGTATAGCAATTTGGAAATTTTTGTCAACCGTTATATTCTCCGCTTTGTCCGTAACTGCGGCGCACAGATCGTACTACCGTTTCCACAAAATCCCACACCGGAGGCGGCAGCCATCTGTCATAGAGGATGCACAGATACAGCGCCTGGTGCCAGTTTTCCAGCGGCACATAGGCAAGATCGTCCCGTTTTGCGGCGCACTCCTGCGGAATGATGGTGATGCCCACACCGGCAGCCGTCAGATCCAGCGCCGCCTGCACCGTGTTGACCTGGCAAATGATATTCTCTTCCAGCGGCGAGCGCACCGTCCACTCACCGAAGCTGCGCTCCGTACCATAGTTGCAGCCGATCAGCGGATAAGGCTGCAGAAGTTTGGAGGTGAGCCGCTCCTGCTGCGCCAGTTCATGCTCCGGGAGCATTGCCACGCAGAAATCTCTCTGGCGCAGCTTGCGGAAGTGAAGGCTTCTGTCGCGATCTGTAATATCCACGATCGCCATATCCAGCTTTTCCTGCCGCAAAAGATCCATCAGATTTTCCGATGAATCCTCCAAAATACGAAATCGCGCCCTGTCTTCTTCTGCAATGTAGTCGCGGATCAGCTCCCCCACCAGCCCGCTCAGAATACCGGACACACAGCCGATCTGCAGCACGATGGGGCTCTGCTCTCTGCTGGTTTGCAGCGTCCTTTTCGCCCCTTCCAGTTCTTCCATGGCAGCTTCCACTTTCTCACGGAAATACCGCCCTTGTTCCGTCAATCTTACATTTCTTCCCGATTTTTCAAACAGCTTCACACCAAGCTCATTTTCCAGATTGTGGATGGCGCTGCTCAAGGACGGCTGGGAGATGCCAAGCCGCGCTGCTGCCACGGTATAGTGCTCCACCTGCGCCAGCACAGAGAAATAGCGAAGGTAGTTGTAATTCATAGCCATCCTCCATTCATAGTTTTTATCTATGAATAAAATATCATAACTTTATTGGTTTTATCAAGAGTTATATAGTATATTCTCGTAGGTTATTTCGAAAAAATGTTATTGGAGGTATATTATGGCTCGAATCAGCGAAGTCGGTGTCAAAAAGATCCTTGAGATCTGCGACAGATATGCCGATGAAAAAACACCCCTTATGATGATCCTCAGCGACATTCAGAACGAATACGGCTACATTCCTCTGGAGGTGCAGAAGATCGTTTCGGAAAAGACCGGAATTTCCGTGGCAGAGATCTATGGCGTTGTCACGTTCTATTCCTTCTTCTCTCTGGAGCCCAAGGGAAAGTTCGTCATCGGCTGCTGTATGGGCACCGCCTGCTACGTCAAGGGCGCGCAGCAGATCATTGACAAATTCTCGGAGCTTCTGGGCATCGCGCCCGGTCAGACCACGGCTGACGGTCTGTTTACCATCGATTCTCTGCGGTGCATCGGCGCCTGCGGCATCGCGCCCGCTGTGACGATCAACGGCAAAGTCTATCCCAAAATGACAGTGGATATGGTGGCTCCCGTAGTGGAAGAATACCGCGCCAAAGGAGGTAACGGTCAATGAAAACATTTGCTGAACTTGACGCAAAGATCTGCAGCTGCACCCAGGCTCTGAACCGGAAGCTGGAGGGCGCCGACGGCAAGCGCGCCATTTTGCTCTGCGGCGGCACAGGCTGCATCTCTTCCAATTCTCTGAATATCAAAGAGCGCTTTGAGCAGCTCGTACAGCAGCACGGTCTGCAGGACAAAGTCACCGTCAACATCGTCGGCTGCTTCGGTTTTTGCTCTCAGGGCCCCTTTGTGAAGATCTACCCCGAAGATACCCTCTATCGCCTTGTCCGTGAAGAGGATGTGGAGGACATTTTCAACACCGACATTCTGGGCGGTCAGGTCGTGGGGCGGCTTCTGTATGTGGAGCCTCTCACCGGCAAGCAGGTCACCAAGCAGGATGACATCAATTTCTATAAAAAGCAGCGCCGCATCGCCCTGCACGGCTGCGGCGTCATCAACCCCGAAAACATCAACGAAGCCATCGGTGACGGTGCCTTCAGCGGTCTGCGCCGCGCTCTGTCCATGACCCCTCAGCAGGTCATCGACGAGGTGCTGGCAGCCGGTCTGCGCGGACGCGGCGGTGCCGGTTTCCCCACAGGACGCAAGTGGTCCTTTGCCCTTGCCAATGACGCAGATCAGAAGTATGTGGTCTGCAACGGTGACGAAGGCGACCCCGGCGCATTTATGGATCGCTCCATTCTGGAGGGCAATCCCTTTGCCGTGCTGGAGGGTATGATGATCGCCGGTTATGCCATCGGCGCAACAGAAGGCTATTTCTATGTCCGCGCCGAATACCCCATCGCCGTCGCCCGTCTGAAGGGCGCCATCGAGCAGATGAACGCCATGGGTATTCTGGGCGACAACATTATGGGCAGCGGCTTCAGCTTCCATGCCCACATCCGTCTGGGCGCAGGCGCGTTCGTCTGCGGTGAGGAAACTGCTCTGCTCAACTCCATCGAGGGCAAGCGCGGCATGCCTCGTCCCCGTCCTCCCTTCCCTGCTGTGAAGGGTCTGTGGGGCAAGCCCACCATCGTCAACAATGTGGAAACGCTGGCCTGTGTGCCTTACATTCTCCGTGAAGGCGCTGCCGCCTTTGCCTCCTGCGGCACAGAGGGCAGCAAGGGCACCAAGGTCTTTGCTCTGGGCGGCAAGGTCAACAACGTGGGCCTTGTGGAGATTCCCATGGGCACGACGCTGCGGGAGCTGATCTACGACATCGGCGGCGGCATCCCCGACGGCAAGCGCTTCAAAGCCATCCAGACCGGCGGCCCCTCCGGCGGCTGCCTGACGGCAGAGCATCTGGATGAACCCATCGACTTTGACAATCTGGTGGCAAAGGGCTCTATGATGGGCTCCGGCGGCGCCATTGTCATGGATGAAGATAACTGCATGGTGGACGTTGCCAAATTCTATATGGAATTCATCTGCGACGAGAGCTGCGGCAAATGCTCCCCCTGCCGCATCGGTACCAAACGTATGCTGGAGATCCTGACCAGAATCTGTGAAGGCGAAGGCACCATGCAGGATCTGCAGGAGTTGGAGGAGCTGGGTCAGACCGTTAAGGCAAACTCTCTGTGCGCCCTCGGTCAGACTGCAGCCAACCCTGTCATTTCCACCTTGACCCACTTCCGCGACGAGTACCTTGCCCATATTCAGGACAAGAAGTGTCCTGCCAAGGTCTGCAAAAATCTCATGGCATACTCCATTGAGGCAGACTCCTGTGTGGGCTGCGGCCGCTGTGCCAAGTTCTGCCCCGTGGGCTGCATCGAAAAGACCGACTACACCGCCCCCGGCAACAAGCTGCCCTCCTACCGCATCGATCCCGACAAGTGCATCCGCTGCGGCGCCTGTGTGGCGACCTGCAAGCTGAAAGCCATTGTGAAGAAGTAAGGGAGGTACTCGTATGTTGAATATCAAGATCGAAGGCATCGCCTATGAGGTGGAAGAAGGCCTGACCATTCTGGAAGCTGCCAAAAAGTGCGGCTATGAGATCCCCTCCCTGTGCGCATTCAACCACGGTGAATGTTCCAACGGCTCCTGCCGCGTTTGCCTCGTGGAGGTCAAGGGTGCAAGAGGTCTGGTAGCTTCCTGTGTATACCCCGTAAACGAAGGGATGGAGATCATCATCTCCTCCCCCAAGGCAGCCGAGGCGCGCCGCGCCTCCGTGGAGCTGCTGCTGTCCAACCACAACCAGAACTGCCAGCAGTGCGACAAAAACGGCAAGTGTGAGCTGCTCCACGTGGCAGGTCTGACCGGTGCCCGTGAGGGCCGCTATCTGGGCAGCAAGACCCCCGTCACCGTGGACGAGCTGACCCCTGCCATCATCCGTGATACCTCCAAGTGCATTCTGTGCGGACGCTGCGTCGCCCGCTGCCAGAACGCCCACGGCATGGGTATTCTGGGCTTTGAAAACCGCGGCTTCCGCACCATCGTGGCTCCTGCGGAAAACCGCAGCTTCGCCAATTCTCCCTGCATCCAGTGCGGTCAGTGCGTCAGCGTCTGTCCCACAGGCGCTCTGATGGAAAAGTCCGAGATCGCCAGAGTGGATGAGGCCATGAAGGCAGGCAAACACGTGGTGGTGCAGACCGCCCCTGCCGTCCGCGCCGCGTTGGGCGAAGAGTTCGGCATGCCCGTGGGCACCGCTGTCACCGGCAAGATGGTAGCTGCACTGAAGCGTCTGGGCTTCAGCAAGGTCTATGACACCAACTTCGCAGCTGATCTGACCATTATGGAAGAGGGCACAGAGCTGCTGGGCAGAATCCAAAACGGCGGCAAGCTGCCCATGATCACCTCCTGCTCCCCCGGCTGGATCAACTACGCCGAATACAACTACGGCGATCTTCTGGAGCATCTGTCCTCCTGCAAGTCTCCCCATCAGATGCAGGGTGCTATCATCAAGAGCTACTACGCGCAGAAAAACGGCATCGACCCCAAGGATATCTTTGTGGTCTCCATCATGCCCTGCACCGCCAAGAAGGACGAAAAAGAGCGTGAGCAGCTGCAGGTCAACGGTCTGAAGGACGTGGACGCTGTCCTGACCACCAGAGAGCTGGCAAAGATGATCAAGCGCGCAGGCATCCTCTTCCCCCGTCTGCCCGACGAGGACTTCGATCAGGATCTCATGGGCGAATATACCGGCGCAGGCGTCATTTTCGGCGTCACCGGCGGTGTTATGGAAGCTGCCCTGCGCACCGTGTACTTTGTCCTCACCGGCAAGGAACACGAGGGCATCACCTTTGAAGCCGTCCGCGGTTTTGAGGGCATCCGTGAGGCATCTGTGGAAGTGGGCGGCATGACCGTCAACGTAGCCATTGCCCACGGCATGAAGAACGCCAAGGTCCTGCTGGACGAGATCCGTGCCGGCAAGAGCAAGTATCACTTCATTGAGATCATGGGATGCCCCGGCGGCTGCATCGCAGGCGGCGGTCAGCCCATCGTCCGTCCCTGCTTCCTGCCCAACGAGGATGACGATATTCTCGATACCTACCGCGCCAAGCGCGCCGCTGCCCTCTACTCCGAGGATGAGCGACTGACCCTGCGTCAGTCCCACAACAATCCCCAGATCAAAAAGCTCTACGAGGACTTCCTCGGCAGCCCCAATTCCCACAAAGCCCATGAACTGCTGCATACCACCTATGCCGCAAGAGAGGGCTTCGGAAACTGATCGTTCTATGCCGGGAAAGCCTTGCTTTCCCGGCAAAATCGTGATATACTCTCGTAGCAGAAAAGAGGGAAATACTATGAATAAAAAAGTTCTTTGGATCACCGAAACCGCTCTGATGCTGGCACTGCTCATTGCGCTGCAGTATCTTACCAAGGGCTTTGGACAGATGGTCACAGGCTCCTGTGTCAATGCCATCCTTGCCATCTGTGTTCTGGTGGCAGGTCTCGGCAGCGGCTTCACCGTGGCGCTGATCTCCCCTGTGGCAGCGTTTTTGCTTGGCATCGCGCCGCAGGTTTTGGTCGTGCCCGCCATTATGCTGGGCAACACCGTGTTCGTTGCGTTGCTGCATCTGATCGCCAAAAAGAGCATCGTGTCCCGTGTTCTGGCTTGGATCGTCGCAGCTGCCTGCAAATTTGCGGTCTTGTATCTTGTGGTGGCACAACTGGTGTGCGGCGTACTGGCAGAGCCTCTGCTGGCACAAGGTCTTTTGAAGCAGCCCATGCTGCAGGCGCTGCCTGCCACCTTTGGCATCGCACAGTTTGTAACTGCTCTCATTGGCGGCGCTGTGGGTCTGCTAATCGCTCCCACGCTGAAAAAAGCTCTGAAGAAATAATTGCAAAAGGACTCTGCAAAGGTTTTGCAGAGTCCTTTTGCATTCACAGTCATTCTGTGGTATGATGACTTTGAGGTGATACGATGAAAAAACAAGCATCCGCCGTACTGACCGGCGACCGGTATATTCCTTACGAACAGCGCACCGGAGAAGCAAGCCCGGTGTATTTCACAAATGAGCTCTCCGCCCAAGGACTGCTGGATATTTTCAAAAGAGTTTCCGCCCAACTGACAGGCAAGATCGGTGTCAAGCTCCACACAGGCGAGCCCAACGGTCCCAATCTGATCCCCCGTGACTGGGTTCGTCAGCTCATGGAGCAGCTTCCCGGCGCCGCCATTGTGGAGACCAATTCCTATTATCCCGGCGACCGCGCCACAACGCAGCAGCACCGCAAAACGCTGCAGGTCAACGGATGGACTTTCTGCCCTGTAGACATTCTCGACGAGGACGGCGCAGAAGCCTATCCCGTCCGCGGCGGCAAGTGGTTTGATGAGATGTATCTGGGCAAAAACATCAAAAACTACGATTCCCTTCTGGTGCTGACCCATTTCAAGGGTCATACCAACGGCGGCTTCGGCGGCTCCAACAAGAACATCGGCATTGGCTGCGCCGATGCCAAGCTCGGCAAGCCCCTCATCCACACCACCCCGGGTCAGGACGATATGTGGGATGTGCAGAAAGAGGAGTTCATGGAGTGCATGACAGAGTCCTCCAAAGCTGTTGCAGACCATTTTGAAGGCAGGATCGTCTATATCAATGTCATGCGGAATATGTCCGTTTCCTGTGACTGTGAGGGGATCTATGCCCAGCCGGTGGTCACACCCAATGTGGGCATCTGTGCTTCCACGGATCTGCTGGCTGTGGATCAGGCGTGTGTGGATATGATCTATGCCATGTCCGAGCACGACCGCAGCGCCATGGTGCAGCGCATTGAATCCCGTCGCGGTCTGCGGCAGCTGAGCTATATGAAAGAGCTTGGCATGGGCAATGACCGATACGAACTGATCCACATAGACGATAACGACAAGCGCATCACAGCCGAAGATGCTGTGGCAGATGTCAGCCCCTTCGTTCTCGATTAAGGAGGCAGCTATGAAAAAACGCGCACTTGTTCTCCTGCTGGCTTCGTTGCTTTTGTTGTGTGCCTGTTCCCAAAAAGAAGTCTCCCATGAGGGTCACTTCGTCAGCGACTTCTGGAACTGCGATGCCAAGGAGCATTGGCATCTGTGTGAATGTGACGAAGCCGTGCAGCACGAAGCCCACAAGCTTGACGATATGCGCTGCACCGTCTGCGGCGCCGAGATCTGGGAATATGATGACGGCATGACAGATCTTTACCGCTACGACGACTACGGCAATCTGACACGCTCTGTGTCCTATGACGCAGATGGTAACGTGATCTACGACCAGGAGCAGCGCTATCAGTACACGGAAGATGGCGATCTTAGAAAAATCACCACCTATGAAAACGGTATGCTCTCTGGCGAGACCGAATATGCCCAAGGCGATGACGGCGCTTGGTATGAAGCGCTTTACACAGGCTACTATGAGGACGGCTCATACTTCACCAATCAATATGATGAAAGCGGCAGCATTCTGGTCGCTGAGCACTACGATGAAGACCATGTTCTGCAGCAGCAGACCTATTTCACCTATGCCGCAGGCATGGATGGCGAACCGTATGCCCAACACATCCGCGGTGTGTATGCAGACGGCACTTCGGCAGAGTCGACCTACAACACCTACGGCGATGTCCTTGCGGAAGTTTCCTATGCTGCCGACGGCAGCACCGTATCGGAGCTATACTATGAGTACACCTATGACGATCAAGGCAGAACGCTGACAGAAACACGCACAGAAAACGGCAGGCTCAAGCAGGAGCTGCACTATGCTATTGTGGAAGAGGAAGACGGCTGGTTCGGCTACCCGGAGACCACCACAGAATACTTCGAAGACGGCACCAAACACGTGATCTTCTGCGATATAGACGGCAATGAGACCGTCACACGATACGACAAAGACGGAAATGTGATCGAATAAACAATGCCCCTATACCTCTGTAGGGCGGGCAGCCCCTTGCCCGCCGCTGTTTTGAGACCCGCACATAAGAACATCCCGAAAGCCCTTACGGCCTTCGGGATGTTCTTTTACGTTTCTTCTGCGCCAATATACAGATCTTCCGCGTTGATTTGCGCCGTCTTCAATTCTTCCAGCGCTTTCCCGTAATTCTGATGTTCCATATGCTCAATGGCATTCGTTACCGCATTGAACATGGCAGTATAGAGTTTTTGATAATTCATATTGTATCCTCCTGTTTTGTGTAGAATCGATTCGGATCACCTCTCCCATTATAGTTACATTTTTCAGTATAGTAAACCCCCTGTTTTCAAAAGATAATAAACATACAAAATTTATCGGGGGTGAGATGTTGATATGATCAGTTATGCGCCGCTGTGGGAGACTATGAAAAAACAAAATATCAGCACCTATACCTTGATCAAAGAACACAACATCAGCTCCCGAACGATCCACAATTTGAAACACAACAAGTCCATTACGCTCTACACCATGGAACGGCTGTGCAGCATTCTCCATTGCCAGGCAGAGAGCATTGTTCTGTTTACAAATGACAAAGAATGACCTTCCGATCATCGTCGGAAGGTCATTCTTTATGTAACTGCAAACCATAGATTGCCACGGCTTCTTCGAAGCCTCGCAATGACAGATGTTTGATTGGCAGTACCTCTCTTCGCTGTCATTGCGAGGAGAGAACGACTACCCCTCAGTCAGCTGCGCTGACAAGGGGAGCCATGGTACAACGTGAAAGGCAAAGGCTTCGTGTCACCCCGGTGCGCGACGTGCGGCCTTTCGTCGTCGCAAAGTCCGCTCGCTCCGTTTCCGCCTTTGGCAAAAAGCTTCGCGCGCTCCCTTGCTCCTCCTCTCCCCACGCGTCAGGCCGCGTGGGGCCCCCGGATATGGGACGGCTTGAAGGCCGAGCCTCTGAAGAAAAAAGGCAACCACCAAAGGTGGTTGCCTTGTGTTTGTCGATACTCCCAATTATCTCTTGGAGAACTGGGGTGCGCGACGTGCGGCCTTCAAGCCGTACTTCTTTCTTTCCTTCATTCTGGGGTCGCGGGTCAGGAAACCTGCAGCCTTCAGAGCAGCGCGGTATTCGGGGTTGACGCCCAGCAGAGCGCGGGCAACACCGTGACGGATGGCGCCTGCCTGACCGGTCACGCCGCCGCCGGCGACGGTAACGACCAGGTCGATCTTGCCCAGAGTGTCAGTGGTGACCATGGGCTGACGAACCAGCAGCTTCAGGGTCTCGAGACCGAAGTACTCGTCGATATCGCGGCCGTTGATGATGATGGAGCCGGTGCCGTTTTCATAGACACGAACACGGGCGACGGAGGACTTCCGGCGGCCGGTGCCGTAGTGATAAGCTCTTTTGCTCTCGTACATAATTCCTTACCTCCCGATCAATCCAGAGTCCAAGCTTCGGGCTTCTGAGCGGCATTGTTGTGCTCAGGGCCTGCATACAGCTTCAGACGGGTCATGGCAGCGCGGCCCAGAGAGTTCTTGGGCAGCATACCCTTAACGGCCAGTTCCACAGCGAACTCAGGACGATCCTGCATCAGAGTGCGGTACTTGACTTCCTTCAGGTTGCCGATCCAGCCGGTGTGATGCTGATACATCTTCTGATCCAGCTTCTTGCCGGTCAGAACAGCCTTGTCGCAGTTGACGATGATGACGAAATCGCCACAGTCAACGTTGGGGGTGAAATCGGGCTTGTGCTTGCCGCGCAGCAGCTTGGCAGCGGTGACAGCGGTACGGCCCAGGGGCTTACCTGCTGCATCGAGAACATACCATTTTCTCTGGACGTTCTCCTTCTTTGCCATAGTAGTGGACATGAGGTTACCTCCATGGAAAGCGTTTGCTTTCTTTTATAATAAAAATTTTTTGACAAATCCTTGGCGCAAAGATACAATATCTCTGAACGCGCCTACTCTTTATATCACATGGAAAAAATTCTGTCAACACCATTTTTTCAAATTTTTATTTTTCTTTGGACGAACTCCGTTTTTCTCCGTTTTTCTCTCGTTTACTCTCAAATGCTCACGAGGCATTTTTCATCAAAAGGAGTTATTTTATGCAGCATCTTATGGGTCTTGTCCGCCGCTGCGCGGATGACTATCACATGATCGAAGAAGGCGACCGCATCGCCGTAGGCGTTTCCGGCGGCAAGGACTCCCTTGCCCTGCTGGCGCTGATGGCAGGTCTGCAGAAATACTACCCCAAATCCTTCACTTTGGAAGCCATCACCATCGATATGGGGCTTGGCATGGATTTTTCTCCCGTGGAGGACTACTGCCGCAAGCTGGGTGTGCCCTACACCTGTGTAAAGACCGAGATCGGGCCGATCATCTTTGACTACCGCAAAGAAAAAAATCCCTGCTCCATGTGCGCCAAAATGCGCCGGGGCGCACTCCATGACGCGTTGAAGGAAAAGGGCTTCAACAAGGTAGCGCTGGGCCATCACTACGACGATGCCGTGGAGACCTTCCTGCTCTCTCTTTTCTACGAGGGCCGCATCAGCTGCTTTCAGCCTGTGACCTATCTCAGCCGCACGGATCTGACCCAGATCCGCCCTATGCTCTACATCGGAGAAAAGGCGGTGCAGAGCTTCGCAGCGCGCATGGAACTGCCTGTGGTGGAAAACCGCTGCCCGGCAGACAAGTCCACCAAGCGGCAGGAGGTCAAGGATCTGCTGGCGGTACTGCAGAAGCAGTATCCGGATCTAAAAACCAAGATCTTCGGCGCCATGCAGCGTCTGCCCCTGCCGGAATGGGGCATTGAAGAGCCACTCAAGGGTCGCAACGCCGTCCCACAGGGAGAATAAAAAGAACGGACACTGTGTGTCCGTTCTTTTTTATTACAGCCGTTTCAAGGCAAATCTCAAGATGCGCAGGGCCGCCTGCTCCAGCTGGAGTCTGGTGGGCTCAGCAGTAAAGCGCTCGTCATCAGCCAGGAACATCCCGCGGAACTTCCACTCGTGGCACAGCGCTTCACTCTGGGCGGTGTCCTCACCGGAAGGCTCGCCGTTGAGCCACTGGGTGGGCAGCAGCACAGCAGCTGCCGAAGGCGCGGCAATGGCGAAGCCGAGGGAGTAAATATCCTGATAGGCACGCTGGGTGGCAGTATCCTTATGCTCCATGGACACGGCTCGCAGCACAGCCGCGCCGTACTTCTCCACGCCCTTTGCCATGGCAAGGGTATATACACCGCACAGCACAGGCTCTTCTGCCCAGCAGCGGCTTGCGTGGCGCTGACCGGGGCTGCGGAGCACATCGGCACCGGGTGCCAGCCACAGATCCACGCCAAATTCCTTCATTTCTCTGCCGATGGCAGCACCCACGGATGCGATCAGCTCCAAATTCCAGCTGCAGCCAAGCAGGCTTGCCGCAGGGAATGCAGTACAGTACTGATGACCCGTCACATTGCCCTCTTCATCCCGCAGATCTCTTGTCAGCAGCACACCGTCTGCGCCGGCGGCAATGGTCATGGCAGGGATGCCGTAGTTTTCCATCAGATCGGCAGAGGCACCCAGCGCACCGGGCACAGAGGTCTGCTTGAAGCCAAAATCCAGCACCAGCGCACGCAGGTCATGGCTGTCCATGCCGCCTACCAGCTCATAGAGATTATTTTCGCCTCTCGCCACATTTTCCAGCCGCACAGGGGTTTCCGCACCGCGGCACAGCTGCGCCGCTCTTGGCTTACGCAGCTTCACTCTGGGAATGTTCCAGCTGGACAGACGGATGGCATGTTTGCGCACAGCAGCCAGTTCCTCGGTCTCCCCGGGGAGGGCAAAGCTCATGGGCGCAGGGCGGTTTTTCGTTTTGGGCATCTGCATGGGCATGACAGGCAGTACCACCTCGTCACGCAGCAGCTTCAAAGAGCCTGCCACCATAGCGGAACGCGCGGAGAAGCCCACACGGATATCATAGTAACCGGCCTCCAGAATAAAGGCAGAGCTTTCCTCGGAGAAGGTGGACAGCTCGCCCACAGGGAAGCGGATGGTCACAGTCTGCACCTGACCGGGGTCAAGCACCTTGGTGGCTGCAAAGCCCTGGAACACATACTTGGGCTGTGCCAGTCTTCCGTCGGGACGGGAGGCATAGACCTGCACCACCTGGCTGACGGGCCAGTTATCGCCCACATTGGCAACCGCAGCGGAGACCACCACCTCTGTGCCGTCCACAGCCACGGAAACACTTTCGATCTCCGCAGCACCGTAGGTCAGACCATGACCGAAGTCATACAGCAGCTCTGTGCCGAAGGTATCAAAATAACGATAGCCGCAATAGATGTCGGCGCTCTGGTTTGCCTGAGTAAAATCGGCACGGCGCATGGGCCAGCTCTGATTGAGGTGACCGCGGAACAGCGCATCGCCTGTCAGCAGCTCTGCAAGGGCGGCGCCGCCCTCCTGACCTGCCACGCCCATATAGACCACAGCGCCGCACAAGGACGCAATGGGCGCGATCTCCACATAGCCGGGCGCATTGACCACCAGCACCACCCGGTCAAAGGCGGCTGCAATGGCACGGACCATGTCCCGCTCATCGTTATTGACGATGGTATCGTAGCTTTCTTCCGTTCTGGTCAGCACCACCACGGCGGCGGCGTTGTTGTCTGCCAGTTCTTCCATGGACAGGCTGCTCCACGGGAAGACCTTCCCCGGCTCATTCAGCTTCCAGTTGCGATACTTGTGAGCAAGCAGTCCGTCCGGCTGCACCAGCCGGGAGGCACACAATCCGTCCAGAATACTCACCTTGCGGTAGGTCTTGAATTCCTCACAGCAGCAGGCCGTTTCGATCTGACCCATGCCAAAGACGGCAATGGGCAGCTTTTCGCTGCCGGCCGGGCGCAGAGGCAGCGTGCCTGCCACATTTTTCAGCAGTACCATGCTGTTGACGGCAGCAGAGTGGGCTGCCAGCATATTTTCGGTCATACGAGGTGTATATTCCATGTTGTCCCCTCCTCGTGATTTTTCTTTAGTGTATCATATTTTCGCCCACGGCGAAAGAGAAAAAATCATGCCTGCAGCTTCTGGGTCTGCACCAAAGCTGCATAAACACCGTTTTTGTCCATCAGCTCCGTGTGGCTGCCAAGCTCGGCAATGCGTCCATCCTCAATGACGGCGATACGGTCAGCCTGCCGCACGGTGGAAAGCCTGTGGGCGATGACGATGGTGGTACGCCCCTGTGCCAAGGCGTCAAAGGTCTTCTGCAGCTTGGCTTCCGTAACGGAATCAAGGGCAGAGGTGGCTTCATCCAGAATCAGCACAGGCGGATTTTTCAGGAAGATCCGGGCAATGGAGACTCTCTGACGCTGACCGCCGGAGAGCCGTGCGCCGCGCTCACCCACAAAGGTATCGAACCCATCAGGCATGGCCATGATATCGTCATACAGCTGCGCCAGCTTCGCTGCCTGCTCGATCTCCTCCATGGTGGCATCCGGCTTGCCGCAGCGGATATTCTCGGCAATGGTATCGGCAAAGAGGAAGACCTCCTGCTGGACGATCCCCACATTTTTGTGCAGACTCAGCTGCTGCACCTGCCGTACATCCAGACCGTCAATGCTGACGCTACCGGAAGAAACATCGTAAAAACGGGGAATCAGCTGACTGAGGGTGGTCTTACCGCCGCCGGAGGCGCCCACCAGCGCCACAGTCTCCCCGGGCGCAATGGTCAGGGACACATCGTGCAGAGCTTCGCAGCCCTCCCGATAGGCAAAGTCCACATGGTCAAAGCAAATCTCACCGCGGACGTCCGAAAGCACCCCGGCATCGTCTGCATCGGTAACAGCAGGCTCGGTACGCATCAGCTCCGTAAAGCGGTGCAGACCTGCCGCACCATTGGCAAGCAGCTCAAAGGTGTTGGTCAGTCTGCGCACCGGGCTGACAAAGGAGGCAACATACAGGCTGAAGGTGATCAGATCCACCACATCCATTTTGCCCTTCATGATGAGCGCACCGCCCACGGCGATGACCGCCACAGAGAGCGTGCACAGGAAGAACTCCATAATGGCATTGAATTTGCCCATGGCGAAGTGATATTGGAACTTTGCCTGTCGATAGCCTGCATTGGCAACATCAAATTTGGCAAGCTCCTGCTCCTCATTCCCAAATGCCTTGGCAGTGCGCATGCCGGAGATGCCGGATTCGTATGCCGCGTTGTTGACGGCATTGGTCTGCTTCACTTGACGGGATGCATCGCGCATGCCCTTTCGGGACAGAAACACCACGATCAGCAGCACCGGGATCATCACCGTCAGCACCAGCGCCAGCTGCCATTGGATGGTGAACATGATGACCAGTGCGCCCACGATGGTGACGGTGGAAATGAACACATCCTCCGGGCCGTGATGGGCAAGCTCAATGATATCGAACAGATCCGTGGTCAGGCGGCTGAGCAGGCTGCCTGTGCGGTTTTTATCGTAAAAGCCAAAGCTGAGCTTCTGCAGGTGGCAGAACAGATCACGGCGCATTTCCGTCTCGATCTTCACGCCGAACTGGTGACCCCAGTACCAGACGATGAACAAAAACACCGACCGCAGCACATAGGAAACCACCACCAGCACCATGATCGTCCAGAACAGCCGCCATGCACCCTCCGGCAGAAGGGTATTCATGCTCCATCTTGACACAAAGGGAAACGCCAGATCGATCAGCGCCACAACAAGGGCGCAGAACATATCCAGAAAGAACAATCCCTTGTGCCGTTTGGCATAGTGCAGAAAAATACCAAACTCAGATTTCTTATTATAATCGATCATATAATCACCCAGAATAGTGTATCACATTTTCCCTGCACAGAAAAGAAGAATTTGCACCGACGGTCTGACCCCAGATCGCCGGTGCAGATATTCACAACGCTTCCTGCACACGGACACCCGAGGACGGGTGTCCCTACAAACAGCCACGCACTGCCGATCATAGTCCTGTCATTGCGAGGCTTGCTTGCAAGCCGTGGTTTTTAGATTGCCACGGTCGCTGCGCTCCCTCGCAATGACATCTGTAGGCAAGCATAGCGCAAGGGCGGCAATCTGCCGCCCGCCATTTAAATAAGTCGGCGCAGCCGACACCGAAATTTTCAACTTTCCACTTTCAACTTTCCACTTTTTAACTGCCTGCACACACCTCTCAGTCGCGCTAAAGCGCGCCAGCTCCCCTCAAGGGGAGCCAAGTAAAGTGCGCAGCTAATTTTCAATCCGTCGGCGGAGCCGACACCTCACTTATTCACTATTCACCATTACCTATTACCTAAACAAAAAAGACCCCCGAGGGGGTCTTTTTTGTTGTTAGGGATCACTGTCTGCTCAGCAGGTATGCCTTTGCGGAAGTTGCGAACTTCATGATGGCATTGTACAGAGGAGCAGCTGCGGTGGCGGAGCCACGGTTTGCGTAGCTTTCCACAGAGTCGGAGCCGTAAGCGAAGGGAGTCTCAGCGCCTTCGTCATAGACTTCCACGCTGACCAGGCAGTAGGCGTCTGCCAGCACGATGTCGTCAATGGTGACCTTGTAGCGGTCAACAGTGCCGTACATGCTGAACTCGCTGCCGGGGATGATGACTTCCTTAGCCTCGTCCTTCCAGTTGGTGAAGGTGACCTTTGCGTAGGTCTTGCTCACGTCTCTGGTCTTGAAGCCGGAGAAGAACACATTCAGCAGGATGCAGTCATCCAGAGCCAGGTTGGCGCCCAGGTTGTTGGTGCCCTTGATCTGGTTGTTGGCGCAGGTGATGTCGCCGGTTGCCAGAGCCTTCTGCGCGTCGGTCAGCTGGTTGTTGGCAAGATCTTCTGCCTTGTAGCTGAAGTTGGTCTGGGCTGCTGCGCCGTAGTTCACCATGTCAACCACCAGAGTCTTCATCTCATCGGTGGAGGAAGCTGCCACCAGAGCCTTGGCTGCGTACTCACGGACGGAAGTGGTGTAGGCATCGATGATGTCATAGCCGTCTGCGTCCACGATGGTCAGAGTCAGCGCATCGGTCATTTCCATAGCACGGACACGGACAGCGATCTTCTGGCGGGTCGTGCCGAAGGCTTCCCACTCTGCTTCGGGGATTTCGATGGTCAGACCACCCTCGTCGTCAGTATCCTGATGGATGTAAGCAACATAATCGCCCTCTGCAGGGTTGTTGACGATGAAGTTGACCTGCAGCTCGTTGCCCAGGTTCATGTTGGAGCCGGCAACGGTGGTCTTGGTGACAGTCTTGATGACGCCTTCGCAGGTGTCGCAAGCGCAGTCCTTGTCTTCGTCCACGCAGTCAGCGGTTTCGGTGGAAACGACTTCGCCGCAGACGCAGGTAACGGTGGTGGTGTGAGTCTTGTCGCCGTTGTAAACGGTCTCGGAAGTAGTCTCTGCATGATCGCAGGTGTCTTCGGGCATTGCGTCTTCGCAGCCGTCGCAGTAGCCGTCTTCATCCTCATCGGTGCAGTCTTCCACAACAGCCTCTTCGATCACTTCGCCGCAGTCAGCGCAGGTCACGGTCTTCTCATGGGTGCCGTCGCCGTTGCCAACGTAGGAGTTGGACAGGTTCTCATGCTTGCACTCCAGAGAGCCGCCGCACAGGTCGCACACTGCGTCAGCGTCGTCGTCCACACAGGGCTCTGCCACGGGATCTTCCACATTTTCGCCGCAGATGTTGCAGACGTGAGTCTTGTTATGCGTGCCATCGCCCACAGGAGTGTAGCCCTTGGTGGTATCTTCGTGCACGCAGGTCACTTCGCCGCCGCACAGGTCGCAGACCAGATCATCGTCGTAGTCATAGCAAGCCATGACACGAGTCTCGACCACTTCGCCGCACTCGCAGGTGTAGGTGAAGGTGTGCTCGTCCTTTGCGGTATTCTCAATGGTACGGGTCACATTCTCGTGAGCGCAGGGCATCTCAGCGCCGCAGTCGTCACAGACATCGTCTGCATCGGCATCCACGCAGGCCAGAACGCTCTCTTCGGTAACAGTAACGCCGACATGAGCCAGCTCAACAGCTTCCACAGCCTCGGTTTCCTCGGTAGCTTCCACAGCGGCGGAGGAAACGGTCAGAACAGCGGTGCCCTCTTCCAGAGCGGTGATCGCCAGCTTGCCGTTTTCGTCGATCGCACCGGTGGCAACGTTGCTGTCGGAGGATTCAACAGTGCAGGCTGCGTCAACGGTCTCGCCCACTGCCAGATAAGGAGCAAGGTCAATCACAGCAGCAGTATCGGGAGTCAGTGCGGGAGCGTCGATCTCGGTGAAGGTCAGAGCCTTCAGACCGCAGGTGAAGCGGCCGCCGTAGGTGACGGTGGGGCCATTGTAGGCGTAGATGGCTTCCAGAACAACGGTGTTGGCGCCTTCGTTCAGATACACAGCGCCCATGGATTCGCTGGCGCTGATCAGGCCGCCGTTGAAGGAGAAGTCGTGCTTAGCCAGCACATCGTTGACATAGATATCCACATTGCCGCCGCCTGCTGCATCGGCAGGATCGCCGGTGGCTGCCTGCAGACCGCTGATGGGCTCTTCGCCTCTGGGTCTGCCGTAGATGTAGTTGACCTTATAGCTGTCCAGAGTCAGATCGTACCAGCCGGCTTCGTCAGCATAGACGGTGAAGCCCAGCTTGGACAGTTCGGGCTTGGAACCGGTGTAGTAGGAGTACCACAGCAGACCCCAGGGCACATCGTCGGAGGAGTTGATGTGCAGACGCTTCAGATCGCTGTCAAAGCGGGAGATCTCTTCGTCGATGTTCCAGTCATAGCCGGCATCCAGAGCGTCGCGGATCTGGGCATATGCCTGCATGTTCTCAACCGTGGGAGGATTGTTGTTATCCAGCTTGCCCAGATAACGGTTGGTGGTGATGGTCTCGTCGTAGGTCTTCAGGTCGGTCCAGAAGGCTTCATCTGCCATATCCTTGGCAAATGCCTTGAAGTCCAGAGTGATGACTTCCTTTTCAGCCTCGTCCACAAACAGGACGCTGCCGCCGCAGAAGTCGCAGGTAGCGGTTGCGGTATGAGTGCCGTCGCCGTTGGAGGTGTAGGTCACTTCGCCCACTTCCTCGTGGGAGCAGGTCATGGAAGCGCCGCAGCCGTCGCACAGGCCGTTGCCATCTTCATCGGTGCAGTCAACGCTGTCGCCGAATGCAGAGGTCATGCCGCAGATGGCGCACTTCTCGGCAACAGCATGGGTGCGGTAGCCGGTGGAAGCATAAGTGGTCTCGGAGAAGTCATGCTCGCACTCCCACTTCAGCATGGGATACTCAGCGCCCTCGGGCAGGAAGAAGTCTTCACCCAGAGTTGCGACCCAAGTGGGGTTGGAGAAGGTAGCCCAGTTGCCCTGACGGTTGATGCCGGTCTCCACGGAGTAGGTGTAGTTGACGATGCCGTCATAGTAGAAGTTGGCATTGTCGAACTGGTTGGTGTTGCTGTCGTTGTAGCCGGCATGGTAGATACCGGAGATGGAAGGATTCAGAGTGCCGTCATCCTTGTAGACCTTGCCGTCGTCATAAGTAGTACCAACGGTGAAGGAGTTCTTGACCTTCACATTGGCATTGGCGGCAAAGCCGTTCATCAGAGAGCCGCCGGAGAAGCAGTTGGCATAGATACCGGCGGAGCGGTTCCAGGTTCTGCCTGCCACCTTACCGGTGTTGTAGCAGCTTTCAATGGTATCGGGGGTCTCGCCGGTGGTACCTTCGATGTAGCCCACCAGACCGCCGTAGTTGGCAGAAGCCATGATATCGCCGTTGTTGACGCAGCGGATGAAAGTGGAGGGAGCTTCGGCAGACTGCACATAGCCGATCAGACCAGCCACGAACTGGGTGTTGTAGATGAGAATATCGCTGTTGTTGACACACATATCCATGGTCACAGCAGCGCCGGTACCGACCAGACCGCCGATGTTATGGGGGCCATAGTTTGCAGCACCGTCATAGTACCAGTAGCCGTAGCTGCCGTCATAGGTAGCCTCGGCAGTACAGCCGATCAGAGTGGTGTTGACAGCCTTACCGACGATGGCGCCGTGGTGACCGGTGGAAACACCGTCAACTTCTTCGCCCTGACCGATGAGGCAGATGTTGCCGCCCACAGTCAGATCCTTGATGGTAGCGCCGTTGGTGGCAGCAAACAGACCGGTAGCAAACTGAGTCTTATGCAGCACAGTGTCGCCCACAGTCACATCGTTCTTGGAGTAGATGTTCATGCCGGTGATGGCATAGCCCTGACCGTCAAAGGTGCCGGTGTAGGGAGCATCCAGAGAGCCGATCTGGTTGTTGATCATGCCGGTGGTGTTGAACCAGTCAATGCCGGTCAGATCCACGTCGTCAGTCAGCTTGGCGTTGACGCCGGTACCGCCCAGGGAAACGACCTTGGAGAAGGCCAGCAGATCGTCAGCATCGGCGATCTCATACCAGCTGTCGGAAGCGACATAGGCCTCGCAGGCATCACACAGGAAGTCAGCATCGTTGTCTGCACAGGCTTCGTCATAGGAAATACCGGTATCGAAGCCGCAAGTCAGGCACACGCCGGACACAGTGTGGGTGCCGTCGCCGTTGCCGATGACATCCATATCCTCATGGGCACATTCCCACTTCAGCATGGGATACTCAGCGCCTTCGGGCAGGAAGTATGCATCGCCCATAAGTTCCAGGAAAGCAGCGCTGGACATATACTCCCAGATGGCGGAACGGCCGATGCCGGGTTCGAGAGAGGGGTTGGAGTAGCTGATGTTGACGTTGCCAACATAGTACTGGGCATTGTCAAACTGATCGGTCACGCCATCGTTGTAGCCCTTCATGTAGATACCGGAAGCGCAGACAGGGAGCGAGCCGTCAGTATTGTAGACTGTGCCGTCGTCATAGCACTGACCGACGGTGAAGCAGTCGATAACCTTCACGTTTGCGCCTGCAGTAAAGCCGCACATCAGAATGCCGCCGGAGAACTGGCTGGCGTAAACGTTGGAAGAGCGGTTCCAGTTTCTGCCGCCCACATCACCGGTGACATAGCTGTTGGTGATCGTGTCGGGCTCAGAGCCGGTGGTGCCTTCAATGAAGCCGAAGCCGCCACCGTAGCAGTCGGTAGCCAGAATGTCGCCGTGGTTGACGCAGCGGTTGAAGGAAGACGGAGTCTCAGCGGATGCGACAAAGCCGATGATACCTGCCACGTACTTGGTGTTGTACAGCAGGATGTCGCCCTTGTTGGCGCACATATCCAGAGTCACAGCCTGACCCCAGCCGACGATACCGCCGATGTTCTGAGGACCGTAGTTGGCGCCGGCATAGTACCAGTAGCCGTAGCCGCCCTGTTCCACTTCGGAGACAACATTGGTCAAAGTGGTGTTGACAGCCTTACCGACGATACCGCCGTGACGGCCGGTGGTGACACCATCGACCACTTCGCCCTGACCGATGTATTCAGCAGTACCGCTGACAGTCAGATTTTCGATGGTAGCGCCATCGGTTGCACCAAAGAAGCCGGTGACGTACTCGGACTTGTAGATCTCGACGTCATTGACCTTGGTATCGTTCTTGGCGTAGATGCTCATACCGGAAACGGTATAGCCATTGCCGTCAAAGGTACCCGCATAGGGGTTTTCCAGAGTACCGATCTGATTGTTGGTCATATCCGTAGTGCTGTACCAAGGAGTACCTGTCAGATCGATGTCCGCAGTCAGAACTGCGTTCAAAGTGGTTTCGCCACTGTTGACAGCCGCTGCAAAAGCCACAAGGTCTTCTGCAGTCGCGATCTCGGTGACGGCTTCTTCTGCCATAACAGCCATGGGGCAGACCCAGGACCATGATGACTGCCAGAAGCAGGCTGATGATGCGCTTTTTCATGGTTTGTTCTCCTCCTGTTAAAATAATGTATTTATACGGTGCTGTAACGGGTTGTCCAAAGACAATTTCATTATAGCACTTTCTCACTTGGAAACAGTAGAAACATATCCCTCGTTTTAGAAACATTTTCACCCGATCTCACAGTCGGTTTGTGACTCAGCACAAAAGGCATTGTTCGTTTTTGTGCACAATGCACAGCCAAGAAACACTTCCCAAACTGACTCTTTTCACAAATTCATAATAACACGAAGATTTTGATTTTACCATTGCGAAATCCGACATTGTATGAAATAATACGACTATACAAAGGAGTGATTTCCGTGAAGAAACAGATCCCTTTTCAGCTGCGCATGAATCAGAATTTAACGGAGCTCAATCCCGTACTCTGCGGCGAGGCAGTCAATGACGGCAACAATCCCAACAGCGGTACTCAGCTTGACACGCTGGAGAACTGTCTGATCCACTATATCCGCTGCGGCAAGGGACAGCTGCACTATAAGGGGCAGACCTACCCTGTCCGTTCCGGTCAGCTGATCATCATGCCCCAAGGTGTCACGGCGCGGTTTTATCCCCTTCCCGGCAGCCGCTGGGCGCTGCGCTGGGTGGCATTTACAGGTACGCTGGCGCACCGTTTTTCCGAGCTGCCGCCCGTGGTGGAGGCCCCTGCCGGCACCTTTGAGCGCCTGTGCGTTCTGGATTCCATGGACAGCTATCGTCTGGCTTACGCGCTGGCGTCGGAACTGTTTTTCCTCTACTCCGCCCTGCTGCAGCCACCCAAGCAAAAACCCATGATCGACACGGTGGAATGGATTCTGGACTATGTGAAAAAGAACTATATGAATCCCATCACCGTGGCAGGCATCGCCAAGGAGCTTGGTCTGGATCCGGATTATCTGACGCGGAAGTTCAAGAAGAAGGTCAATATGAACATCCAGAGCTACATCCTGCAGACAAGACTGACCAATGCCAAGCGGTATCTGACCATGGGTCTGTCCGTCAAGGAAACTGCCGCCATGTGCGGCTTCAGCGATCCCTCCGGCTTCTGCAGAGCCTTTAAAAAATACGGCAGCGACCACGACAGCCCCACCCAATGGCAGGAAAAGATCGTCGCCCTCCACCGTCAGCGCCGCGGAGAAACCGGGCAGGAGGAATAAAAACAGGACTTCCCTCACGGGAAGTCCTGTTTTTATTCCAGCGTCTCGCCGATGCGGTCGATAGCCTGATGGTATTCTGCATTTTCCGTCACCACGAGAACGGGTTTTGTAAAATCCAGCGCAAAGAGTCCGATGAAGCTTTTGGCATCCACACTGACAGAGCCGTCCTCGGACATGAGAGTCACATCATCCTTGCATTTTGTGGCAAGAGCCTGGAGCTTCTGCAGTTCGGTGATGTTGTAAATGCGCTTTTTGGTAATCATAGCAGGGCCTCCTTTTTGATGTTTGGAAAAGGATACCCCTATTTGTGAGATTTGTCAATAGCAAAAGGTGTCGTTTGTAGAAAATTTACAAACTGGTCTCGCCTTCAAACGCCAATGCGGCAGGGCCGGTCATGACCACGCCCTCCCGGGTGACCTTGATGAAGAGGCTTCCTTCCTGCAGACGGATCTCCACTTCGTCTGCTGTAAAGCCGGACTTGTGGCACAGCACCGCCGTGGCACAGGAGCCGGTACCGCAGGCAAGCGTCCTGCCGCAGCCGCGCTCCCACGTTCGCACATGAACGGTTTTTTCGTCTATAATATTGGCAAAGTTGATGTTGGCTTTCCGGGGGAAGGCGGGGTGGCACTCCAGCACAGGGCCGTATTTTGCCACCAGCGCATCGTCAAAATCCCTGCCGAAAACCACCACATGGGGCACACCCATCAGGCAGGCGGAGATGGTGAAGGTCTTGTCCAGCGCCGTGATGGACTCTCTGTCGCACTCACCCTCGCCCACCATGGGAATGGCAGACTTTTCAAAGGTGGGCGCACCGATGTTGGCGGTGATCTGCTCCGCACAGCCGTCCTTTGCCGTTACATGCACCTGCATGACGCCGGCCGGCGTCTGCACGGTGAAATCCTCTTTCTCCACCAGCTTATGGTCATAGACGAACTTGGCAAAGCAGCGCAGACCGTTGCCGCACATTTCCGCCACAGAGCCGTCGGAATTATAAAGATGCATCCGGGTATCGCAGGTATCGGAAGGACGGATGAGCATCCAGCCGTCTGCACCGATGCCTGTATGGCGGTCACAGAGCTTCCGTGCCCGCTCCGGGGAGGCTTCCACCGTGCCGTCCAGATCGAGGGTCAGAACAAAATCGTTTCCCAGTCCGTGATATTTATAAAAGTGCATATGATCACTCCTTTCCTCCATTATGGCAATGGTTTTGCCCCTTGTCAAGGTGGGAGAAAACAGGGTATAATAGTCGGGCGAGGTGATATCATGCTGCTATCCGCCGAACAGATCAGCATCAACTACGGCATCAAGGAACTTCTGAGGGATGCCTCCTTATATTTAGAGCCCGGTGACAAAGTGGGCGTCATCGGCATCAACGGCACCGGCAAGTCCACCTTCCTGCGCTGTCTTGCAGGCAGAGAAGAGCCGGACAAGGGCATTGTGACACGGTTTCCCAATGTGCAGGTGGTGTTCCTGCCACAGAACCCACCCATGGATGAAAATCTGACCGTATTGGAACAGGTCTTCGCCAGTCAGGATGACAGCTTCCGTCAGGTCCATGAATATGAAGCCATCACCATGCTCAGCAAGCTGGGTATTGAAAATGTGTATGAACCCGTTGCCGTGCTCTCCGGCGGTCAGCGCAAGCGTGTGGCGCTGGCAGCTGCCCTGCTGCAGCCTGCCGACGTTCTGATTTTAGATGAGCCTACCAACCATCTGGACAGCGAAATGACCGCATGGCTGGAGCAGAAGCTCATTTCCTTCCCCGGCGGCATCGTCATGGTGACCCACGACCGCTATTTTTTAGAGCGCGTCGCCACCAGAATCGCAGAGCTGAGCCGCGGCAAGCTGAGCTATTTTGAAGCCAACTACTCCAAATATCTGGAGCTGAAAGCCCAGCGGGAGGAGATGGCGGAGGCCTCTGAGCGCAAGCGCCAGACCATTCTGCGCCATGAGTACCAATGGATCATCCGCGGCTGTAAGGCGCGCACCACCAAGAGCAAGGAGCGCATCGACCGCTACGAAGCGTTAAAAAATCAGCAGGCACCGCAGTATGACGACACGGTGCAGATAGGTGCGGCATCCAGCCGACTGGGCAAGCAGATCCTCAATCTGGAGGGCGTGAGCAAGTCCTTTGATGACAAATGCGTGCTCCGGGATTTTTCCTATCGGCTGCTGCGGGAAGACCGCATCGGCATCGTGGGCAGAAACGGCGCAGGAAAATCCACGCTTCTCAATCTGATCGCAGGACGTTTTCCGCCGGATGAGGGCAATATCGAAACAGGCGCCACGGTGCAGATCGGCTACTTTACCCAGGAGGGCAGAGAGCTTGACCCCAATATGACCGTCATAGAGCTGATCCGCGGCATCGCCTCGGAAGTCCGGACAGACGAGGGCAGCTTCACCGCATCGCAGATGCTGGAGCGGTTCCTGTTCCCCCCTGCCATGCAGCACAGCCCCATCGGCAGGCTCTCCGGCGGCGAGAAGCGCAGAGTGTATCTTCTGAGCATCCTCATGGCAGCACCCAATGTGCTCCTGCTGGACGAGCCTACCAACGACCTGGATATTACCACCTTATCCATTCTGGAGGACTATCTGGAACATTTCCCCGGCCCTGTCATCGCCGTGTCCCATGACCGCTATTTCCTTGACCGCGTGGCGGAACAGATCTTCGAAGTGTGCTCCGGCGGACAGGTGGAGCGCTACACAGGCAACTACGGAGACTATCTGCAAAAGCGCGAGCTCACAGAGCCTGTGCGCGTCAAGGCAGCTCCCAAGGCGGCACAGGAAAAGCCAAAAAACAAAAAGCTGAAGTTTTCCTACAACGAGCAGCGGGAATTTGCCACCATTGATGACGACATCGCCGCTCTGGAGCAGCAGCTGGAGGACTGCGAAGGGCGTATCGCTGCCAGCGGCGCAGACTTTGTGGCGCTGCAGAATGCTATGGAGGAAAAAGAACAGCTGCAGCAGAAGCTGGAGGAAAAAATGGAGCGCTGGGTCTATCTCAATGAGCTGGCAGAGCGCATTGCCGCCGACTCTTGACACCGCATTTGATAAATGATACTCTGTTACCAAACCACAAGGAGGATACCCATATGGATCTAAGTGATATTTCTCTGCAGGACTGCCCCATCTGCGGCGGCGCTGCAGCCATGTTTGAAGAAGGCGGCTGGGCATTTACCATCCAGTGCTGCGACTGCGGCGCGCAGACTGCCATCGCCACCTATTCCAAGCCCGAAGACCGCCGAAAGGCTGCCGAAAGCGCCGCCTACACCTGGAACTTGGGCAAGGTCACAAGTCCCAGCCCGGGAGAATAAATCTTTCCAATCAAGAAGGACGCAGCAAAAACGCTGCGTCCTTCTTTTGCTGCCTGCACACACCTCATCCGCCTCACTTTGTTCGGCACCTTCCCCTGAGAGGGGAAGGCTTAATGGGTGCAAACCAAAATTTCAATCTGTCGCACAGCGACACCACAATCGTCAATTGTCCATTATCAATTGTCAATTATTTAGCGTCCATCCGTGGTCGCCATGGTAGATCATGAGCTTGGTCATGCCGCCGTCGATGCAGACGTTTTCGCCTGTGATAAAGCCTGCCTTGTCTGAGCACAGAAACAGCGCCATGTTGGCAATGTCCATGGGATCACCCACTCTGCCCGCAGGCTGCTGGGTGGCATCGGGGCCTTCGTAAACACGGTAATCCGTATCGATCCAGCCGGGAGAGATGGAGTTGACCCGTACCCGACCTGCCAGACTCACAGCCAGTGCATGGGTCAGAGCATGGATGCCGCCCTTGGCTGCGGTGTAGCTCTCGGACTGGGGCTGGCTCATTCTGTCACGGGAAGAGGAGATGTTCAGAATACTGCCGCCGGGTGCAAAGTGAGGCGCAAAGAGCTTGCTGAGGTAAAAGGGTGCGGTGACGCCCACCTGCAGAGCATACTCAAATTCCTCATAGGTGCACGCATCCAGACCGCGCATAATGGGAAGCGCATTGTTGACCAGTACATCGATGTGACCGTGCTCGCCGATGACATGGGCGGCGAAAGCCTCCAGCACGTCCTTTTTGGAGATATCTCCCACATAGTGGTCGCCCGGCTGCACATCGATGACGCAGACTTTTGCGCCCTGCTTTCTGAATTCCTGCGCCATGCATCTGCCGATGCCCTGCGCGCCGCCTGTGATAACAACTACTTTATCGTGAAACATAGTTTCTCCTTTCAATCCCTCATATGTGGCAATCTAAAACGGCCCTGAGATTGCCACGGTCGAATCTTTCAGATTCTCCCTCGCAATGACAAGCATGGCAGGGCCTTTCCAATCTGTCGCGAAGCGATATTGTCAATTAAAAAAACGGCGTTCATATCAATGAACGCCGCTTTTTCGCTTAGTGGTTTGCCAGCCACTCCTTGACCTTGGTCTTGGCGATGCGCTGGATGTCTTCGGTGGGATAGGGAGAAGCCTCGCCGCCGCAGACATAGACAAAGTACAGACCATCAGCGGTCTGGTACAGAGTCTCTTCGAAGCCGGCGGGATCACCAAAAGCGCCCACGGTGTACTGCTTGATCAGGGAAGCAGTTTCGGTATCGTATTCTTTTTTGCAGATAACTTTTTTCATGTAAGAAACCTTCCTTTCGGTTTTTCCTCATTATAGCCTTGTTTTGTTCACTTTTCAATGGTATTTTTATACCAAATTCTTACATCAAAGGCGCAAAAATCCGCAAAGCTGCACGAATCAGACGCTGCCGCAGACCTGTGTTGCGGCATTTGCGCCATGTGATCTCCTCGCACTGGGGGAACGTGCGCTGGAAATCATCCGCCACGGAAGCGATGCAGGTAGGCTCATAGAGGAACACCGCATTTTCAAAATGCAGATACAGACTGCGGAAATCCAGATTGACCGTGCCGGTCACGGCATAGCGGTCATCCACCAGATAGACCTTGGAATGGATAAAACCCGGAGTGTATTCATAGATTCGGATACCGGCTTCCGTGAGCATTTCATAGTTGGCTCTCGTCACCGCATGGACATACCACTTATCCGGCACATGGGGCGTGATGATGCGCACATCCACGCCGGACTTGGCGGCACACAGCAAGGAAGATGTGATCTTATCGTCCAGGATCAGATACGGCGTCATAATGTAAATAGAGTGCACCGCACGCTGAAACAGATTGACCAGCAGATTTTCCGACACATCCTCCGTATCCAGAGGGGTATCGGCATAGGGCTGGACAAAGCCTTCGCCGCCTGCCAGACGATAGGGATACTCGGGACGGAAGGCGGAAACATTCTCCCGCTCTCCGGTCTGGCTGTCCCACATGGACAGGAACATGACCGTCATAGCCCAGACGCCTTCGCCCTTGAGACAGATGCCGCAGTCCTTCCAGTGACCGAAGCGCTCTTCTTCATTGATGTATTCATCCGCCAGATTGATACCGCCGGTAAAGCCCACCTTGCCGTCGATGATGGTCAGCTTGCGGTGGCTGCGGTTATTGACTCTGCCTGTCAGCACAGGCAGCACCGGATTGAAGACCTTGGCGCGGATGCCCCATGCGGCAAGGGTACGCTCATAATGCGTCGGCAGAGTGGTCATACAGCCGAAGCCGTCATACATGACGCGCACATCTACACCGGCTGCGGCTTTTTCCTTCAGAATCTGCAAAATGCCGTCCCACATCACGCCTTCGCCAATGATGAAATACTCTAAGAAAATATACTTTTCTGCCTTTTTCAGTTCCTGCAGCATCCGCTCATAAGCTGCTTCGCCCTGGGAAAAATATTCCGTGTGGGTGTTGTCATAGGCAGGAAAGCCTGTGGTATTGTTCAGATACGAGGACATGGCAGCACCGGGATCAGACACGGACTGCAGGGTCTCAAAGGTGATCTTCTCCTGCCACAGGTTGGAGCGGATGATCTCATCGGCACGGAACATCTTTTTTCGGACGCTTCTGCTGAGCCGTCTGCCGCCAAAGGTCATGTAGATACAGATGCCTGCCACGGGAAATGCCAGAATCAGAATGATCCACGAGATCTTATAGGAGGAGTTGGCGCTGTCATAGAGCAGATACAGCACGGAGATGCCCGACAGGACTGTCATGACCACCTGTACCCAGCGTCGATAGTCCGACAGCCACAGCATCATGGCAAGGAACACCGCCAGCTGCAGCAAAATGGCAAGACCCACCGCCACCACACGGTTGACCATGATTTTTTTCACTTTTCTTCGCACTGTATCACCTCCTAAATGGTGTATACTATTATACTACTTTTTTCCAAAGATACAAGGGATGTCACAGAAAGTTTACGAACATATGGTTGAGAATAAAAAAACCGTATGCTATAATACTAAAAAGTTTACCCATGAAAGAGGTATGCTATGTTAGAACGCATTTTGATCAAGGGCGCAAGGGAAAACAATCTGAAAAATGTGGATCTGGAGATTCCCAGAGACCAGCTGGTGGTGCTGACGGGGCTTTCCGGCTCCGGCAAATCCTCTCTTGCCTTTGATACCATTTATGCCGAAGGACAGCGGCGGTATGTGGAGAGTTTGAGTTCCTATGCCAGAATGTTCCTCGGACAGATGGATAAGCCGGATGTGGATCAGATCGACGGTCTGTCCCCTGCCATTTCCATCGACCAGAAGACCACCTCCAAAAACCCGCGCTCTACCGTGGGCACGGTAACGGAGATCTATGACTATCTGCGCCTTTTGTGGGCACGGGTGGGTACGCCCCACTGCCCCAAGTGCGGCAAGGAGATCAAGCGCCAGACGGTGGATCAGATCGTGGATCAGATCATGCTCCTGCCGGAGGGGACGCGGTTTCAGCTGCTGGCTCCCGTCATCCGCGGCAAAAAGGGCGAGCACCAGAAAGTGCTGGACGATGCCCGGAAGGGCGGCTTTTCCCGTGTGCGGGCAGACGGCATCGTGTATGATCTGACGGAAGAGATCCCGCTGGAAAAGAACAAAAAGCACCACATCGAGATCGTGGTGGATCGCCTCACCGTCCGGGAGGATATGCAGAAAAGACTGGCAGATTCCATTGAGACTGCCTGCCATCTGTCCGGCGGTCTGGTGCTGCTGCATCAAGTGGCGGATGACAGCATCACCTTGTTCTCCCAGAACTATGCCTGTGACGACTGCGGCGTTTCCATGCCGGAGCTTTCGCCCAGAATGTTCTCCTTCAACAACCCCTACGGCGCCTGCCCTGTGTGTACGGGTCTTGGTATGCAGATGGTGGCGGACGTGGATCTGATCATCCCCGATAAGACCAAGTCCATCTCAGAGGGCGCCATCCAGCTGTCCGGCTGGAGCAACCCTAAGTCCGACACCGTGTGCCGGATGTATTACGATGCTCTTTCCAAGAAGTATGACTTCTCCCTGTCCACCCCGTGGCAGGAGCTGCCCGACAAAGCTAAGGATGTGATCTTAAACGGCACAGGGCTTGAAAAGCTGGAGCTGCGCTACGAGCGCGGCAGCGGCTACGGTGTACTGTCCCAGCCCTTTGAGGGCATTTTGCCCAATGTGTCCCGGCGCTTTGAGGAGACCCAGTCCGAGTGGGCAAAGAAGGAGCTGGAGGAGTGTATGTCCACCAAGCCCTGCCCCCACTGCAAGGGGCAGCGCCTGTCCGATGTGAGCCGCGCCGTCACCGTTGGCGGTATGGCGATCTGGGATTTCTGCTGTCTGAATGTCCATGACGCGCTGGAATTTGTGGAAAACCTGGAGCTGACCGGTGCACAGGCGCAGATCGCGGAGCAGATCCTCAAGGAGATCAAGTCCCGCCTCGGCTTTCTGCACAGCGTGGGTCTGCCCTATCTGACCCTCAGCCGTGCCGCTGCCACCTTGTCAGGCGGTGAAGCCCAGCGCATCCGTCTGGCGACCCAGATCGGCAGCAGCCTCATGGGCGTTTTGTATATTCTTGACGAGCCCTCCATCGGTCTGCACCAGCGCGACAACGACAAGCTGATCGCCACCCTGAAGCGACTGCGTGACCTTGGCAACACCCTGCTTGTGGTGGAGCACGACGAAGACACCATGCGCGCTGCGGATTACATCGTGGATGTTGGCCCCGGTGCCGGTGTCCACGGCGGCGAGATCGTGGCGGCAGGTTCTCTGGAAGACATTACGGCCTGCAAGCGCAGCATCACAGGGCAGTATCTGTCCGGCTTCAAGAAGATCCCCATCCCGGCTTCCCGCAGAGAAGGAAACGGCAAAAGCCTGAAGATCTGCGGCGCGAGGGAAAACAATCTGCAGAATATCGATGTGGAGATCCCTCTGGGAACCTTCACCTGCGTCACCGGTGTGTCCGGCTCCGGCAAGTCCTCACTTGTCAACGAGATCCTCTATAAGACATTGTCCTGCAAGCTGAACCGGGCAAGAGTCCGCGCCGGTGTCCATGACCGCATCGAAGGTCTGGAGCACCTTGACAAGGTGGTTGGAATCGACCAGAGCCCCATCGGACGCACACCCCGCTCCAATCCCGCCACCTACACAGGTCTGTTCAACGATATCCGCGACCTGTTCGCCTCCACGGCAGAAGCCAAGGCGCGCGGCTACGGCCCCGGACGCTTCTCCTTCAATGTGAAAGGCGGACGCTGCGAGGCCTGCTGCGGCGACGGTCTTGTGAAGATCGAGATGCACTTTTTGCCCGATGTGTATGTGCCCTGTGACGTCTGCCACGGCAAGCGCTACAACCGGGAGACGCTGGAGGTCACCTACAAGGGCAAGACCATTGCCGATGTGCTGGAAATGACGGCGGAGGAAGCCCTCGGCTTCTTTGAAAACCTGCCCAAGCTGCGCCACAAGGTGCAGACCCTGGTGGATGTGGGCCTTGGCTATGTGAAGCTGGGACAGAGCTCCACCACCCTGTCCGGCGGCGAAGCCCAGCGCGTGAAACTGGCAACGGAGCTCAGCCGCAGAGCCACAGGCAGAACCTTCTATATCCTCGATGAGCCTACCACAGGTCTGCACATGGCAGATGTGCACAAGCTCATTGATGTCCTGCAGGCATTGGTAGACACCGGCAATACGGTGCTGGTCATCGAGCACAATCTGGATGTGATCAAGGTCTGCGACCATATCATCGACCTTGGCCCGGAGGGCGGCGACCGCGGCGGCACCATCGTCGCCACCGGCACTCCGGAAGAGGTGGCAAAAAACAAAAAGAGCTACACTGGCCAGTACCTGAAACGAAGCCTCAAATAAACACGAAGCCCGGTTCCCACAGGAACCGGGCTTCGTGTTATGTTTTTCTGCCTGCACCCGGCGGTCTGGGGGCAGACCGCCCTACAAGATGCACTGCACCCTTGGCTCCCCTGACAAATGGGAGCTGGCAAAATCTCTGATTTTGACTGAGGGGTAGTAGCTCTCCCTCCGTCATTTGCTTCGCAAATGCCACCTCCCTCATCAGAGGGAGGCATGGGTGCTGCCTAACATTAAAATCCGTCGGCGGGGCCGACACATTCATTGTCAATTCTCCATTGTCAATTGTCAATTGAATTGGATGCCAGATATTCCATGGCTTCCAGATAACCCTCGAAGCCGTGGCCGGCGATGGTCTTTTGGCAGGCGGCACGGATGTAGCTCACCTGACGGAAGTCCTCCCGCTTGCTCACATCGGAGATGTGCACCTCCACCATGGGAAGGGTCACTGCCTTGGCGGCATCCAAAATCGCCACGCTGGTATGAGTGTAGGCAGCCGGATTGATGACGATGGCGTCAAAAGTGCCCAGCGCCTGCTGGATCCAGTCCACCAGCACGCCTTCGTGATTGGTCTGGCGCACCTCGACTGCAATACCCAGCTGCTTTGCCTTTTCTTCGATCATGGCACACAGATCCTTGTAGGTCCTTGCGCCGTAGATCCCCGGCTCTCTCTGCCCCAGCAGGTTCAAATTCGGGCCGTTCAAAACAAGAATGTTCATCCTTCCTTTGCGTTCACATAGTCCACAAACCGCATGAACGCATCCTCCTTGCCATGATAGACACCTGCGTGCTCCAACACACGGGCAAAGACCTTGCCCACCTCTTCACGCAAGATCCCGGTGATGTTCTCCTTGGTAAAGCTGTGGCGGCTCTTCAGCTCCTCCACCCAGGGAGCGTGCTTTTCCAGCTCTCCTGTGAGCGCCTCGCCTGCAAGGATGGCTTCTTCCAAGGCTGCCAGTTCTTTCTTTAGACGCGCCGGCAGCACCGCAAGACCCATGACCTCAATAAGGCCGATGTTCTCTTTTTTAATGTGGTGCAGCTCAGCGTGGGGATGATACACACCCAGCGGATGCTCCTCGGTGGTGATATTGTTGCGCAGGACCAGATCCAGCTCGTAGTCCTCGCCGCGCCGTCTTGCGATGGGCGTGATGGTATTGTGGGGCGTGCCGTCTGTTTCGGCAAGGATGAAGGCTTCTTCATCGGTGTAGCCGCGCCATGCAGACAGGATCTTCGCTGCCAGCATTGCCAGCTCATCCCTGTCGCTGCCCTGCAGACGCAGGACACTCATGGGCCAGCGCACCACACCTGCCCGAACATTTTCATAACCCTTGAAGCTGACGGATTTTTCCACAGGCGCTTTCTCCATGGGGAAGCAGTAGCAGCCGCCCTGGAAGTGCTCATGGCTCAGAATACTGCCGCCCACAATGGGCAGATCCGCGTTGGATCCCACAAAGTAGTGGGGGAACAAGGTCACAAAATCCAGCAGCTTGCGGAAGGCGCTGTGGTCGATGACCATGGGAGTGTGCTTGGCGTTGAAGACGATGCAATGCTCATTATAATACACATAAGGGCTGTACTGCAGACACCACTTGGCACCCTCCACACAGATGGGGATGACGCGGTGATTCTGGCGAGCAGGATGATTTAATCTTCCTGCATAGCCCTCATTTTCCACACACAGCTGACACTTGGGATAGCCGGACTGGGGCGCAGCCTTGGCTGCGGCAATGGCTTTGGGATCTTTCTCCGGCTTGGACAGGTTGATGGTGATGTCCAGCTCACCGTAAGGTGTTTCGGTCTTCCACCGCAGATCCTTTTTGATGCGGTAGGTGCGGATATAGTCCGTGTTCTGAGAGAACCGGTAATACCAGTCCGTCGCTGCCTTGGGGTCATCCGCATACAGCTCCGCGAAGCGCTCCTGCACCACGCCGGGTCTGGGCGTCAGCTCGCCCATGAGCTTGGTGTCAAACAGATCGCGGCTGGTGATATCGTCTTGGCAGACCCCGCGCTTTACGGCATCATCGGTCAAAGCCGTGAGGATCTCCTCCAAGGAAGCCTCGGCAGGCGCTGCTTCCTCATAGCTGTCCAGTTCCATGACCTGCAAAATGCGGTTTGTCATAAAGACCTTGTCGCAGGGATCGATCAGATCCCGGTCAAGGGCATACTTGATCAGAGCAGAAATATAACGATCCATGGTCATTCCCTCACTTTACGCGGATGCCGCCCTCGGGACGGATGGACAGCACATGGCAGCTGCCCTCACCCAGCACGGCTTCGATGCCGGACTTGAAGCCGTCCAGCAGATCCTTGGGCACAAATGCCTGCACCGTACCGGCAAAACCGCCGCCGTGGACACGGTATGCACCTCTGCCTTTGAGCAGGGTATCGCACAGCGCCAGGGTCACACCCACAGCCTGCTGCTCCACAGCGCCTGCCGGGGTGATGTTCTGCAGATACATCCAGCTGCTTCTGCCGGACTCGCCGGCAAGACGCAGGAAGGTATCAAAGTCATTTTCGCGCAGCGCCTGTGCCTGCCGCTGCACTCTGGTATTTTCCTGATAGAAATGCACGGCACGCAAAATGGCACGGTCGGAGACCTTGCCGCGGATCCGGGGCAGCTTTGCAAAGAACTCTTCTTCCGGGATATCCCGCAAGACCTGCTTGCCAAACAGAGCACAGACCTGCTTCAGCTCCCCGGGGATGGCGGCATACTCATCTGTCAGATCGGCATGGTCAGCACCGGAATCGATGATGCACAGGGCATGACCTGCTGCCGCAAAGTCAAAGTCCAGCCGCTCCACCACAGGGGCAGAAGGATCGTTAAAGTCGATAAACACCATGCCGCCTACGGAGGAAGCCGTCTGATCCATCAGACCGCAGGGCTTGCCGAAATAGACATTCTCTGCCCACTGACCGATCTGGGCGATCTCTACAGGGGTACAGGTCTTGTCAAAGAACAGCTCGTTGATGATGGTACCGATGAGCACTTCAAAGGCAGCGGAAGAGCTCAGACCGCTGCCGGGCAGCACAGTGGAGGACACCTTGGCGTCAAAGCCCTGCAGCTTGGCGCCTCTTTCGGCAAAGTTGGCTGCCACGCCGCGGATCAGCGCAGCGGTGGTGTTTTTTTCCTCTTCACGCAGGGCAAGATCCTTGATGGAGATCTCCACGGGCGCGTAGCCCTGAGACTGCACGCAAATCATATCAGTACCGTTAAGGGTCACTTCTGCCACAGTCTCCAGATCGACTGCGCCTGCCAGCACGCAGCCGTGCTGGTGGTCGGTATGGTTGCCGCTGATCTCCGTGCGGCCGGGTGCGGAAAATATGTAAGTCATAAGCCTTCGCCTTTCTTATGGTTTCGTATAGACAAACGGTTTCCCATTCTGGTATAATCATAGCACGAAACAGAAAAAACGCAAGGGAGCATTTTATATGAATAATACTAAGATTCCCGTATTCCGTCTGATCGCCGTTGTATATCTGGCATATCTTCTGATCGATCTTGTGGTCAAGTATCTGAAAGGCGGCGCGGAAGCACCGTCTCTGGGACTTTTGCTGCTGTCTGTTCTGGTTTTGGGCGGCGGCACGGTCTTTGTTGCGATCCTCACATGGCGCGACTGGAAAAAATCTCAGGAGAAAGACAAAGAAGAGTAAAGCCTCCCTTGTGTAAAGGGAGGTGGGCAGGCGAAGCCTGCTCGGAGGGATTGTGTATGCAGTCAAAGCACAACAAGCAGCTGGTGCCTCTTGCAAAGCAGCTGCGAAAAGAAATGACAAAGGAAGAGCGCCATCTCTGGTATGACTTTCTGCGAACCCACCCCGCCCGCTTTACGCGGCAAAAAGTACTGGGAAAGTACATTGCGGATTTTTACAGTGCAAAAGCCCGGATCGTCGTAGAGCTCGACGGTTCTCAGCACTATGATGCAGACAACATGGAAAAAGACGCACAGCGCACTGCTTTTCTAAATCATTATGGGTTAACGGTTCTTCGCATCCCCAACAACGAAGTCAATCGGAATTTTTCGGGAGTCTGCGAGTACATCGATACTACAGTCCAACAATCCCTCAGTCAAAATCAAAGATTTTGACAGCTCCCTTTACACAAGGGAGCCTTTTAAACAACGCTCGAAGAGTATCTCTTCGAGCGCTTTCTTTTATCTGCAGGAAAAGACGATCACCTGTCGGTCTTCTTGGGAAAGGACTTGCAGCGCGGCTTTTTCCCGCTGTACGTCAAAGGTCAGAAGGGCATCGTCCAGCACCACAGGCGCACCTTGGGGCAGCAGCAGCTTCGTCATGGCAAGGCGCAAAGCCAGCCAGACCTGATCCTGCGTGCCGCGGCTGAGTGCCGCCAGAGGACGCACCACAGAGCCTGCTTCCCGGACGGAAAGCTCCAGCGATTCATTCATGATGATTCCATCATAACGCCCGAGGGTCAGACGGTGCAGACAGTCGCCCGCAAGGGCAGTCAGCCGCGGCACATAAGTCTGCTGCAGCTTGCTGTTGGCGCCGGAGAGAGCCTTACGCGCCAAGATCACAGCCTGCTCCTGTTTTTCCAGTTGGGCAAGGGTCTGCCGCAGCCGCTCCACCTGCTCCGGAGTCGGCTTCTGCAGACGGATCTGTTCTGCCTGCCGATGGGCGGCAAGCGCCTGCTCCACAGCCTGCTTTGCTTCCGCCACATCTGTCACCTGCGGCGCAAAGCCGCGGACTTCTTCCACCGCCGTCATCTGCGCCCAGCGGCGCTTCTCCCGGTCGCGGTATGAAACAGCAGCCGGGAAGATCTCCGCGATCCTATTTGTGCCGTAGTCACGGCACAGCTTTTTTGCCAAAAACACGTTCACAGCGCCTGCGCCTGCCGCCAAAGCAGGAATCAGCAGCCACCAAGACCACAGAGCAGCACCCACAAGACACACGGCTGCCAAAACGGCAAAGAGCCACAGGCGCTTTTTGCGGCGGCTCAGATCCTGCCGCGTTTTTTCCAGAATGTCTGCTTCCTTCACCCCTGCCAGCGCCGCAGGACAGGAAAACACTTCCTGCTGCTGCAGGCTGCCCAGCATCTGCAAAAGGCTGCCCTCCGAGGGCAGATGGGCAATGGGCGGCTGCGTCCGCGCCTGTGCCGCAGTCAGCTCTTCCAGCTGACGCTGCACACGGGGAATCTCACCGGACTGATGGTAACGCAGATGGTTCTGCCAGATGCGCAGACGGTCATCTGCCTGCAGGAAGCTCTCATTTTGCTGACCGCTTGCCGCCAGATTTCCGAGGCGGCGGGACAGGTCATGGTCCTGCGTCACCGCAAGCTCCGTACCGTTGAGAAAGGCGCTGCGCCGGAACACTTCCTTTTCCACGCCCAGCAGCGTCAGACCGCAGTTTTCTCCCGTCAGACTGCCGATCTGCAGTCCTGTGTGCTTGTCCCACGCACGGAACGTTCCAAAGGGCTTTCCGTTTTCCGAGCTTCTTTGCAGCACGACCGTTCTGCCTTCCAGCTCCAGCTCCATCGTGCCCTCCATAGGCTTTCCGCTCCACGGCAGATAGCGGTTTTTCCCGCTCAAGCCGCCCTTCTGGGCGCGCTTGGTATCAAGACCGTAGAACATGGCAAGGAGGAATGCCGCCCATGTGGATTTGCCGCCTTCGTTGGGCAGGCAGATGGTGTTCAGCCCCGGTGAAAGCTCCAGCACCGCACCGTCCAGGCAGCCGAATACGGCTGTCATTTTTGTGATCTTCAAGGCGCTTCCCTCCCCTCCAAAGCCGCAATGAGGTACTTTGCGGCAAGATCGGAAAGACTTTCATCCGGGCAGGCTCTCAGCTGCTCCAGCGCCAAGCCGCGCAGGGTGCCGTCACCGATGCCCTCCCACAGATCCTGCAAAGGCTCTGTTTCATCTACGATCTCCAAAGACGCATAATGGGGCGCATACAGATTTTGCAGTTTTTCTATATCCGGCGGCGCAGTCTGTCCCACAAGACGCATCCTGCAATGGATGCTCTCGCTGCCCGGCAGGATCTGAGGCAGTTCCCCCGGCGGCACAGTCAACACCGTATACACCGGGTTTTCCATGGCAACAAATTCTGCGGCGCAGCGCTCACCGTCCAGCTGCACATACAGCGCGCCGCAGGATCCAAGCTCATCAAAGCCGCGTCCCATGGTCACACCGGGCCAGCCAAACCACGTGTTGCCCAGTCTTCTGGGGAAGCTCACTTTATGGATATGTCCGAGCGCAAGGTAGTCCATATTGCAGGCAAGGATCTCCTCCTTGTCGATGCCGCGGTAAAAGCTCTCGGCTGCAATCTCACCGTGGAACACGCCGATCTCCAGATATCCCTGTTTTTCCACCATGGGGATCGGCTCATAGCAGCTGTGCTCCAAAAACGCGCCGCCATGGACACGGCAGCCAAGCTCCTCCAAGGTCACACATTCATAAGGGGCAGAAAACACATGGACATGGGAAGGCAGCGTCAGCTTTGCCCACACCGACTGCTCCGTGTAGGGATCGTGATTACCGGGGGCAATGAACACACGGCAGCGGCACATGGCAAGGGCATCGCACAGCGCCTGCACCGTTTCCGGATACACCGTATCGGAATCGAAAACATCACCTGCCAAAAGCAGCAGGTCGCACTGCCGCTCGTTTGCCAGCTGCACCAGCCTTTTCGGCAGCTGCCGCTGCAGGTCGCGCTGCCGGACAGCCTGCTCCCGCGGCAGAGAGGAAAAGGGCGAATCCAGATGCAGATCCGCCCCGTGAAGGATTTTGATCATGTTGCGTTCTCCTCGGACACGATCACCTGCTCTGTGCCGATGCACAGTCCGGTGGCGCAGTCAATGGTAAACACCGCGCCGCACAGCCAGCAAGGGCCGGGCGCAGGCTTAAATCGGGAGGTCAGTTCCCCTCGGAACAAGCTGATGGACTGGGCAGGGTCTACACCCAGGGCACTGTTTTCAGGCCCCGTCATACCCACATCGGTCACATAGCCTGTGCCCTTGGGCAAGATGCGCAGGTCTGCCGTAGGCACATGGGTGTGGGTGCCCCATATGGCAGATACCCGTCCGTCCAGATAAAAGCCCATGGCGAGCTTTTCCGATGTAGCTTCCGCGTGGAAATCCACCAGAACGGGCATACCCTCCAGTTTTTTCAGAACGCTGTCCATCTTGGTGAAGGGATTGTCGGCATGGAAATCCAGATCGCACCGTCCGATCAGGTTGACTACAGCAAGCTTTCCGAAGGCGGTATCGTACACGCCCACGCCCACGCCGGGATTCTGGGGTGCAAAGTTGGCAGGACGCAGTACCCGGGGATTGTCATCCAGATAGGGCACGATGTCACGCTGATTCCACGTGTGGTTGCCAAGGGTGATGCAGTCGGCACCGGCGTCGAAGATTTCCTCCCCCTGCCCCGGTGTCATGCCCACCATGGCGGCATTTTCACCGTTGACCACACAAAAATCGATCTTGAGTTCTTTTCTGAGCTTGGGCAGCATGCGGCGCAGATACTTCAGTCCGGGAGTTCCCACCACATCGCCTACGGCAAAAATACGAAGTTCCATGGTTTTCACGCTTTCATTCTGATTTCAGCACTTTTTCTTTGGTTATTTTGTCTCATTCCAAAATCGGTTCTTTTTCTTTTATTATATCCTTAAAAAGTTAGATTCGTCAAGGCTTTCCCAAATCGAAAGGAATTTTTTACCATTATTTTGTTGTTGACTTTTGCAACTTTTTATGTAATATTTACTACAGCAAAGCGCAGAACTAATGCATACCTCGTGGGAGCGCTCCATTTCCCTTGGGTAAATTTTGATGAGGGAGGTTCTCACTATGCTGAGTGGTACTGTTAAATGGTTCAATTCTGAGAAAGGCTATGGCTTCATCTCCAACGACGACGGCAGCGGTGATATCTTTGTACACTTCTCCGCAATCGTTTGCGACGGCTTCAAAAAGCTGGAGGAAGGTCAGAAGGTCTCCTTTGAAGCAGAACCCGATCCCAAAGACGCCGGCAAGCTGCGCGCTACCAACGTCACCGTGATTTGATCCAAAGCAAATCAGCTCCACAGCCGACCGGCTGGGGAGCTTTTGTTTTGCCTCTACCAAATTTTCATCTTTTGCGGTATAATACCCATAGAACATTCAGGAAGGAGAGCCTCCGTGAAAAAGCGACTGATCGAACTTGGAAAAAATATTCTGATCGTTCTGCTTTTGTGCAGCGCGATCCTTCTTGCCATTGCAGCCCTCCCCCCCCGCTCGTTGAAGGAAGTGCCCTGGATCACCCGTGTGCTGCAGCCCATGGCGCCCCTGCTGGGTCTTCCCGAGGCGGAGCTGACCCATGTGGAGGAGGCGACGCCCGTTTTTGACGCGGCGCAGCCCATTGCCATCTCCGTCATGGGCCCGTCGGGACGCAGCACCGCCATGTGGGACTTTGCCGAACTGGACGACGCCTTTGAGCGCTTCTCTCCCATTCTGGGGCAAGCCATGGAGGACGCCGGCAACTTTGCGCAGGTCTCCACCCCTCAGGTGCAGGCTGCCCTGAGCGAGAGCAGCGTCTATTTCCGCTACAGCAGTGCTCTGCCTGCCGATCTACTGGCTTCCTGGCTGGATGCGAAGCTGGGTGCCGCCATCGGAGCGACAGACACCTGCATCCTCTCTGCTTCGGAGGACACTTTGAGCCTGTATCTGTTGGGCGAAAAGCGCTACTGCGCCAAAACGCAGATTCCCTCCGATGTGCTGCTGCCCCTTTTAGAGCGCAGCGAGCCCGATGGCTCCCGCTTCTGCTTTGAATCAGACTTCCCCCTTGCCCCTCTGAGTCTGCTGCCGGGCACAGAGCCTGCCGTACCTGCCGTCACCGCCTCCAATCCCTGTGAGGGAGATTATCTCATCACGCTTGCCACAGAGCTTGGCTTCAATCCCTACGGTGAAGGCCGCTACACCGATGACAGCGGCACGGTGCTCTTCAGCGAGACCAATGCCTCTGTGACCATCTCTCCCGAGGGGCTTGTGACCTTTACCTCCACCGGTGAGCACTTTGTGGCAGACAGCCTGCAGCCGGAGGCCCTGGCAGAAACCGCAAGACAGCTGACCCATACGGTCATTGAAAGCGTCCCCGGCGAAGGACGGCTGTATCTGTCCGCTCTCGAGCGCGAAGGCGATGTGACGGTATGCCGATTTGACTATCTCATCTCCGGTATCCCGGTGCAGACCTCCCGTGCTGCCGCTGCCGTTACCTTCACAGGTCAGCGTGTCACCCAAGCCGTGGTGCAGGTATATTCCTTCACCGGCACAGGCAGGACGATCTATCCCCTGCCTACCACGCAGGCTGCCGCCCTTCTGCCCGAGGGCAGCAAACTGGAAATGGCATATTTCATCAACGCCGATCAGACCCTGTCTGCCGGCTGGATTCGATAAAAGGAGGGGCGTCTATGCCCGTATCCAAACTGAAAAACTTAGCGATCTTGATCCTGCTCCTTGCCAATATCGTTTTGCTCTGCCTGCTGGTGCCCCGTCAAGCGGAGCGAAGAAAGCAGGAACAGCAGCTGCGAAGCTCTCTGAGCAGCCTGTGCGCCGGACAGAATGTGGCGCTTCAAGCCGATGTGCTGCCCGATACGGTCACCCTGTATGAGTTGGAGCTGGCAGACACCCATTCCGCCGAAGACAATGCTCTGGCTGCTGTGCTGGGTGAAGCTCCCAACCGTGAGGAAGGGCAGCTGCAGTCCGGACAGGAACTGCGCAGCGGCAGCTGGGAAGACGGCAGGCTTTTTCTGAAGCTGCAGGCGCAAAAGCCCGTTTCCGATCTGCGCGGCGCATCCAAAAAGACACTGCGCAAAATGGACTTTCAGTATCACAGCCTTGGACAGCCGGTGCGTCTTTCTCCGGGTATCTACTCCATCACGGCACAGCAGTCTGTGCTGGGTATGCCTATTTTTTCAGACGGTCTGACCTTCACCTATTCCAACAGCGCGCTCAGCGAACTGCAGGGCACCTTCTTTGCCGGCTCCCTCACAAGAACAGATAACACCCCCTGCATTTCCGCCGCACAGGCGGTGGTCGCCTTCCTTTCCGCCCGTGTGGAGCTTGGCTGGGTGGGCAGCACTGTCACCGGTCTGGAGCAGGGTTATGTGCCTTCCGTGGCATCCGGCACAGTCCGCCTGACCCCTGCGTGGATGCTGTCCACCGATACGGGCAGCTACCTTGTGGACGGTCTGACACAGCAGGTCAGCATCGTGGAGTGACCCTTTCTTCTGCGCTATATCGTGGGCTTTTTGACAAAAGAAACACAAAATATTCCGATTTTGTTTCCATTTTGCCTTCGTTTTGTTATCTTTCTTCTTTACAACCGGAAGCTTTTGTGCTATGATAACCGTTGGTAAATAATAGTTTTGTATTTCCTGTCAAAATCGGTCATACTCCTAATGAGAGTCATGTCTGATTTTTGTGTGAATGAGGGATTAGTTTTGATTAAATATATCATCGAAGGTGGGCAGGAGCTTCACGGCGGAGTCACCATTTCCGGCGCCAAAAATGCCGCTGTTGCCATTTTGCCCGCGACCCTTCTGGTGGAAGGCAAATGCCATATTGAAAATGTGCCGGATATTTCCGATGTTCGGCTTCTTCTTGAGATCCTCAACGACATGGGTGCCCAGATCAGACGTCTGACCCCCAATGCGCTGGAGATCGACTGCACCAGAGTGCGCAACACCACCGCACCCATCGACCTTGTCCGCCGCATCCGCGCCTCCTACTACCTGCTGGGCGCACAGCTGGGCAGATTTGGTCACGCCAGAAATGCCATGCCCGGCGGCTGCAACTTCGGTCTGCGTCCCATCGACCAGCACATCAAGGGCTTTGAAGCCCTCGGTGCTGTGGTGGAGCAGTCCGGCGGCTATGTCACCTGTGATGCACCGGAAGACGGGCTCAAGGGCGGCAGAGTGTATCTGGACATCGTTTCCGTCGGTGCCACCATGAACATCCTGCTGGCTGCCTGTCTGGCAGAGGGCACCACCACCATTGAAAACTGTGCAAAAGAGCCTCACATCGTCGATCTTGCCAATTTCCTCAACTCCATGGGCGCCCGCATCTCCGGTGCAGGTACCGATGTGATCAAGGTTCGCGGTGTCAAGTCTCTGCGCGGCGGCAGCTATTCCATCATCCCCGATCAGATCGAGGCAGGCACTTACATGGCAGCTGTTTCCGCCGCAGGCGGCAGCGTCACCATCAAGAATATCATCCCCAAGCATCTGGATTGTATCACGGCAAAGCTTCGTGAAATGGGCATGGTCATCCGGGAAGACGGTGACTGCCTGCACATGGAGAAAACACGCCGTCTCAAGCGCGCCAATGTGAAGACCATGCCGTACCCCGGCTTCCCCACAGATATGCAGCCTCAGATCGCTGTGTGCATGGCAATGGCAAACGGTACCAGCATCGTCACAGAAGGCATTTACGACAACCGCTTCCGTTACACCGCCGAGCTCAACCGCATGGGTGCTCATGTGCAGGTGGAAGGCAAGGCAGCTGTCATTGACGGCGTCCGTGAGCTTCACGGCTGCGAAGTCCGCGCCTGCGACCTGCGCGCCGGTGCTGCCATGGTCATTGCCGCTCTGGCAGCGGAAGGCACCACCATCATTGAAGATGCCCACTATATCGAGCGCGGCTATGAAGATATCATTGGAAAACTCACCGCTTTGGGGGCAAACATCAAGCGCATCGAAACTTTTGATCCCCAGCCCGCCGTTGCCGGCGTTGGCTAAAAGTATTTTAAGACCACCTGTTTACGGGTGGTCTTTTGTTTTGCATTGACACGTTTTTATCCAATTTGTATAATGAGCGTAACAACGCTTCGGAGGGTTTTTATGGCTCTTTACAACATGGATCTTGACTGGAAATTTCACCGCGGTGAGATCGAGCGCAAAGGCGCCACCTCCCACTCGGAGGCCTACGGCGGCTGCAAGGCAGGCGGTGTTATGGGCCCCGGCGGCATTTTGTATGATGACAGCAACTGGCGGCAGGTGGATCTTCCCCACGATTTTTTTGCCGAAAGTGGCTTTTCTGCCGACAATCTGATCTCCCACGGCTACCGCGACCGCTGCAACGGTTGGTACAGAAAGACCTTCCGTCTGCCGGAGGAGCTTCGCGGCAAACATCTGCTGCTGGTCTTTGAGGGCACAGCCGTAGGGGCAGAGTTTTATTTCAACGGCTCTTTGATGGCGCGTTCCTTCAGCGCCTACACAGAAACCGCCTTTGTCATTACCGATCGCGCCAATTTTGGCGACCGCGCCAACATTCTGGCTGTCTATATCAGAGGTCTTGAAACAGAGGGCTGGTGGTACGAGGGCGCAGGCATCTACCGCCATGTCAGGCTCTATGCCAAAGATCCTGTCCACATTGCCCACAACGGCATCTTCGCCAAGCCCATGCTGAAACAGGGCACAAAGAACAGCTGGGTGGTGCAGCTGCAGACACAGGTGGAGAACACCTGCTATGAGGCTATGCCTGTAACGGTCCTGGCGCAGCTGTTTGACGGTGAGCGCCTTGTGGCGCAGAGCATCTCCAAGGAGATCCTGTGCCCGGACAATCAGGTTTCCTCCGTTTCCCAGTCCTTCTCCGTCGGCCGTCCCGTCCGCTGGGATGTGGATGATCCCAAGCTCTATACTCTCCATGTGACGGTGCAAAGCGGCAAACACACAGACACGGAACAGGTGAACATCGGTTTCCGCACCTTTACGGCGGACAAAGACGAAGGCTTTTTCCTCAACGGCAAAAAGATCTTCCTCAAGGGCGTTTGCTGCCATCAGGATCACGCAGGTGTGGGTGTTGCCGTGCCCGACAGCGTGCAGGAATACCGCATCCGCCGGCTGAAAGAGATGGGCTGCAATGCCTACCGCTGCAGCCACAATCTGCCCAACAAAGAGATTTTGGACATCTGTGACCGTCTGGGCATGATCGTCATGGACGAAAACCGCCGTTTTGAGACACGGGAAGAGGTGCTGGAATATCTCAGAGTCATGGTGCGCCGTGACCGCAACCATCCCTGCGTCATGTTCTGGTCGCTTTTCAACGAAGAGCCCCTGCAGAACACAGCGGAGGGCGCCCGGATCTACCGCCGTATGCGCGCCGTGGTAAAGCAGCTGGATGACAGCCGTCTGCTGACCGGCGCCATCAACGGCTCTATGGAGGGCGCAGGGCTGGAGATGGACGTGACCGGTGTCAACTATAATCTTGGCGCGGTGGAGGCCATGCGCAGCTTCCATCCGGATCATGTGCTTTTCGGCTCGGAGAACAACTCCGCCGTGACCACAAGAGGCTGCTACCGGACGGACTACAGCAAAAACGTCCTTTCCAACTACGATGAAGAGTGCGTCCTGTGGGGTCAGACCATCCGACAGACATGGGACTTTGTCCGCAGCCACCCCTACTTCGGTGGTATCTTTGTCTGGACGGGCTTTGACTACCGGGGAGAGCCGTCTCCCTTCACATGGCCCACCGTGTCCTCTTCCTTCGGCATTATGGACACCTGCGGCTTTGCCAAGGATGCCTTCTATTTCCACAAAGCCTGCTTTACCCAAAAGCCCATGATCCATCTGCTGCCCCATTGGAATCACCAAAAAGGCGACATGATCCGCGTCATGGCTGCCACCAACTGTGAGGAGGCAGAACTGTTCTTGAACGGCAGATCTCTTGGCAGAAAGGCCGCCGATGTGTGCGACCGTCCTCAATGGCAGGTGAGCTTCGAGCCGGGCACCTTGCTGGTCAAAGGCTATCGAGGCGGCAAGTGTGTGGCAAAAGCCAAGCACACCACCACAGACAAGCCTTGTGCCGTAAAAATCGAGCCTGTGTGCCAAACGATCAAAAACGACGGTCATGACACCGCCATTTTAAATGTGTGCGTGGTGGACAAAAAGGGACGTCCTGTACCCACGGCAGACAATACCATCCGTTTTGAAGTGCTGGGTGACGGTATCCTGCGCGGTGTGGGCAACGGTGATCCCAACTCCCATGAAAAAGATGATGCGCCCTACAGAAGACTCTTTGCCGGTCTGTGTCAGGCGCTGGTCATGTCCAAACCGGGTGCCAAAGCTATCACCGTCCGTGCGGAAAGTGACGGTCTGGAGCCTGCCGAGGTCACGCTGGAGGTCGTCTCCACAGCGCAGCCGAACTATATCCTCAGCTGCGAAAACAACGAGCTTTCCGGCTTTACCATGTCGGAGCTTTCCAAAGAGCGCCCCGATCCGCTGGTGGTGCTGTCGGACAATGACATGAACTCCTTTATCCCTGTGCGCTTCCAGGCCGAACACTATCAGGTGGACTTCCAGCGCGGCTGGCGCATCTACCGGGTGGTCTATCCTGCCGACGGTACTTATACTTTGCGCTTTGCCCGTGTATTTGCCGAAAGCTTTGAGGTCTACGCAGGCAGCACCTTGTGCTGCAAAAAGGAGCATCTGCGCCACGAAGAAGTGACCTGCTCCTTCACCGCCCACGGCAAGACAGAGCTGCGCATCCTCATCTGCGGCAAAACCGACAGTCCCTCAGGCTGCGGCATTTCCGGCATGATCGAGATCAAAAAGAAGGACAAGGTTTAAAACCTTGTCCTTCTTTTAAATCTCCGTAAATTCGTAAACATACTTCACCGTGCCGGTGTCGTAGCAGTAGACGATGGTGCCGTCACGCTCCTGCCGGACAAACTTTCCATGGTCCACAGGGTGCTTGCTGCGGATATAATCTGCAGGATCGTTCAGCTCCGCTTCGTCAAACTCCGTCTGCGGTGCGGCTTCTCCAGCGCAGCCGTTGACAAATTTATAAAAGATCTCATATTCCTTCATGGCGCTTCCCCCCTTTTTCTGCATTATATCCCTTTCTTCTGTGGAAAACAAGAAAAAACCGTGCTACAATATTGCTATCTTTACACAAGGAATGATACCATGCTGCAAGACCTTACATTTGGAAGACTGGAAAACGAGTTTGCCGTCAAAGCACCTGCTTCCGACGATATTCTGATCTGCGTCCGCGACAACCATGTGCTCATCCGCCGCCACGAGGACGACTCTCTGGAGCTGCCCACGGTCGGGCAGGTCAACACCGCTCTGTGGGAGCATTGGGACGAAGAGCCTTACCGCTATATTTTCAAAATGCAGGGAAAAAACTATTTCCTCTGGATGGGAGAGGCAGGCGACTGCCCCGACTTTGCCTACGAGGATATGCGCTCCCTGCGCCAGATGCAGAGCAAGGAGGTCTGCTTCGCTGTCATGACAGCGCGGCATCTTTCTGTGTGGTACCGCAGCAATCGCTTCTGCGGACGCTGCGGCACACCTACGGTGCATGACCACAAGGAGCGGATGCTCCTTTGCCCTCATTGCGGCAATATGATCTTCCCTAAGATCTCCCCTGCCGTCATCGTGGCTGTGACAGACGGCGACCGTCTGCTGCTGAGCAAATACGCAGGCAGAGCCTATGCCCGCTATGCCCTCATTGCCGGCTACACCGAGATCGGAGAGACGCTGGAGCAGACCGTGCAGCGGGAGGTCATGGAGGAAGTGGGCTTAAAGGTCAAAAATATCCGCTATTATAAAAGCCAGCCCTGGGGCGTGGACGGCAATGTGCTCATGGGCTTCTACTGCGATCTGGACGGCGATGACACCATCCGTCTGGACGAGACAGAGCTTGCCCTCGCACAATGGCACCACCGTCACGCCCTGCCCGCCAAAGACGACGGCATCAGTCTGACAAGAGAGATGATCCGTGTGTTTGAAGAGGGCCGCGAGCCGAGGTGAGGTGCACGATCACTCTTCTTGCTGACCGAATTCCCTCCCATGAAATACTGCAGAATAAAACGCCTGCAGTTCGCTGACAGTTTGTTCAAGGTAAGATACTCTGTCCCACAACAAACCATATATGCAATCCATTTTCTGCTGATCTCTCCGTGGTTCTGTGATCTCCATCGCCAAAAGCTCCAATGCCATGAGATGTTTCTCCAGTTCTATAACCAGATCATTGTAATTTTCCAAAGTCGAAAAGGATATGAAATGTTGGAGCATACGTTCCCCTCCAATACAACATTATGTTGATTATAATTGATCCACCCTTCTTTGTCAACAACGTTTTGTGGTATTTCAACATTTGGTTGAAATATAAAGATTGCGTCAATTTATGATTATCATTATAATGTTGTTAGTGGGGTGGTAATATGAGTTGTCCTTTTGCACCATACGCTTGTCAGTTTTCTTTCTCTGAGAGAAAGCATTTAATTGCAGAAGCTTTGAAAAAATATCGGAAAGAAAACGAGTATTCTCAAAAAGAACTTGCAAAGCTATTGGGCATATCACAGGCGCGCTATAGTGGATATGAGGTTGGACGTACTGAGATCCCTGCCGAATTGCTTGTACGGCTTTCTTACCTGTACAACACCAGTATTGACACACTGATGCAAAGAAATCGCCAGTTCAAGTGTCTTGAAGACGCAGAAGCGGTGATCGAAGAGTGTCAAAATCAGATCACGGAACTGAAAACACAACAAGAAGAGCAATAACTCTCACATTCAAGTGAGCCGTTATTGCTCTTCTTGCACTAAGGATACAAGCGGACTACGCGCTGTAGGGCGGTCAGACCCTTGACCGCCGAAATTTGCAACGTCGATTCTGCCTGCACACGGACACCCGAGGGCGGGTGTCCCTACAAATAAATACGCCCTGTCGATCAACGTATGTCATTGCGAGGAGCGACGAAGGAGCGACGTGGCAATCTAAAAATCCGCCTGTATAGTACGCACCTGCACCTGATGGCAATGCTTTTCTGAGATTGCCACGTCGGGCTAACGCCCTCCTCGCAATGACATACAAGGTACGAAGTGCCCACTCCTGTGGTGTGCAGTTGCGAAAAAGAATGTATAAGGCAGATGGGATGCAGAATCGACCACCTCTCCGGGGGAGATCCAAGAAGGGGGACCCGCAGGTCCCCCTCTTGGTCGTTTGCGGAGGGGTTTTCAAAGGGGAACCCATCGAAAGGGTTCCCCTTTGATGCGCTTTTGGGCACTTTTGTCGCATTACAAAAGTGCCGTTGAATTCGCTTGCGAGCACACTTGCAGTCGGTCACACACAGTAAGCAGCTTGTATGCACACGAACACCCGAGGACGGGTGTCCCTACGAAGAGTTACGCACTGCCAAAGAAAAATGTCATTGCAAGGAGAATAGGTTCTCGCGCACATAACAGTCCACCAAAACAAAAAACCGCTATCTTTCGATAGCGGTTTTTGTTTGGTGGACGATATAGGACTCGAACCTATGACCTTCCGCACGTCAAGCGGATGCTCTAGCCAGCTGAGCTAATCGTCCGTCAGCAAGGGTTATTATACACATTGGGATCCGGTTTGTCAACAATTATTTTTAAAATTTTTCTATGCGCGTGTTTCAGCCTGTCCTCGGGATATCAAGGTGCGCCGTCCCCTTTCTCCTCCCGCAGCATTGCCAAGCAAAAGACGAGGCGTGAGCCTCGTCTTGTTGATGTTCTTACGCAAATACGATCGCCATGCCGACGAATATGCCCACCATAACAGCAAAGGCAGGCAGCTTGGAGCGCCACATGAGGATGCTCTCCGGCAGCAGCTCACTGAAGGACACATTGAGCATGGCACCGCCGGCAAAGCTCAAAGCCAGCGCCAGCATCACAGGACTCATGGTACCCAGATAGTAGCCTGCCACAGCACCGATGACGGTGGGTGCACCTGTCAGGGCTGTAAGCAAAACAGCGCTGCTGCGGCTCATACCACCGGACACCAGAGGCACGGAAACCGCCATGCCTTCCGGCACATTGTGAAGACCGATCACAGTCGCCATGGCAAGGCTGCTTGCAGCCGTACCGCCTGCGGCATAGGATGCACCGATGACCATGCCCTCGGGAATATTGTGCAGGGCAATGGCACAAGCCATGACGATACCGGCAACGAACAGCTCTCTGCGAGAGCCTTGCTGTTTATGAACTTCCAGATGATTGGCATGGATCAGTTCTCCCAGATCATCTGCCGTCTTGGGATGTGCCTTGTCGATATGAGGCACTTCCGGGTTTGCATGACGGTCGATCAAATAGTTGAGGCCCTGCACCACAAGATAGCCTGCCAGCGCTCCTGCAACGACCACCCGGACGGATGCACCGTCCATGGCTTCGGGAAGCAGGTCAAAGAAGCAGATGGCGATCATAACACCTGCCGCAAAGCTCAGCAGCAGACTGACGATCTTTTCCGATTCCCGTTTCAGAACCACACCCAGCAGACCACCCAAGCCGGTGCCGCCGACTGCCGCAATCACGGTAACTGCAATAACGGTACCCAGCATGGTCACACCTCAAAATCCACAGCGCCGCGCGCCGTGCGGATAGACTTGCACAGCTGAGACACTGCCACATGGCGGGGATCGTTTTTATAGCGCTCCAGCGCATCAAAGTCGGCAAAATCTGCGATCAGGCAGGCATCATAGTTGTTGCCGTCCTTGCAGTTGATGCCCACCTCCATGGAGAGGATCTCCGGGATCACACCATCCAGCGCCTTGAGACCGGTGAGGAACTCGTGCATTTTTTCTGTTTCCTCTTCCTTGAATTTCCACATAATGACGTGACGAATCATATTCTTTCTCCTTAAAAAGCAGCCGGAAGGGTGGCTTCCGGCTGCTTGCGTAACCGCTGGCAACCGCCGGCGATCTGTTCATTGGTTACATGAGATGTGTTACTTCAGAATCTTCAGTGCGCCGGTGGGACACAGATCTGCGCACTTATGGCAATCCTTGCAGGCGGAAACTGCGTCGCTGCCCTCGAACTCAGGCTTGATCACAGTCTTGAAGCCTCTGCCGACCAGACCCAGCAGGCCCTTGCCCACTTCTTCACGGCAGGTACGCACACACAGGTTGCACAGGATGCACTTGCCCTGGTCACGCTCGATGGTGACGAGGCGCTGCTCCTTGTAGCACTCATGCTTGGAGCCTTCCAGACGGGCAGGATCGATGGGCTGGAAGTTGGCATAGCGGATGAGCTTGCAGTCATCGAAGTCATGGCAGCCGCACTCCAGGCAGCGCTTGGCTTCGGCTCTTGCCTGCTCCTCGGTGAAGCCGTTGATGACGGCATCAAAGTTGCCTCTTCTGACCTTGGGATCCTTGCAGGACATCTCTGCTCTGGGCAGCTTCTCACGGTCGGCAAAGTCCTCGGAAGTGACCTTGCGCTCGGAGTAGTAAGGCTTGGCAGCGACCATGCACTTGCCGGTCAGGTAAGCATCGATGGCCTTGGCAGCGGCATTTGCCTCTGCGATGGCGTTGACAGCGATAGAGGGACCGCGGTTGGTGGCATCGCCCACAGCGAACACGCCTTCCAGATTGGTCAGGCAGGTGTTCTCGTCGGCTTCCAGCGTGCCCTTCTTGGTCTGAGTCAGAGCCTCAAATCCTTCCAGAGCGCAGCGCTGACCGATGGCGGAGATGACCGTATCCACAGCCAGAGTTTCGAACTTGCCTTCCACGGGCACGGGCTTGCGGCGGCCGGAAGCATCGGGCTCGCCCAGCTCCATGACCTGCAGCTTGATCTGGGTGACCTTGCCGTTTTCGCCAAGGATCTCGGCAGGATTGGTCAGCCACTTGAACTCCACGCCCTCTTCCAGAGCCTCTTCGATCTCCAGATCTTCGGCAGGAGCTTCTGCACGGGTACGGCGGTAGATGACGTACACGTTCTCTGCGCCGCAGCGGACGGAGGTACGGCAGGCGTCCATGGCAACGTTGCCGCCGCCCACGACTGCCACATTCTTGCCCAGGGAAGGAATCTTGCCCTCGTTGACTTCGCGGAGCATATCGATGCCGCCTACGACGCCCTGCAGGTCGTCGCCGGTGCAGCCCACGCCGGTGGACTTCCATGCGCCCACAGCCACCAGAACAGCGTCATACTCTGCGCGCAGGCTCTCCAGAGTCACATCGGTACCGACCTTGACGTTGTTCTTCATGGCAACGCCCAGATCCGCGATGAGCTTCACTTCGCTTGCCAGCACCTTCTTGGGCAGACGGTACTCGGGGATGCCGTAGCGGAGCATGCCGCCCATTTCGGGCATCATGTCGTAAATGGTCACAGCGTGGCCCATAACAGCCAGCTGATAAGCAGCCGTCAGACCTGCAGGGCCGCCGCCGATGACAGCCACCTTCTTGTCGGTAGCTGCCTGCACAGCAGGCTTGTAGGGATCGGCGGATGCCAGATCGTTGTCAGCTGCGAAGGCCTTCAGATAGGCGATGGACAGAGGCTGTTCCACCAGACCTCTGCGGCAGTTGGTCTCACAGGGATGGGGGCAGACTCTGCCGATGGAAGCAGGCAGGGGCACCTTTTCCTTGATGATCTTCACAGCCTCACGGTCGTTGCCCAGAGCGATCTGCTTCACATAGCCCTGCGCGTCGGTGTTGGCAGGGCAGCCCAGCACGCAGGGGCCCTTGCAGTCGCCTTCGTGGTCGGACATGAGCAGCTCCAGGGCGATCTTTCTGGCCTGTCTGACACGCTGGGTGTCGGTATGGACGACCTGTCCGTCCTGCGCAACGGTAGCACAGGCACGCAGCAGCTTGGGAACATTTTCCACTTCCACCACGCACAGACCGCAGGCGCCGTAGACCTTCAGGTTCTTGTTATAGCACAGGTTGGGGATCTCAATGCCGTTCTGGGCGGCAATGGTCAGAATGGTGTCACCGGCCTTGCCGATGCACTCGCGACCGTCAATGATGATTTTGATATCTGCCATTGTAGTCGCCTCCTTATTCTACGATGATAGCGTCGAACTTACAGTTCGAACGGCACTGGTCACAACGGATACACAGATTTGCGTCAATGACATGGGGCTGCTTCTTTTCGCCGGTGATGGCATTGGCAGGGCACTTCTTGGCACACATGGTACAGCCCTTGCACTTGTCGGGATCGATGGAGTAAGTACGCAGAGCAGGGCACTCCTTGGCAGGACACTTCTTGTCGCGGATGTGTGCCTCATACTCGTGGCGGAAATAACGGATGGTGGTCAGAACAGGGTTGGGAGCAGTCTGGCCCAGACCGCACAGAGCGCCGTCCTTGATACCGAGGCACAGCTCTTCCAGCAGTTCAATGTCGCCTTCCTTGCCTTCGCCGTTGACGATACGGGTCAGGATCTCCTGCATACGCTTGGTGCCGATACGGCAGGGCACGCACTTGCCGCAGCTCTCGTCTGCGGTGAAGTCCAGGAAGAACTTTGCCATGCCCACCATGCAGGTGCTTTCGTCCATGACGACCATGCCGCCGGAGCCCATGATGGCGCCGGTAGCGCCCAGAGCCTTATAGTCGATGACCGTATCCAGCAGATCTGCGGGGATGCAGCCGCCGGAGGGGCCGCCCATCTGAACAGCCTTGAATTCCTTGCCGCCGCGGATGCCGCCGCCGATGCCGAAGATGACGTCGCGCAGGGTCTTGCCCATGGGGATCTCCACCAGGCCGCCCTTCTTGATCTTGCCGGTCAGAGCGAAGACCTTGGTGCCCTTGGAATTTTCGGTACCCATGGCTGCGAAGGCTTCGCCGCCGTTGTTCAGGATCCATGCAACGTTTGCAAAGGTCTCCACGTTGTTGATGTTGGAGGGCTGATCGAAGTAGCCCTTCTGTGCGGGGAAGGGAGGCTTCAGACGAGGCATGCCGCGCTTGCCTTCCAGAGATTCGATCAGAGCAGTTTCTTCGCCGCAGACGAATGCGCCTGCGCCTGCCTTGATGCGCATATCGCAGCTGAAGCCGGTGCCGAGGATGTTTTCGCCCAGCAGATTTGCCTTCTTTGCCTGCTCAATGGCTTCCGTCAGATGGACGATGGCAAGAGGATACTCCGCACGGACATAGACGATCATCTCGCTTGCGCCGATGGCATAAGCGCCGATGAGCATACCTTCGATCAGATTGTGGGGATCGGACTCGATAACGGCACGATCCATGAATGCGCCGGGGTCGCCCTCGTCGGCGTTGCAGATCAGATACTTGGGAGTGGCTTCACTCTGACGGGCTGCGTTCCACTTGAACCAGGTGGGGAAGCCTGCACCGCCGCGGCCTGCAAGACCGGAAGTCTTGATCTCTTCGATGACCTGCTCGGGTGTCATGGTCTTGAGCACCTTTTCCAGAGCCCGGTAGCCATCGGCTGCGCGATAGTCGTCCAGAGAAGTGGGGTCGATCAGACCGCAGTGACGCAGAGCGATACGGGTCTGACGGGAGAGGAACTCGGCATCGTCATCAGAGATGGTGATGCTGTCCACCTTGCTCAGATCGCCGGTGCGTGCAGCTTCCACAATGGCGGCTGCATCGTCGGCCGTGACCTTCACCAGGCGGCGGACAAGAGTCTTGTCCTCATAAATATCCACAATGGGCTCCAGGAAGCACATGCCGATACAGCCGGTGCTGCCCAGAACAAAGGGTTCTTTTTCCTGCAGGAGCGCTTTGATGGCAGTGCGCACCTTACCTGCGCCGGCGGCAATGCCGCAGGAGCCTTCGCCAATGATCACTCTGATGCTCATGCTTCCACGCCCTCCTTCTTACGAATGTCCTTGAGAATGTTGATGACGCTTTCGGGCGTCAGATTGCCGTGGGCTTCGCCGTTGATCATAATGACGGGAGCCAGAGAGCAGCAGCCAAGGCAAGCCACGTGCTCCAGGGTGAACAGGCCGTCTTCGGTGGTCTGACCGTTCTCGATGCCAAGATAGGCGCTGATGGCAGCGGAGATGCGCTCAGAGCCGTTGACATGGCAGGCAGTGCCCTGGCAGGACATGATCAGATACTTGCCGATGGGCGTCAGGCGGAACTGGGAGTAGAAGGTGGCAACACCCATGACCTCAGCAGGGGTAGAGCCGATCTTCTCTGCGATGTGATACATCACATCCTTGGGCAGATAGCCATAGATCTCCTGCGCCTTCTGCAGGATGGCGATCAGGCTGCCGCGCTCGCCGGCGTACCGGTCCAGAACGTCCTTCAGCAAGGAGAGGTCGCTCTTGGGCCCACTACAATTGCAATTGCAGCTCATATTACATTCCTCCAATGAAAAAATTTACACGTAGTTTTGCGCATACATATACATCATGATTATAGCAAAGCCTTCGCCCTATTTCAACCGATTTTTACCCCTGTGGGGAATATTTACAATCGCCTTCGGCGCTGTTATAATAGGCGTGAGGTGATATCATGGATAAAAAAGCTCTGCGCGCCGAGATCCGCGAAAAAAAGCGTGCTATGACGGAAAGCCAGATCGAAAAAACCAGCGCCGCTTTGGGCGAGCAGCTGAGAAACCATCCACTCTATCAGAGTGCAAAAAGCATTTTCGGTTACTTGAGCTACAATCAGGAAGTCCGTACCATGCCTATGCTGGAGCAGGCACAGAAAGACGGCAAGCGTGTAGCTGTGCCCAAGGTCATTGACGACACCATGATCTTCATCTGGCTGGACGATCTTTCCAGAGTGGAGCTTGGCTACTGCAACATCCCCGAGCCTGTTGACAACGGCCCGGAGGCTGTGGACGAAACCGCCCTTGTGATGATGCCCGGTCTTGCCTTTGACCCGCAGGGCCACCGCTGCGGCTACGGCGGCGGCTTCTATGACCGGTATCTGGAAAAGCATCCCGATCACCCCACCATTGCCATGTGCTACGGCTTCCAGATGTTTGACCGGCTGGATGTGGACGCCCACGACATTCCCGTGGATGTGGTGCTCCACCAGGAGGTTCTTGGATGATCTACGTTTTCTATGCTCTTTTCATTGCTGCCATCTTCGGCATCATCGCCCTGTGTGACTTTCTGCTCAAAAAGCTGCTGCCCAAGCCAAAGCACGCAGCCAAAGACAACGTGGTGCGTATGCCGCGCTACTGCTTTATCATGGGGCTGATCCTAACTATGTTCGCGTTTTTTGCCCTGCTGTATGTGTCCCCTGCCGAGCACAGAGCCCTGTGGCTCAGCGCCTGGGTCGTCCTTGCCATGGGTGTGTTTTTGCTCTTTTACTTTTTCCGCTTCGGCATTTTCTACGATGACGAGGGCTTCACCTATCGCGCTTTGACCAAAAAAGCCCGCTCCTACCGCTATGAGGACATCCGCGCCCAGCAGAGCTTCCTCGCCAGAAGCGGCTGGAACAGCACCCTTTATCTGACAGACGGCGAGCTTCCCCTGTCTGCCGCCATGCAGGGCGTGGATAAGTTTCTGAACAAAGCCTTCTACCGCTGGTGTGAACAAAAGGGCATCGACCCGGACACGGTGGAAAACAACCCCTCCATGCTGGTCTTCTTCCCCCAGCCGGAAGAGCCTGAGGAGCCATAAAAAAGCCTCCCTTTACACAGGGAGGTTTTTTCTTTGCACCCGTAGGGCGAGCAGGCCCTTCCCTGCCGGTGCAGGCAGCCACGGTGGTGTGTACGCAATCCCTCAGTCAAAATCAAAGATTTTGACAGCTCCCTTTGCACAAGGGAGCCTTTGGTATATATCTGTAGGGCGGTCTGACCCCAGACCGTCGGTGCAGGCATTGTCGTTACTTCCCGCCCACGGGACGTCGAGGGTGCCGTCCCCTACGGCTGTCATTGCGAGGGAGCGCAGCGACCGTGGCAATCCAAAAACCTGCCGACAAGCAAAGCCACCTCCATACATAAACAAAACACCCGATGGTTTGACCGTACCATCGGGTGTTTTGCCGGCGCTTGCAAAGAATTTGCAAGCTACTATCAGGTTTGAAACCTGCCGGTTTCAAACCCTGTCTTTATTGAACGTGAAAGACAACCCTGATGGTTTTCTTTCACACTTTCTTTCCTTCCGGCGACCAAAAGTTCTCTTCTATACACAAACAAAACACCCGATGGTTTGACCGTACCATCGGGTGTTTTGCCGGAACAATGATAAAAGGAGAGGAAAAAATGAAAAAAGAAACTTACTCTGTGATGTTATCTTATCACGGGGTTTTTAAATATTTTAGTGGGAAGTTGTTAAATGATTGTTAAATCCTCACCAAGCCTGCGAAAAACCTCGCAGGAAAGGGTCTTCCGGGGCAGCCTCCACGCTGCCGCCCTTGGTCACGCTGCGCACGGGGGCGCGGCGGGCAGCCGTTTCGTTCTGCTGCGCAGTCTTCTTGTCCGCATAGTCACGATAGGCATCGGACAGCCGCTTGCCGTCCACGGCACAGGCTCTCACCACGGCCTCGGGCAGCTGCTCGCCCTTCAGCTCCGGGCGGGCATCGTAAAGCTCCTGTACCTCCTGCGCAAAATCCCGTTCAACGTTTTTTTCTTCCATGGTCTGCTCCTTTCTTAAATCAGCGCCTTTGCCAGAGAGAGCTGGTATTCATTCTCCCACTGGCGGATGCTCTCTTCAAATCTTGCCACATCCAGACGATACTCCGCCGCCCACTGCTCCATACTCAGGAGCTTGAGCAGATATGTCTGGGAGATCTCCATCAGCTCGTCCGCCTTTTCAAACTCCCCATCGGCACGCAGTCTGGCGATCTGCTGGGCGGTGTCGGCGGCAAGCTGGGTCTGGGCAGTCGCCACAGCCTGTCGGTTGGCATCTGCCTGAGCATGGATCTGGTTATACTGGCTCTGACCGATGCCGCCGCGGTCGCCTCTTGTCTGGGCATAGAGCGCCGCGTTGTCCAGAGCGTTTCGCTCCTCCTTGGAGATCTGATCGCGTCTTGTCTGATACTCGGTCTGCGCCTGTGCCTGTGCCTGCAAAAGTGCCTGCACCGCCTGGGTCACAGCATAGTCATGGGCTGAGATCGCCTGTGCCGCGGCGCTGTCCTGCCACTTGCCCAGAATGGCGCCAAGATCCGTACCCTCGGCAGAGGGCATGGAGGGCACCTCATAGTTGAGCACCTCGCCCGTCTTGCCGCCGCCGGGATTGGTCAGAACGAACTGACCTTCGTGAATAATGCCATTGTCATCGGTGTAGGACGCAAACTTCCGTGTATGGTCCGACATGGTGTTATTGTCCTTCAGACCCGGCTGACGGGGCAGGATGTTTCCCTCGGCATCAAACTCCGGTCTCCAGCCTTCCTTTTCCATAAAATCGTCACCGATCTCATCTCGGTAGACGGCGCTGGGCACATTGACCGTGCCGCCCAGCAGCTGACCGTAAGGGCCGTTGACAAACTGGGCATACTCGCCGGTAAAACCGCTTGACTCGTCATACCAGTTACGGATGATGCCCTGATCCACAAAGTTGTGGTATCGCGCCGTGTCGTTGCGGTAGCTTTCGATCTGCTCGTCGGTCATGCCGTACTGCTCTTTTGCCCACTCCACATCGCGGTAGCCGCCTGTGTTGTAGCCGTAGCCGTAGTTGGCATTGTCCGTTTCCCAGCGTCCCAGCTCTTCATTGTACACGCTCTTGACACCGCCCACGGCATCGGACAGCACCTGTGCCAGCTTGACATTCTGCTCATGCAGATATGCCTTGCCCTCTGCGTCGGCATCTGCCCATGCATTGGAGTTTGCCTCCATCTGCTGACGGATGTAGTTTGCGATGCTGCGGTGGTTCATGGCATCGGAATAACCGTTGACCCAGCCGTTTTTGCCGCTGTAGTTATAGTAGTTATACCGATCCACCCAGTTCTGGACATCCTCGGCGGTCTGACCGCCGCCGTAGGAAGAGATCCTTGTGTTGCCGCTGCCGTCGGCACCGCCGGAATAGCCTGCCGTGGCACGGACTGCCTCGGCTCCTTTGTGGGCTGCCTCCATGCCTGCCGTGTCCCCGGCGGCGTTGGCTTCTGCCCACTGCTTTTTGTATTGTGTGATCTGCGCCTGCTGCGCCTTGGTCAGATTAGTCTGATCCGCGCTGCTGAGTTTCGTTGCCATTTGTCTGCTCCTTTCCAAATACCGCAGCCCGGTCAAGCATGACCAGGATGCGGATCATATCCTGTGTCAGGTCGAGGCCCTCGCCTGTACCCTGCAAAATTCCCTGCTGCACCAGCTTTTCTGCTGTAGGACGCGCCCACGCGGGCAGCTGCTCCAGGGTCTGATACACGGTCAATCCCTCCTTGAATTCTTCCCATGCCGCCTGCCCCTGCCCCACAAAGGGTGCAGGGCAGAGCTTACCCGTCACATCGTAATGCCGCAGAACGCGCTCGGCAGGGATCTGATATCGTTCCATCAATTTTCGCAGCAGCTGCCGCGCCCGTTCCAACGCTTGCGGATGGAAGCGGTAGTCGCCGTGAGTGCCCTTGGTGCAGATCTCCACACCGATAGAATTGCTGTTGCGGCATCGGTCATGGCGATAGCTTGCCGCACCGCAATGCCACGCGGCATATTCCTCCGGCACAGAGCTGACGATGGTCTTTTCATCCACAAAGTAGTGGGCGGACGCGCCCACCTGCTCTCTTGCAAAATATGCCCCCTCGTTTTCCGCTGTGTCATTGGGTACAGCGGTGTAGTGCACCACAAGGTACTCCACAGTTCCTGCCCGAAGTCCGCCGTAATTCTCCCTGCGGCACGGGATGCTTACGATCTTCACTTGACCTCCGGCAGACCTGCCGCACTGGTCAGGAGAGAGAGGATGCCTGCCAGCACCGATGCCGAAAGCACCATGAGCCAGTTGACATCTCCCAATACCGCTGCCGTGCCGATGCTTGCCGCCGCTGTCTGGGCAACAGTCTTCAAGGCGCGGATCGCCGCTGCCTGTAACCATGTTTTCATATGGATCCCTCCAAATCTCCGATTCTGTGATTGACCACCTTGATCTGCTCATGGACCACTTCCATATCACTCTCCAGATGATAGGTGCGCTCCACCAGATTATTGTGCGCTTGCACCTTGCTTTCCAGCTGCTGCAGACGGTAGTTGACCAGCTTGTTGGACACCACGATGCCGCCCAGCGTGCCGATCAGCGTGCCCAGCAGGGACAGCACCGCCACTATGAGCGTTTCATTCATGGGCTGTCCTCCCGGTCTACGCCCCAGCGGTCAAAGAGTGCCACAATGGCCTCGTCCTTGCCAAGCTTACTGCGCTGACCTTTGTTGAGGGCATCGAACACGGTCTGCAGCGCCTTTCTTGTCTCTTCCTTGGCTGCGCTTACGGCAGCCTGCAGTTCCTTCTTTGTCACAGGCACACCCCCAGTTCCGTCAGCGCCGCCCGGTAGTCTCCGATGGATGCTTCCTCCGGGTGCAGCCCCTGTGACAGCGCCGCTTCGTAGTCCTCCCGGCTCAGCAGTCTGTGGTCTGTTTCGCTCTGACCGGCGGCAAGATAAATGACCGTGCCGCCGTTGTCAAAGACCATGCCCTCCGGGGCAATGAGTTTTTTTCGTTCCATACGCGCCTCCTTATTCCCCAAGGGTAAATTCCCAGTTGGGTCTTTCCGCGATCAGGGCATCGAAGCTGCCGTCGGGGAAAGCTGCCTCCACCATGCTCCTGCACAGCAGCACGCTGCCGCCCTCATCGGAAAGTGAGCGGACAAAGGCTGTGATGCGTTCTCGATCGGACAGCTCCGTATATTTGAACGCTGCCAGCAAATAGGCTGCGCCCTGCGGGAACACGGCAGCGCGTCCGCCTGCGGCAGAGGGCAGTCCGAAGAAGCGCATGGTGCCGTCTGCGTACTCCATGCGTCCTGCGCTGCCCAGCAGCGCCGAGCGCCGCAGAACAGCCGTATAGGGCGATGTGCCTGCCCCCTTGGATGCCACGGCAGATGCGGCAAAATAGGAAAACGCACGCAGATCCGCGCTGAGCAGCAGTACCGCGCCCACCTGCTTTTCTGCCAGAGGATCCAGACCGCACAACAGGACACAGTCCGGCATAAAGGGGATCTGTACCTTCAGTTCTCCGCTGCCGTCGCCTGTTTGGACGCTGATGTGATGTGCCTGCAGGCAAAGCTGCCGCGCCGCATCATAGACCTGTCCGATGCCCTCCGGCAGCTGCCCGGGGCGATAGGTCTGCTCCAGTCCCGTCAGGCTTCGGATCTTGTCTGCCGCGTTTTCATAATGGATGCTGTCAGTCATTCCTTTTGCCATCAGTAACTCACCTCATCCAGATCCGGCAGCGCCTGCAGCACCGCCTGTACCAGTTCGTCGCGAATCTCCCGGGTCCACTGCCCGTCACGTCCTCTGGGCAGGACAAAATGGAGCGTCACATTCTGCTTCGTACCGGTGGCATAGACTTTTGCCGCTTCCCCCGGTGCACAGGTGCCCACCTGCCCCACGCTTACGGTGGCAGCTTCACCCTTTTCGCCCTGCAGCAGTCCCTGCTCCTGCATGGCGATCAGACGTTCGGCAGTTTCGGCAGCGCCCTGTGCTGCCTTCTGTGCCCGCTCCACCGACGCTGCCATCTGGGCATAGATACTGACAGCTTCCGGCTGTGGGATGCTTTCCTCTGCCGGGGAGCTTCCCACCAGCAGCACAGGGCGCACCATGGGAAGAGTACGCACCACCGCCACGGCATCTCCCTTTTGCCGATAGCCGCGGCAGGTCAGATACAGGGCGCCTCTGCCGCAGATCTGACGGGGCAGGGCTGTTTTCCCGGTATAGAGCACCTGCACCACATTCTTTCCGTTTTTCAGCTCCACCATTTTCACAAGGCCGTCCCACTCCCGGTCAAACTCCACCGAAAACGTATCGCAGGCAGTCGTGTCGGCAGCAAGGGTGCTGCTGCCCTTTGCCGTCAGCTTTCTGTTTGCTACAAAAAACTCCAAATTCATAGCTGCCTCCTTAATACAATGCAAGCCAGCGATAGGTCTTGCCTTCTTCGTTCAAGTGACGCGCAAGTCTGTTGCCGGAGCCTGCCTCATTGCTGAAGGTCAGCACATTTCCCTGCAGCGCAGCCATTGCCCGGTATTCGTGTATATAGGTGCTCACCTTCACCTCATAGGTGCCGGTGCTGTTGCCGCCGTTTATGAGAACCTGGGTGGAATAGCTGTTGTCCTCGGGACAGATCAGCAGGATCTTGGGCGCCACGGGCAGGGTCACGGTTTTTGTTTCGTCGCCGCCTGTGCCTGTATAAGTACCTTCTTCCATGCGAAGATACCCTGCTCCCTGCAAAACGCCGTCCCGATCTGCCCATTGGGCGCCGTTCTTCCAGATGAGCAGCCCATTCTCCGCACCGGGCAGTGCTTTCAGCTTGTCCCCGGCTGCACCGCAGATCACCGCGCCTTGGGCAGCTTCCGTCAGACCTGTGCCGCCCCGTGACACAGGCAGCACCGCAGAAACAAGCTCTTCCCACTTGCCCGGTGCCGACTGCACCCACAAAGAACGGGGCACCGTCACCGTATCTTGCTCCTGCAGAAGATCCAGAATATCGCTCCAGTCCTCCAAAGGCTCACAGCCGGCTGTTCCGACAGCTGCCGTGTTGACTGCTGTCAGCGAGCTGATGACGATGCTCTCTCCTGCCACAGGCTCAGACCACTCTGCATAAAGGCGCAGCTCCAGCGCACCGTCCTGATCCACCACAGCTTCAAACTCACCGTCTTCCACATCCTGCTCGATGCCGTCCAATGCCACAGACCAGCTCAGCACGGAACTGCTGCGCTCGCCAACAAACAGGCGCACCAGCACCCGATCCCCGGGGCTGCCGGCATTTTCCCATACCATCGAAGCTGTCAGATAATCCTGTGAGCCGTCTGTGGTAAAGCACCAGCCGTTTCCCTCCTGCGTCATTTGAGCCCCCTGCACGTTCCAAGTGCCCGGCAGGGCGCTTACCGCAAAGCCGGGACGCAGCCACAGCTGTCCCACAGGGAACTGTGTATCCGGGCAGTCGGTCTGCTTCGGCGCTTCCATGCTGACCCAAAGTCTGCCGCCGAAGATGCGCTCCAAAAATGCCGTTTCCAGATGCTTCTTCTGCACAGAGCCTTCCACGATCTGCGCCGCCGCAGCTGTTTTGACTGCCGCATAGACCTGCTCAATGGCTTCCTGCACCGTGTTTGCCTGCAGGGTGTCCACAGGAGAAAAGGGCAGCTGCGCCGCAGCGGAAGGATCGTTCAGCGCTGCGATCAAGGCATTGACGGTATCCTTCGTCTCATCATGCAGCAGCTGCAGATCCTCACGCACCTGTGTCTCATCCGGCTCATAGGCAGGAAAATCCGCAGGATCTTTCCATGACTTGGAAAATTCCAATTGTTTAAATGCCATAGGTTCACTCTCCGTTTCCGTAGGCGCGTTCCGCGTTGTAGCCCATCAGCTGACTGAAGGCAGTTCGATCCTCCTGCAGCCGCAGCAGTTCCGTTTCCTCCACAGCAGGGGGCTGCGCTCTGGGCGGCACGCTCCTGCGTCCAAAATAAAAGCCCAGCGCCACCAGCGCCAGACCGATCAATACATCAAACATTCTGACTCCTTTCTACCGCTCTTTTATGACAAAATCCGCATAGATCTCCGCCGACACCGGGGACAGATCGCAGCCCGGTCGGTCATTGGACAGGCGCAGGGAGAAATGCCGCACATAGCGGCATCCCGGTACGCGCACTGCCACCTGCGCAAATCGCCGCACCCCGAGGAAGCGAAAGGTCAGATCCCGCGGCAGCAGCCGCCAGCTGAGGGATCGGACGGGGGTCAGCTCCCGGCGCACAGCATGATCTGTGGAATACTGCAGCTGCACGATGGTATCCGTATCGGAACGAGTGGTCAGAAGCAGCTTTTTGATGTGCTTCTGCCGCTCCACAGAGCCAAAGTCCTGTGTGGCAAAGGTATAGACCTTGTCGATGCCTTCGCCGTAATCGCGGAAGGTGCGCACAAATCGGCTGACCTGCCCCCGGGCATTGAGATGGTACAGCCGTCTGGCACCGGTGTAGCCGAAGCCGTCATCCAGAGTGGTGGGTGCCGTGTCTGCCCGAAAAAAGCTGACGGCACCGATGTTGGTAAAATAAAACCAGCTGGGCTTGGAGGCGGAGGAAACGGCATGATCCCACACATAAGCCTTGCCGTCCGCCACCACCCAATAGTGGTCGCCGTCCTCCAGGGCGCAGACGCTCTCGGCATCGCGCACCGCCTGCAGCAGTCCCGGTCTTGCATCGCAGCCGAGCACATTGCGGCTGATGCAGCGCACTTGATTTTCCAGCGCAGGTGTGGTCTCCTCCAGACGGCACACACCTGCATAGGTGCTGCACCAGACCAGATTGTTCTCCACCAAACGGATGGTCCATGGCAGATCACAGCCCATGGTCACATTGATCTGGGTGTAATCCAAAGACAGATATGCCCTGTCATCAATGGTGGTGGAGGACAGCAGACATTTGCCCACAGCGTGCGCCTTGAGGATCATCAGATATCCTGCCTGCTGCCCGAAGCCTGTGACCGGCTCCAGATCATCGCCTGCCAGATTGTAGTAGCTCATGGGGAAATAGCCCATGTCCATGGCAACGTGGCTGCCGTTCCAGAAGTAAGCATTGGGCTGCTTGGTGCTGCCTGCCATGATGAGCACCGCACCGCCGGTACCGCCGTAGGTGCAGGCATAGCAGCAGTCCATGACAGCGTTGTAGGCGTCCTTGTTTTCCTTGCGATAAGTGATCTTCACCGAGTTGTTCACAGGCGGCATCTGCACCGGAGGCGGCTCTTTGAAGGTGATGGTGCCCTCCTTGAGATCCACCGTATAATCCGTGACCTCCTCATCATCCACCAGCACCTGTTCGATGCTGTCCAGCTCCTGAGACGGCAGCCGATACAGCCGCTTGCCCGTGGTGTAGACTACGGTGAGCACTGCCGTCTTGGACACATCCACATAGATGGTGCACAGATCCTCCGAAAGAGAATACTGGGACGGATCCAGCAGCGCAGTATCCAGATACACTTGATCCACCGAAGTCACAGGTTCATCCTCCGGCACGATGGTCACACGTTCTGTGACCGATGTGACGGAAAAGGTCTTCTGCCGGCTGGTGCGCGCAGCCGTAAACCACACAGTCTTTTTGGGGCTGAGGCGGTTTTCCGGCTGATACAGATCTCCCGCTCCTTCCGGGGTGGTGTTGATCATGATCACCGGCACATACGGCTCAATGTCCTGCGCTGTCAGCGTCTGCCCGTCCCACAGGATCTTCTTGTACGCGCCTCTTGTCTTGTAGATCAGCGCGTCCTCATAGCGCACAAAGGTACCGCGAAACTCCGGCAAACCATCACAGAGCTTTTTCAGTTCCATGTCCGCTCCGGGCAAAGCTGCATACAGTCCATCGGAAATATGGGCGACCATATGCCCCCAGAAGGGCTTGTCGTAACAGCAGATGCCCTTGCCCAGTATGGTCTTGGACACATACTCCTGCCCGTCACGGCAGCTGAGCAAGCCATCGCACCACCACAGATTTTTCATATCGGGGCTTTGACGGGCATCCATTTTGTAGTCCAGTTCCCACAGATTGAGACCTCCGGACAGGTCTTTGTAGATCGCCACTTTCCCTTCCGGCGCGTTTGGGAATTGGGAGGGAGTAATAAACCGATCAGCCATATACATCCTCCACCACACCGCACTCTGCCAGCTGTCCCTCCTGCAGGCGGAGCATCTTCATCTCGAACTCATTGTGCAGCGCCGCATGGAGATAGTTGTTGTCCTCCATGGCAAGATGGGCTGCCACATAGTAGGCAAGGGCAGTCTGCGCCTCCGGGGGACAGTCGAGAAAATCCTCATCGGCAGGTATTCCGCCCTGCACACACGGATAGCGGAAATACTCCACCATAAACGTTCCCTTGTCCTGTGCCGGCACCAGCAGCTGTCTGCCGCCCACAAGGCGATACCTGCGGTATCTGGTCACATCGCCGTCCGGCTGTAGGTGCAGCAGTCCGCCGCACAGCTGATAGCAGTCATCCGGCAGCTGATAAAGCAGGTATGCGCCAACCTTTTCCGGATGGGACAGCGGCGCCACCTCACGCAGACGGCGGCAGGTAGTCGCCATGTAGTGCAGTCCGTCCCGTACCAGCGCCGGGATTCTGCCGATGATATCCGCCTGATCGTTGTAGCTGTGGTCAATGGTGCTGCCGGCAATGGAATAGCGGTTGAGCAGCTGCAGCACAAAATCCTTCAGTTCTCCGTAGGTCATGTTTCTCCTCCTTTCCGAAAATGCCTGCCGCCCTTTTGGGGCGGCAGGTGATGGAGATTTATGCCAGCTTGACGAAGCCCACAGCCTTTGCCTTGCCGTCGGCACCTGCCTCGGCAACGGTCACATGGGTGTTTTCACCCACAGACACTTCCGCGCCGGAGCCGTCCAGCACGCTCCAGGAGGAGACATCTGCATCATAGGTCAGCTTCTCGGCGGCAGTATCTGCCTTGTAATACCAGCTGCAGCCGTCCTCGGGCATGCCGGGATTGATGAGGATGGTGGCAATGCCGTCACCGGTCACAGCGGCAGTCACGTTCAGATCGCGCAGCACAGCCTGTTCACCGTGGTAGTAGATGGCATCTGCCTTTTCATCCAGCACGAAGCAGTCATAGACCACTCTGCCCTCCACCAGGAAGCCGGAGATACCGGGAGGATCTGCATGGGTCTTGTACTCTTCCAGCTGCTTGGGTGCGGTGGCAGCCAGAGGATGGGTCAGCAGGAACGCACAGCCGGAGGGCAGACGGGAGGAAGGCACCTTGACGATGCGGCAGCCGTCCACTTCACCGATAACGCCCTTGATCAGCAGCTCCTGAGAGCTGTCGCCGGTCTTGATGAAGGCAGGATCCTGCTTGAGGAAGTTGGCGAACTTATAAGAGCAGAAGGCGACTCTGCCCTTGTCGGGAACATTCTTGTTGCCCAGCTGCTCCATGGCGTTCAGGAACATTTCATAGGCATTCTCCTTGGTGATCTCCTCGGAGGAGAAGTTGCCTCTTGCGGTGGCTTCGGAAGCCAGCTTACGGAAGACGTAGGCATCAAATTCGGGCACCCAGACTTCCTTCAGCTGTCTGCCCAGCGCCTTGCCTGCATCCATGACCATCTGAGACTGGGTCTTGTCGCCCTTATCAATAATAAAGGTAAAGGCACGGTCTCTGCCCACAGTGAGGGTCTGCACATTGCGGCTGAGATCATTGGGCACACCGTAGCGGTGATCGCCGGAGCGCTGATAGTCAGACATTGCCACCGTGGGGATGGAGTAGACATTGACGGTGCGCACCCCGGTAAAGGAGTAGTCGGAGTTCAGCGCCAGCATGGCCTGAGACTCACGGCTGAAGCGCTCGTCCACTCTTTTTGCGTACTTACTTGCCAGATTTCTGTTTTCCATAGTTGTGATCATCCTTTCTGAAGATAAAAAAATACAAGAGCGGCTCCCGGGCGCCGTTCTTGACATTCTAATTATATCATACTGTACCTGTGGCGTGTTCTGCCATTTCTGCCTCGTCTGCCAAATCTGCCATTTTCGCCTTTTGAAACAAAATGTTTACAATTGAAGCCTTTTCCCGGGCAAAAATCATGGTACTAATCACGGTTTACAAACTTGCTTTACTGTGATAAACTATTCCCAAACACAAAATCGGAGGAAACTACTATGGTAACACTCTCCAACCACGGCGCTTATCTGCGCGGCGGCAAGATCGTCCCTGCCGAAGCCAAAGATCCGGCTGCCCGTGAAAAAACCATTGCCTATCAGATGTTCCGCGCCCACGACAAATCGACTGAGCCTGACAAGCTCCGGTTAAAGTTTGACGCGCTCATCTCTCACGATATCACCTTTGTGGGCATCATCCAGACCGCCAAGGCATCGGGACTCAAGCAGTTCCCCGTGCCCTATGCCATGACCAACTGCCACAACAGCCTGTGCGCTGTGGGCGGCACCATCAATGAAGATGACCACGCCTTTGGTCTGTCGGCTGCGAAAAAATACGGCGGCATCTTTGTGCCCCCCAATCAGGCGGTCATCCACCAGTATGCCAGAGAGCGTCTGGCAGGCTGCGGCAAGATGATCCTCGGCTCCGACTCCCATACACGCTACGGCGCTTACGGCTGCATGGGCGTGGGCGAAGGCGGCGGCGAGCTGGTCAAGCAGCTGCTGGAAAACACCTATGACGTTGCCGCCCCCGAGGTGGTCATGGTCTATCTGGAAGGCGCACCCAGAAAGGGCGTCGGCCCTCAGGACGTTGCCATCGCTCTGGTGGCAGCCACCTTCCCCAACGGCGATGTGAAGAATAAGGTGCTGGAATTTGTGGGCCCCGGTGTTGCCAATCTGTCGTGCGACTACCGCATCGGCATCGATGTTATGACCACAGAGACCTCGTGTCTGACCTCCATCTGGCAGACGGATGACAAGGTCAAGGCATACTATGAGACCATCGGAAGAAAGGAAGAATTCAAAGTCCTTGCTCCCGAGGACGGCGCATATTACGACCGTGTCATCACCATCGACCTTTCCAAGGTGGAGAACATGATTGCCCTGCCCTTCCATCCCTCCATCGCCTATACCATCCACGATCTGCAGGCAAGACCTCACGAGATCTTTGCCGAGGTGGAAGCAGCCTGCAACAAGCAGCTGGGCGGCAAGGTGACCATGGATCTGCAGCATACCATTGTGGACGGCAAGATCCATTGCGATCAGGGCGTCATCGTGGGCTGCTCCGGCGGTATGTATGAAAACATTATGGAGGCAGCCGCCATTTTGAAGGACGGCTCCATCGGCAACGGCTACTTTGATATGTCCGTCTACCCCTCCTCCACGCCCATCAGTCTGGCTGTGACCAAAAACGGTGCGGCTGCCACCTTGATGGAAGCCGGCTGCGTTATGAAGCCCGCCTTCTGCGGCCCCTGCTTCGGCGCAGGTGACACCCCTGCCAACAACACCCTGTCCATCCGCCATGCCACCAGAAACTTCGCCAACCGGGAAGGCTCCAAGCCCTCGAACGGTCAGATCGCGGCTGTGGCACTGATGGATGCCCGCTCCATTGCAGCCACGGCAAGAAACGGCGGTGTGCTGACTGCCGCCACCGACATTGACTACGATGTGCCCGAAGATCTGACCTATCAGTTCGACGGCTCTGTGTATGAAAAGCGCTGCTACGAGGGCTTCGGCAAGGCCGATCCCACCGCCGAGCTGCGTTACGGCCCCAACATCAAGGACTGGCCCCAAATGCCCAAGCTGCAGGAGGATCTTCTGGTCAAGCTGTGTGCCGTGATTCACGATCCCGTCACCACCACCGATGAACTGATCCCCTCCGGTGAGACCTCTTCCTACCGCTCCAATCCCATCGGTCTGAGTGAGTTTGCCCTGTCCCGTCGTGAGCCGGAGTACGTGGCAAGATCCAAGGCTGTCCGTGACGGCGGCATGAACGAAGAAGTCAAGGCAGTTCTTGCCAATGTGGGCGGCAGAGAAGATACCGTGTCTGTCGGCTCGTGCATCTATGCCAACCGTCCCGGTGACGGCTCTGCCCGTGAGCAGGCAGCCTCCTGTCAGAAGGTGCTGGGCGGCTTCGCCAACATCTGCCGGGAGTATGCCACCAAGCGCTACCGCTCCAACTGCATCAACTGGGGTCTCGTCCCCTTCACCCTGCCCGAGGGCAAGGAATTTGCCTATGATGTGGGTGACTGGGTCTACATCCCCGGCATCAAGACCGCCATCAAGGAAGGCAAAGAAGAATTTGCCGCCAAGGTCATCACCAAAAACGGTGTGGAAGATATCACCCTCCTGTGCCGCGGTCTGACCGACAACGACAAGCAGATCCTGCAGGAAGGCTGCCTGATGAATTACTACGCAGCCGGCTACGGCAAATAATTGACAATGAATGTGTCGGCTCCGCCGACGGATTTCGAAATAAGGAATGTACCTTTCCTTGTCCCCCCTCCACAGGGGGGTGACCTGCGAAGCAGGTCGGGGGGTTGATGGACAATATCACTTTATCGTTATTCGGTAAAATGTGGTCATCGGCACAACCCCCGTTGGCTTCGCCAACAGCCCCCTGTAGAGGGGGCACGAGGGCGCTTCGCACCCGTAGGGCGGTCTGACCCCAGACCGCCGGTGCAGGCAGCGGAAACACGGAAACGCAAAAACGGAAAGCGAAAGAGGTAGTTATGGATAAGATTCAAATGACCACGCCCATCGTAGAGATGGACGGCGATGAAATGACAAGAATCCTCTGGCAGATGATCAAGGACACCCTGATTTTGCCCTATGTGGATCTGAAAACAGAATACTATGACCTTGGTCTGCTCCACCGCAATGAGACCAAGGATCAGGTCACGGTGGACGCCGCCAATGCCACGAAGAAATACGGCGTTGCCGTCAAGTGCGCCACCATCACCCCCAACAAGCAGCGCATGGAGGAATATCCCCAGCTGACCCAGATGTGGAAGAGCCCCAACGGCACCATCCGTTCCATCCTCGACGGCACCGTGTTCCGCGCTCCCATCCTCATTGACGCGGTGAAGCCTGTGGTGAAGAACTGGAAAAAGCCCATCACCATTGCCCGCCATGCCTACGGCGATGTGTACAAGGCCGTGGATCTCTATACCGAAAAGCCCGGCAAAGCCACCTTGGTCTTTGAGGCAGAGGACGGCGAAACGCAGGAGCTTCTGGTGCAGCAGGTGGACGGCGCAGCCGTCTGGCAGGGCGCCCACAACAAAGACAGCTCCATCCGCTCCTTCGCAAAAGCCTGCTTCCAGTACGCAGTGGACACCAGGCAGGATCTGTGGTTCTCCACCAAGGACACCATTGCCAAAGTCTATGACGGACGGTTCAAAGCCATCTTCGATGAAGAGTTTGAAGCCTACGCGCCTAAATTCAAGGAGCTTGGCATCACCTATTTCTATACCCTCATTGACGACGCCGTTGCCCGTGTCATCCGCTCCGAGGGCGGCTTTATCTGGGCTTGCAAGAACTATGACGGCGATGTTATGAGCGACATGGTCTCCACCGCCTTCGGCTCTCTTGCCATGATGACCTCTGTGCTGGTAGCTCCCGACGGCACAACGGAGTACGAGGCTGCCCACGGCACCGTGACCAGACACTATTATAAATGGCAGAAGGGCGAAAAGACCTCCACCAACCCCATGGCTACCATCTTCGCATGGTCCGGCGCGCTGCGCAAGCGCGCCCAGCTGGACGGTCTGACTGATCTGGAAGCCTTTGCAGACCGTCTGGAAGCAGCCTGCTTCCGCACCTTGAATGACGGCATCATGACCCGTGACCTTGTGGGTCTGTGTGAGCCGGGCTTCGAAGCAAAGGCTGTAGATTCCGAGACCTTCTTAAAAGAGATCGCCGCAAGATTGTAAGTTCGCCCTAAAAAATGTAAATTTTTTGTTTCAAATGGCGAAAACGGCAGATGTGGCAGTTTTGGCAGAAATGGCAGAACACGCCACAGGTAAAGTGTGATACAATTAAAATGCAGGCAGCTGACAAAAGTCGCTGCCTGCAATTTTATTGGGGGGAATGCCATGGAAGAACGCAAGATCATTGCAAAGATCCTGAAGAAGCCCTTGGAGGATGGGGCACTTCGGGAGGCGCTGGAGGAAATGAAGCTGAAGCCTACCTATGAAAACGGTATTTTGCTTCAGATGGTGCGCAAAGCCGCCGCAGGAGATTTGACGGCGGCAAAATACATCCTCGACACGGCAAAAGTGCCGGAGGACACGGTCTGCTCCTATGAGGATCTGACGGCGCTGCCCACAGAAGTTTTGCGGCAGATGGCAGCAAAGGAGGTGAAACATGGAACGTCATAAGATCCTGGCAGAGCTGGCGCGCAGAGAGCTGGCACGCCGCGATTACAAAGAATATCTGGCATATTGTCATGGAAAGAGCTGGAAAAACACAGCTCTTTCCTCTTTTTTGGCTGAAAACATCCAGAAATTCATTGAAGCCGACACAGGCAATGCCTACGACATCCTGCTGATCGAAACACCGCCGCAGCACGGCAAATCCACCACCGTCACGGAGAGCCTGCCCAGCTGGTATCTCGGCAGATACCCGGATCACCGCGTCATCGTGGCAGGCTACAGCGAGGACTTTGCTGAGCGCTTCTGCCGCCGCAACAGGGAAAAGCTGCAGCGCTTCGGGCAGGATCTGTTCGGCGTGTCCATGGGCAAGGTCAATCGCGCCGCCGAGTTTGAGCTGCAGGGCCACCCGGGACGGATGATCGCGCGAGGTCTGCTGTCCGGCATCACAGGCAATCCTGCCGAGCTGCTCATTGTGGACGATCCCATCAAGAGCCGGCAGGAAGCAGACTCCCCTACCATCCGTGACCGAATCTGGGAGGAGTGGCAGAACAGTCTCAAATCTCGTTTTGCGGCAGGAGCAAAGGTCATCGTCATCATGACGCCGTGGCACGAAGACGATCTTGCCGGACGCATTCTGCAGCAGGAGATCCACGTGCAGCTGCTGCGGCTTCCTGTGGAAGCAGAACAGGACGATCCCATGGGCAGACCTGTGGGCGCACCCCTTTGTCCGGAGCTGGGCAAGGGCGCTGTGTGGCTGCAGGATTTCAAGCGTGCCTATCTGGACGATCCCAAAGGCGGCGCACGGGCATGGGCAGCTCTGTATCTGTGCTCGCCGCGGGTGGAGGGCGGCGACCTTGTCAAGCGCAGCTGGTGGAGGCGCTATGACCCACGGCAGCTGCCACACTTCGGCACACAGGTCATCTCCGTGGACGCGGCATTCAAGGGCGGCGAGAGCAACGACTTCGTTGCCATCACCGTCTGGGGCAAAGCAGGCAGGGACTACTATCTTCTCGACTGCCTCAACCGCCATCTGGACTTCCCCGGTACGCTGCGCGCCATCCGCGCCATGGCAAAGCTCCACCCGGAAGCAAGGGCAGTGCTCATTGAGGACAAGGCCAACGGCTCCGCCGTCATCCAGACCCTGCAGAAGGAGCTGTTCTGCATCCCGGTGACACCCAGAGGCGGCAAGGTGGCGCGTGTCAATGCCGTGTCCCCTGCCATTGAGTCCGGTCATGTCTATGTGCCGGACAGAGCGCCGTGGGCAGAAGAGTTTTTAGACCAGTGGACGGCATTTCCCTCCGGCAAGCATGACGACATGGTGGACTCTTCCTCCCAGGCGCTCAGCTGGCTCTTGTGCGCCAGCGGCGAAGCCGCCTCCCCACCGCCCTCTGAGCCTCACCACGACCTGTGGAGCGTGTATTGAGCGTTTTCTTTTCCCTACACCCGTAGGGGACGGCGCCCCGACGTGCCATGTGCAGGAAGTAACAATCATGCCCGCACTGCGAAGAGATACGCACTGCCAGGTAAGAATGTCATTGCGAGGAGGGCGCAGCCCGACGTGGCAATCTAAAAACCTTTCGGCATGGCACACTCTGCGTCAGATGGTGATACTACCTTGAGATTGCCGCGTCGCTTTGCTCCTGCGACTCGCTAAGAGCCGCGCTTTGCGCAGTCGCTCGCTTGCATGCGCCTGCAGGCGCGATCGCAATGACAAGCGTTATACGCACTGCCACCGGCTATTTCAAATCCGTCGGCGCAGCCGACACGATCATTGCCCATTCAAACAAAAGGAGGATCCTATGAAAAACACAAAGACCCATGCCTGGGAGCTCTATGAGCTCGGCAGAGCATACAACAACCAACTGGAGCCCAATCAGTATTCTCTGGTGAACACCAACATTGAGTTTTTTCACGGAAACCAATGGCTCCATATGCCGGACACCGCCGCCATGCGTCGGCTGCCCAAACCGGTGTTCAACATCATCAAGCGAGTGGCTTCCCTGTTTGTGGCGTCCCTGACATCCTCGGGGGCGTCCATTTATTTTGAGCCGCTCAATCAATGCGGTGACGATGACGAGGCGGCGCAGGCTGCCACGGCAGAGGTGAAAAATCTGCTGGAAAAATTCAAAATGGAATATCGCATCCGTGAAGCTCTGTTTGACGGCGCGCAGACAGGCGACTACTGCGCCCACTTCTACTGGGACCCGGATGCCATCCCCTACGGCGGCAGTCTGAGCAAGGCAAAGGGCGAGATCGCCATGGAGCTGGTGGACGGCATCAATGTCATGTTCGGCAATCCTGCCGACAGCAATGTGGAGCGTCAGCCCTATATTTTGCTGCTGGGCAGAGCCCCTGTGGAGCAATTGCGTGAAGAAGCACAGCTCTGGGGAGGAGATTGGATGGATGTGGACGCAGACAGCGAATTTGACGGCATGGCAGGACAGGGCGGACAGGTGGAGCTTTCCGGCGACAACACGGGCAAAGCCCTGTATGTGTACCTGTACACCAAGGGCGAAAACGGCACGGTCCATGTGACCAAAGCCACCCGCAGCGCCGTGATCTTCGAGGATGTGGACACAGGTCTTTCCCGCTATCCCATTGCATGGGGCAACTGGGAAAAACAAAAAAACCAGTACCACGGCAGGGCACTGGTCACGGGAATCATCCCCAATCAGATCTTTATCAACACCATGTTCGCCATGGTCATGCGCCATCTGCAGCTGATGGGCTTCCCCAAGACGGTCTACAACGCCGACCTCATCGGCAGCTGGAGCAACGAGATCGGACAGGCCATCGCTGTCCGCGGTCTGCAGCCGGGCCAGAGTCTTTCTCAGGCGGCGATCAACCTGCAGCCTGCGGATATGTCTGCCCAGATTCTCACGGTCATTGATCGTGCTGTGAGCTACACCAAGGACTGTCTTGGTGCCACCGATGCCCAGATGGGCAATGTGAAGCCGGACAATACCTCCGCGCTGATGGTTCTGCAGTCCTCCGCGCAGGTGCCTCTGGAAAATACCAGAGCCGGTCTGTATGAATGGCTGGAGGATGTGGGCCACATCCTGCTGGATATGATGGGCACTTACTACGGCCTTCGCCCCATGGTACGGGAGCGCACCATGGAAGAGCCTATCATGGAAAACGGTACTGTGCAGTTTGCACCCGATGGCACCATGGCGCTGCAGACTGTGACCAAGCGCGTGGTGGAGCAGTATGACTTTTCCCGCTTCAAGGATCTGTGGCTGCGGCTGCGTGTGGATGTGGGAGCCGCCAGCTACTTCTCCGAGATCGCCATGACTCAGACTCTGGACAACCTGCGCGCCAACGGCACGCTGGATATCATCCAATATCTGGAGCGCCTGCCGGATCGCCTGATTCCCCGAAAGGATGAACTGGTGGAGGAACTGAAAAAAGTGCAGTCTCAGCAGCAGATGCCCCCTGCCGCCAAAAAATATACACCCATCCAGGGCGCTCTGAGCCAGGATAAGGTACTGGCAAACGAGCCGGGTGCTATTCAGGCAGCCTTCGAAAGCCTGCCCCGCACTGCCCAACGCGCCATCGTCAAAAAAGGCAGCATGGCGTAATGCCATGCGGAATGTAGAATAAGGAATTTGGGTGCGCAGCAAATTAAAATCCGTCGGCGTGCCGACACCACCATTGTCAATTGTCCATTGTCAATTAACAACAAAAAAACACCCCCGGTTACCCGGGGGTGTTTCTATTTAGGTGTTAGCCTCGTCGGCTTCCGTTTGAGAATTACTCAGCGGGAACCAGAACGATCATAACAAAGTCAGCAGTATCATCCTTGTAGCCAACTTCGTCTTCCAGACGGAATGCCCAGCAGTGAGCCTTCACGACTGCCCAGCCCAGATCATCAACGTACTCTTCGTTGAAGTCTTCCTGCTCAACCAGCTCAGCGATGAACTCGCCCTTCTTGTTGGGGTAGGAGACCCAAACAGCGCAGTCGGGATCCAGACGGATGCCGTTCCACTTCTCAGCTTCGCCTTCGACCATATCCCAGGACAGGACGCTGCCGTCGATCATGAAGTCGGGCTTGCTGTTGGCGGTGATGTTAGCACTGGTGACATCAGCGTATGCCCAAACAGGCACATCGTCCAGAGTCCAGCCCAGCAGGACGTACTTGGACTTGACCATAGCGGGCACGAAGTCGGTGACACCGTCGCCGTCCAGATCGATATCGTCGGACATGTCAGCGATCAGATGTGCGCCGTGCTCGTAAACAACGATAGCTTCCTCACCGTTGACGATAGCTTCGAACTTGTCGCCGCCCATGACACGGCCATTCTCCAGCTTCAGGACGGAGGAACCGGCGCTGCGCAGGATGAAGGCGGTGTTGGTCTCGAGAGCGTAAGTAGCATCAACATAGACGTATGCGTAGAAGCGGCCTTCGCCCTTCATGCCGCACTGATCGTCCAGGAAGTACTGGAACTCGTTGGCCTCGTAGTTGGCGTCGATATCGCCGATGCCATTGAAGTACAGGTAGGTGAAGGAGTCATGCTCGTCTTCGCCGAAGTAGTCGGGGATACGAACGATGAACTGAGTGTCGTCGTTGAACAGATGGTCTCTGGTCTCAGCAGAGCTGCCACCGGTGGTGACCTTGTTCTTTCTCAGCTGGATGGTAGCCTGTGCGGTAGCAGCGATGTTCTGAGTGTAGTCCTCTGCTGCCAGGTAAGCCATCTCGTCATCTTCCAGGTATGCAACCCAAGCCAGGATGTCGGCGTTGTTGCCCTTACCGTGGTTCAGAGTCTTGTTGAAGTCCCAAGTGGTCTCAACAGTCTTTGCGGGAGCGCCTTCCTCGAAGTAGATGAAGTCAGCCTCGTTGACCTCGTACTGATGGCCATCGGAGTTCTCCCAGCGGCCGGAGGACTTCCAGGAGTCGCCGTCGATGACAACGATCTCGGTGTTATCCTGCTCGGTCCACTCGTGGTACATGACATAGCCGTTCTTATCCAGGTAGATGTCATGCTCCTTGTTGCCGTTGCTGTAGAAGTTGTGGTCGTCGTCCATCATGATGGCGCTCAGCCACTGGCCGAAGGTATGAGCGTACTCATAGGTCTCGCCGTCAGCAACGAAGGAATGGTTGCCCTTGCCGTCAACGTCAGCTCTGGTGACAGTAGCGGTAACGGGCTCGATGATCTCGATGTCATGGACATTCTGAGCAGCGTTGGAGCGATCCTCGTCGCACAGCCAGAACAGAGCAACTTCGTCCAGATCGGAAGCGCCGAAGCCCCACTCGTTCTCAGCTTCGATGGTCTCGCCATACTCGTCGCCGATGGTGACAGTGTTCTTGGGCTTGTTGATCTTCACGATCTTGCCGATGTAGGTGTTGATGACAACGACAAAGATGGTCTCTTCGGTAACATAGATCTCAACCTGAACGCCCTTACCCAGAACATCCTTCCTGTCGAGAACGTCAACGATATCCTGCAGATCTTCTTCAGCAGTCACATAGCCGGACTCAACGCCGTCGATGTACAGAACAGCATTGTAGTCAGCTTCCCAGTAGTCATACAGGTACTCTTCGACTTCGTCAACATCGGTGTCAACGGACTCGAAATCGGGAACATAGTGGAACACGCCCAGAGTGGTA
>JAGBBD010000049.1 GCA_017938625.1 Oscillospiraceae bacterium | reverse complement strand
CCGCGGTCGAACACGACCTGATCGATGCCCTTGGCCTTGCAGCGCTCGGCAACCAGCTTGCCCACAGCGCGGGCAGCGGTCTTGTTGCCGCCGTTGCCCTCGATCTCCTAGACCGATCTTGCCGCCCTTGGCATAGGGGCAGATCAAGTCAACGACCTTGATGCCGGTCTCGAGAATCTCCGTGGTAGAGTCCTGCTCCTCATAACTGGGAGCCGGGCGATGAATGGGCCAGCGCTCCGCGCCCTCCGGAGCAGGCTGCGCATCCACAGGTTCACCCAACAGATTAAAGATACGGCCAAGGCAGCTCTCACCCACAGGCACAGTAATGGGCGCACCTGTATCGCGGGCTTCGATGCCGCGCTCCAGACCGTCGGTGGATGCCATGGCGATACAGCGCGCCACATTGTCGCCAATGTGCTGCGCCACCTCCACGGTAAGCGTCCTGCCGCCATGAGTGATCTCAATGGCATTGAGAAGCTCCGGCAGCTGACCGTCCGGGAAACGAATATCCAGAACAGGTCCAACGACCTGCACGATAGTACCGATATTGGACAAAGGTGTCACTCCTTTCGGTTATTGTTCCGCACCTGCCACGATCTCCGTGATCTCCTGCGTAATGGCGCCCTGTCGGGCACGGTTATACTGTAAGGATAATCCTTCGATCATTTCTTCGGCATTTTTGGTGGCGGAATCCATGGCGGTGCGTCTTGCCGCCTGCTCCGAGCACAAAGCTTCCCGCAGGGCGCCATAGATGACGCCGCCGAGATACTCCGGCACGATGGCATTGAATACACTGACGCTGCTTGGCTCATACATGGTGAGCATTTTGCCCCCTTGAGGCTGCTTCTGTCCGACTGCAACGGACAAAGGAAGCAGAGGAAGGCTTCCCGGCTCCTGTGTCAGAACCGTAACAAAATTGGTATAGCACAGTACCACACGATCAAACGTCCCCTTGCGGTATTCTTCGCAAAGACCGTTTGCCATGGTGAAGCAGGCATCGGCATTGACATCCTCCGAAACAGGATAGAGTGTGTTGAGGATGCTGACACCACGGTTTTTAAAATACTCCGTGGCTTTCTTGCCCACAGGAAGCACAACCGCTTCCTTGCCCTGCATCATGGACTGCGCCAGCTTGAGCACATTGCTGTTATAGCCGCCTGCCAGTCCGCGGTCACCTGCAATGACCACAAAGCAGGTTTTTTCCCCTCTGGGCGGCTGCACATAAACAGAAGACAGATCCGTATTGGCTTCCACGATATCATGCATGGTCTTATACAGGATCTCAAAATAAGGACGGCTTGCAATGACACGCTCCTGCGCACCGCGCAGTTTGGACGATGCCACCATTTCCATGGCTTTGGTGATCTGCTTGGTGCTCTCCATGCTTTTGATTCTGTTTTTGATATCTTTCATGGACACGCCTGCCATGTCTGCGCTCGCCTCCTTTGTTTAGGATTCATATGCCTTGGTAAAGGTGATCAAGGCATCCTTCAAGGTCTGCTCATCGTCCTGCGAGAGCTGACCCGTTGTGCGGATATTTTCAAGCATTTCAAAACAGCGTTCATCCAGATATGCATACAGCGCTGCTTCATACTCCTTGATGCGAGCTACAGGCACAGCCTTCAGATAGCCGCCGACAACGGCAAAGAAGATGCAGACCTGGTGGGCAACATCCACAGGAGAAGTTCTGCCCTGCTTGAGCACCTCCACGATGCGTTCACCCAGCGCAAGGCGCTCCTTGGTATCCCGGTCGAGATCGGATCCGAACTGGGCAAAGCCCTGCAGTTCCCGGTACTGGGAATACAGCAGCTTCAGAGAGCCTGCCACCTTCTTCATGGCTTTGATCTGGGCATTGCCGCCAACTCTGGAAACAGAAATACCGGGGTTGACTGCCGGCATGACACCTGCATTGAACAGTTCGGTTTCCAAATAGATCTGACCATCCGTGATGGAGATAACATTGGTGGGGATATAAGCGGACACATCGCCTGCCTGCGTCTCGATAATAGGCAGCGCAGTCAGACTGCCTCCGCCATATTCCGGCGCCATTCTTGCCGCACGTTCCAGCAGACGGGAGTGCAGATAGAACACATCGCCGGGGTAGGCCTCACGTCCGGGCGGTCTTCTGATCAGCAAGGAAATGGCGCGGTATGCCACAGCATGCTTGGAAAGATCATCATAGATCACCAGAACATCCTTGCCCTTGTGCATGAAGTATTCGCCCATGGTACAGCCTGAATAAGGCGCGATATACTGCAGCGGTGCCATCTCAGAGGCTGTGGCAGAGACCACAATGGTATAATCCATCGCCCCTGCCAGCGTCAGCGTTTCCACGATCTGAGCAACGGTGGAACGCTTCTGACCAATGGCAACATAGACGCAGATCACATCCTTGCCTTTCTGGTTGATGATGGTATCTACTGCGATGGCAGTCTTACCTGTCTGGCGGTCACCGATGATCAGCTCACGCTGACCTCTGCCGATGGGAATCATGGCATCGATGGCTTTGATGCCCGTCTGCAGCGGCACGGAAACGCTCTTGCGCTCAATGATACCGGGCGCAGGCGTCTCAATAGGCATATAGCTTTCCGCCTCAATAGCGCCCTTGCCGTCCACAGGTGCACCCAGCGCATCCACAACACGACCGATCAAGGCTTCGCCAACAGGGACGGAAACCACCTTGCCCGTGCGCTTGACGGTGTCACCCTCGCGGATGCCGGCACCGGAGCCAAGCAGAACGATGGAAACAGAATGTTCCTCTAAGTTCTGCGCCATACCGTACTCACCGTTGGGCAGCTGTACCAGCTCGTTGACCATGCATTTCTGCAAGCCTGTGGCTTTGGCGATGCCGTCGCCCACCAGAATGATGGTGCCGGTCTCAGACTGCTCGATCTTATTCTCATAGTGCTTGATCTGTGCTTTTATGATCTTGGAGATCTCTTCCGGTCTTAAATCCATTGTTTCACCAACCTTTACAATGCCGCTGCCTGCAGCTGCCGACCGAGTTCATCCAGACGGTGCTTGACCGTACCGTCCATCTGCCTGCCGGGAAGCTCCAGCAATACACCGCCGACGCAGGCAGGATCGATCTTGAAGCGCAGCTCCACAGTCTTTCCCAGAATGGTCTGCAGCTTCTGCAGAAGCTTTTCCTGCAGAGCACTTCCCATCTGCACCGCAGTTACAGCACATACTTCCACAATGCCATGGTCGTCGTTATAGCGGCGGCGGTATTCTGCAGCGCAGCCCTTCAGCTGACCCATCATACCGTTTTCGCACAAAATTTTCATAAAATTCAGAAGATAGGGCTGTATACGTCCGCCCAGCGCTTCCTCCAGCGCTGTGCAGCGCTCAGCCTTGGAGATAGAGAGTGTGTCCAGAAAGCGCCAGTAGTCCGGGTGCGCATCAAAGATCTCCAACACCGCAGACAGTTCCTGCAAGATCTGATCACAGCTGTTCTCTTCCTTTGCAAGCTCATACAGGGAGCCGCCGTAAACCTGCTGCACCTTCGTCATACGGCTTCACCCATATGATCGATAAAGTCCTGAATGAGTGCCTCATGGTCCTTTTCGGAGATCTCCTTTTCCACCACCTTAGAGGCGATGGACACAGCGATCTCGGAGATATCGCTCTTGATCTCGTTGACTGCATTCTTTCTCTCTCTGGCAATGTCGTCCGATGCCTTGGCACGGATTGCCGCAGCCTCCTGCTTGGCTTCCAGCAGGATCTGCTCACTGCGCGTCTGTGCCGTCTGGGCAGCGCTGCGCATCAAGGCAGCAGCTTCTTCCCTGGCACCCTCCAGATTTTTGCCGTATTCTTCTTTTGCCTGCTCCGCTTCACGCTTTGCTTCTTCTGCCGCGTTCAGCTCCGAATTGACAAGCTCTTGACGCTGCGCAAGAATCTTCTGCACAGGCTTGAGCAAAAAGCGCTTAAACAGATAAATGGTCAGAAGCAGGTTGCAGATCTGCAGAATGATCGTCCACGGCATGAGAGCAACCAATTGCTGAAATTCCATGGGATGCCTCCCTCCTTCTTGTTTGTTTTAAGGGATCACAGCATGCCCAGGAACATATTGGGACAGACGAACATCAGCAGAAGGCCGGTCACGAAGCCATAGATACCGGTGGTCTCGGACAATGCGATACCCAGCATCATAGTGGAAGTCAGTTCGCCCTTCATTTCGGGCTGACGGGCGATGGACTCCAGCGCCTTGCCTGCTGCGTAGCCTTCACCGATACCGGGGCCGATACCTGCGATCAATGCCAGACCTGCGCCGATCGCGCAGCCCATCAAAACGATTGCTCTTTCCATAATAAAATCCTCCTGATTATTTTAGTCTTCTGCTGTGGCAATGAAGATCATTGTCAGCATACAGAAAATAAATGCCTGAATAAAACTGCCAAACCAATCAAAGTAAAGGGAGAACAAAGCCGGAATACCAACACCAAGGATGGGGATCTCGGCAAGGATCTCTCCCACTGCGCCGGGCAGGAGCCCGAACAACAGATGGTTTGCCGTGATCAATGCCGCATAGATCAGCATGGAGATCACATAACCGGAAACGATGTTTCCAAAGTGACGAAATGCCATGGAGACAGGTGTGAACACCTCTCCGAGAATGTTAAAGGGAGTCATCAGGAAGATCGGCTCTGTGTACCCCTTGAGGTAACCGCCGATTCCGTGACCTTTGATCTTGTGGTAGGTGATCAAGGCAAAGACCACCAATGCCCAGGCAAGGGTGGTATTCACATCTGCCGTGGGAGACCAGAAGCCCAATAACGAAGACAAAGAACAGCTGATGGACAATCCAAACAGCGCCGTGACCAAGGGAAGATAGTGCATCCACCCTTCGCCCATGTTGTCATGGACAAGACCGTACAAAAGCTCATAGATCTTCTCCGCAGCAGCCTGCCGTTTGCTGATATCGCGCACCTTCAGATCATGCGTCAACCATGCGCACAGGATCGTCAGCACGATCATAACGCCCCATGTGACCACCAGAGAGCCTGTGATGGGAATACCGCCGAGAATGGGGATCTCAAAATAGATCGGAGCACCGTTTACTTCAAGCTTCATCGGTCTCATCCCCCTTCTTCTGCGGTTTGTACAAACCCAGCAGCCGCATAACATGAATGGTAAGACCGGGAAGCAGGAAGGGCACGACTACTGCCACCACATGGAAATACGGAAGCACAAAGCCTACGATCATCACTGCCACCATTGCCAGCATCCGCAGCGTATAGGAGCGCTGCACCAGAAATTTGGTGCGATCCGGATCGTCCAGTGCCTTCTGCAAAAGAAGTCCCATGGCAAAGAAATTTCCCACAGCGGCCAGACTTCCCAACAAGGCTCCAAAAAGCACCGTAACATCCAATTTGCGCAGCAGGGCAAACACCGCGATCATCACAGCATCGCCAATGAGTACACCGATACCGATGCGCACCGTTTCCTGCTTCAAAGCCGGACTGATCTTCATATTCACCCTCCTCACTCATGTTTATAAAATACAACCGTATCTTTTTGATCTTTCTCACTTTCGGCGCAGACACGGCGGTAAAACCGATACGCTCCGGAAGCAGATGCCAGAAGTCCCAGAACAATGGCGATGAGCATGACCCAGCCACCGAGAGAAAAACGTGACTGAAGCCAATGCGCCAGAATCGCCAGAACGACCGGCGGCGTCACAATGGTAAAGCCCAGTTGACCAAACAGCGCAAACAGACGCAGGATTCTGACATATTCTTTCACAGACTTCACCTCTTCATAGTAGTATATCATCTTTGCCATTTCTTTGCAAGACAACCAAACTTTACATTTTGGTTTTTTTCCAGTATAATAGTGTTCACATTTCACGGGAAAGGATGCATCAAAATGGAATGGTATATCTCCGGCTTTTGCCGTGAACAAAATCAGACCCGTACTGTCATGGTCGAGGAAGACGAGGGCGACTGGGATGTGGGCTGTACCTTCACCCGCTGCGCCCACAGCGAAAGCTGCACCATTTGCCAAAAGATCAAAGCCCTGCAGAAGGAGAACGGTGTATGAAGCTTGAAAAAGAATTTCAGCTGCAGGCCATGCAGAACGCGCAGACTGCCATGCTGGTGCACAGCTGCCCCACCAAGCGCCTGCTGCAGACATTGGAGACAGACGGCGGTGTCAAGACCGTACAAGAGCTTTGCAAGCGCCATCGCGTATCCGACGGGTTTGACGATCTGTGCAGAAAAGGCCTTGGTGAGCTGACCTTGGAAGCTCTGGTAGTCAAAGGAAAATACGGCATCCTTTTTACGGACGATGAAGTGAATTTCTGCCTTGATGTACTCATGCAGGCAGGTCACTTTTGAGAGGTTTCTATGAACGATTTTAAAGCAAATACCGCAAAAAACATTTCCCGTCTGCGCCAGATGAAAGGCATGACGCAGTTGGAGCTGGCAGAAAAACTCAATTACTCCGATAAGGCTGTTTCCAAATGGGAGCACGGGGGTTCCCAAACTTAAAGATACCACACCAAAACCCACGCTTACATTACTTCCAAACAATACAATTTTGGAGGTAAAAACCTATGAAACGCCTTATATTCTGCGAATATAACTTCGATAACTGCTGTGTTGAACTGAAAT